>NZ_JACBYE010000071.1 GCF_013415325.1 Sanguibacter inulinus | reverse complement strand
GTGCGGGGCAGGTGGGTGGGGCGGTTCGACATGGGTCCTCCTCGGTGAGGGTGTCGCGCGGGGGTGAGGGAGTCGTGCGGAGACGGGGCTGTGTGGAGACAGGGCTGAGCGGAGACAGGGGTGGACGGAGTCGGGAGTCTCGTGCTGTGAGAGTGAGAGCGAGAGCGAGAGCGGTGCGGGTGCGGTGCGTGACGACTTGCCGTACGACCAGCGAGGCGTCAGCCCTTCACGGCGCCGGCGGTCAGACCGCCGACGAGGAACCTCTGCAATGCGATGAAGGCGATCGACACGGGCAGCGAGACGACGAGCGACGCCGCCATGAGCTCGGGCCATGCTGTCGCGGCCTCGCCGACGAAGGTGTTGACCAGGCCGGGCGGCAGCGTCTGCTTGTCCGGTCCGGCGAGGGTCAGGGCGAAGATGAAGTCGTTCCAGCCCCGGACGAAGGCGAACAGGCCGGCCGCGACCAGACCGGGTGCCGCGAGCGGCAGGACGATCGAGTGGATGATCCGCAGCCGCGACGCCCCGTCGACCCGTGCCGCCTCGACGAGCTCGTCGGGGATGGTGTCGAAGAACCCCTTGAGCATCCAGACGCACAGCGGCAGCGTGAAGGTCGTGAAGGAGAGCACGAGCGCTGCGTAGGTGTTGAGCAGCCCGTAGGCGCTGAACACGCTGTAGAGCGTCACGAGCAGGAGGGCCTGCGGGAACATCTGCGAGGAGAGCACCAGGTACATGAGTGACCGGCGCCCGCGGTACCGGAACTTCGAGAACGAGTACCCCATGTACGCGGAGACGACCACGCTGAGCAGGGCGGTGACGACCGAGACGATGATGCTGTTCTTGAGATACCCGAAGAGGGCGGCGTTGTCGAAGATCGCGCGGTAGGCGTCGAGGGTGACGGTCGACGGGAAGAGCCGCGGCGGGTACGAGAACACCTCGGAGCGCGGGGTGAGGGAGGTCGCGAGCAACCAGTAGACCGGGAGCAGCCCGAAGCCGCCGAAGACGACGACCACGGCCCAGGCGCTGATGCGCACCCCGCGTCGCTCGGAGCGCAGCGACCCTGTCAGCCCGCGGCGGGAGGTCGGCGGTGCGGGGTCGCCGGCGACGACGGGGGCTTCGGCGGTGGTGGTCGGGGACACGGCGCTCATCGCTGCTCGCCCTTCTCGGAGAACCGGATGTAGACGACGACGAGCACGAGCAGGATGAGCATCCACAGCAGGCCGAGCGCACCGGCCCGGCCGAGGTCGTAGCCCTTGAAGGCCGTCTCGTAGACGGCTGTCGCGAAGGTCTGGGTCGACCCTGCGGGGCCACCGCCGGTGAGCACGTAGATGATGTCGAAGTGCTGGAAGTTCCAGATGAACTCGAGCAGCAGGACCAGCCCGATGATCCCGGACATGTGCGGGACGGTGATCGAGAAGAACCGACGGACGGTGCCGGCGCCGTCCATCTCGGCGGCCTCGTGGAGCTCACCGGGGACGGTCTGGAGCCCGGCGAGGAGCATGACCATCATCCAGGGGAAGCTCTGCCAGGTCTTCGCGACGATCACGGCGCCCATGGCGGTCCCGGGCTGGGCGAGCCAGGCCTGCGGGGAGTCGATGACCCCGAGCCCTTCGAGGACGCCGTTCATCACGCCGTAGTTGGCGTTGAAGATCCACATCCACAGGAAGGACACGACGACCCCGGGGATGAGCCACGGGATGAGCATGAGCCCTCGCATGACCTTCGCCCCTGCGATGCGGGTGTTGAGCGCGAGGGCGAGCCCGAAGCCGATGACGAAGGGGACCACCGTGGTCCCGACCGTGAAGACCATCGTCTGGCCGAAGATCTGCCAGAAGTTGCCGTCGAGCACCGCCCGGATGTTGTCGAGACCGACGAACTCCCGGCCCGGCACCACGAGGCTCTGCTTGAAGAAGGCCGTGACGAGGGCGGAGACCAGCGGGTAGACGACGACTGCGCCGAGGAGCGCGAGGCCTGGGAGCACCAGGAGGACGGCGAAGACGCCGTCGCTCAGGCGTCGGGGCGCCGGCGGATTCTGTTTAACCGTGTTGCTTGATGTGTTTATCTGTGAAGTTCGCATGCTCACGTCCGTGTGAGGGAGAGCCTCGACGATGAGGCTTCTGGCTTGACTCCTGGCCAGAGTGCCCGAACCGCGACGAGGACGTCAACCGCCTCGGGTCACGGTTGTGTAACGGGTACCGGAGGGGTGAGCAATGCTGTTCAAGTAAACATGATTGAGCGTGTCTGTGCTTCAGCTCGGGCGCGTGCGCGCAGCCTCCGCGACCTCCGGCGGCCACACGACCGAGAAACGCTCGAGCACGATCTCCTGCTCGGGTGACCACACAGCGCCTCGCGCAGCGCACCCGCGGACCCAGTACTTCTCGTGCTCGACCCGCCACGACTCGAGCGACCTGTCGTCCTCGCCCTCGTCGAAGGCGAAGGCCGCGTCCACCTGGTCGAAGGTCGCCAGACGCAGCTCCGTGCTGCGCAGGACAGCGCGCGGCGCCCCCGTGCTGTCGCAGGCGATCCAGTGCGAGCCGACCCGAGGCAGGTCGTCGCCGCGCGCCGCGAACTCTTCGGTGAGCTCGGCCGTCGCGCGCTTGCGGCCCGAGAGGACCAGCCCGAGCAGGGCGTCGGCCAGCGCCGCAGAGTCCCCGAAGCCCTCGACCGTGTACTCCGGGCACACGCTGACGGCCGACGGCACGGCGCGGGAGTAGTCCGCCCACATCCGCTCGGCGGCAGCGGTGTCTGCCGGGGCCGCGGGGGTGGGGGGTGATGCGAGAGCAGGGTCGACTGCGGGGAGGTGGGAGGTCACGGTGGTTCCGTTCGTGGTCGTGGTCCGGGGGATGGGCGCGGGGCTGTGCTCGTGTGACTGCTCGCTCGTGCGACTGCTCGCTCGCGCACGGTAGCGGCTGCATCGTCCCAGCCGGACAGCGGGACGGCGACCTTTTTCCTCCTCCGACGACTGAGCACCCTCTCCCTCGGGAGGGTGCTCAGCCCCTACACTCGCTTCCTACACTCACGTGTGCCGCACCACCCCCCAGGGGCGGTGACCGCAGCCGGCAGCACATCCTCAGGAGGACACCGCATGGACCCGCAGACGGCAGAGATCTTCGCCCGCAGCTCCGACGGCGCCGCCGCAGCGCTCGGCGTCGGGCTCGTCGTCCTCCTCGTCGTCCTCTACGCCGGGCTCATCTTCGCCGTGTTCTACGTGTACTCACGGATCGTGAAGAAGGCCGGCTACCCGTGGCCCTGGATCTTCATCATGCTCGTGCCCGTGGTCAACATCGTGATGATCTGCATGTTCGCCCTCAAGGAGTGGCCGATCGAGCGTGAGCTCGCCAGGACGCGTGCGGCGCTCGCGGTCGAGACCGGCAGCCCCTACCCGGACCCGTCGGTCTACGGCTTCACCGACTACCCGATCGACTACGCAGACACCCAGCGCTTCGCCGGCGCGATCCAGCCCGGCGGGTACCCCACGCAGGGCGGTTCGCCCTTCGGTTCGCAGTACCCCGCGCCCGACGCGTCCCAGGGCTACAGCACGCCCGGCCAGCAGGGCTACGCGACCCCAGGCCCGCAGTACGGTCTGCCCGACACCGGGTGGCAGGGGCAGAACGACGGTCTGTACGGCACGCCCGACCAGCCCGGCGACGGCAAGCAGAACCCCTGGGCTCCCAAGGGCTGACAGGCGAGGACGGTCTAGGGCGCAGGGCCGCCGCGATCTGGTCTCCGCTGCGGCCCTGCGCGGCTCGTGCCTGCTCCGTGCCCGCCCTCGTCTCACTCCGCGCCGAGGTACGACACGTCGCCGCTGCTCGAGCGGATCGTCACGGTCC
The DNA here is from genome assembly GCF_013415325.1 of Sanguibacter inulinus. Taxonomy (GTDB): domain Bacteria; phylum Actinomycetota; class Actinomycetes; order Actinomycetales; family Cellulomonadaceae; genus Sanguibacter; species Sanguibacter inulinus. The sequence goes on along the minus strand of NZ_JACBYE010000071.1, from coordinate 10,559 downwards.
GTGAGGCCGACGGGTCGGTCGGCGCGTCGACGGTCGACCGTCCGTCACCCGTGCTGATCTCGAGGGCGACGGCGGTCCCGGTGCCGCGGACGACCACCTCGCCGTCACCCGACGTGGCGACCACGTCGCCCCGGACACCACCGACGCGGACAGCGCCCGACGACGTGGTCGCCGACGCGGAGCCCGTCACCTCGCGCGCCTCGACGTCACCGTCGCCCGACTCGGCCGTGGCGTCGCCCGTGACCCCGTCGACGACCACACGGCCGCTGCTCGTCCGGGCCTCCACGGTGCCCCCGGCGTCGCGGACCGTCACGTCACCGTCCCCGCTGCGCGCGACGACGCCCGTGACTGCTCCGTCCACCTCGACACGGCCGCTGCTCGTGCGGGCGTCGACGCGCCCGCCGGCGCCGGCGACGAGCACGTCGCCGTCCCCGCTCTCGACGCGCAGGTCACCCTCGACCCCCTCGACGCGGACGGCGCCGCTGCCTGTGCGGACGACGACCTCCGTGCCCGCGGGCACCTGCACGACCAGGTCGGCCTGGCAGACCCCGTTGCTCCACCACCGCGGGCAGGAGTGCTCGACCGCGAGCGTGCCGCCGGACTCGACGGCCTCGTAGCTGACGTCCTGGAACCCCGTCCTGGCACGACGCTCGACCTCGATGCTGTCCGTGCTGCCGACGGTGACCGTCACATCGCCGTCGGCGGTGAGCTCGACCGTCGGGACTGCGTCCAGGGTCTGCGACGACACCGTCGTCGAGGACGACAACCAGTCGGCGGCCTGGTAGCCGCCCTGGGCGATCGCCACGACGGCGATCGCGCTGCCGACCCAGAGGAGGGTCCGGCCGCGGCGGCTCCGCGGTCCGCTGGGTGCGCTCATGATCCGGCTCCTCGGGTGGGTGCGTGCTCGAGCCAGCGCAGCACGGCGAGCACGCGGCGGTGGTCGTCGGCGTCGGGCGCGAGGTCGAGCTTGGTCAGGATGGAGGTGACGTGCTTCTCGACGGCGGCGGTCCCGACGACCAGCATCTCGGCGATCGCGCCGTTCGAGCGGCCCTCGGCCATGAGACCGAGGACCTCGCGCTCGCGCGCCGTGAGCCTGTCGACGCCTGTGCCGCGGGTCCGGGCGAGCAGCTGGGACACCACCTCGGGGTCGATCACCGTCCCACCCCCGGAGACCCTGCCGAGAGCGTCGAGGAAGTCGTCGACGTCGGCGACCCGGTCCTTGAGGACGTAGCCGAGCGCGCGGACGTCACCGGCGAAGAGCTCGGTCGCGTAGCGCTGCTCGACGTACTGCGACAGCACGAGGACCGGGAGGCCCGGGTGCAGGCTGCGTAGGTGCACGGCGGCCCGCAGACCCTCGTCCGTGTGCGTCGGGGGCATCCGCACGTCCGTGACCAGCACGTCGGGCAGCTCGTGGGGACCCAGGTGCGCGAAGGCGGCGACGAGCTCGTCGGCCGACCTGTAGCCGGTGACGGTGTGCCCCTCGGCCACGAGCAGACGGGTGAGGCCGTCGAGCAGGAGGACAGAGTCCTCGGTGATCACGATGCGCACGGTACCTCCACCATGATGCGGGTCCCGCGGCCTGCGGGGCTGTCGAGCCTGAACGTGCCGTCGAGGGCCTCGACGCGGCTGCGCAGCCCGTCGAGCCCGCCGCCCGGAGAGGCTGTCGCGCCGCCGCGTCCGTCGTCGACGACCTCGAGACGCAAGACAGCCCCACTGGCCCCCAGTCCGATCCCGGCGACCACGTGCACACGGGTCGCGCCCGAGTGCCGGGCGGAGTTGGTGAGGGCCTCGGCCGTGACGAAGTACGCGGCCGCCTGGGCGCCAGGGCTCGCGGCCGACAGCGCGGCCGGGTCGGGCACCTCGACTGTCACCGGCACGGGGTGGCGTGCGGCGATCGCGGAGAGCGCCGCGTCGAGCCCACGGTCGGTAAGGACCGCCGGGTGGATGCCCCGGACGAGGTCGCGCAGCTCGGACAGCGTCTCCTTGATCTCGCGGTGCGCGTGGTCGAGGGCTGCCGCCGCCGCGTCAGGGTCGGTCGCCGCGGCACGCTTCGCGGTCCCGAGCTCGACACCGAGGGCGACGAGCCGCTGCTGCGCACCGTCGTGCAGGTCGCGCTCGATGCGCCGCCTGTCGTCGTCCGCCGCACCGACGGCACGGGTGCGGGTCGTCGCGAGGTGGTCCGCGCGCTGCTCGGCGCGCGCCGCGACCTCACGGGCCTGCTCGGCCTCGGCCTCGGCGCGCCGCACCTCGACCGACACCCTCGAGAGCCCGAGGAGTGAGCGGGCCAGCCGCACGTGCACGAGGGCCAGCGCCTGCGTCGCGACAGCCCAGACCCACGGCCCGACGACCCCGGCCGCGACGAGCGCGACCTGCGAGACGCTCGGGCCGTCGTCCCACGACAGCACCGGGGACAGCAGCAGCGCGAGCACAGCGCCCAGGCTCCACGCGACGACGACCTCGAGCGCGACCAGCAGCATGGCGACGGCGGCGTACGCGACGGCGCCCCACGCGACCCTGTCGGTCGTCGCGGCGACGAGGCCGCGCCACGACCTGAGCCGGGGACGGGTGCGCGCCGGGCCCGGGGTGATCAGCACGCCGAGCTGCGCGAGCAGCCGACCACGCTCGACCCGCGCGAAGCCTCGGGCAGCGGGGAGGGCGACGAGCAAGATCAGCGCCCCGAGGCCGAAGACGGGCAGCAGCCCGACGCCGAGCGCCGCGAGCACGGTCGAGAGGATGCCTGTGACGAGCAGCCAGGGGAACCCGATGCTCGCCTGGGCGACGGCGCGCCACGTCGCGGGGTCCACGGGGGCCCGCAGCAGGGCGGTGCCACCTGCGAGCGCCGGGGCGACCGTCGACAGGTCCTGCAGCCTGCTCGTCCCGGGGGACGTCTCGAGGTCGACCTTCGCGGCTGGCTCTGCGGCTGACGCCGAGGGGTCCGCCGTGGCTGTCGCCCAGGGAGTCGCGGTGTCTGCCTCCGGGGGCGTCGCCGGCTGCGACCCGGGCGGGCCTTCCGACGCTGAGTGCTGCGCTGTGCTGGGCATGAGGCCAAGAGTAGAGACTGGGCGGGGTGCATCCTCAGCCTGTGGCCCCACCGTTCGGGGGTAGGGGTAGCCCACCTGTCCGTGCGGGTCGGCAGGCGGGGAGATGGGTGCGGGGCGCTTCGGTGCAGGCGGGTGAGTGCAGGGGTGCGGTGGTGCAGCGGGGCTGCCGAGCGTGCGAGCAGACGGCCAGTGGGCGCAGGGTCGGGCTGGCCCCACCCTCGGTCCGGGGGACCTTCGGCTGCCGCACCAGGTGCGCGGCTCGGTAGTGTCCGAAGCAGACAAGACCTGCTGCCGAGCGTTGTCCAGGCGGCACGAGACGAACCTACGCTTGCGTAAGTTACGCTGGCGTAGCCTACTGAGAGGTAGGGAGACGATGCCGGCTGGCTCGACGTCGTCCGACTCCGTGCGCAGGCCTCGCAGCCCGTGCACTGACCGTGGAGGAGAAGGCGTGACCGACCTGATGCAGCCGACAGAGGCTTCCCAGACCGACGAGGACGCACCCGTCCAGCTCGTCACCCCCGACGGCCGCCGCGTGGCCGACGACCGCAACGCGCCCTACAGGGCCCGCACCAGCCACCTCGGCCCCGAGGAGCTCCGCGGTCTCTACCGCGACATGGTCCTCGTCCGCCGTTTCGACACCGAGGCCACGGCCCTCCAGCGCCAGGGCGAGCTCGCGCTCTTCGCACCGCTCCTCGGCCAGGAGGCCGCGCAGATCGGCTCCGGCCGTGCCCTCGCGCCGCAGGACGTCGCCTTCCCGTCGTACCGCGAGCACGGCGTCGCGCACACCCGCGGCCTCGACATGGCACAGATCCTCCGCCTGTTCCGCGGGGTCGACCACGGCGGCTGGGACTCCGAGGCGCACAACTTCCACCTCTACACCCTCGTCATCGGCTCGCACTCCCTCCACGCGACCGGCTACGCGATGGGTGTCCAGCGCGACGGGCTCGTCGGCACCGGGGACCCCGAGCGCGACACCGCCGTCATCACGTACTTCGGCGACGGCGCCACCTCGCAGGGCGACGTGAGCGAGGCCCTCGGCTTCGCGGCCGTCAACAACGCCCCCGTCGTGCTGTTCTGCCAGAACAACCAGTGGGCCATCTCCGTCCCGACCTCGACCCAGACGCGCGTCCCGCTGTACCGCCGCGGTGCCGGCTTCGGCGTCCCGAGCGTCCGCGTCGACGGCAACGACGTCCTCGCCTGCTACGCGGTGACCGCCGAGGCCCTCGAGCGTGCCCGCAGCGGCGGCGGACCGACCTTCATCGAGGCCGTCACCTACAGGATGGGTGCTCACACCACCTCCGACGACCCCACCCGCTACCGCACCCGCGCCGAAGAGGACTACTGGCGCGACCGCGACCCGATCGCCCGCCTGCACGCGCTCCTCGTCTCCGAGGGCGCCTGGGACGACGAGGCCGCTGCGGCCCTCGATGCCGAGTGCGAGGCCCTCGGCGAGCGGATCCGCGCGAGCGTCCGTGCGCTCGGCAAGCCCGCCGCCGCGTCCATGTTCGACCACGTCTACGCGACGGACCACCAGGTGGTCTCGCGCGAGAGCGCCTGGTTCGAGTCCTACGAGTCGTCCTTCACGGACCAGGGAGGCCACCGATGAGCACGCCGACCAGCACCACCACCAGCAGCACCAGCAGCACGGCCGGCCGCCCCCAGGCTGCCGCACCGATCCCCACCGACGTCCAGACGCTGCCCTTCGCCAAGGCGATCAACGCCGGTCTGCGCGCCGCCCTCGGCGGTGACGACAAGGTCCTGCTCATGGGCGAGGACATCGGCCCGCTCGGCGGAGTCTTCCGCGTGACCGACGGGCTCCAGGCCTCGTTCGGCGCGGACCGCGTCGTGGACACCCCGCTCGCCGAGTCCGGGATCCTCGGCACGGCGATCGGCCTCGCGCTGCGTGGCTACAGGCCGGTCTGCGAGATCCAGTTCGACGGCTTCATCTTCCCGGCCTTCGACCAGATCACCACGCAGCTCGCCAAGATGCACTACAGGTCGCGCGGGCGTCTCACGGTCCCCGTCGTCGTCCGGGTGCCCTACGGCGGCGGCATCGGCGCGGTCGAGCACCACTCGGAGAGCCCCGAGGTGCTGTTCGCGCACACCCCCGGGCTGCGCGTGGTCTCGCCCGGGTCGCCCCAGGACGCCTACACGATGATCCAGGAGGCGATCGCCAGCCCTGACCCCGTGCTCTTCTTCGAGCCCAAGGGCCGGTACTGGGAGAAGGGCGCGGTCGACCTCTCGGCCGGACCCTACGGGCGACGCGCTGCGGAGCAGCAGGGTGCTGACGCTGACCAGCAGGGTGCGGCTGACGAGCAGAGCGCCGGCGGGCAGGGCGACGCCGACGAGCAGCCCGTGCGCGAGTCCATCACCGTGCGCGAGCCGATCACCGTGGCCGAGGCCAACGGCTTCGCGACGCTCAACACGGCCGTGGTCGCACGGCCGGGCACCGACCTCACCCTCGTCGCCTACGGGCCGACTGTCGCGACGGCCCTCAAGGTCGCCGAGGCCGCCGCGTCGGAGGGCACGAGCATCGAGGTGGTCGACCTGCGCTCCATCTCGCCCCTCGACACCGATACGGTGGTCGAGTCGGTGCGCAAGACGCACCGCTGCGTGGTCGTGCACGAAGCCCCCACCTTCCTCGGGACGGGTGCCGAGATCGCCGCGACAGTCACGGAGCGGTGCTTCTACGACCTCGAGGCGCCGGTGCTGCGGGTGGGCGGGTTCCACACGCCGTACCCCGTCGCGAAGATCGAGCACGAGTACCTGCCGAGCCTCGACAGGGTGCTCGACGCCGTCGACCGCTCGCTCGCGTTCTGAGGCGCAGGCGGGGGTGGGGACACCCGCCCGCGCCCCGCTCCAGACCGCACCCGTCTGCACCTGTCTGCGCTGCACGCGCGACCCGCACGCCCGCCGTTTCTCGTCTGTACTGCCGGAGGACCTAGATGCCCACCTTTGAGCGCTTCACCATGCCGGACGCCGGCGAAGGCCTCACCGAGGCGGAGATCGTCGCGTGGCACGTCGCTGTCGGCGACCGTGTCACCGTGAACCAGACGATCGTCGAGATCGAGACGGCCAAGTCTCTCGTCGAGCTCCCCTCGCCCTTCGCGGGCGTGGTCTCCGAGATCCTCGCCGAGGTCGGGGCCGTCGTCGAGGTCGGCGTGCCGATCATCGTCGTGGACACCGACCCCGACGGGGTCGCGCCGAGCGCGGGCTCGGGTGGCGAGGCTGGCGCTGAGGGGGCTGGGGCTGCTGAGACCGGGGCTGGGTCGTCTGACGCGGCTGCGGCTGAGGCGAGCGAGGGCTCTGGTGCTGTGCTCGTCGGCTACGGCGTCGCGACGGGTGGGACGACGCGTCGTGCTCGACGTGCTGCGGAGCCTGCTGGAGCCGGCGCGCCTGGGCAGGGTGCGGCCTCGTCTGCCTCGCAGGCTGCGCCGTCTGCTCCCGCACCTGCACCTGCACCCGCGCCCGCTCCTGCTCGGCCCGCTGCTCCTGCTCAGCCCGCGGCTCCACGTGCAGCTCGTCCTGCCGTCGCGCCGCCGGCCTTCGCCGCGCAGTCTGTGGGGTCGGTCTCGCAGGTCGCGCCGCGCCCCGGGTCGCTCGCCGTCCGTGCGAAGCCGCCCGTGCGCAAGCTCGCCCGGGACCTCGGCCTCGACCTGTCGAGCGTCACCGCGACGGGCCCCGGTGGCATCGTCACCCGGGAAGACGTCCTCGCCTACAGTGCGCAGGCTCAGCCGCGCGCCCTCGCGACCTACGTCGACGACGACGCGCCGTGGCTCGCCTCCGGGCAGGTGTCCTCCGACGGTCGCCAGACCCGGGTGCCCGTCAAGAGCGTCCGCAAGCGCACGGCCGAGGCCGTCGTCACGAGCGCCTTCACGGCGCCGCACGTCACCGTGTTCCACACCCTCGACGTCACCAAGACGATGCGTCTGCTCGACAGGCTCCGCAAGGACCGCGAGTTCACCGACGTGCGCGTCACGCCGCTGCTCATCACCGCGAAGGCGCTGCTGATCGCGATCAACCGTCACCCGGAGATCAACGCGAGCTGGGACGAGGACGCGCAGGAGATCGTCTACAAGCACTACGTGAACCTCGGGATCGCCGCGTCGACACCGCGCGGGCTGATCGTGCCGAACATCAAGGACGCGCACAGGCTCGGGCTCAAGTCGCTCGCCCAGGGGATCGCCGACCTCACCGCGACAGCGCGGGCAGGACGCACCAGCCCGTCCGACATGTCCGACGGGACCATCACGATCACCAACGTCGGCGTGTTCGGCATCGACACCGGCACCCCGATCCTCAACCCGGGCGAGGCCGCGATCCTCGCCTTCGGGGCGATCCGCGAGCAGCCGTGGGTGCACAAGGGCAAGATCAAGAAGCGCTACGTCACCCAGCTCGCGCTGAGCGTCGACCACCGCCTCGTCGACGGGGCCCTCGCGTCGAGGCTGCTGTCCGACGTCGCCGCTGTGCTGCAGGAGCCGGCACAGGCACTCGTCTGGGGTTGAGGGCGCAGGCTGCGCGGGCAGGGCGGTCTTGTAGGCCGAGCAGGCGGTGCGTGACTGCAAGGCTGCGTGGTCTCGTGACACGCCGAAGGCCGGGATGGCGATGAGCCATCCCGGCTTCCGGCGTCGTGCGTCCTGAGGCGGAGAGCCTCAGGGTGCGCTGACCTCGTGGACCTCGTGGACCTCGTGGACCTCGTGGACCTCGTGGGGTACGTGCGGGTCAGCGCAGTCGAGCTTGACGGTCAGATGGTGCGGCGCGCTGCGCGCCGGAGGCCGAGGCCACCGGCGATCAGCAGAGCCACGAGGGCGAGCAGGTTGGGGGCCTGCGTGCCGGTGTGCGCCAGCTGGGCGGACGGAGCGGACTCCGCCATCCACCGGGTCGAGGTGGCCGAGGTCCCGGCGGACCCGCGGTCGGCAGAGACAGCCGTCGTCGCCTCGGTGGTCGTGGTGCTGACCATCGCTCCGGCGGTCGTCAGACCACCTGCGCCACCACCGGAGGTGACGGGGTCGGTCGTCGTCCCGGGGACGACAGGCGTGACGGGGTCGGTCGGGTCGATCGGGCCTGTGGGGTCGACGGGGTCCGTCGGGTCGACGGGGTCGGTCGGGTCGATCGGACCTGTGGGGTCGATCGGACCTGTGGGGTCGACCGGGTCAGTGGGGTCGACCGGGTCGACCGGGTCGGTCGGGTCCACGGGGGTCGTCGGGACCGTCGGGACGACGACGGTGCTCTCAGCATCGCCGATCACTCCCACTGCGACGCCCGAGAGGTCGACACCGAGCGAGATCGGAGCAGTCACCCCGAGGTCGTTCAGCACGCCGTCGAGGAGACCGCCGGTCGAGATGCCGCCCGGGGTGGTGGGTGTGCCGGTGGTGGTTCCGCCGGTGGTGGTGCTGCTGGCGTCGCCGATCACGCCGAGGGCGAGTCCGGAGAGGTCGAGGTCGACGTCGATGGGTGCGATGGCGTCGGTGCCGTTGAGGATGCCGTCGGTGGGTCCGGCGGTGCCTGTGGCGGGGGTTGTGGGTGTTGCCGGTGTGGTGCTGGTTCCGCTGGTGGTGGTGCTGGTGGCGTCGCCGATCACGCCGAGGGCGAGTCCGGAGAGGTCGAGGTCGACGTCGACCGGTGCGGTGACGTCCGTCCCGTTGAGGATGCCGTCGGTCTCGCCTGCGGCGGGAGCCTCGGGTGCGGGTGCGGGTGCGGGTGCGGGTGCCGGGGTCACGACTGTGGACTCGGCATCTCCGATGCCGCCGATGGCGATGCCGGAGAGGTCGACGTCCACGTCGATGGGTGCGGCGACGTCGGTGCCGTTGAGGACGCCGTCGGTCTCGCTGGTGGCGGGAGCCTCAGGTGCAGGTGCAGGTGCAGGTGCAGGTGCAGGTGCAGGCGCTGGCGCCGGGGTCACGACTGTGGTCTCGGCGTCTCCGATGCCGCCTACGGCGATGCCGGAGAGATCGACGTCCACGTCGACAGGTGCGGCGACGTCCGTCCCGTTGAGGATGCCGTCTGTCTCCGGTGCAGGTGCCGGTACCGGGGCGGGCTCGGCGACCGGGGTCGTCTCGGCCGGTGCCTGGACGGGTAGCTCGGCCACGGGGCCGGTCTCTGCCGGCGGTGTCTGCGGGGGCGCCGCAGGTGCCGGCTGGACGACGGTGCTGGACGCGTCGCCCAGGAGTCCGAGGGACAGCCCGGAGAGGTCGACGTCGACTGTCACCGGCGCGACCACCTCCGACCCGTTCCCGATGCCGTCGGTGTCTGCTGCGTGGGCTGCTGCTGTGCCTGCGAGCACCAGACCGCTGGCGAGCAGCGTGGTGCGCAGAGCGCGCTTGACGTACGTGTTCATGAGAGCTCGTTCCTGACGTGAGAGCGTGCGCGCAGACCGGTCGGTCTGCTGCGGGGCGTGGTCGACGACGAGGGTCGACGGGGCCCGCTCAGTCAGGTGCTACGGAGATGTCCTGTGCCACGTCCTGCCACGGGGCGACGTCGCCCGCGGTGAGGACCCACGCCGCGAGCAGCGGCATGGTCGGGTCGGTCGGGAGGATCGCGTCGGTCGCCCAGGGGGCCCGCGTCGTCGGGGACGCCGAGCCGGGGGCCGACGGGGCTGCGGGGACCGCGGGCTGGGTCGGGAAGACCGGCTCGCCGAGGCGGGGTGCGGCAGGGGCCGACGCGGACCCGGAGGAGGAGCCGGTGGCGGGGGAGGCGAGCGCGGTCGGGACGGAGCCCGCGACGCTGCCTGCGAGGTCGGTGACGAAGGGGGAACCGCTCACGCGGTGCTCGGTGAGCGTCTCTGTCCCGAGAGTCGGCGCACCCGACGAGCCCGTCGTGGCAGCCGCGTCTTCACGACCTGCGGCGGCTGGTGAGACCATCGTGGACGTGGAGGAGCCAGAGCTCTCCGGGTCGGCGGCTGGGGGCGTGATCATGCCCGAGCCAGGCGGGGTCCCGGGGCTGCCGGTCGGCGGCGGAGGAATCACGACAGGCGGCAGCGGACCGACCACGTCGATCACCGGGTCGACGACCGGGGTGACGACGGGCGACAGCGCGTCGACGACGGGGACCAGGACGTCTGTCACGGGGGTCAGGACCGCCGCGACCGGCGCGACCACGTCGAGCACCGGTGTCAGCACCCCGAGGACAGGCGGCAGGACCGCCCCGACCACAGGGGAGACAACAGGCACGAGCGGGGCCAGGACGGGCGGGAGCACTGCGCCGACGGCTCCGGAGACGGGGGCCAGCACGTCGACCGCGGGGTCCAGCACGGGGAGGACGACGTCCTCGACGACTGGCGAGACAGCCTCGCCGACGGGCGTGAGGACGGTGTCCAGGACCGGGTCGGTGCTGGTCAGCACAGCGTCCACGACTGTGCCGACGACGGGAGCCGTCGCGTCGACGACGGGTGCTGCGAGGTCCGTGACGGGCTCGACGACGGCGCCGACCACGGGAGCCACGACCTGCGTCACCGGGGTGACCACGGCGTCGACCACCGGAGCAACGGGCTGCTCGACGGTGGGTGGGGATGAGGGAGGT
>NZ_JACBYE010000070.1 GCF_013415325.1 Sanguibacter inulinus | reverse complement strand
CTGCGGGGCCGGGCGCTGCCCGGACGGTGCCGTCGGTGCGGACGGGGCCGACCGGGTCGTCGGGGTCGGAGCGGTCGGAGCCTTCGGGCCCGGTGTGCTGGGCGTGCTCACGGCCGTGCCACCGGCGGCACCTCCTGCGGACTCTGTGCCGGCTGCGGCCTCCCCAGGGGTGCTCGGTCCCGCGACGGCGGCCGATCCAGGTGCCGCGTCGTCAGGCGTGGTGCCGGCTGTCCCGGTCTCCGGGGCGCGGACGCCCCAGGCCGCTCGCCAGCTGGAACCTGAGGTCGAGCCCGTGCCCTCAGGGAGCCAGGCGGGACGGTGCGCCTCGGGTGCCGCTGGCTTCTTGTCGGAGTCTTCAGGCTCGGCAGGCTTCACCACCGGGATCGCACCGGTCCAGGGCCACTGACGCTTCTGCCGCGGCGCAGCAGCAGCAGCCGCGGCCTCGGTCTCGGCTTCTTGCTTCTCGGCGAGCTCGCGCAGCTGGCGGCGCGTCAGCGTGCCGGCAGCGGGAGTACCGCCAGCAGGTGTCGGCACCACGGCATCGTCCGCACGGTCGGCGGGTGCCACGACGGGGCGGCGCCGGCGTCCTCGGGTGACGATCCCGTAGATCAGGCCCAGCACGACGAGCAGGACCCCGAGGGCGACGCCGGGCCAGAGGAGCGGCGTGGTCACCTCGCGCGGCCACGACAGGGTCAGCTGGGGAGCCGCTGCGTCTTCTCCCACGGCCGCGACGAGCAGCACCTGGTCGGTCGACGTCGCGTCCCAGTCGAGGGTGGCCGTGCCGGTCCCGCTCGTGGACTCGACCCACATGTCGGAGCCCGAGGGGTCAGGTCCGGGGGCGGCAGGGGCTGCAGCGTCGGTCTCGGCGGTCGCCTCGGTGCTGGGGTCGGCGGACGTGTCGGTCGCAGCGTCGGTCGCGTCACGCGTGTCTGAACCAGCGCTCGAGACCTTCGAGACCGTGAGGGTCTCCCAGTCCGAGGCGCCCGTCACGCGCAGGGCGGGGTCTTCTCCGACCCATCCCTCGACGTCGACCTGGGACCCGAGGGCGAGCACCACCTGGGCGTCGTCGGAGGACCGCGCCGTGATGGTCACGTCTCGGTCGACGAGCGAGAGGACCCCGGGGGCGGTCGTGAGCAGGGTGGCGCCGGACTGCTCTCCGGTCGTCATCACCGCCGTGTCGCTCGGACGCCAGACGGTTGCGGACGCGACGCCGAGGCCCGCCACGACGAGCCCGACGACCACGAGGCCGACCATAACGATTCTGTGCAGCACTGAGTGTTCCCTTCCGAACCAGATCTGTCAGCGTAGCGGCCACGGGCCTCGGGTGACGTGCCAGAACGCTCACAGGACCCGCCCCGGACCGGCCCGCACGAGCCGTGTTCACGAGACCGTCGAACGGATAGGGTGGTGGCGGACCGAGCCTGGACCGCAGTCAGCCCTCGTCAGACGACGACGGCCGGCGCTCACTGGCCTCTCGTCCCCACGACCTGATCTGGCATGTGAATGTTCAGTGCAGCATGCCCTACCCCGACCCCGGAGGTCTGCAGTGTCCGACGAACGTCCGATCTTCCCTGTCGTGATGCGCGGCTACGACCGCAGCCAGGTCGACGGCCGGGTGAGGTCGCTCGAGTCGGCCCTGGCAGACGCCCAAGCACGGATCGACGCCCTGGACGCCGACGTGCGACGCACCGGCGAAGAGCTCGTCGCCGCGCAGGACCAGCTCCGCGAGGTCGACCGTCCGTCCTACGCCGGGCTCGGCTCGCGGATCGAGCAGCTCATGCGCTCGGCCGAGGAGCAGTCGAGCGACGTCCTCGACCAGGCGACCCGGCAGGCCGAAGAGGCCGTCGAGCGCGCCCGCCTCACCTCCTCGCAGATGAAGGCCCGCGCCGAGAACGAGGCCGCCGAGATCCTCGCCGCCGCACGCCGCGAGGCCGAGGAGGTCCGCTCGGCCGCGGCCACCGAGGCCCAGACCACGACAGAGTCGGCCGAGCGCCGCGCCGAAGAGCTCGTCGGTTCCGCAGAGCGTGAGGCCGCGCGCATCCAGACCGCGATCACGACCGAGGAGACCGAGCGTCGGACGGCCCTCGAGCGTGAGCTCGGGACGCTGCGCGCGACCACGGAGCGGGAGACCACAGAGCTGCGTGTCACGACCGAGCGCGACGCTGACGAGCTGCGGACACGGACCGTCGCCGAGACCACGACCCAGCGCGAAGAGGCCGACCGCTACGCCCGCGAGCTGCGTGCGGCGGCTGACGTCGAGACTGCTGAGCTGCGCCACTCGACCGAGACCGAGATGGCCGACCTGCGCCGTACGACCGAGCAGAACGCCGCCGTGCTGCGCTCGACGACAGCCCGCGAGACGGACGAGCTCCGCCAGCGGACCGAGTCGGACGCCGCAGCCCTGCGGACCGCCGTCGAGGAAGAGGCGACCGCCCGCCGCAACGAGCTCGACCGCGAGCTCGCCACGCTGCGCCAGGACACCGAGGCCGAGATCGCGAAGCTCCGCTTCGGGGTCGACCAGGAGCTCGACGCGCTGCGCCTGCAGGCCGAGCACGACCTCAACGACCTGCGCTCGACCACGCAGGGGTCCGTCAACGAGCAGCTCGCGAACGCGCAGCTGCAGGCGTCGCACCTCGTCGAGACCGCGCAGCGCGAGAGCACCGAGCTGCGCGAGACCGCAGCCCGCGAGACCACCGAGCTGCGCGAGACCACGACCCGCGAGACCACCGAGCTGCGCGAGTCGACGACCATCGAGGCGGAGCGGCTCGTCTCGGACGCCCGCCGCGAGGCCGAGGACGTGCTCTCGAGCGCCCGCGACGAGGCGTCGACGATGCTCACCACAGCGCGCGAGACCCTCGCCGCCGCCGAGCTGGAGATCGCTGCCAAGCACGAGGCCGCCCAGCTGGCCGACACCGAGCTGCACGCCCAGAGCAAGGCCGAGACCGACAAGCTGCTCGGGGACGCCGAGCGGCACGCCGCCGAGGCCGAGCGTCGTGCCGCCGAGGCGCTCTCGACCTACGAGCAGATCCGCAAGGACTCCGACGCGCACGCGAAGGAGTCCGCCGAGACCGCGCGGGCGACCGCAGCCGAGATCCTCGGCTCGGCCCGCCAGCAGGCCGAGCAGACCCTGTCCGACGCTCTCGTGGAGTCCGAGCGTGAGCGGTCGACCGCCCAGCGCCAGGTCGACGACCTCAACCGCCAGCGCGAGTCCATCACGGCCTACCTGGACGAGCTGAGGTCGCTGCTCGGCAGCGAGGCGATCCCGAGCGCGCAGACCCTCGAGAAGGCTGCTGCGGTCGAGGAGTCCTTCGCCGCGGCGACGAGCGGCTCGGGACCGGCATCCGCTGCGGCCTCGGCCGACAGCACGAAGGACGGCGCTGACGGGGCCGAGAAGGCCCCCGAGGCGGCATCCGCGAGCACGGTGCCCGCCCCCAAGGCGAAGAAGGCTGCGCGACCGGCGCCCCTGTCGGCCGCAGGCACACCCGCTCAGCAGGCCCGCAAGGCTGCGTCGGGCAAGGGTGCACGCCCCGCGCCGGTCTCCGCGACAGGCACCGGGACGCAGACCGAGTCAGGCTCGTCCGACGCCGAGGCTGAGACACCTGCCTCGGACGAGACCGCCTCCCCCAACCAGGACTGACGGCAGCCCGGGTGTCCGACGGTACGAGCACGTCAGACGCAGCGTGGCGCGAGGAACGCTCGCGCAACGCGGCGCACCAGGCGGCCGAGCTCGAGCGACGCAGGTCGGTCGAGACGGCCGCCGCCCGCGAGCTGATCGCGGAGTTCGTCGCCAGGGCTGAGGCAGCAGGTGTCCCCACCCAGCGCCTGGTCGCCCGGGGCTACCGAGGCTCGGGCACGTACCGCACGTCGATCGACGGCTGGTACCTCCGCAAGAACCAGAGCGTCGGGATCGGGTCGGACGGCCAGTTCTACGTGCTCTCCGTCGAGGGCTCGCTGCGTGCGCGGCTGCGGGGCGCCACACCACCGCCGAGCGACCCTCCGCTGGTCCTCGGCCAGGGCGCTCGGGACGGCGAGTCGATCGACCTCGCCGAGGCGCTGGACCGCGCGCTGCACGGCACGACGGACGACCCGGCCTGACACGCTCCGTACGGTCAGCTGGTCGGGGTCTCGGGGCTCTGGGGCGTCGCCTCGGCCGCGCGCCGGAGCAGCCTGTCAAGGGCGGCCGCGACAGGTCCAGGGGCCTCGAGCGCACTGAGGTGGCCGGCCCCGGGGACCGTCACGAGCTCGGCGTCGGGGGCAGTGCTGGCCATGTGCTGGGCAGCCGCGAGCGGTGTGATGGTGTCGTCCTCCCCCACCACGACGACCAGGGGTCCGTCAAAGTCGGCCAGGACGTCGCTGCGGTCCGAACGGGTGGCCATCGCCCGCTGGGACCATGCGATCCCAGAGGGCTGCTGCTCGCGGATCCAGCCGGTCACGATGCTCGGCAGGTCCGGACGCTCCCGCACGCTCTCGTCGCTGAGCAACGAGGCGACCATGCCGAGTACGGCCTCGACCGAGCCTGAGGACTCCACCTCGTCGGCGACCCGTTCACGGTTGGCCCGGGCGGCCTCCTCGTCGGCGGTCGACTTGGTGTCGACCAGGGCGAGCCCCGCGACCAGGCCCGGGTGGCGCTCGGCGAGCGCCAGAGCGACATAGCCGCCCATCGACAGGCCGGCGACGACCACGCGCTCATGACCGGCGGCCTCGACCAGCGCGGCGACCTCGTCGGCCGACCTGTCGACCGACGGCTCGCCGTCGGGGACGGCCGCTCCCCCGAGCCCGGGGAGGTCTGGGGCGAGGACCTGGAGGTCCGTGGCGAGCGAGCCTGTCAGGTCGTCCCACATGCGGTGGTCGAGCGGGAAGCCGTGCAGGAGGACGAGCGCGGTCGCAGGGCCGGTGCTGCTGGAGGTGTCGGTGTCGTTCACTGTCGTCCTTCGCTGTCGGTCGGTCGTCGGCGGATGTCGGTGCGTCGCCGGCGGATGTCGGTGCTTCGCCGGCTGGGGTCCGTGCGTCGCCGGTGGCTCCTGGTGCGCTCACCTGGGAGGAGCGCGGGCGCGGCCCCCGGTGCTCGAGGGGCCTCAGCCCCAGCAGCGCAGGTGCCAGTGCCGGCGTGCGGCGAGCGCCGCCTCACGGCCGAAGAGCGACTCCGTGGCCCAGGCGACGACGTGCGCCGAGCCCGCAGGCACCGGCTGGTGGCAGCCCGGGCACGTGTAGGTCTTCTCGCTCGACCGGACGTTCTGCACGGTCCACTCCTCGCCGCGGCGGATCTCGGTGCGCCTACCCCCGGTGGCCCGCTCCATGTCGAGAGGGCGGGGTTCTTCGGAGTAGGGGCGGCGCGAAGAGCGGCGGGACGACGGCATCCCTCCAGTCTGCCTGTGCCGCACGGGCGAGACCAGCCGTGCTCGGTCGCGCCTGGCTGCGCCTGGCTGCGGCTGGTCGCACACAGCACGGCACAGTCGGCCTGGCGATGCCTCCCCGTCCCCGGCACACCCCGCCGCGCCTGGTCGGCCCGACTGGCCTGGCTGGCACCCGCGCTGCGCGTGTGTGGAGACCGTGACCACCTGGTGGGAGCCCTGCGTCACGCGCACGGACCCAGCCCGCGCACAGCCTGGGAGGCTACAGTTGACGAGGCCGTCGACCGCGGACCACCCCCAGATCGAAGGACTGACGTCTTGAAGCACCGCACCTCGCGCGCCGTGACCGCGCTCACCATCGCCACAGCGCTCCTGCTCGCCGGGTGCGGGAGCTCGAGCGACGACGACGCCACAGCGACACCGAGCGCGACGGACGCCGCGACAGACGTCCCCACCCCCACCGCCGAGGACATCGCGGCCCTCGACGCCGTGACCGTCACCGGCGACGCCGGCAGCGAGCCGACGCTCGAGTTCACCGCGCCGCTCACGGTCTCCGCCCCGACGGTCCGCGTCCTCGACGAGGGCACCGGCGAGGACATGACGGAGACGAGCCTCGCCTCGATGCACTCCGTCGTCTACAACGCGGGTGACGGCAGCGTCGTCGACTCCAGCTGGGCCGAGCCGGCCGCACCCGAGTGGGACCTGGCGACGGACTTCTCCGGCGTGCCTGCCCTCCAGGAGGCGCTCGTCGGCAAGAAGGTCGGGACGCGCATCCTCTTCGCGCAGACCGCGACCGACGGCACCACCTACCTCTACGTCTTCGACTCGGTCTCGGTCCGCGACACCCCGACCCGCGCCGAGGGTGAGGCCGTGACGCCGGCCGAGGGCCTGCCGACCGTGACGCTCGACGACACGGGCAAGCCGAGCATCGAGATCCCCGAGGGCTACACGGCCCCGGCCGACCTCGTCGTCCAGCCGCTCATCAAGGGCACCGGCCCCGTCGTCGCGGCCGGCCAGAACGTCCAGGTCCAGTACTCCGGCTGGAAGGTCTCCGACGGCGAGCAGTTCGACTCCTCGTGGGAGAACGGGTCGCCCTTCGTGGTCAACAACCTCGGCTCGGGCGCAGTCATCGCCGGCTGGGACCAGGGCCTCGTCGGCCAGACCGTCGGCAGCCAGGTCCTCCTGGTGATCCCGAAGTCCCTCGCCTACGAGGGATCGCAGAACGAGCTCGCTGACGAAGACCTCGTCTTCGTGGTCGACATCCTTCGCGCAGGCTGACACAGCTCCGCTCGACCGAGAGCCCCGGACCGTCACGGTCCGGGGCTCTCGGCGTCTGCGGGCGAGGCTGTGACCACGCCGGGGACGGACTGCTTCCGACCGCGTCGTGGTGCACGCGTGCCGGCACCATCCCTCGCGTCCTCGGTCTCGGGACCCCGCGTCCTCGGACCGGGACCTCGGTGCGATCTCGGGCCGCTCTGCGGGTCGTATCGTTGAGGGGTGACCGATGCCACCGCCCCCAGCCCTGCCCGTGAAGTCCTGACGTGGGACGCCTTCGGCGTCGCCACGCGTGAGATCGCCGAGAAGGTGGTCGCGAGCGGCTTCCTGCCCGACGTCGTCGTCGCCATCGCCCGCGGTGGTCTGCTGCCCGGTGGCGCTGTCGCCTACGCCCTCGGCACGAAGGGTGTGGGCACGCTCAACGTCGAGTTCTACACGGACATCGGCGAGACCCTCCAGGACCCCCGGGTCCTCCCCCCGCTCATGGACACCTCAGAGCTTCCCGGGTCGAAGGTGCTCGTCGTCGACGACGTCGCCGACTCCGGCCGGACCCTCAAGCTCGTCATGGAGATCATGGAGGCCAAGGGCGTCGAGGCCCGGTCAGCAGTCCTGTACTCCAAGCCGCAGTCGATCGTGACCCCGGACTACTCCTGGAAGGACACCGACCTCTGGATCACCTTCCCGTGGTCGGCGCAGCCCCCGGTCGAGGGTGCGCACACCGCTGCGCGGGAGTGAGCTGGCCCTGGGCGGAGCGGACGACGGCGCCCACGCAAGGACGGGAGCGCTCCTCCGTCCAGCCGCACAGGTCGGCTCCACACCCTGACGTATCGTGGTCGATTCACTGTCGGACGAGGGACACGTGTCAGACAGTGGTCGGCACTCGAGGAGTTGGTGATGGCTAGGCTCAGTGACGTCGCACGGTCTGAACGCCGTGACAGCATCATCGCCGCAGCCGCTGAGCGATTCTCCAGCCAAGGATTTCATGCGACGTCGATGGCTGAGATCATCTCGGACTCCGGAGTGGCTGCAGGCACCGTCTACATGCACTTCGCCAGCAAGGACGATCTGATCGTCGCGACGGCAGAGCAGGCTCTTGACGGGGTCGGACGCACTCTGGCTGGCCTTCTCGACCGCGACCCCGCTCCTTCCCTGGCGGCCTTTCTCACGTCGATCCGGACCTCGCTGCCGTCGGACGCCTCCGGAGCGCTCCGCGCTCACCTCGTCCTGCACAGCTGGGCGGAGACGAGCAGAAATCCTCGTCTGGCCGCCCTCGTGAGCGACCGCTACGACGCGCTGCTCGCCGGAGTGAACCCGTTGATCTCGATGTGGAGAGAGCGCGGTGAGATGCCGAGCGACCTTAGCAGCGCTGAGCTCGGTCGGGACCTCTTAGCCCTTGTGCAGGGACACATCGTCCAGGCCGCGGTGCTCAGTGGCGGGCGTGATCCACGGAGGCGCGCTGTCCCGGACGCCGGCTCTGACCCCCACCGGTAGTAGCGACGCGCCGCCCTGGTCGCACAGCCCGGCCACCCGCCGTCATTCGATCCCCTTCAGCGCACCGACCATGTCTACCCGCCTGATCCGCCTGCCGAGCAGCACCGTCGTCAGCAAGGAGAAGAACACGGCGATGAGCGTCGCGATCCCGATGCTGGCCAGTCCGATCTGCGCCGTGTACTCCAGACGTGCCGTCGAGAACGTCCCGACGTACATCCCCAGAAACCAGAAGCCAGCCGGTACACCCAGCAGCACGCCCAAGGCGGTCGCGACGATGTTCTCCCGGAAGGCCAGGCGTCTCAGGTCACGGGTCGTGAACCCGAGGACCTTGAGGGTGGCATAGTCGCGGGTGCGTTCGGTGAAGGCGAGTGCCCCGAGGCTGTACAGGACGATAACCGCCAGGAGAATTGCGAAGACCCGGATCAGCATGAAGATCCCGCCCAGGTCGGTGACCATGTCTGCAGCGTTGGTGCGCTGCGCCTGGAGCGTCAGGACGCTTACCACGTCAGCCCGTCCTCGCAGCTCGACGAGCGACGTCTCCTCCCCGACGAGCAGTGTCGTCGGTGTGAAGGTCTGCCCGAGGCTCTCCCACACCTCTCGTGACATGGTGAAGCCCTGCGGAGCGCTGCCCCTGACGACCTGATCCACTCGGAGGTCGACAGTCCCCTGGCCTGCTGGGAGCTCTAGCCTGACGGCATCACCAGCCGCGAGTTCGAGGCGTCGGGCCGTCGCCTCGCTCACCGAGACCACGCCTAGGTCTGCTGCGCTCCCGTCGAGCATCTCGAGGTGCACATAGTGTCCGTCGTCGAGAACCGTCATGGCGCGGTCGAAACCGTCCGTCGGATCTGTGCGCACGACGACCTCCTGAACACGCTGCCCGTCTGGCGCGACCTCCTCCAGGGAGTCGAGGTCCGCCGAGGCTGCCAGTGCGGCACGAGCTGTGTAGGTGCTCTCCTCGACGAACGCTGTCCTGACCTGGCCGTTCATGCTGTCGGCCATCCCGAACCCTGCGAACAGCAGCATCAGGCTTCCTGCGACGGCGACGACCCCCATACCGAAACGTGCTGGGTTGGCACCGCTGTCACGCCAGGCCCAACGGCTGCCATAGCTGGTCCGCGCCCAGACGCTGCGAGCACGTTCGAGGAAGACTCGGCGCCCCCGAGCGATCCCGGGTCTGAGCTGGTCCGCAGGTATGCCTCGGAGGGCCGGGCGCGCCGCGAGATAGGCGCCCAGGACACACACCGCTACGACCAGGACGAGCACGACCACGGGGACGGTGGTGTAGGCGATAGACCATCGCGGCATGGACAGCATCGCCTCCTGAGTACCGAGGACGAAGGTCGACATCACCGGTGCCACAAGTAGCCCGACCAGAGCACCAAGCCCTCCCGCCACGAGCCCGTACATCATGAAATGAGCACCGATGGACCGGGCCGAGAAGCCGAGAGACTTCAGTGCCGCGATCTCCCGTGTCTGCATCTCGACGAGCCGTCGGGTGGAGGTGTACATGGCGAGGACTGCCAGAAGCACGAAGATGAAGGAGAACAACAACGAGAGATTCCGGATCTGGTCGACGCGGTCGAAGGCTGTGGAGACAGTGGGATTCGACTCCTGCCCTGTGACCCTGATCAGCTCGTCCCCTGCAAGAGCAGCAATCTGATCTTGCATCTCGACGTCCGGCCGCGCGTCTACCCGCAGCACTGTCTGTCTCAGAGGTGCAGGGTCGAGGTCGGCGACCTCCGCTGCTGGGAGCAGCGCGTAGCTGTACAAGCTGTGATCGGGCGCCACCAGCGCCGGCGTTCCCGTGTAGTACAGCCTCTCCGCCGAGTGGTAGGTGCCGCTGACTGCGAACGACCGGGTCTGAAGCCCGATCGTCAGGTCGACTGTGTCGCCCACCTCGATGCCCTTCTCCTCGGCGAAGGGCACCGCCAACCAGATGCCCTGACCGTCGTGCTCGGGTCGAGAGCCCTCGTCGATCACCGGACGTGAGATCTCAGACGAGTCCTCCCCGAGGACCTCGATCTCGAGGGAGACATCGCCGTGGCTCGACGCCGCAGCACGGAGGAACGAGGCCTCTTCGACAGCGTTGACACCTTCGAGGGATGCGACGTCGTCCGCGAGCGCTCCGGCCGCGCCCGTCGTCGTCACCCACACGTCAGCAAGGTTGGTCTCGTCGGCGAGCTCTTCGAGCTGGTTGCTCAGACCGTTCCACGCACCTTCTAGCCCCGTATAGATCAAGACGGAGAGCAGCGCCATGAGGAAGACGGCTACGAACTGAGACGCGTAGCGACGGAGATCGCGCACCAGCTTGATGGTGAGGTACCGGCTCACCAGTCGATCTCCTCTACTGAGATCGGTACCTGGTGCTCGACATGCGACTGCACCCGTCCGTCATGGAGGGTGACTGTGGCGTCACCGACGGCTGCGACAGAGATGTTGTGGGTGACGACGACCACCGCTGTCTGCGTCGTCCCCGCGATGCTGCGGAGCAGTGCGATGACCGCGCGCCCAGTCTCCGAGTCCAGTGCACCTGTGGGTTCGTCGCAGAGCAAGAGCCGAGGTCTCTTCGCGATCGCCCGGGCGATCGCGACCCGTTGCATCTGCCCACCGGAGAGCTCGGAGGGGAACGATCGTTCTCTTCCAGCCAGGCCCACGCTCGCCAGCGCGTCGTCCGGTGACATGGCGTCCCGGCTGTACTGCGACCCGATACCGACATTCTCGGCTGCCGTCAGGTTCGGGATCAGGTTGTAGTGCTGAAAGACGAACCCGACCTGCTCACGGCGGTAGAGCGTGAGCCGGGCATCGTCAAAGGAGCTGATCTCTTCACCTGCTGCGACGATCGTCCCCGAGGTCGGCGTATCCATACCGCCGATCATGTTCAGAGCTGTCGACTTCCCAGAACCCGACGGCCCGAGGACGACCGTCATCTTCGCGGGCTCGATACCGAAGCTGACATCGTCGAGAGCGGTGACGTCTTGCGCGCCGGTGCTGTATTTCTTGACGACGCGGGAGAGTGAGATGAGCGTCATGATTCCTTCCACCAGCCGTTCAAAGACGAAAAGTAATTGCTGCTCGTTCGCGCAACGTCAGTGGGGATTCTTGGGCGAGGATTCTCTGAGCTACTGCTTCCCTGCTCTGAGCAATGTCTTCTCGCGCCTCGGAGACCGCAGCCCGAACGCTGGACACCTGCGGAAGCCCCAGCGCGTGGATCGCCGCCTGGACCCGGTCCTCGATCGTGCCGCGGACCACGTGGACGCCGAGATCGAGAGCAGTGAACTCACGGAGCAGCTCCGTGTCGGACAGCGTGCGGTAACGCTCAGAGACAGGCCGGTGACCATCCGGGTTCATGCTGAACTCGATCGGGAGATGGATCACGTCGGTGTACGTGTCGCGGGCGTGGAATCGGGCCATGACGCCGTACGCCCGGACATATCGTTTCAAAAATGGCAACGACGGGACCGTCACAGCAGCCTTGACCAGCTGCTGAGGGATACCCGCACCTGGGTTCAGTCCGATACGGGCTCTCACTGCCGCGTATGCCCACTCGTTCAGCACAGACCCGTCCGAGATGAAGCCGGTCTCGTGGAGCTCCGCCTCGGCCCTCAGTCGCTCTCCAAGCCGACGAAGCCCGAGCGCCAAAAGCTCCTCGGCACTCATGTGGTGGAACTTCCGTCCTGGGTACAGTGACGTGAGGATCTCTCGTGCGGACTGCGCGCTTACTAGTGGCATCCCAGTGGCCTTCGAAAGCGCAGTGGCTGTCGTGGTCTTACCGGTTGAGTAAGTGCCAGACACGACAACGCGTCGACCGTCCTTCACAGTGCCTCACTCGCCGCGTCTGGCAGGATATGCGCGACGTCCGCGATGGCATCGATCCCCTGCCCGGCGGCCGCCAGTCGGAGAGTTCGCCACACGGCTCCACGGACGACTACCTCATCGGCCTTCAGGATCTCGACGCGGACGTCGACCAGCTGGCCGACCTTGATCCAGGGACGGACGAGGTTGATGTCGAACCTCCGGAGCCAGAAGACTGCGCTCTGGTCACGAGACATGTGGTCGTACTCATACGCGATCGCCTGGGCGAGCTGGGCGAGGCATACGATCGCCTCACAGACCGAGAAGACCTTGGAATGAGCGCTCTGGAGCCCACGGAATCCGTCCGCGACTCCGCTCGACGCCGCAAGCGCCCCGAGCCGGGCGCGCATCACTCCCGCTTCGAGGTCGATGTCGATGTCAGTGATGTGCTGGACCCGACTCCGCAGATGCCCCGCGAAAAAACCCGGACTCGGCTCCTCCGCCCGGAGAGGAGTCTCTGCCGCGACCGGCACGACGGTCAGGGAGACCTTCATCGTCCCGACCACCACGGAGCAAGCAAAAGCGCGATCTTCTGGCAGCCAGTCGACGCGAGCCTCTACCGGGACAGCGACCAAGTCGTCCGTGGAGGCGGATCCCGCCCTGACCGACGCCGAGGTGACCATCAGACTCTCGAGCTCGACCGGCTCTTGCTGGAGCACGACCTCGAGCGCTAGACCAGCCAAGGAGACAGCATCGATCGTGCTGAGATGCCGCGAGACGACCCCCGCCTCTTTCGAGGACCAGGACCCGTCCTGCGTCACCGTGCTGATGCCGGTGACAAGACCCCTGACCAGGGTTTTCGTCGTGAAGGAGTAGGTCGAGCGACGGTGCCCGTCCCCAAAATAGCGTTCCCCGGGGGCCCCCAACGCGTGGTCGATCGTCGAGTAGTGGCTGGCCATGAGCGATCCCCCTGTCCGCCCAAACAGAGCCGAATGAGCGTTTAGTGTCAAAATAGACCAAGGGGACAGTGCTGTCAAACACCGAATATCACTCGGAGCGCCTGTAGTCGCTCGTCGTGTCCGAGATACGACACCAGGACCCGACATGGGTGAGGATCTCGATATCGGTCCGGTGACCCAGCCGGACCCGTCGGCTCCGGCTCCGGCTCCGGCTCCGGCTCCGGCTCCGGCTCCGGACAGCCTGGACCTGCTGGTATGCGAAGAGGCCCGGACCTGCAGATGTCTGCAGGTCCGGGCCTCTCGGAGGTCGGGTGAGGCTGGGTGGCTCTAGAAGTCCCAGTCCTCGTCTTCGGTGTTGACGGCCTTGCCGATGACGTACGACGAGCCGGAGCCGGAGAAGAAGTCGTGGTTCTCGTCGGCGTTGGGGCTCAGGGCGGAGAGGATCGCGGGGTTGACGTCGGTCTCGTCCTTGGGGAAGAGGCCTTCGTAGCCGAGGTTCATCAGCGCCTTGTTGGCGTTGTACCGGAGGAACTTCTTCACGTCTTCGGTGAGGCCGACACCGTCGTAGAGGTCCGCGGTGTACTGGACCTCGTTCTCGTAGAGCTCGAAGAGCAGCTCGAAGGTGTAGGCCTTCATCTCGTCGCGCTCGGCGGGGCTGAGCTTCTCGAGGCCCTTCTGGTACTTGTAGCCGATGTAGTACCCGTGGACGGCCTCGTCGCGGATGATGAGGCGGATGAGGTCGGCCGTGTTGGTGAGCTTCGCGCGGCTGGACCAGTACATCGGCAGGTAGAAGCCGGAGTAGAAGAGGAAGGACTCGAGCAGCGTCGAGGCGACCTTCCGCTTGAGCGGCGAGTCACCGTGGTAGTACTCGAGGACGATCTCGGCCTTGCGCTGCAGGTTGGGGTTCTCCTCCGACCAGCGGAAGGCGTCGTCGATCTCCTGCGTGGAGATCAGCGTGGAGAAGATCGAGGAATAGCTCTTGGCGTGGACCGACTCCATGAACGCGATGTTCGTGTAGACAGCTTCCTCGTGCGGCGTGATGGCGTCAGGGATGAGGCTGACGGCACCGACGGTCCCCTGGATGGTGTCGAGCAGTGTCAGACCCGTGAACACCCGGGTCGTCAGCTCCTTCTCGACAGGAGTGAGGGTCGCCCACGACTGGATGTCGTTGGACACCGGCACCTTCTCAGGCAGCCAGAAGTTTCCGGTGAGCCTGTCCCAGACCTCGGCGTCCTTCTCGTCTTCGACACGGTTCCAGTTGATCGCCTGGACCCGGCTGACCAGCTTGAGCTTTCCGGTGGACATCGCTCTGAACTCCCTCTCCCACCGACACCGGTGGGGACTGACCAAACACCAAGAACCACACACCAGCAGGCACGAACCCACCAGCTTCCAGCAACACCCTAAGCCCCACCGCACCGCCCGGACCGAGCGTCCAGAACAGTGCAGGTCGGGCGGCTGTCCGGCATCTGACGCCCCGAAGAGCACCGACGCCCAAGCACCACACAAGAGGTCTCACGACCCCTCAGGCCCCAGACACCACCCCGCAA
>NZ_JACBYE010000006.1 GCF_013415325.1 Sanguibacter inulinus | reverse complement strand
TGACAGCCCCCACCCCGCCGGCGCCCCTGCACGGTCCCGCCTTCGGCTCGTACGACTCGCACGAGGTGGCCTGGCTGCTGAGCGACCTCTCGGGCGTCGAGCTCGAGGCGCCGACCGAAGAGCGTGAAGAGGCCATCCAGTCGGGCGGCGCGCACTACGCGGAGTCGCTGCCCGTCGAGTACCAGCCGACCCCCGAGTACACCGAGCTGTTCCACGACGCGCTGCGGTCGAGCGCAGCGCGCCTCGCCCACGCCGTCGGCGTGGTGACCGAGCTCGTGCTCGCCGAGCGCGGCGACAAGGCCGTCCTCGTCTCGCTCGCCCGGGCGGGCACGCCGATCGGCGTGCTCATGCGCCGGTGGGCGAGCTACGCGCACGGCCTCGTGCTGCCGCACTATGCGGTGAGCATCGTCCGCGGTCGTGGGATCGACCAGCTCGCGCTGCGCTACCTCGCCGAGCACCACAGGCCGCAGGACGTCATGTTCGTCGACGGGTGGACGGGCAAGGGGGCGATCTCCCGCGAGCTCGCCGCGGCCGTCGAGGAGGCCAACGAGGCGCTCGGGCTGGTCGAGGGCTTCAGGTCCGATCTCGCCGTGCTCGCCGACCCTGGGCACTGCGCCGAGCTGTTCGGGACCCGCGACGACTACCTCATCGCCTCGGCCTGCCTCAACTCGACGGTCTCCGGGCTCGTCTCGCGCACGGTCCTCAACGACACGCTCATCGGCCCGGGCATGTACCACGGGGCGAAGTTCTACTCCGAGCTCGCGGGCGTCGACGTCTCGGGCGAGTTCCTCGACCGCGTGAGCATGCAGTTCTCGTCCGTGGCCGAGGCCGTCCGTGCGACCGTCGCGCAGCGCCGGGCCGAGCCCGCCCCCGAGCTCACCTGGGCAGGCTGGAAGGCCGTCGAGGCGATCTCGCAGGAGTACGGCCTCGGTGACGTGAACCTCGTCAAGCCCGGGGTCGGGGAGACCACGCGGGTGCTCCTGCGGCGCGTGCCGTGGAAGATCCTCGTCCGCGCGGACGCCCGCCAAGAGCTCGGCCACGTCCTGCTGCTCGCCGAGCAGCGCGGGGTCGAGGTCGTCGAGGTCGACGACCTGCCCTACAGCTGTGTGGGGCTGATCCACCCGAAGTTCACGCGCGGCGCGACCGGCGCCGACGGGACGGCGGCCCAGTGACGGCTGCGGACCAGACGAGCGTCGACCTCACGGGGGACACGCTCGACGAGGCGAGTACCGGGACCCGCGACGAGACGACGGTCGACCAGGCGGAGAACCTGCCTGTCGCGGTCGACAGACCTGTCGTCTCGGCGGGGCTGCGCCGCTCCGTCGTCGCGGCGAGCGACCTCGACAGGACGCTCATCTACTCCGGCAAGGCCGCGAAGCTCGGTCTGCCGCCCGGCACCAAGCTGCGCGAGAGCCCGCTGTACGAAGACCTCGTCTGCGTCGAGATGTACGACCACAAGCCGCTCTCGCACGTGACCCGGACGGCTCTCGCGTCGATCACCCGGCTCGCCGAGCTCGGGGTCCTCGTCCCGGCGACGACCCGGACGCGCGCGCAGTACCGCCGGATCTCGCTGCCCGGTCCGCCCGTGCCCTACGCGATCACGGCGAACGGCGGGTTCTTGCTCGTCGACGGCGAGACCGACGACGACTGGTCGCGGCAGGTGGAGCGTGAGCTTGCCGCCTCCTCGCACCCCTTCGCGGAGGTGCAGCAGTACATGGCCGACACCTTCAGGCCCGAGTTCACCTCGAAGCTGCGCAACGCCGAAGAGCTGTTCTGCTACGCGGTCGTCGACCGCGACGCCCTGCCCGACGGGTTCGTCGCGGAGGTCTCCGCGTGGGCCGCCGAGCACGGCTGGCGGGCCTCGCTCCAGGGGCGCAAGCTCTACGTCGTCCCGGTCGGGCTGCGCAAGGGGGCCGCCGTGGCGGAGGTCGCGCGCCGGGTCGGTGCGGAGACCGTCCTGGCGGCAGGCGACTCGCTGCTGGACGCCGAGATGCTCGAGTCCGCGACGCGCGCTGTCCGGCCTGCTCACGGGGAGCTCCACGAGGTCGGCTGGCAGACCGAGGGACTGGTCGTCACGGCCACCGCGGGGGCGACCGGTGGGCAGGAGGTCGCGCAGTGGTTGCTCGACGAGGCTCTCGCGGTGCTCGGCAAGAGCTGAGACCGGGCTCGCGGCGACGCGGGCTGTGGTTCCCCGTGACCCGTCCCACGCCTCGCGACGCCGCGCTGTGAGTCCCCGCACAGTCTGACCGTCGTCGGCGAGTGTTCCCGCAGGTCGTCACAGGTCTGACACCTCTCTTCACAGGACAGTCCCGGGTGAGGTGCCTAGCCTGGGGTCGTGCCTACCGAAGAAGCCTCCAACATCGTGGTGACGCTCGTCGTCGCCGCAGCAGCGGTCGTCGTCGCCTACATCCTCGGGACGATCGTCTCGATCGTCGTGCGCAGAGCCGGTCGCCGGAGCGAGTTCGTCCGCGACGTCTCGCACCGCATGCGCCGTCCGCTGCGCGCCGTCCTCGTGGTCCTCGCGCTGCTGATCGCGCTGCGGTCCACGACCAACGACGCCGACCGGTGGACGGTCGGCACCGAGCACTGGCTGCTGATCATCGGCATCGGGGTGGGCGCCTGGTTCGTCGGCGCGCTCGCCTTCGTCGTCGAGGACAGCGTCCTCGCGCGGTTCCGCACCGACGTGGTCGACAACCGTCACGCGCGGCGGGTGCGCACCCAGGTGGTCGTGGTCCGGCGGGTGACCGTCGCCCTCGTGGTCATCTGCGCGATCGCCGCGATGCTCTTCACCTTCCCGGCCGCACGGACCGCCGGGACCAGCCTGCTCGCCTCGGCCGGTCTCATCTCGATCGTCGCCGGTCTCGCCGCGCAGACCGCCCTCGGCAACGTGTTCGCCGGGATGCAGATCGCCTTCACCGACGCGATCCGCGTCGACGACGTCGTGGTCCTCGAGGGGGAGTGGGGCCGGATCGAGGAGATCACCATGACCTACGTGGTCGTGCACCTCTGGGACGACCGACGGCTCATCATGCCGTGCACGTACTTCACGACCACCCCGTTCCAGAACTGGACCCGACGCGCCGCCGAGCTGCTCGGGACCGTCGAGATCGACCTCGACTGGGACGTGCCGGTCCCGGCCATGCGCGCCGAGCTCAAGCGTCTGCTCGACGCGTCGCCGCTGTGGGACAAGCGCGTGGGCATCCTCCAGGTGACCGACGCGACCAACGGCTACGTGCGGATGCGTGCGCTCGCCAGCGCGGCCGACGCCGGGACGCTCTTCGACCTGCGCTGCTACGTCCGTGAGGGCCTCGTGGACTGGTTGCAGCGCGCTGCGCCGCAAGGCATGCCGCGGACCCGTCTCACGACGAGCGACGCGAAGGTCGGCGCCGCCCTCGAGTCCGTCGGCGGGGACTCTGCGGCGATCGACCTCGGCAAGACGCCCGTGCGCTCGGGTGTGCTCGACTCGCTCTTCGACGAGCAGCGCTACGGGGCCGAGCGGGACAAGCCCAAGGTCACGTCCGAGCCCGAGCTGCCTCGGCGCATCGCGCCCAGGTCCGCCCGGCCCGGTGTGCGGATGCACCTGTCCGAGCCCGCGCGCGGGTTCCACAACCTCCCTGAGCCGGTCCCGTCCGAGGAGAAGACCACGATCCTGGGTGCGGTCCCTGCCGACGAGTCCGGGCAGGGCACTCCGGTCCCCGGCCAGTCCACCGACGAGAGCGCCGGGACCATGGCCTGGGCGACGAGCGAAGGTCTGTTCACCGGGAGCGAGGCCGCCGTCGAGCGGTCCAAGGCCTTCTCCGGCCCTGGCCAGGAGGTCATCGACGAGCGCGAGCGGACCGCGATGCTCGACGCGGTGACCGACGACGACCTCGCTGGTGTGCCGGGTGCCGAGGGGGTCGAGGGCGAGAGCGTGCCCGAGCGTCGTCACGCCGGGCACGAGGCGGCGGGTAGCGCTGCGGCCCAGGAGGCGAGCGGGGCACCCCAGGCGGCGAGCGCCGCGACCGAGACTGGCGCGACGGGGATCGTCGAGATGACGCCCGAGACCTCGGAGGGGTGGGCTGCAGCGACGCCCGAGACCTCGGAGGAGAGGGCCGCGACGACGGCTCAGGGTGTCCCAGCAGGGGCGCACGAGCATGACGCGGCGCCTCAGGACGGAGACGACACGTCGCTCGACCGCAGCGCGCCCGTGCGCACCGCGGCAGAGGACGCAGCACAGCCTCCAGCCAACCCGTGGGTGGCGCAGCCGGCGGCAGCGCCTGACGGTCTGCCTGCCGAAGGTGGTCCCGCCGAGGGTGGTCCTGTCCACGACGCACGTCCGGCGGCGATCCCGCCCTCGGGTGCTCGCCGGGCTGCCGCTCCCGAGGACTCGCTGAGCGCGGGCCCGGTCCCGCCGCCGCCCCCGGCGAGCGGTGGAGCCTACGACGAGGGGCAGACCTCCGCCCCGCAGGCCCGACGTGCCGCCGAGCCTGTCGAGGCACCCGCACCCGTCGCTGAGCCCACGACGGAGGCCCAGCCCTCGGTCACCCGGACGGGTGTGCTGCGACGCTCGGTCCGGTCGGCTGACACCGCTGCTCCGGCGAGCACCGAGCAGACGGCCCGTCTGCCGCGCGTGACGGAGGAGACCACCCGTCTGCCCAGGTTCGACGGCGAGGACGGGTCTGTGGGCGGCACCGAGGGCACCGACGGCGAAGGCTCGGGCGGCCGCTGACACCGGGGACCGCTGGCTTGCTGCGCGGCCGGGTGCGACCCTGGTCGGACCGTCCTACCTGCGAGGTCGCCCGGCAGGGGGACGCCGGCACCGACGACGGGCGTGTTGACTAGGACAGCCCTCCTGTCCCGTCTCACCTCCGGAGCCGTCTCGTGCCGCAGCAGTGGACCTGGCCTGCCTATGTCGGGGTCTTCGGCGGAGCTGTCCTCTTCGCCGTCTTCTTCCTCCCGATCGTCCTCGTCCAGAGCCGTCGCTACGGCCGGCTCTCGGGCCGGCGCCTGCTGGTGTCGGCCGGTCTGGCCGTGTACGGGGTGGCGCTCGTCGCCTACACGCTCCTGCCGCTGCCCTCCGGGGCCGCGGGATGGTGCGCCCAGCACGGGATCGACGCGGCACAGCTGCGGCCTCTGGCCTTCGTCGACGACATCCGCCGGGAGACCGCCGGTCTCGGCCTGACGCAGACGCTGCGGAGCCGGTCGGTGCTCCAGGTCGTCTTCAACGTGCTGCTCTTCGTGCCGTGGGGCGTGGCGGTGCGCAGGTTCTTCGACCGCGGGGCGTTCGTGACCGTCGTGAGCGGCTTCGCCGTGTCGGTCCTCGTCGAGGTGACGCAGTACACGGGGGTCTTCGGCCTGGTCGGCTGCTCCTACAGGATCGCCGACGTCGACGACGTGCTGACCAACACCCTCGGTGCTGCCGTGGGAGCGCTCGTCGCCCCGCTCGTGCTCGTCTGGCTCCCGAGGTCGGCCGACCTCGTCCGGGAGCGGGGGCGTCCGCGCCCGGTGACGGTGTGGCGCCGTTGGACGGGCATGGCCGTCGACTGGTTCCTCTTCGCAGCCGTCCCGCTGGTCCTGGTGCTCACCTACCGCGCGGGTCTGCTGGCCCTCGGGCACCCGCTCCCGGACGGTGACGTGCTGAGCGACGTGGTCCTCGGGACTGCCGTCCCGGGTCTGCTGGTCTTCGTCCTCCCGGCCTTCACGAGGTCGGGAGCCTCCTTCGGGCAGCGAGCCCTGTGGTTGCGGCCGGCCTGGCCCGAGCGGGGGAGGTCGGCCCGCGCGTCCGGGCGCAGTCGGCTCGGCGACGGCACCTTGGCTCAGCGCCTCGGCAGAGCCTGCGTGACCGGGGGTGCCTACGCTGCGCTCTCGACTGTCGAGGTCGTCGACGCGCTTCCCGACGCCGTCCAAGACCTCGCCGGGACGGCGTCTCTGCTCGTGCTCCTCGTGGCCTTCTTCGGGGTGCTGGCGACCGAGGGCAGGCGTGGGGTGTCCTTCGCGCTCTCGGGTGCGACCCTCGTCGACTCTCGGGCCGTCAGGTCGGGGGAACGGGCTGACGTCAGGAAGGTCTGAAGGCCTCAGGCCCCGGTGCTCGACCGGCCTGTCAGCCGCGGGCTTGTCAGCCGCGGGCCTCTTCGCGCAGCGGCTTCGCGGACGCCGGGACGGACGCGGCGGGGATCGTCGAGAAGTCGCAGGTGAAGGAGCCCCGGTAGCCGAAGATCGGTCCCATGACAGGGTTCGACACCGAGAGGTCGATCCGGAACCGCTCGGTCTGGTCGTCGTAGTACTCGTGGAGCTCGGCGGTCCCCGAGGCGGCCATCGGGAACGAGAAACCTACAGGGCCCTCGTAGAAGCGCTGCGCGCCGGAGCGCAGCAGCAGACCGCCGCGCTCGTCGACCTCGAGGTCGAGGTCGACCGCCAGGTGCTGGTGCGTGCCGAGATAGTCGAGCACCCGGCCGGACGCAGGGTCGTAGACCATCGTCGCGTCGAAGCGGCTGCGTCGGTGCCTGGGGAACTCGAAGGTCCGCACGAAGGTCGTGGTGTCGCGTCCGAGGCCGTCGACGTAGCAGTAGTTCTCGATGGTGAAGGGGATGCCCTTCCCCGTGCGGGGGACGAGGATGTTGCGCCAGGCACCGAACCACAAGAACGGGACGGTGACGAGAGGCCCGCGCCACACGGAGTCCATCACCCCGCGGCCGACGCAGGCGTTCTCGCCGTCGGGGGTGAGCCCGAAGCGTCGGCGCATCTGCGGGTGGAGGCGCTCGACGTCGCTGCCGAGCGCCTGGGCGAAGACGGAGGTGGTCATGGGATGTGCTCCTGGGGGACCGGTGGTGAGACTGGCGCGGGTGACTCAGAGGTGAGGTCTTGGGCCTGCCCGCGAGCCCGGTCCAGCGCGGCCTCGTCGACGTCGCGCGCGATCTTCGGCGTCGTGGGGCGCGTGCCGGCCGGCGGCCGGCGGAGGCATCTCCTGGCCCTGGGCACGAGGACCGGGGACGGCACGACGAGCGCCACGAGGGCCAGGGCGGCCGCGACGGCGGGGGACAGGAGAAGGAGCGGGACGGCGGCGAGGGCCGCTGCCGTCAGTGCGAGCCTGGCCGCCCACAGGGTGACGGTGCGCCGCAGGGATGTCGCAGGTGGGATCCCGTGGTCGAGCCACAGCCGCAGCCTGTCGAAGCTCCAGGCGGTCATCCACCCGATCAGCGGACGCACCAGGACTCGGTCGAGCGTCGGCCCCTGCCAGCCGGGGACGTAGTCGTACCCTGTCAAGAACCTGATCTCGGCCCCGTCGGGGACATAGCGCCAGTAGCCGTCTCCGGACGCGATGGGTGAGAGGCGGGAGTCCGCCGAGAAGCGCAGCGCCGACGTGCACGACCCGTCGGGCCTGTGCCGCTCTCCGCGCGAGATGCCGACCCCTGTCATGGGCGAGAAGGGCACCGTGCGGTTGTCGTAGCGGAAGCGTCGTGGTTCGCCCTCGGGGGTGGGCAGGTGGGTGATCGACGAGAAGCGCAGGTCCCACGAGGCGTGCGCGTCGGGGTCCTGGGTCGCGTGCCAGAGGCGGTCCATCGGTGCGGCGACACGCGCCTCGACGTAGATCCCTCTGCCCATGCGCCGACCCTAGCCACCCCCGCTCCAGGCGGGAATGGGGAGAGTGCCCCTGTGGACGAGCGGGACCACCGGGTCTAGGTTTATCTTGACGTCAAGATACTTTGGAGGCTGGTGCAGTGAGCAGCGCGACGCAGGGCTGGCTGCGCCCCATCGTCTGGCCCGTCCTCGTCCCGACGGCCCTGGTCTTCGGGGGAGAGGGTGCGGCGATGGTCGTCCTCGGGCTCAGCGCGATCGAGGGCGGTGCGTCTCTCTCGCTCGCAGCGCTCGTCGTCGCGACGGTCGGGCTCGGGCAGCTCACAGGGTCGATCCCCGCCGGGCAGCTCACCGTCCGCTTCGGCGAGCGGCGCGTGCTGGTCGTCGCGAGCCTCGTCTCGACGGTGGTCTGGGCGAGCGCGGTCGCGGCTGGTACGCCCGCAGCGCTCGCGGTCGTCGGGTTCTCGGGTGGGGTCGCCTCTGCGGCCTTCGCTGTCGCCCGGCAGTCCTACACGATGGACGTCGTCCCCGTCGCTTACAGGGCACGCGCCATGTCGCTCCTCGGCGGGGCCAGCCGCGTCGGGCTCGTCGTGGGGCCGTTGGCCGGTGCGGCGCTCCAGGTCTGGTTCGGGCTCGCCGGGGGTTTTGTGGTCGCGAGCGCGTCCGCGCTGCTCGCAGCCGTCACGGTGCTCGTGGTGCGCGAGCCTGAGGTGCGTCACGTGGCGCGCAGGTCGGTGGGCGGGTCTCCAGCAGGCGGTGCGGGCGACGTGTCGGCCGGTCCGGTGCGGGCGCGCCCAGCCGGCGCCGACGGGCCCGGCTCGTCGCCCGCCAGCTCCGCGCACCCGGCCTCGTCTCGAGCCGGTTCGCACCCTGCCACTGCCCGTCCTGCCTCGGCGCGCTCTGTGATCCGTGCCCACGCATCGGTCCTGGCGACCGTCGGGATCGGTGTCGTGATCATCAACCTCGCGCGGTCTCTGCGACCGGTGCTCGTGCCCCTCGCGCTCTCCGAGGCCGGCGCCGACCCGCACACCACGTCCCTCGTCGTCGCGGCTGCCGCAGCCGCCGAGCTGCTGCTCTTCTACCCGGCCGGCGTCACCATGGACCGGTACGGACGACGCGTCGTCGCCGTGTCCTGCTCGGGTGTCATGGGGGTCGGGCTGATCCTCATGGGTGCGCTCGGCGCCGTCGACGGGCTGGCCGGGATCGTCGGAGGGGCGGTGCTGCTCGGCATCGGCAGCGGCATCGGCTCAGGGGTGGTCAAGACCCTCGGCGCCGACGCCGCCCCCGTCGCCGACAGGGCGACCTTCCTCGGGGTGTGGAACGTCCTCGGGGAGACCGGCGGCGCCGCCGGGCCGCTCGCCCTCAGCGGGCTGACCGCCGTGGTGTCCCTCGCCGGGGCCGGTGTGGTGCTCGGGGTCGTGGCGCTCGCGGGCGCGCTCGGGCTCACCCGGTGGTTGGCGCCTGAGCGGGAGGGGCCATGGCAGCGGGTCTACCGGGCGGAGGTCTGAGGCGGCTGCGCCTCGGCTCGGCCGGCCTGTGATTCGTGCGTGGGGCGCGGCTGGCCGAGCCTGACAGGGTGCGGACCGGTCCTGATCGACGCCAGGTCAGATCGGGATCTCGACGGTCCCGCCCTTGCCGGCCTGGCGCACCCAGCCTGCGACGACGTCGGCGCCGCTGTGGATCGGGTCGGAGGTGTCGATCCGGAACGTGATCGGGACGCCGGGGCTGAAGGACAGCGTCACGGTGTTCTGCAGTCCTTGGAGCTCGACGAAGAATCCCTGCCGGTGCTGGAAGGCCTCGACCGTCGCGAGCTGGAGCCCGGCGAGGTCTTTGTCTGCGACCGCGTAGGAGTCGTCTCCGTACTTCAGGGTTCCCATCGATCGCACTCCAGTGTCGCCGCAGGGCACGGCGGGGCCCCGTCGCGCTCACCCGTCCTATCGGCAGGACGGGCGGGCGAATGAGGAGGTCGGCGGACGGGGAGGCGCGAACGTTCCCCCTCATCAGGCCTAGGCGGTCGCCGCCGCTGCCCGACCCATCCCGCGCTGCCACAGGACGCCCGAGCCGACCACCCCGGCGATCGCGACGACGAAGACGACAGCCGTCATGACGGCCCCGCCCCCACCGCTCGACGAGCAGACGGTCTGGACGTCGACGCCCGTCGACTGCGTGGAGCACTCCTCGACCCCGGAGAAGCCGAGAACGAACCAGAGGGCGAGCCCTGGGGCGAGGGAGGAGGCGCTCGCGAGAGCCTTCTCCTGGACGGTCCACAGCGCCGAGCCCCAGAGCAGGACCGCGCCGGCGATGACGAGGACGACAGGCAGCACGAGCCCGACGAGCAGACCGCCGACCATCAGCAGGCCGAGCGCGACGGACGGGACCCACGACTCGACCCACCGGCTGCCCGGCGCGACGACGTGGTCGTCCGCCGTCGGTGCCACGGCCTGCGCGCCTGACGGGTCGGCGTCGTCGGCCGCGGCCTCCCCGATCGCCTGCGGGTCGCCCATCCGGCGGAGCGCGTCGCGCAGGGCCGCGCCGTCTCCCGGCATCGCGCCGTGCGTCGCCTCGCGGAGGTGCTCACGCATCCCTGCGACGATCTCGGTGCGGTCCTGGACGCCGCGCGCGAGCAGCGCGGCATCCACCTCCGCGAGATAGCGCTCGGCGTGCGCCCCGAGCCAGGCTGCGGAGCCGTGCTGCGCCCCGGGGTCGTGCTGTCCCATGCTCATGACGGTTCCTCCGGCTGGTGGGGCATCGGGTGGTCGGACGACGGGTGGTCGGACAGCGCCGCGTCCACGGCGTCGCGGAACGGGCCCCAGGCCGACTCGAAGGCCTGCAGGGCCTCTTCACCGTCGGCGGTCAGGCTGTAGTAGCGGCGGGGTGGTCCTTCGGTCGACTCTTGCCACGACGACGCGACCAGCCCGTTCTTCCGCAAGCGTGAGAGCAGGGGGTAGAGCGTCCCTGCGCTCGCGAGCAGGGTCCCCTCGAGCTCGCGTGCGATGTCGAAGCCGTATCTCTCGCCCGACCGCAGCGACGCGAGGATGCAGTGCTCGACGACCCCTCGCCGGAGGTTCGCGAGCGCCTGCGCCTGGCCGGGTACCATGCGACGCACTGTACTGGTTGAGG
The DNA here is from genome assembly GCF_013415325.1 of Sanguibacter inulinus. Classification (GTDB taxonomy): domain Bacteria; phylum Actinomycetota; class Actinomycetes; order Actinomycetales; family Cellulomonadaceae; genus Sanguibacter; species Sanguibacter inulinus. The sequence goes on along the minus strand of NZ_JACBYE010000006.1, from coordinate 119,715 downwards.
CACGTGCAGGCAGGGTGAAGTTCGTGATGGCGATCGTTCGTGGACGCCGAAGTTCGCCCTCTGGTCCCGGCTGCAGCGGCGTGCAACGGGTCTACGCTCCGGAGATCATCACCGGACGCAGGGGGACGGAACGATCATGAGCACACCCGACCAGCCAGTCCCGCCGCCGCCGCCCGGTGGCTGGACCCCGCCTCGTCCACAGGCCGCTCCGGTCGTCTCAGGGGCGCAGGGAACCCAGGCGATCCCTGTGGGTCCGGGCGGCCCCGGAACGCACTGGTCAGGTGCTCCAGGGCCCGGCGCACCCGGACCGGGTCTGCCCGGACAGGCATCCGCCGGGCCTGGGGCACCTGGGGCGTGGGGCGGACCGGGCGCTCCAGCCCCGGGACCTGCGAAGAAGCGGCGTGCGTGGCTCGTCCCGACGATCGTCGGCGTCGTCGCGCTGCTCGTCGGCGTGGGGATCGGGAGCAGCGGGTCGTCGACGCCCGACGCGTCCGCCGAGCCGTCTGCCACCGCGACGGCGTCGGACGAGGTCGACGCGCTCAAGGCAGACCTCGAGAAGGCCGAGGCCCGGGTCAGCGAGCTCGAGACCGCAGCCGAGGAGGCCGCGGCCGAGCCCGTCGAGACACAGGCCCCGGCCGAGACCGAGGCGCCCGCAGCCGAAGAGCCCGCGGTGGAAGAGCCCGCCGCGCCGCCTGTGGCCGAGGCGCCTCCGGCTCCCGAGGCACCCCCGGCAGCCTCGCTCTCTCAGCAGAACGCCATCGGCTCCGCCGAGAGCTATCTGGACTTCAGCGCGTTCTCGCGCACGGGGCTCATCGGGCAGCTCGAGTTCGAAGGCTTCTCGACCGAGGACGCGACCTTCGCCGTCGACTCGATCGCACCGGACTGGAACGCGCAGGCAGCCGAGAAGGCGCAGTCCTACCTCGACTTCAGCACCTTCTCGCGGCAGGGGCTCATCGACCAGCTCGTCTTCGAGGGGTTCAGCGTCGCCGAGGCGGAGCACGGCGCGACCGCGGTCGGGTACTGAGACGGCTCGCTGCTCGGTCTGAGAAGCACCGGAGCCCCTGACCTCGGCGAGGTCAGGGGCTCCGGTCGAAGGGTGTGGCGGGTGGTGCACGGTGGGCCCCGTGGGGCTCGAACCCACGACCCGCGGATTAAAAGTCCGATGCTCTGCCAACTGAGCTAGAGGCCCTCGGCGTGCCTGGCTGCCGTGCCGTCCGGCACGCCTGGGCAGGTGGCTGCGGGCGGAGTGCTGGTCGGCGTCGACCGGAGAGACGCGCCAGCGACAGATTACGCGGTCGGGTGCTCTGGGGGCGAACCGGGTCCTGAGGGGTGGATCGGGTGCAGAAGTTTCACAACTCTGCGCCAGGCCCAGGATGCCGGGGCTGAGAGGTGCCCGACAGAGCCCGGTGGGCCCGAGGCGGGGCCGCCCCGGGTTGCGTGCCGTCGCCAGGCTTGATTCGGTGGAGTGGTCCGAAAGACTCCACGAGGGGTCGTCGAACGGTGCGCCATCCCTGCGCCGCGACAACCCCGGAGTGCCCGGCAAGATCCTAGGAGACCAGCATGCTGACTCTGACTGACAACGCCCGACAGGCCGTCGTCGACCTCGCTACCCAGGCCGAGCTGCCCGCCGACGGAGGTCTTCGGATCGCCGCTGCGGACGGGACGCCCGGCGACTTCGACCTGGCCCTCGTGACCGAGGCCAAGACCGAGGACGAGGTCATCGACCTCGGGACCACCCACGTGTTCGTGGAGAAGGTCACCTCGACGGTCCTCGCAGACCTCAGCCTCGACGCCGAGCCCAACGGCGCGTCGACGGCCTTCAGCCTCACCCCGCAGCAGGCGTGATCCTGAGCTGAGCCGCGTCGGCCGGTCTCGACCAGTCGACGCCAGGTGCCCCGGTCGTCGCCCACCCCCCTGGGACGGCGACCGGGGCATCGTCGCGTCTGGGGAGCATAACCGGTGCGGCGCGCAGGGGCTCACGCCTCACTGCTCACGGCTGTTCCGCTGCACGTCGAGCCCCGGCCGAGGATCCCGCAAGGATCTCAGAACCGCGGCAGGTCCTCGATCGACCACAGCCCGATCCACCAGGACCCGAGCACGAGTGCCCCGACCGTGACGACCATGAACACCCCGACCCAGAACAGCCCGGGGAACGGCGTGAGCCCGGCGAGCATGTCGGCGTCGGAGGTCCGGGCCTTGCCGCGTCGCCGCGAGGCCTGGAGCTCGATGACAGGCCTGGGCGCGCCGATCAGCAAGAACCACGTGACCAGGTAGGCGACGGCCGTCTGCCACTCGGTGCTCGCGAACCACGAGACGGCGACGAGCACCACGGCGCTCACCAGGATTGACAGCAGCCCGAACCAGTTGCGGATCTGCAGCAGCATTAGGGCGAGCACCACGATGAGCAGCCACAGCAGCCCGACGCCGTAGCCCTGGCGGAGCATGAAGGCAGCACCGAGACCGACGAGCCCGGGGCCGATGTACCCGGCGAGCGCCGTGAGGATCATGCCGAAGCCGCGCGGCTTGCCGTAGGAGAGGGTCAGCCCCGAGGTGTCGGAGTGCAGCCGGATCCCGCTCAGGCGGCGTCCGGTGATCAGCGCGGCGACGGCGTGAGCACCCTCGTGGGCGATGGTCACGACGTGGCGGGACACCCGCCAGGTCGGGCGGAAGCACACGACGACGAGCGCGACAGCGGCGGTGGCCCACACGACCCACTGGTCGGGAGCGGGCAGCTGCTCGGTCGCGCGGGACCAGATCTCGGAGAGGTATGACACCCGAGCATTGGACCACAGCGCACTGTGAGAGCGGCGAGTCGCTCGTCACATCACACGATCTCCAGACAGTCCACAGTCTCCCCGTGAGAGAATACGAGGAGGCAGCGCGACATCACGCGCACCGAGCGTCGAGGGAACAGCCCGACGGCGCCAAGAGATAAGGCAACCCTTGACGAACTCCCAGCGCTCCGGCGCGCCCGCATCCTCCCGCAACCGGAACCGGTCTGGCCAGTCTTCACGACCGGCCGGTGCACCGACCACCGCGGCTCCCAGCACCCCCGCTGCCCCGGCAGCCCCCGCAGCTCCGCTCGCGACGTCCTTCGACGACTTCGCGCTGCCGACGCAGCTCATCAGCTACCTCGCCGACAACGGCATCGCGGCGCCCTTCCCGATCCAGTCGGCCACCCTGGGCGACACCCTCCAGGGACGCGACGTCCTCGGCCGTGGCCGGACGGGCTCGGGCAAGACCCTCGCCTTCTCCCTCCCGACCGTCACGCGCCTCGCCGCTGACGGCGGGCGTCGCAAGCCGGCCCGCCCGCGCGGCCTCGTGCTGTGCCCGACGCGTGAGCTGGCCAACCAGATCAACGCGACCATGGAGCCGCTCGCCAAGATGCTCGGCCTCAAGACGACCACCATCTTCGGTGGCGTCGCGCAGAGCCGTCAGGTGACAGCCCTCCAGGGCGGCGTCGACATCGTCATCGCCTGCCCCGGGCGCCTCGAGGACCTCCTCGGTCAGGGCCTGCTGTCCCTCGACGACGTCGAGATCACCGTGCTCGACGAGGCCGACCACATGGCCGACCTCGGCTTCCTCCCCGGCGTCAAGCGCATCATGGACCGCACGCCCGCCAAGGGGCAGCGTCTGCTGTTCTCCGCGACGCTCGACAACGGCGTGGACCAGCTGGTCAAGCGCTACATGGATGCCCCCACGAGCCACTCGGTCGACAGCGCCGACTCGCACGTCTCGACCATGAGCCACCACATCTTCGAGGTGGCCGACGCCGCCGCGAAGCGTGACGTCATCCGCGAGCTCGCCTCGGGCGTCGACAAGCGCGTGCTCTTCACGCGCACCAAGCACCAGGCGAAGAAGCTCGCCAAGCAGCTCACGGCCGACGGCATCCCCGCGGTCGACCTGCACGGCAACCTCGGCCAGGGGGCGCGCGAGCGCAACCTCGAGGCGTTCTCGAGCGGCACCGTCAAGGTGCTCGTCGCGACCGACATCGCAGCACGTGGCATCCACGTCGACGAGGTCAGCCTCGTCGTCCACGTGGACCCGCCCGCGGAGCACAAGGCGTACACCCACCGCTCGGGCCGCACGGCCCGAGCCGGGTCGGGCGGCGACGTCGTGACGATCATGCTCCCCGAGCAGCGCGGCGACGTCCGCGACCTCACGCGCCAGGCGAAGATCAACGCCCAGCCCCGCAAGGTCGCCCCCGGCGACGCTGTCGTGACCGACCTTATCGGTGAGGTCGCCGACTACGTGACCCCCGCGCCCGTCGTCGTCCAGCAGCCGCAGCAGCGCCAGAGCGGCGGGGGCGGCCGCAGCCGTTCCGGTCGTGGCGGCGCAGCAGGTTCGGGTGCCTCGGCGTCCGGCGAGGGCCGCAGCAGCTCGCGCGGCGCTGCCGGTGGTGGCCGTGGTGCCTCGGGCGGCGCGCGCAGCGGTGGTTCCCGCGGCGTCACGACGTACTCGACCAGCACGCCGGCCGCCGGTGGCGGCTCGCAGCGTCGCTCGTCGACAGGCGGGGGCGGCCAGTCCTCCTCGGCCGACTCGGCCGGTGGCGGTCGCGCCCGCACGGGCGCGTCCCGCGGACGCCGTCGCGCGCAGGGCTGACGAGAGCTACCCAGCCTGAGCAGTACCAGCACGAGGCCCGTCGGTGATACCGGCGGGCCTCGTTCTGTCTCTCCTGCGGGCGAGGACGTCAGACGTCTCGTGACGGCTGGACGCCTTCGGTCGCTCGTCGTGGTCGCGGCTGATGGCCCGGGTCGCGCACGCCCGGGGAATGCCGCAGGCTGACAGTCAGTTGATCCCTGCGGAGGTGGACCCATGTCCTATGAAGTGACCAAGACCGACCAGCAGTGGCGTGACGAGCTCAGCCCCGAGGAGTACCAGGTGCTGCGCCAGGCCGGTACCGAGCGCCCGGGTACAGGCGAGCTGCTGCACGAGAACCGCGAAGGTGTGTTCCGCTGTCGCGCCTGCAGCGCTGAGCTGTTCCGCTCGGACAGCAAGTTCGACGCGCACTGCGGATGGCCGAGCTTCTTCGAGCCGAAGGAGTCCGACGCCGTGGAGCTCATCGAAGACCGCACCCTCGGGATGGTCCGCACCGAGGTGCGCTGCGCCCGCTGCGGCTCGCACCTGGGGCACGTCTTCGACGACGCGCCGCAGACCCCGACGGGGGAGCGGTTCTGCATGAACTCGATCTCGCTGACCTTCGAGGACTCGACCGCCAGCTGATCGAGCACGCCGGGTGTACGAGACCCGGCAGCATCACCCCACGAGGCCCGGACCGTCACGGTCCGGGCCTCGCGCGCGTCGGGACCTCGCGCGATGGAGCCTCGCTCGCGACAGGACCTCGCGCGCGACGCACGGGGCACGACGAAGGCCGGGCCACCCCTGAGGGGTGACCCGGCCTCTGTCGTGCGTGCGACCTGCTGGCGCTGCAGCTACCCAGCCGTCAGGCCCGGGGAGCCCGACCTGTGGCAGCGTCTGACAGCGACTCCTCCGAGCCCTTGTCCGCTGACGTGCCCTGAGCCGCGCGGACCTCGGCCTCCTCGGCCGTGAGGTCGTCGTCGCTGCGGACCGCACCTGCGGTGTCGGCGGCGTCGTGCCCCAGCTCTTCGAGGCGCTGCTGGACACCGGACTTGGTGCCGAGCGGGATCTCCTTGAGCAGGATCACCGCGATGAGCGCGATGAGCGCGAGCGGGGCGGCGATGAGGAAGATCTCCGCGACACCGGCGCCGTAGGCCTTCTCGACCACATCACGGACCGGGGCCGGCAGCGTGCTCACGTCGGGGATGGTCCCGCCGCTGAGCCCGCCGCCCTCGACGCCCAGGCTGCGCAGCCCGGCGGTGACGTCTGTCGTGATCCGCGACCCGAGGATCGCGCCGAGAACTGCGACACCCATCGCACCACCGAGGGTCCTGAAGAACGCGATGGTCGCCGTCCCTGTGCCCATCTCCTTGGGGGAGAGGGTGTTCTGCGCGGCGAGCACCAGGTTCTGCATGAGCATGCCCATGCCGACACCGACGACGAACAGGTAGACCCCGATGAGCGCCATGTTGGTGTGGTAGTCGATCGTGCCCATGAGGGCGAGGCCCACGGTCAGCGAGACGGCGCCGACCAGCATGAAGCGCTTGTAGCGACCGGTGCGGGTGATGAGCGTGCCGATCCCCGTCGAGGCGATGAACTGCCCGGCGATCATCGGGATGGTCAGCAGGCCGGAGACCGTCGCGGACTTGCCGCGGGCCACCTGCATGTACTGGCTGAGGAACACCGAGGTGCCGAAGAGCGCGATACCTACCGCGGCGCTGCCGATCACTGCGAGGACGACCGTGCGGTTGCGGAACAGGCTGAGCGGGATGATCGGGGCCTCGACGCGGCTCTCGACCCAGACGGCGAGGACGAGCACGAGGACCGAGCCGGCGGCCATCGCGACCGACTGCCAGGAGCCCCACGCGAACTGGTCGCCCGCGAAGGTGACCCAGAGCAGCAGCCCGGAGATCCCGACGGAGAGCAGGAACGCGCCCCAGTAGTCGAGGCGGACGCGGACCTTGGGCATCGGCGGGAGCTTGAGCGTGCGCTGCAGCGTGATGATCGCGGCGATCGCGAAGGGGATGCCGACGAAGAAGTTCCAGCGCCATCCGACGCTGTCCGTGAGCGCACCGCCGAGGAGCGGTCCGCCGACCATGCCGACGGCCATGATGGCGCCCATGAGGCCCATGTACTTGCCGCGCTCGCGCGGGGAGATGATGTCCGCGATGAGCACGGTCGCGAGGGCTGTGAGACCACCGGCCCCGATGCCCTGGAAGGCGCGGAAGAGGATCAGGGTGCCCGAGCTCTGCGACGCACCGGCGAGGGCGGCCGAGATCACGGTGATGACGAGGGCGATCTGGATCAGCGTCTTGCGGTTGACCAGGTCGGCCAGCTTGCCCCAGATCGGGGTGCTGATGGTGGTGGTGAGCAGCGTCGCGGTGACCACCCAGGTGAAGGCGGTCTGCGTGCCCTTGAGGTCCGCGAGGATCACGGGCAGCGACGACGACACCACGGAGGTGGCGAGGATCGACACGAACATGCCCAGGAGGATCCCGGAGAGGGCCTCGAGCACCTGGCGGTGGGTCATCTGCTGGGGTTCGCCGGGGACGTGCTCGTCCCCGGTCGTCACCGGCGCTGAGCCGGCTGTCTCGGTGGTCTTGCTCATACGGGTTCCTTTGCGTCAAACGTCTCTTTGACCTGCAGCGAGGCAGGTAGCTCGTTGTGGTGGTCGGCGATCGTGCGGGCGAGCGCCGCCATGTGGTCCGTCGCTGCGGACAGCTCGTGGGGTTCCCAGTCGGCGAACATGTCGGTCATGAGCACGGTGATGTGCTCCTTGAGCTCGTCGACGCGTGCGTGGCCGAGGTCGGTCAGCTCGATCGAGCGTGACCGGCGGTCACCGTCGTCGACCGTGCGGCGCACGAGCCCGGCATCGACGAGGGCGCTCACCTGGCGGCTCGCGACCGAGAGGTCCACCCGCAGATGCTGCGCTGCGCAGCCGACCGAGACAGGCTCGGCGGTCGCGTACAGGTAGCGCAGGATGCCGATGCCTGCGCGGGGCAGGTCCATCGAGCGTGCGAGGCGGGCGCCGATCTCACGCTGGGCGCGGCCGAACTCGTCGAGTGCGCGGAGCATGTCCTGCACCGCATGGCTGTCGATCATGTCGTCTCCTTGGAACTCTTCCATCCTAAGTCGTTGCTTGCAGAATGCAAGTAGTTGCTGTGTGATCCGCCGCACCGCCCGCGGGCCTCCCCGAGACGGTCGTGCCGCGGCGAGGTGCCCTCTCGCCGCGCGTTGCGGCGAGGGCTGCGGTATCTTCCGCACAACCCGCTGACCTGCGAGGACAGGCGGGTGAAGGTGAGAATCCACCCGCCCTCCCGCCGCCTCGGACCTCATGCCGGCCGGAGCGCTGTCGATAGGTCGTCGATGCACACCACAGCCGCAGGAGCGCGCGGACGACGACCTCGGCCCGCGCGCAGCTCAGGAGAGACACATGGCACGGATCGAACGACGGACGGTGCTCCAGTTCGCAGCGCTCGCAGCAGCCACGCCCTGGGTCGTCAACGTGCTCAGGACTGAGTCAGCAGCCGCCGGCAACCCCGAGGTCGCCGCGCCCTCCCCGGGGGTCGACGCGGCCTTCGCCTTCCTCGACGGCCTCGTGCCGCTCGCCCCGCCCGTGCTCCCCGGCGCCCCGGCACCCGTCGCCAGCCGAGCGCTGCCCCGCAGCTATTCGCGCGGCTACCTCGAGTCCATCGGCTTCGACGTCGCGTTCTCCTACGACTGCGCGCTCGTCGTCCTGGCCTACCTGGCCCGCGGGACGGCCGACGACGTCCAGCGCGCCACGACCATCGGCGACGTCCTCGTGTCGCTCCAGGAGAGCGACCCCGAGCTCGCCGGGCGGATCCGCAACTCCTACATCGCGAGCGTGTCGGTCGACGACGCGGGCCGACCGCAGATCGCCTCCCACGCCGCCACGACGGGCAACCAGGCCTGGGTCGGCATCGCGCTGCTCGCCCTGCACGCGACCGTCGACGACGACAGGTTCCTGGTCGCCGCCCTGACGCTCGCCCGGGCCGTCGTCGTGACGTCCTTCGACGACCGCGGTCTGCCGGCCTTCTCGGGAGGGCGCGGCGAAGACGGACGCGTGCTGTCCTGGCGCTCGACCGAGCACAACACCGACTGCTACGCCTTCTTCAGTGCTCTCGCCCGCGTCACCGCGGACCAGGAGTGGGCCGACCGCGCCGCCGACGCGCGGACCTTCGTCGAGTCGCTCTGGCGCCCTGAGGAGGGCTACTTCCTCGTCGGGACGATCGACGACGGGGTGACCCCGAACGTTCACCCGATCGCCGAGGACGCGCAGACCTGGACGTACCTCGCGCTGCGTGACCCCGCCTATGCGGGGTCCCTCGACTGGGCGGCCGAGCACCTGGCCGCGCACGACGGCGACGTCCACGGCGTGACCGTGTGCCACGTCGCGAGCACCGACAAGGTGTGGCTCGAGGGCACGGCGCACCTCGCTGCGGCCCTCACGGTCCGTGCGACCGAGACGGGCGACGCCTCCGGCGACCTCGCCCGGGCGGCGGCGCTCCTCGACTCGGTGTGGGTCGCGCAGGCCTCGTCACCCCACGCGGACGGGCTCGGCATCCCCTCGGCGTCCTCGGACGACCTCGACTCGGGCTTCGGCGACCTCGTCTACGCCTCGCTGCACACGGGCTCGACCGCCTGGGCGATCCTCGCGGCCCTCGGCGCGAACCCGCTCGCGGTCGTCCGTTAGACAGAGGCTGTACACAGCACAGCACAGCACTGCGCAGCACAGCACAGCGGCCCGGTCCTCTCGCGAGGAACCGGGCCGCTGTGCTGTGTGCAGACGCGCTGCGTGCAGACGTGCTGTGTGAAGACCTGGTCTGCTGCGCGCGGGCGTGCTGCGCGCGGGCGTGCTGCGCGCGGGCGTGCCGAGCGCGGTGGTGGTCGTCAGACCTTGACGTCGTCTTCCATGTCCTCGAGGTCGCGGTTGCGGGTCTCCTTGACCTTGGCCAGGACGAACACGAAGGACAGCAGCGCGAAGGTGCCGTACATGCCGTAGGTGAAGGGCAGACCGAGGTTCTCCGACAGCGGCGGGAAGCTGACCGTGATCGCGAAGTTCGCGATCCACTGCGCCGCTGCGGCGATCGCGAGGGCCGAGGCGCGGATGCGGTTGGGGAACATCTCGCCGAGCAGGACCCACACGACGGGACCCCACGAGGCACCGAAGGAGACCACGAAGACGTTCGCCGCGATGAGCGCGATGGTGCCCCAGGAACCGGCGAGCGTGACGTCGTCGCCCGAGCCGCTCGACTGGGTGAAGGCGATGGCCATCATCACGAGCGAGACCGTCATGCCGGCCGAGCCGGCGAGGAGCAGCGGCTTGCGGCCGATCTTGTCGACCAGCGCGATCGCGATGAAGGTCACGACCACGTTCGTCACGGCGGTGATCGTCGAGACCGTGAAGGACTGGGAGTCGTCGAAGCCGACCGAGCGCCACAGCGTCGTGGAGTAGTAGAAGATCACGTTGATGCCGACGAGCTGCTGGAACACCGACAGCAGGATGCCGACCCAGACGATGGGCAGCAGGCCGAAGCGCGGACCCTTGAGCGACGCCTGCTTCTCGAGCTTCGCGTCGCGCACGACCGACGCCTCGATGGCGTCGACCTTGGCGTCGAGGTCGACAGGGCCGAGGACCGAGCGCAGCACGGCGCGGGCCTCGTCGATCTTGCCCTTGCCGATGAGGTAGCGGGGCGACTCGGGGACCGTGAGCGCGACCCAGGCGTAGACGGCTGCCGGCACGATCGCGATGAGGAACATCCAGCGCCACGCGTCGAGGCCGAAGAGGCTCGCACCGAGGGCGATCGGGTCGCCGTCGCCGACGGGGCCGGCGGTCTCGGCGAAGAGCTGGTCGGAGAGCAGCGCCGCGAAGATGCCGATGGTGATGGCGAGCTGCTGGAGCGAGGCCAGGCGGCCGCGGATCGCCGTCGGGGAGATCTCGGCGATGTACGCCGGGGTCACGACCGAGGCGATGCCGATGCCGATGCCACCGACCACCCGCCAGAGGATGAGGTCCCACACGGCGAAGGCAAAACCACAGCCGACGGCGGAGACGAGGAACATGATCGCGCCGACGAGCATGACCCGCGGACGCCCCCAGCGGTCCGCGAGACGCCCGGCGTACCAGGCTCCGAGCGCGCACCCGAGGAGTGCGACGGCGACGGAGAACCCGACGAGCGTCGAGCTCAGCTCGAAGTCCTTCTCGATCGCGTCGACGGCTCCGTTGATGACGGAGCTGTCGAAGCCGAAGAGGAACCCTCCGACTGCGGCGGACACCGCGAGGGTGATCGCCTTGCGGTGCGCGGCTCTGGTCTCCGGGCTGTCGGGAGCGACCTCGCTCCCGCCTGCCTGCTCTTTCCCTGACGACGTGGTCATCGCTGCCTCCGCTGGTTCGTGGTCGCGGCGGCCGGCGGCGCTCGCGTCGCGGCCACAGGACCTCCGGGTCTTCTTCACTGTAACGACGGGAGACGATATCGGCGCGAGCAGAGAATCATGGGGTCGGCGAGGTGAGTCGATCGTCACGTCGACCTGGGTGGCGCAAGGACCGCTCGCGGTGCTCGCACGCGGTTGGCGGCAGGCCCGCGGGAGGACCAGACTGGGTAGATGACCGATTCGACCCGACCGACCGGCGGGCGCCCGCAGCCACGGCGCCCCGCGATGCTCGACCCACGCGCCGCCGAGGAGATCCCCGGGTCGGTCGACCCCACGGTCCGGGGTGAGATCGCCCACACCACGGCGGCCGCGATCGTGCACCAGGCGCGGGCCAAGGAAGACCCGGAGGTCGTCGCGCGTCTCGTGCGCCTGGTCGAGGACGAAGGGCTCGACGTCGTCGCGGCACTGTGGGCGGACAGCCCCGCGGACACGCTCCCCGGCGCGCTCTGGCGTCTCTACGTCCTGCGCGAGTGGGTCCGTCGCGACCCCTCGACCGTCGCGGAGCGATACAGGCTGGGCGTCGACGCGGCGCCGGTCCACGAGGTCGTCGCGGGCGTCGTGAGCCCACCCGGACCCGACGACGTGCGGACCGCCGCCGACGCCGTGCTGTCGGGCGTCTTCACGGGGGACCTGGCCGTCGCCCTCGAGCGAGCCGCGGCGTTCTGCCGGATCTTGGCGGTCGGCGCGGCCTTCGACGCCGACGCTGTCGACCGCGTCGACAGCGACCGGGGCACCCGCCTGACCCGTGGTGCGGCGTCGCTGACGCGCACCGCAGAAGAGCTCGAGCAGGCCGCGACGATGTGGCGGGCCGACCGACTCGAATGATCGCGCGAGGGCGCGTAGGCTTGTTCTCGACGCCGGGCCACTGTGGCCCCGGGCTCCAACACAAGCCGCTACGAGCGGCCTTCGCGCCGTCAGGCGCTACGTGGTCCGGCGTCCTCGAAGCTCTCATCGCAGTCCCCACCCCACCCACGGCACGGTCATGACGGCCCTCCGAGCAACGGCGCTCGTCGGCTCCCGAGGCCCAGGCCCACGGGGTGGCCGCTGGCCCTGGCCCACGAAGAAGTGGGACCTTCGTCTCATCAGGTCAGACGGTGACCTGTGCGTTCACCGTGAGTATGGTCGTGTGACACCCTCGGAGTTGTGAGTTCACCAAACTGCTGCCCTACGCTGGGGACGATCAGTCGATCTCACCAAGTTGCTGCACTGTCGTCACTCACTGTCAGTTAACGTCGCTTCCCCCCAACGGAGCCTGCTGTGCGCCTGCGCCTCACCCCGCGCGATACCTCGTTCTTCGATCTCCTCGCCGACTCTGCGAGCCACCTCGTCACCGGCGCGAACCTGCTGAGCGAGCTGCTCGGGGCAGACCGGCCGGGCCGCAAGGTGATCGCCAAGAAGCTGTCCGACGTCGAGCACGCCGCGGACGACGCGACGCACTCGATCATGCGTCGGCTCAACTCGACCTTCGTGACGCCCTTCGACAGGGACGACATCTCGGGGCTCGCGTCGGCGCTCGACGACTGCATGGACTACATGGAGGAGGCCGGCGACCTCATCGTGCTCTACAAGCTCGACGAGCTCCCCGCCCGTGTCTCCGACCAGATCCAGGTGCTCCAGCGCTGCGCCGAGCTGACCGCCGACGCCATGCCGCACCTGCGCTCGATGGGTGACCTCACGGACTACTGGGTCGAGGTCAACAGCCTCGAGAACCAGGCGGACAAGATCCACCGCAAGCTCCTCGCGCAGATGTTCGACGAGATCGCCGACCCCATCCAGCTGATGAAGCTCAAAGAGGTCGTCGAGACCCTCGAGGCCGCAGCCGATGCGTTCGAGACCGTGGCGAACATGGTCGAGACCATCGCCCTCAAGGAGTCCTGACTCCGGTGGAGGTCGCGCTCGTAGTTGTCGTCGTCGCGCTCGCTCTCAGCTTCGACTACACCAATGGATTCCACGATGCGGCCAACGCGATCGCGACCTCGGTCTCGACCCGCGCGCTGACCCCTCGTGCCGCGCTCATCATGGCCGCGGTGATGAACTTCGCCGGTGCGCTGCTCGGCACCGAGGTGGCCGAGACGATCGCGAAGTCGATCGTCAACCTCGACGGGGCGGCTGACCATACGGCGCTCGTCGTCATCCTCTGCGCCCTGGTCGGCGCGATCACCTGGAACCTCATCACCTGGTGGTTCGGTCTCCCGTCGTCGTCGACCCACGCGCTCATCGGCGGACTCGTCGGAGCAGGTCTCGCGGGTGGGCTCGGCATCTACGGCAGCGCGATCGTCGACAAGGTCGTCCTGCCGATGATCTTCTCGCCGCTCATCGGCTTCGGCCTCGCGTTCTTCGTGATGGTCGCCGTGCTGTGGCTCTTCCGCCGCGCCTCGCCGAGCAAGACGAACCGTCGGTTCCGCATCGCGCAGACGGCCTCGGCCGCGGCGATGGCCCTCGGCCACGGTCTCCAGGACGCGCAGAAGACCATGGGTGTCATCTACATGGCTCTGCTGACCGTCGGCTTCGCGAGCGCGGAGGACGGCATCCCGCTGTGGGTCAAGCTGGCCGCCGCCGCTGCGATCTCCCTCGGCACGTACTCCGGCGGCTGGCGCATCATGCGCACCCTCGGTCGCAAGATCATCGAGCTGGACCCCGCCCGCGGCTTCGTCGCCGAGTCGGTCTCGGCCGTGGTGCTCTACGTCAACGCCTTCGTGCTGCACGCGCCCGTGTCCACGACCCACACGATCACCTCGGCGATCATGGGTGTCGGCGCGACCAAGCGTCTCTCCGCCGTCCGCTGGGGGGTCGCCAAGAACATCGGGATCGCCTGGGTCCTCACGATCCCCGCAGCCGCGCTCGTGGCCGCGATCATGTACTGGATCCTGCACCCGATCCTCGGCTGACCAGCACCGTCGAAGACCCCAGCACCGCGCGACGCCCGCCAGGCAGACCTGGCGGGCGTCGTGCGTCTGCGACGTCTCCGGGGGAGGAGCGTGAGCGGGACGTCTGCCCGGCCGGGACTGATCCCGGGAGACCACGACCGTGCGACGTGACCCGGTCCGGTACCGGGTGGACACGACGAGCGGGCCCTCGACCCAGGCCTGGACCGACGCTGAGGTCCGAGACGCAGACGGGGCCCGCCGCTGTGTGCGACGGGCCCCGATCCTGCTGTGGTGCTGTGGTGCTGTGGTGCTGTGGTGCTGTGGTGCTGTGGTGCTGTGGTGCTGTGCGGCTCAGGCCGTGCGGCGCCTGCGGACCAGGAGGACCGCACCGCCGGCCAGAGCGAGGGCTGCGACGAGCAGCAGACCCGCGACGTCGCCACCGGTGAGGGCCAGCCCGCTGCCCGGGGTGGTCGACCCGGGACCGCCGGCGCCAGGAGCACCCGCTCCGGGTGCACCTGCCCCGGGCGTCCCGTCGGCCGCGAGGACCGTGAGCGCAGCGCTCACGTCGATGCCCTCGCCGAGCACGCGAACCGTGTGCTCCCCGAGAGGCGTCGCGGCCGGGATGGTCACCGTGAGCGTGCCCGCGCCGTCGGCGTCGAGCGCGAGGGTGCCGAGCAGGACGGGCTCAGAGTTGAGCCAGACCTCGGTCGAGGCGCCAGGCGTCCCGCCGGTGACCGTGGCGGAGACCGAACCGCCCGCGGCGACCTCGGAGGCCGAGAGCGTCAGGGTCGGAGTCTCGGGGTCGGTCGGTGGCGTGGTCGGCGGGGTGACCCCACCGGTCACCTCGGCCGGGAGGACGACCGTCGTGCCGCTCGGGGCGGCCGTCAGGGTGAGCAGCTGCGCGCCGTTCGTCGCGTCGGCCGGGACCGCCACCTCGACCGTCGTGCTGCCGTCGGTGAAGGTGCTGGACCCGACAGCAGTGCCGTCGAGGTCCGCGGACACCGTCGTGTTGACCGGGGATCCGAGGCTGTGCAGGTCCGCACGGCTGAGCGTGACCGAGGTGGTCGTACCGGCCTCGAGCGGCAGGCTCGCGCCGGCCTCGAGCTCGACACCGGTGACCTGGACGCCTGTGCGGGCGTAGCTCGGCGCGACGGGCGAGGAGTCCTCGAGGTACTGGACCCAGCCCTCCCAGTCGAGCAGGCCCGTGTTGATCGTCGCGGAGGCCTCGGAGAAGACCCTGAAGTTGTCTCCGCCGGCGGCGAGGAACGAGAACGTCCCGATGCGGTAGTCCGCAGCGAGGTCGATCGGCTCGCCGTCGATCGTCACCGAGCTGATCTTCCCGACGGTGCGGGTCGCGTCGGCCGGGTCGGGCACGGACTCGTACGTGTAGGTGACGTTGTCCGACAGCCCGAGCTGGAGGTACGGGCGTGAGGGGACAGACCCGTCGGCGCCGCGCTGCCACTGCTGCTCGAGCATCGTGACGACCTGCTCGCCGGTGAGGGTGACGATCGTCAGGTCGTTCGAGTAGGGGAGCACCGCGAGGGCCTCGGCGAAGGTGACGACGCCGTCGGCGCCGTACAGGAGGTCGGCGCGCAGACCACCGGGGTTGACGACCCCGAAGTCGGGCGCCGCCGGGAGCGTGGACAGGCTGTCCCGCAGGGCGTTGCCGACCACGGTGCCCATCGTCGACGCCTCGGAGCGGTCACCGCTGGTACCGCCCGTGTAGACGCCGTCGACGACGGTGCCGCCCGAGAAGGCCGTGGTGACGTCGGCGGACACCGACCCGACAGGCTCGGAGCCGATCTTGTCGGCGTAGGCGACGGCCTCGTCGACGATCGTCTTGACCTCGGCGACCCTGGGGAACGTCGCGACGAGCTCGTCCTCAGGTGTCGTCGTGCGAGGCACGTTGACAGCGTCGGACGCGATGACGTCGCCCGTGGCGAGGTCGACGTCGAGGGTGACCTTGCCGAGGAACTCTCCGTACGAGCCGGTCTGGAGGACCGGTCGGGTCGAGCCGTCGGTCGCGCCCAGGACCGGTGCCTGCCACGCGTACTGCTTGTGGGTGTGGCCCGTGAAGATCACGTCCACGTCGGGGGACGTGGTCGTGACGATGTCGGCGAAGGCCCCGCCGTGGGCGACCTCCTCCTCGAGGGTCGAGCCGTCGGGGATCCCCGCGCCTGCCCCCTCGTGGAACTCGGCCACGATGATGTCGGCCTCACCGTTGAGCGGGTCGCCGTCCGTCAGCTGGGCTGTCACCCGGTTGACGGCCTCGACCGGGTCGCCGAACTCGAGGCCGGCGATCCCCGTGGGAGTGACGAGCGCAGGTGTCTCCTCCGTGACGACACCGATGACGGCGACCTGCAGACCGTCGACCTCGACGATCTCGTACTCGTCGAGCGCCGGGGTGGTCGTGCCCTTGGTGTAGACGTTCGCACCGAGGTAGGGCGCGTCGAGCGCGTCAGACACGCGGCCGGTGAGGTCGTCGAAGCCCTTGTCGAACTCGTGGTTGCCGACCGCGCTCGCCGCGAGGCCGAGCGTGTTGAGCACGTCGATGGTCGGCTGGTCCTTCTGGATGCCGGAGGTGAAGAGCGAGGCTCCGATGTTGTCGCCCGCGGAGAGGAACAGGGTGCTGTCCTCGCCCGCCAGCGCGCGCTGCTCTTCGACGGTCCCCGCGAAGGCGACGGTCGCGCCGTTGCTCGTCGGGCCGATGCGCCCGTGGAAGTCGTTGATGTTGAGCAGCGTGAGTGTTGTGGTGTCGGCCGCGGCGGCCTCGGCGGACAGGCCGACGATCACGGGGTCGTGGTCGGAGGACCTGTAGGCGTCTGCCGTGTAGAAGTCGCCTGCGGTGGCGTTGACGCGGGAGTACTCGAGCGCGATGGACTCGGGGGCGTTGATGTCCCAGACGTCAGAGCCCGTGAAGCGCTCGGCGGCCGAGGCGTTGAGGAGCACGTGGTCGAGGGAGCCGTTGAGCCCCTGGAAGGAGTACGTGAACTCGCCGCGGCCCTCGAGGCGGGTCGCGTCCTGGTACCCGGCTCCGTAGAGGTGCTGGAGCGGGTCTTCGAAGGTGTAGGCGTTGAAGTCCCCGACGAGGAGGACGTCCTCGACGGGGGTGCCCACTTCGGTCGAGACTGCGGGGAGCGCGGTCTCGTCGATCCAGGTGGAGAGTGCCTTGGCCTGCTCGGTGCGGGCTGCGTTCCAGGCGCCCTGACCCAGGTCCTTCTCGGCGCCCGAGGCGCTGCCGGCCGACTTGGACTTGAAGTGGTTCGCGACGACGAAGAACGGCTCGCCGCCCGCGGCGGGCTCGAAGGCCTGACCGATGGGCTCGCGGGCGTTGTCGAAGGTCTGCCCGGCACCGCTGAGGCTGCCGAGGGCGTGGGAGCTGCCGACGGGGTTCACGGCTGCGGGCTGGTAGATGATCGCCGTCGAGATGACGTCCTGGTCGCTCGTGGCGGGCAGGTCGGCGGGGGAGGCGACGTAGGCCCAGCGGTCTTCGCCGGCCTTCGTGTTGAGCGCGGCGACCAGGGTCTTGAGCGCCTCGTCGGGCGTCTCGTCCAGTGCTGCCGAGTTCTCGATCTCCATGAGGCCGACGACGTCGGCGTCGAGGGTGGTGATCGCCTCGACGATCTTCGCCTGCTGGCGCTCGAGGTTCTGCTCGTCCCACGCACCGCGCGGGCCGTTGCCCGGGCAGGTGTCTGTCGTGACGGGGTTGCCCTCACGGTCCTTGTACGACGTGCACCCGGTCACCGAGGCACCCGTGGTGGTGAAGTAGTTGAGCACGTTGAAGGACGCGACGGTCACGTCGGCGGCGCCGACGGCTGCGGTGTCGGGGGCTGCCGGACGGGTGCCGGAGAAGGACACGGGGTACGCGGCGGTGTCGGCCGGGGTCACCTGGCTGGTGGGGTTGAGCTTCCAGGTGTTGTTCCTGAAGTCGACGACCACGGGGTCGGTGAACTCGACCGACGTGCCGACGCGGACTGCACCGTCGGCGGTGACGTACGGCGGGACGCTCGCGTTGTTCGGAGCCTTCAGGTAGTCCCACGACGCACCGTCGTCGAGCACGACACCGCGGGCTGCGTTGTCGGCGACGACGGCCTGCTGCTCAGGTGTCCCGAAGGCGGCGATGTCCGTCGACTGGCGCAGAGGGGAGTTTCCCGTCGCCAGGCCGACCTCTCCGTACTGGTGCGTGGAGTAGGAGTTGGTGACCGTGAAGTCGCCCTTCGGGAGGACGAGCACCGACTCGAGGGCCTCGCGGCCGGTCTCGGTCGCGGGCCACGCGCAGGACGCTGCGACGGGGGCGGATCCGGTCGCGGTGCCGGGGACGACAGTCGGCGTGGCGATCTGGGTGAGCCCGTTGAACTCACCGGCGACCCCGGTGACCTCGACGTAGTCGCCGACGGCGACCGTCGGCGCTGCGCCGGTGTAGACGAAGACGGCCGGGGAGGCCGTGCCCTCGGCCGGGCAGGTGGCTCCGGTGTCGGACTCCTGGATGACGAAGCCGTTGTAGCCGCCGGTCGGGTAGGCCGCGGTCACCCAGCCCGTCGTGGTGACGGTCTGGTCGGCGACGGGGGTCGTGGCGCCGGTGCCCTGGATCTCCGAGATGCGCAGGGTCCCGGCGTCGACCGGGGGCGCGGGGGGCTCGGGCGCGGCGGGGACCTCGTCCAGAGAGTTGACGGGTGTCGGCGCACTGGCGACGAAGTCAGCACCGTTGGCGGTGGTGTGGGCGTGCCCGGTCCGGGAGAGCGAGCTTGCCGAGCTGCCGGCGGGGGCCGCAGCGAGGCCGGCGAAGGTCACGGCCGAGCCGTAGCCGACGAGATCGACGACTGCCGGGCTGGTGGCGCAAGCGGCTGGCTCGCAGACGAGCGGCTCCGGACCAGCGACGAGCGCCACGGTCCCATTCGACCCGCTGAGGTCGAGGGTCCCGGAGGCATCGGGGGTCGGGAGGCCAGTGCCGCTCGTACCCCCGGCCAGCTGCACGAGATAGGTCTTGCCCGGAGCGATCGAGCCGGAGAGTGCCACGGAGCCGGAGCCCGCCGAGAAGCCTTTGGCCGCGGAGGCGTACTTGATGCTCATCCCGTCCAGCGGGACGGCGACGGAGCCGGGGTTGTACAGCTCGACGAAGTCGTTCTTCAGCGTGGCGGCGCCGTTGCCGCCGCCGCCGTAGACCTCGTCGATGATGACCTTGGCGGAGATGTCCACGGCTGCTTGGCTGGGTGTCGCCAGCAGCGGCGTGGTACCGAGGGCGACGGCGAGTGCCGCACCCCCGGCCAGGTGTCGTGATCGCATGTGGAGCCGTTCTCTTCGCGGGACCTGGATGGTGCGTCTATGCGACCAGACCGCGAACACCGGATCGTGACCATGAGGTTTCTTCCGGGTGAACTCCGGGGGGTGCGGCCGCAGGTCCGGCTCTACGGCGAGATGACGCCGTCCTGGACGCGCGTCCGGACCAGAGTTCACCCTGTCAGGTGTTTCTCAGTTCCGGAAGATGGTGCTTTCGAGGAAGGTATGTTACTGACCGGTACGGGGCGCCCGAGGGTGGGCGCTGCCCTGGCGCCCGACCGTGGCGAGGTCGGGACGCCCTCTACTCGAAGCGGCTCGGGTCTCCGAGGCCGACACGGACGACCTCGGGGGCGCCGCTCGACCAGTCGACGACTGTCGTCGGCTCGGTCCCGCAGTCGCCCCCGTCGACGACGACGTCGACCACGTGCTCGAGCTCTTCCTTGATCTGCCAGCCGTCTGTCGGCTGGGTCTCGCTGTCGGGGAGGATCAGCGTGCTCGACAGCAGCGGGGCGCCGAGGGCGCGCACGAGCGCGAGCGCGACAGGGTGGTCGGGGATCCGCACGCCCACGGTCTTCTTCTTCTCGTGCGCGAACCTGCGCGGGACCTCTTTGGTGGCCGGCAGGATGAAGGTGTAGGCCCCGGGGGTCGACGCCTTGATCGCCCGGAAGGCTGAGTTGTCGAGCCGCACGAACTGCCCGAGCTGCGCGAAGTCCGCGCACACCAGCGTGAAGTGGTGCTTGTCGTTCAGGTGCCGGATCCGCCGGATCCTGTCCGCCCCCGTGTGGCTGTCGAGGGAGCACCCGAAGGCGTAGGACGAGTCTGTCGGGTAGGCGATGAGCGCGTCGTCGCGCAGCATCTCGGTCACCTGCGCGACGAGGCGCGGCTGGGGGTCCTGCGGATGGATGTCGACGTAGCGAGCCATGAGTCGACGATAGGCCAGGACCCGCCGCCGCGCACCGTGCTCTCTCAGTGCAGCGGCGGCCGTACGTGCTCGACGCCGACGACCCGGGGTCCCTTGGCCGTCTGGCTCACGTGGGTCACGAGGGCCTCGCCGGGCTCGAGGAACGGGTCCTTGGTCGGCAGCGCCGAGGCGACCGAGCGGCGCGAGTGCTGCCCGAGGACGTCGAGGACCGTCGGCAGCACGGGCCGGTGCGTGCACAGGACCGTCGGCTCGGCGGACTCGAGCAGCGACCTGACGACAGCGGCGACGCGACCGGGTGACCTCTCGTGGTCGCTCTCGGTGAGGTTCTCGTTCGACTCGGTGTCCAGCCAGGCTGCCCGGGCGTACGGCGCCATGGTCTCCGAGCAGCGCCGCCACCGGCTGGTGACCACCGTGCTCACGCCGAAGGCCGCGAGGACCGGGACGAGCGCCGCCGACTGGGCGTGCCCCGTCGGGGTGAGCGGCCTGTCGATCTCGGTCCCGTGCCACGCGCTGCGGGCCTGGGCCTTGCCGTGCCGGGCGATGACGAGCGCGGTCGTGGCGAGCCGACCCTTCTCGTGCTCCGCGACGAGGGCGGCGAGCGGGACGGTGTCGGCGCGACGGGTCAGCGCGGCGGCCGCCTGCTCGACGTCCATCCACTTCTTGGCGTCGATCTCGGCAGGGTCGACAGGGGGGACCGGTGCGCGGGCCGCGAGGGCGGGGGAGGCTGCGCCCGTGGTCGCGGCCCAGTAGTGCACCCGCTTCACGGCGCCGTCGGGCGTGAGGTACTGCAGCCCGGGCAGCGGCAGACCGAGGGTCACCGGGCGACCGGTCTCCTCGGCGACCTCGCGGGCCGCGGCCGTCGGCAGCGTCTCGCCGGGGTCGAGCTTGCCCTTGGGCCAGGACCAGTCGTCGTAGCGCGGGCGGTGGATGAGGAGGACCTGCAGCCGCCCCTCCCGCACCCGCCACACGAGCGCACCAGCAGACTCGATGACCGGGGTCTTGTCGGTCGCCGAGTCGGACACGCCGGTGGCTCCGCGGACGCGGAAGGGGACGACGGGGGGAGTGCTCGACTTCATCGACCCAGGCTCAGTCGACGACGCTGCCGCACGATGAGGTCGTGCTGGACGTCTCCGAGAGGCTGTCCGTCCTCTGTGAGGTGGTGGCGGGTCCAGGTGCCGTCCGCAGCGAGGTGCCACGAGGCGGACTCGGGTGACATGGAGTTGTCGATGAGGTCGATCAGACCGTTGATCTGCGTCTCGTCCGTCAGGCGGATGAGGGTCTCGACCCGGCGGTCGAGGTTGCGGTGCATGAGGTCAGCAGAACCGATGAACACCTCGGGGCCGCTCGCCGGCCCCTCGGCGATCGCCGGGCCTGAGGAGTTCGCGAAGGCGAAGATCCGTGAGTGCTCGAGGAACCGTCCGAGGATCGACCTGACGCGGATCGTCTCGCTGAGCCCGGGGACCCCCGGGCGCACGGCGCAGATCCCACGGACCACGAGGTCGACCGGGACCCCGGCCTGCGACGCCCTGTAGAGCGCGTCGATGGTGGCCTCGTCGACGACCGAGTTGACCTTCATCTTGATCCAGGCCGGCTTGCCCGCACGGGCGGCTGCGGCCTCGCGGTCGATCCGCTCGACGAGCCCGGAGCGCACGGAGCGTGGGGCGACGAGCAGCCTGTGGAACCGGGACTGCGGGGCGTAGCCGCTCAGCTGGTTGAACAGGCGCGTGAGGTCCTGGCCGACGTCGGGGTCGCAGGTGAGCAGCCCCAGGTCGGTGTACAGGCGGGCGGTCTTCGGGTTGTAGTTGCCCGTGCCCACGTGGCAGTAGCGGCGCAGGCCGTCGGGCTCCTGGCGCACCACGAGCGAGAGCTTGCAGTGCGTCTTGAGGCCGACGATCCCGTAGACCACGTGCACACCGGCCTGCTCGAGCTTGCGGGCCCACGAGATGTTGTTCTGCTCGTCGAAGCGCGCCTTGATCTCGACCAGGGCCAGCACCTGCTTGCCCGCGTCGGCAGCCTCGATGAGCGCGTCGACGATCGGGGAGTCGCCCGAGGTGCGGTACAGCGTCTGCTTGATCGCGAGGACGTCGGGGTCGGCCGCGGCCTGCTCGAGGAAGGTCTGGACCGACGTCGAGAAGGAGTCGTAGGGGTGGTGGAGCAGGATGTCGCGCTCGCGGATCGCCGCGAAGATGTCGGTCGGCGTCGCGCTCTCCACCTCGGCGAGGGCACGGTGCGTGGTCGGCACGAAGCGCGGGTAGTGCAGGTCGGCCCTGTCGAGGTCGGCGATGAGGTTGAGGCCCGTGAGGTCGAGCGGCGCCTGGAGCGTGTACACCTCGTCCTCGACCACGCCGAGCTCACGGATGAGCAGCTGGCGGATGCGCGGGCTGATGCCCTGGGCGAGCTCGAGCCGGACCGGCGGGCCGAAGCGGCGACGCAGCAGCTCCTTCTCCATGGCCTTGAGGAGGTTCTCGGCGTCGTCTTCCTCGACCTCGACGTCTTCGTTGCGGGTCACCCGGAAGGTGTGGTGCTCGAGCACCTCCATGCCGGGGAACAGGTGGTCGAGGTGGTGGGAGATGATGTCCTCGAGCGGCACGAAGGACGTCGGGCCCTTGCCCGAGGCCTGCGTGCTCGGCGCGCTGGGACGGCCCTTGGCGTCGACCGCGATGAAGCGGGGCAGCAGCGGCGGCACCTTGACCCGGGCGAAGTGCTCCTTGTTCGTCGTCGGGTTGAGCACGACGACCGACAGGTTGAGCGAGAGCCCCGAGATGTACGGGAACGGGTGCGCAGGGTCGACCGCGAGCGGGGTGAGCACCGGGAAGATCTGCTTGCGGAAGAACTTGTGCAGGCGGTCCTGCTCCTGCTGCGACAGGTCTTCCCACCGGACGAGGGTGATGCCCTCGGCGCCGAGGGCCGGCTGGACGTGCTCGGCGAAGGCCCGCGCGTGACGGTCCATGAGGTCGTGGGCGCGCGTGCCGATCGCGTCGAGGACCTGGCGCGGGGTCAGACCCGAGGCGGCGTTGACGGCCAGACCTGTCGCGATGCGGCGCTTGAGCCCGGCGACGCGCACCATGAAGAACTCGTCGAGGTTCGAGGCGAAGATCGCGAGGTAGCGCACCCGGGCCAGCAGGGGCTGGGACTCGTCCTCGGCAAGCTCGAGGACCCGCTCGTTGAAGGCGAGCCAGGACAGCTCGCGGTCGCCGAAGCGGTCGTCCGGGAGCGGCTCGAGGCCGGCGCCGACGGCCGGGACCACGGTGTCGCGCTCTCCGATGTGCTCGGCGATGTGCGCTGCGAGCTCGGGATCGATCGGCGCTGAGCCCGGGGAGGGCGTGACAGGGCCGGGCTCAGGGGTGCGCCGAGAGGTCGCGGTCGATTCGCTCATGGGTTCATCGTGACACCTGTTGGTGAACTCTGGGTGCTCAGCGCGAAGATCGGTGCGTCGGCGCAGGTCGTCGGTGGTCGACGGCCTGCGTCGGCGCAGGTCCGGCCGAGGTCAGACGACGGTCTCGGCGGTGTCTGCGGTCGCGCTGGGACGGGCCATCTGGACGTCGGCCGTGGCCCGCGTGAAGCCCGCCGCGGTGTACGTGCGGATCGCCACGGTGTTGTCACCCTCGGTGTAGAGCTCGACCACCTCGACCCCGAGGTCGTGCAGTCGGGCCAGTCCCGCAGCGGTCAGCGCTGTCCCCAGGCGCAGGCCCTGGGCGGAGGGGTCGACACCGAGGGCGTAGATCTCCCCGACCCGGGGCGCGTCCTGCGCCTGGTCCGCGGGGACCTTCAACCAGCAGAATCCGACGAGCTCGCCGTCACGCTCGGCCAGCAGGAAGGACTCCGCGTCGAACCACGGCTCGCGGGCCCGGGCCTGGAGGTCGCCGAGGGTCAGGCGCCCCTGCTCGGGGTGCGAGGCGAAGGCGCGGGCGTTGACCGCGAGCCACGCCGCGTCGTCCTGACCCGGGCGGAAGCTCCGGAGCGTGACACCCGGGGCGAGCTCGGGTGCCGCACCCGGGGCATCGAGGGGCCTGTGCATCTTCCACAGCTCCCGGACGACGACGAGCCCTGTGCGCGCGGCGAGGCTGCGCGCGGCCGGGAGGTCGCCGTGCGCCCACACGGACAGCATGCGGTCCTCGGCGTCCATGAGCTCGAGGGAGTGCTCGAGCAGCGCCGTGCCCACTCCGTGGTGCCGCGCGAGGGGGTGCACGACGAGCTCGGCGCTCGCCGTCCCCGGGGCGCCACGGTCGATCTGCGCGTACCCGGCGAGGTCGTCGGCCGCGCGCACCATCAGGTGGGTCACGGGGGCGTCGGCGTCGAGGAGGTGCAGCAGCGGCTGCTCGGAGAGCGGTGCGACGCCGTCGACGTGCTCGGCCGCGCGGGCGAGCCTGTGCACCGCCGCTGCGTCGGCTGCGGTCAGGGGGCTGGTCTCGACGTCGATCTCGCTGTGGTCCACACCCTCGATTCCATCACGGCCGGGCCGTGGTCGGCTGCAGCAGGAGGACAGCCGCGCGGATGGACCTGCAGGGCTGCCGCGCGGGTGGAGGTCGTGATGGCGGGTGAGGCACCCGCACCCTGGCGCGGCGCGCGCTGCGCACCGCGGACTCACAGCGGGTTCATGGGAGGCCCAGACTGTGCAGACAGGCTCCGGCGCCAGGGTGGTCGCCATGAGCACAGACGACCGCACCCAGCCACTGTCCACCCCGCCGCCCTCGCCCGAGGGCTCGAGCGGAGCTGCCGGGCCGCCGCAGGCCCCGGCCGCACCGCACCAGGCACCGCACCTGGTTCAGGACGGCCCCACGGTCGAGACCGCAGCGATGCCGTCCGGAGGGCCGGGCTACGTCAACAGCTCGGCGACCGCGCAGCCGCCCACCCGCCGTCGACTGGGTGTCGGGGCAGCCGTCGGCGGCGTGGCCGCAGCAGGTGCGCTGTTCGTCGGCGGGTTCCTCGTCGGGTCGGCCACGGCCGACGGACCGAGCACGAGCGCCGCAGCCGAGGCGACAGGTGCCGGGGAGGCTGCCGCCCCGGACGGGACCGCGCCCGAGGGGACCGCGGCCGACGGCACCGCGCCCGACGCGGCAGCAGCCGACGGCACCGCGCCCGACGGTGCCCTCCCTGACGCCGGTGGCCGTGGTGGCGCGATGCCCGGAGGTGGCGGTCTGACCTCGGGAGAGATCACGGGCATCGCCGACGGGATCCTCACCGTGACCCTGGCGGACGGCACGGAGATCACCGTGACCACCACCGACAGCACGACCGTCACGACCACCGAGACCGCAGACGTCTCGGCGCTCGCGGTCGGGGACACCGTGACTGTCACGGGCGAGAGCTCCGACGGCAGCTCCGTCGACACCTCTGTCGTCGCGACGAGCATCGCCGAGGGCGAGACCGCTGGCCTCGGCGGCCCGGGCGCAGGGATGGGCGGGGGTGGACCGCAGGGCGCAGTCGAGCCGAACGCGACGGGGGCAGGTACGGGTGGGTCGACGAGCTGACGGGCTGAGCGCCCGCGTGGGCCCCGGGTACTGCCCGGGGCCCACGCGTCGTGCATCTCAGCCGCGCTCGAGGTGCCCGTAGCGGTGACGTGTCTGGGACACCGCCTGCTCGCGGACCATCGTCAGCAGCTCCCGACGGCCGCTCGCCACGACGGGTGCGTCGAAGACGGTGACCGACCCGACGTGGGCGGCAGCGGCGGCCCGGAGCCCGGGCTCGGAGCCGACGAGCCGGATCCGTCCCTCGACCTCGCCGGCAGCCACGCGCGCGGCGAAGGACTCGGCGTCCTCGACCTCGGCCGAGCTGACCGTGACGGCCACCCCGGCCACCTCGGCGGCGTGCAGGACACGGTCTGCCTCGATCTCGAGCGCGTCTGCCGCGACGCGCAGCGTGAGGCCCGGGACAGGGCGGTAGCGCAGCACGTTCGACTCGGAGTCGAGCCCTGTCGGGTCGTGCTCGACGCCCATCTCGCTCTCCCACCACGCCTGGTCGTCGGCCGCCGCCCACGCGAGCCACTCCTCGGGCGCGGCGACGCGGTCAGGGACAGAAGCGTCGTCGGACCAGGCACCGAGCTGCGCGACATAGCTGGGCCCGCCCGCCTTGGCGCCGGGACCGACGACCGAGGCCTTCCAGCCGCCGAAGGGCTGGCGCTGCACGATCGCCCCGGTGATGTGCCGGTTGATGTAGGCGTTGCCGACCTCGACGCGCTCGAGCCAGTGGTCGATCTCCGCCTCGTCGAGGGAGTGCAGCCCACCGGTGAGCCCGAAGGACACGGCGTTCTGCACCTCGATCGCCTCGTCGAGGGTGTCGACCCGGATGATCCCGAGGACCGGGCCGAAGACCTCGGTCAGGTGGAACCACGAGCCGGGCTGGACGCCCGCCTTCACCCCGGGGGTCCACAGGTGGTCGGTGCCGGGGACTGCGCGCGGCTCGACCACCCAGTGCTCGCCCTCGTCGAGGGTCGTGAGCGCCCTGAGCAGCTTCTCGCTCGGCTCGACGGTCAGCGGACCCGTGGTGGTGGCCAGGTCGGTCGCGGGCCCGACGGCGAGGGAGCGCACGGCGTCGACGAGCTGACGGTGCAGGCGCGCCGAGCGTCCGACGTTCCCGACGAGCACGAGCAGCGACGCTGCCGAGCACTTCTGCCCGGCGTGCCCGAAGGCCGACCGGACGATGTCCTTCACGGCGAGGTCGAGGTCCGCCGCAGAGGTCACCACGAGGGTGTTCTTGCCGGAGGTCTCGGCGAAGACGTCGAGGTCGGGGCGCCAGGACGCGAAGAGCTCCGCGGTCTCGATCGAACCCGTGAGGATCACGCGGGTCACGTCGGGGTGGGTGACGAGCCTGCGCCCGACCTCGCCCTCGTCGGCCGAGACGACCTGCACGACGTCAGGCTCGTAGCCGTGCTCGACGAGGGCACGGCGGATCGCGTCGACCCCCACGGCCGCGCAGCGCGGCGTGACGTGCGACGGCTTGATGACCACGGGGGACCCTGCGGCGAGCGACCCGAGGACCGAGCCGAGGGGGATCGCGACGGGGAAGTTCCACGGCGGGGTGACGACGGTGAGGCCCTCCGGGGTGAAGGTCGCCCCGGCGACCTCGTCGAGGTCAGCGGCCCGCTCGGCGTAGTACGCCGCGAAGTCGACGGCCTCGCTCACCTCGGGGTCGGCCTCGCCGACGGTCTTGCGGGCCTCGTGGACCATCGTCGCGACGAGGTCCGTGCGGGCCTCCTCGAGCAGGCGCGCGGCCGTGAGCAGCACCTCGCGGCGCTGCGCACCCGTGGTCGAGCGCCAGCTCTCAGCCACCTCGGCGGCGCGTGCCACGACCACGTCGACCTCGGCCGGCGAGGCCAGGACCGTGGTGGCAGGGACGGACGCGGCGAGCCTGTCGGCCGTCTCCTGCGAGACGATCTGCTGGGCCCACTCCCGGGACGCCTCGACGGCCGGGTCGGTGTCGGGCGCGTTGACGAAGGGCTGCCCGGCGACGAGAGTCGGCGGTGCCGGCCGCGCGGAGCGGCGCGGCTCCGTGGGAACCGTCGCGCTCGCGGCGACCGAGGCGCGGAAGGCGGCCTCCTGGTGGTCCATGGGCGAGCCGTCCTCGTGCGGGCCGTCCTCACCGGCGAACAGCGCGTGCACGAAGTTCTGCGAGGCCGAGTTCTCCTCGAGCCTGCGGACGAGGTAGGAGACCGCGACGTCGAAGTCCTTCTTCGCCACGACAGGGGTGTAGAGGACCACCTGGCCCACGGCGTCACGGACCGCGCGCGCCTGCGCCGGGGCCATGCCCTGGAGCATCTCGACGTCGAGGGCCTCGCTCACGCCTCGGTCGCTCGCCATGAGGTGAGCGAGGGCCACGTCGAAGAGGTTGTGGCTGGCCACGCCGATCCGTACGGCGTCGGTCCGGGTGGGGTCGAGGGCTCGGTCGAGCACGCGCACGTAGTTGGCGTCGACGTCGGGCTTGGAGCCGTAGGGGGCCTGCGCCCAGCCGTGGAGCTCGGCGTCGACCCGCTCCATCGCGAGGTTGGCGCCCTTGACCAGACGCACCTTGACGCGCGCACCGCCGGCGGCCCGGCGCGCCGCGGCGGCCTCGGTGAGGACGTCGAGGGCCGCACCCGAGTCCGGGAGGTAGGCCTGCAGCACGATGCCCATCTCGAGCCCCAGCAGCTCGGGGTCGGACATGAGGCGCAGGAACACCGCGACCGTGAGGTCGAGGTCGTGGTACTCCTCCATGTCCAGGTTGATGAAGGTGCCGCGCTCCGTGGCCGCCAGGTACAGCGGGCGGACGGTCTCGAGGACCCTCTCGACGCTGTCGGCGGTGTCCCAGGTGGACAGCTGGGACACCACGGCGGAGGTCTTGACCGACACGTAGCTGATGTCCGGGCGGGCGATGAGCGCGAGGATCCGCTCGGCCCGGTGGCCGGCCTCCTGCTGACCGAGGACGGCCTCGCCGAGCAGGTTGATGTTGAGCCTGAAGCCGTCGGCCGTCGCCTTCGCGATGTGCTTGGCCAGGCGCGGCCCGTCGTCGACGACGAGGTGCCCGACCAGCTGACGCAACCGGGTCCGGGCCGCCGGGACGACCACCCGGGGCAGCAACGGTGCTGCGACGGTGCCGGCCGTGACGAGCAGCCTGTCGACGGGGTTGAGGAAGGAGCCCGGCGCCGAGGCGACCGAGCGGAGCTCGGCGAGCTCGTGGGCGGCGACCTGGAGGTCGTCGGGACGGGCCACCCTGTCGACGAACCTGACCGCGAACTCGAGGCCTGCAGGGTCGGAGACCAGCTGCGCGAGCCTGTGGGTGGTGCGGCGCTCTGCCGCAGTCTGACCAGCGGCTGTGGCCGCCATCCACGTGCGCGCCAAGGATGCGGCGTCGTCCGTGAGCTGTGTGAGAGAGAGGGACATGGCACCAGTCTGAGCCACGCGGGCACCTGCGTCGTGGCGGCACGCGCCAGAGGCCCGGGTGGGCCGCCCCGCGACCTGCCCCCGGGCTCCGGTGGAGGTCAGAGGCTGCCGACGACCCTCTCGTGGAGAGCCCGCAGCGACGACGCCGAGACGGAGAAGGCCCCGTTCGCCGGGTCGACGTGCACGACAGCGACCCCGGCCTCGACGAGCGCCTCGACGTAGCCCACGACCGACGCTGTGGGGACGGCCACGACCGATGGTGCTGCCGCACGGTCTTCTGCAGGGACGGTCTCGTCCTCGGGGAGCCGGGCCGCGAAGGCCGCCGCGCGCGACGCCGAGGTGAAGGCGACGAGCGTCGGACCGGCCTCGTGGGAGACGGCGAGCGGGGTCTGCGACGGCCCGCGAGGGACGAAGTACCAGTGGTCGAGCTCGAAGACGGCCTGCCAGAGTGCCGACTGGGCCGCGGTGTCGCCGGGCGTCGCGCGGGCGCTCGCAGCGAGTTCGTCGACGATGGTCGACTCCTGGGTGTCGTCCTGGCCGGCAGGGGTCTGGGCCGTGCGGGCCTTGAGCCGGGCGAGGTCGTCGAGCAGGGTCCGGAGCATCGACGGCTTGATGCCGAAGGGGGTGTCCTGGATGTCGAAGGCGAAGAGCCTGACGCCGCTGTCCTCCATCGAGGATGCGGCCTGGAGCACGTCGCGCGGCGGGGAGGCGAAGACCGCGTTGGTCCCGCCGCGGCCGCCGTCGGCGAAGGCGATCGCGCGGGCCATGTCCGTGAAGGCCGGGACCGCGGACTCGCCGTTGAAGGTCACGAGCCCGGGGCGCATCGAGCCCGAGTCGTCCTTGACGAAGAACCAGCGGGGGAGCTCGAGGACGGTGCGCCACAGCGCGCCCCAGGCGACCGCGGCCTCCTTCGAGCCCGAGCCGTCACCGGCTCCGGCGGCGACGGCGGAGGCGACGAGGCTGTCGATGACGGCAGACGACGGTGAAGGCTTCATCCCTCCATCCTCCCCGAGCCCCGCGCTAGTGACGAATGCAGGCGCCGAGCTCGGCACTTCGGAGCGAGATCGACCCTCCTGCGGCACGATCTCGCTCCGAAGTGACGATCTCGCCCTGCCGGCGCCTGCCTGGTCCAGCAGGCAGGCGCCGACCGACCACTACTTCTGCGCGGGTGTCGCCAGGCCGCTCGCGATGAGGTCCATGACCGAGGAGTCCGCGAGGGTCGTCGCGTCACCGACGGTGCGGTGCTCGGCGACGTCGCGGAGGAGGCGGCGCATGATCTTGCCGGACCGGGTCTTGGGGAGCTCGGGGACGACGAGGATCGTGCGGGGCTTGGCGATCGGTCCGATCTGCTTCGCGACGTGCGCCCGCAGCAGCTCTTGCACGTCGGCCTGCACGGCGTCCGCGGCGAACTCCGAGCGCAAGATCACGAAGGCCACGACAGCCTGCCCGGTCGTCTCGTCAGAGGCGCCGACCACGGCCGCCTCGGCGACGATCTCGTGGGCTACCAGCGACGACTCGATCTCCGTGGTCGAGAGCCTGTGCCCCGACACGTTCATCACGTCGTCCACGCGGCCCAGCAGCCAGATGTCGCCGTCGTCGTCCTTCTTGGCGCCGTCGCCGGCGAAGTAGACGTTCTTGAACCTCGACCAGTACGTGTCCTTGAAGCGCTCGAGGTCGCCCCAGATCCCGCGGAGCATGGCGGGCCAGGGTTCGGTCACCACGAGGTACCCGCCCTCGCCGTGCCCCACGGGCTGACCCGCGTCGTCGACCACGTCGGCGGCGATGCCTGGCAGCGGGCGCTGCGCCGATCCTGGCTTGGCCTCGGTCACACCAGGCAGCGGGGAGATCATGATGGCGCCGGTCTCGGTCTGCCACCACGTGTCGACGATCGGCGTGACGCCCGACCCGATCACCCGGCGGTACCACTTCCACGCCTCGGGGTTGATGGACTCGCCGACCGAGCCGAGCAGCCGCAGCGAGGACAGGTCGAAGCGTCCGGGGATCTCCTCGCCCCACTTCATGCAGGTGCGGATGGCCGTGGGTGCCGTGTAGAGGATCGAGACCTTGTACTTCTCGACGAGCTCCCACCAGCGTCCCTGGTGCGGGGTGTCGGGGGTGCCCTCGTAGATCACCTGCGTGGCACCGTTGAGCAGCGGCCCGTAGACCACGTAGGTGTGCCCGGTGACCCAGCCGACGTCGGCCGTGCACCAGTAGACGTCGGTCTCGGGCTTGAGGTCGAAGACGTTGTGGTGCGTGTACGCGGCCTGGGTGAGGTACCCGCCTGTCGTGTGCAAGATCCCCTTGGGCTTCCCGGTCGTCCCGGAGGTGTAGAGGATGAAGAGCGGGTGCTCGGCCTCGACCCACACGGGTTCGTGCTGGACGTCTGCGGCCTCGACGGCCTCGTGCCACCAGACGTCGCGTCCGGCGGTCCACGCGACGTCCTGGCCGGTCCGGCGCACGACGAGGACGTGCTGGACCGGAGACTCCGGACCGCCCTCGAGGGTCTCGAGGGCTGCGTCGACAGCGGGCTTGAGCGCTGCGGCGCTGCCCCGGCGGTAGCCGCCGTCGGCGGTGATGACGACCTTGGCCTCGGCGTCGGCGATCCTGCTGCGCAGCGCGTCGGCGGAGAACCCGCCGAAGACGACGGAGTGCGGAGCGCCGACGCGGGCGCAGGCGAGCATCGCGACGACGGCCTCGACGATCATCGGCAGGTAGATGACCACCCGGTCCCCGGCCTCGACCCCGAGGGACGAGAGCACGTTGGCCGCCCGGGACACCTCGCGCTGGAGCTCGGCGTAGGTGACGGTCCGGGTGTCGCCGGGCTCGCCCTCGAAGTGCAGCGCGACCCTGTCGCCGTTCCCGGCGACCACGTGCCTGTCGACGGCGTTGTACGCCGCGTTGAGGGTGCCGTCGGCGAACCAGCGGGCGACGGGCGCCCCGGACCAGTCGAGGGTCTCGGTGAAGGGGGTCTTCCAGGTGACGTGCTTCCGAGCCTGCTCGGCCCAGAAGGCCGTCGGGTCGGCGGCGGCCTGGTCGTAGAGGTCGGCCTGAGCGTTGGCCTGGGCGGCGAAGGCCGCGCTCGGCGGGAACGTGGGGTTCTCGTCCGCGGCCTCGTGGGCCTCAGGGGCTTCTCGGCCTTCGGGCGCTGTGGACGGGGTGTCCTGGGGCACGGCATTCCTCCGGTGTGCATCGACGCTGGTGCAAGGGACCTTCGTCCCAGGTCGAGCATAGTGTGTCGCAGCACACACCGGGCCCCGAGGTGTGGCGATGCTCAGCGTGCGACGTCTCCCGACAGCACCGCCGTGCTCCCGCCCAGACGCGAGACCAGCTCGGTGCGCGACCTCACGTCGACCTTGCGGAACACCCGGGTCAGGGTCGCCTCGACGGTCCGGACCGAGAGGTACACGCTCGCGCTGATCTCCTTGTTGCGCATGCCGCGCGCCACGAGCAGCGCGATCTGCAGCTCTCGCTCGGAGAGCGCCGACCGGACCTCGGCGGGCACCGTCGAGCTGTCGGGCCGCCCTCCGACCGCGATCTCCGCGGGACCGAGGCTCGCGGGCTGCTCGACCGACGGCGCGGCGAAGACCTGGCGCAGGTGGTCACGGACAGGACGGAGCAGCCGCGGGTCGGCGAGCCACCGCCGGACGGCGTCGGTCTCGGGCACCGGGGAGTGGCCCGGCGTCGCGAGCACGGCGTCGACGAGCTCCTGGGCTGCGACGGACATCCAGCTGCACCTGTCCTCACGCTGCGAGCAGGTCCTCGAGAGAGCCCTGGCGTCGTCGAGCCTGCCCTCGGCGACGTAGGCGCGCGCGAGGGCCGTCGGCAGGACGACGGTGATCATCGTGTCGGCGAGCGCCGTGCGCTCGTCGTCGTCGAGGAACA
This sequence comes from Sanguibacter inulinus, assembly GCF_013415325.1. Taxonomy (GTDB): domain Bacteria; phylum Actinomycetota; class Actinomycetes; order Actinomycetales; family Cellulomonadaceae; genus Sanguibacter; species Sanguibacter inulinus. The sequence continues at coordinate 86,881 of NZ_JACBYE010000006.1, read as the reverse complement.
GCGCCGACCGGGCGTGCTCGAGGAGCACGACAGCACGGTCGCCCTGGCCCGATGCCAGGCAGTACACGCCCTGGGTGACCTCGGCGCGGACGTCCAGCAGGGTCGGCCCGAGGGCGATCGCGCGACCTCCCCGCGAGGCTCGTAGGAAGGTCGGGGGGACTGCGGGGCCCGGGGCCTCGAAAGAGCTCCCGATGCCGACGGTGACCCGCAGCGAGGTGGCGCAGGAGCTGAGGTCCGAGATCTCCGACATCTTCTCGAGGTGGTGCACGGCGAGCACGTAGCTGCCGCGCGCGAACTCGACCATCGCGTGGTTGAGGTCGTAGAGCAGCCTGTCGTACCTGGAGCGCGGCGTGCCCGAGAGCGTCGCGAGCTCGGCGCGTGCCTCGGCGATCTTGCCTGCGTGGCGCAGGGCGTAGAGGTGCATCCCCGCACACTCCCAGGGAGTCCGTCCTGCTCCGGGTGCGCCCTGCACCTCACCCCGAGCACGAGCCTGAGACCACCTCTCTAGGGCCGCGTCGGGGTCGGTCTCGCCCGACGACGCGGTGCGGGCCAGCGCGTAGTCGAGCTCGGCGCGGAGCGCGTCGGACAGCTCGTCGCGGAGCGGTGCGACCCGCTCTGCGACGGTCTGCGCGGCTGTGGGCCGCCCGACCGCCAGCAGCATGAGCGCGGTCTCGACGGCGAAGGCCTGCGCCGCGGACCGTTCGGAGGGGTGGGCCTGGTCGAGGGCGTCGAGCGCGATGCTCGCCGAGACCGTCTCGTCGGCGAGCAGGCGGACGTTCTGGACCACGCGGGCCAGCGCGACCCGTCCTCGACCACCCGAGAACCCGTCGAGCGCGGTCTGGGCGACCGCCAGGGCGTCGGCCAGCAGGCCGTCGTGCAGGGCGACCTGCGCCTCGGCAGCGCTCAGGAGGCCGCGCACCTCGGGCGTGCTGTGCGGCCAGGCGGCGGCGAGCAGCCTGCGCGCCCGGTCTCCGGCGTCGCGGCTGCTGCTCGTCTGGACGACCCGCACGGCGTGTGCCGCGAGGCTCAGCACGAGCCCCGCAGACTCGCCGGGCGCGTCGGAGGTCGCCACGGCCGTGCTGAACGCCTCCTGGACAGGGTCGAGGTCGTCGGCGCACGCAGCGAGGAGCGCCCGGGCCGCGCGGCGCCTGATGGTGCTGGTGGTGGTGGCGCGCAGGTGCCGCTCGAGCAGCCCGCTCACAGGCCGGACGTACCCGGCGCGCGAGACGACGGCGCCGTCGTCGACGAGGTCTTCGAGGCAGGAGCCGAGGGAGTCGAGCATCCTCGACACGAGGCCGGCCGAGCGGGTGCCCGAGGTGACCACCAGGTGCAGCGCCTCGAGGGTCGGTGGTGGGAGCTCGGCCACGAGGTCGGCCACCGCGGCACGTGCTGCGTCGGCGAGCCGCTCGGTCGTCGGGACGAGGCTCGTGCCGAGCAGCTGGGTCTCCGTGAGCTGCTCGACGAGCTCTTGGACGACCGCGGGGCGTCCGTCGGTGAGGTCGCGGACGCGCTGCGCGACAGTCGCCGGCGGGGTGAGGGACCGCAGCGAGCGGGCGGTCTCGACCACGTCCTCGACGGTCAGGGGCTTGAGCTCGAGCCTGCGGAAGTCGTGCAGCTCGGGGACGTCCTTCTCGCGGGTCGCCGAGCAGACCACTCCTCCGCCGGCGGTCGAGTACGCGGCGGCGAGGGCGAACAGAGCCCGGCTCGCGGCGTCGACGTGGTCGACGTCGTCGACGAGGAGGTAGATGCGGCCACGTCCGGCGGCGAGCCTCATCGACTGCACGAAGGCGTCGAGCATCCGCGAGTCGAGCGCGTCCGCACGGGACGGCGGTGCGACGTGAGCGTCGGCGAGCGCCTGCCGGACCGAGCCCACGTCGTCGGGGCGTGCGACGACAGGGATGCCGAGCGCGCTGCTCACCTGCGCCTCGGCGATCACGGCTGCCCCGTACGGGACAGTCGGCACGTTGCGCAGCCCGCGCACGCGTATGACGACGCCGTCGAGAGCGGCCTCGAGGTCGTCGAGCAGCGTCGACTTCCCCATCCCCCGCGGCCCGACGACGAGCAGGCCGGGGTGCGACCCGGGCCCTGCGACGGCGTCGAGCGCAGCGTCCAGCTGCCTCGACGTGCTCTCTCGGCCTCCGTCGGCCGTGGTCGTGTCTCTGGCCATGGTCATCGAACCCCCCTTCGACGACGTGGGCACGGAGCGAGTCGACCCGCGGATGGAAAGCGTTCTCCCAAACGATGCTGCGGGTGCCGTGCCTACGTCGACCCATAGTGCGGGACCGGGGGAGGTCTCCGCAAAGGAACCCGCAGATCGTGCGGGTTCCCGCAGAGGTGCACGGGGGTAGCCGCCGAGACCCCTCACCCAGCCCGCAACCCGCCGGTGCGGCGGCTGACGATGGGTCGGCGACACGACTCGGGTGGGACCTGGGTCCTTGCGGACGGGACGGCCACCAGGGGAAGCACCAGGTCAACCGCCCGCCGGTCCTGCCGGACGTGCCGCCTGGCATCACTCCAACGAGGGGGCACGGACACATGCACACCACCACTGGGCGCCGCCACAGGGCGGCCACGGCCGGCCGGCGGGCAGCAGCCATGATCGCCACCGTCGGTCTCGTGCTCATCGGAGCCGTCGCCACACCCGCAGCCGCTGTCGAGTCCGACAGCGCCGAGGCCGAGGGCCGCGTCGTCAGCGGCGGCGGCACCGTGAACCTCGACGGGATCGCCAGCCTCGCACCGGCCTACAGCGCCGACCCGAGCGCTCCCGGGATCGTCGCCAGCCCCCTCCAGGCCTCGGTGCTGAGCACCCTCGGCATCGACCTCGGCGGCGGTGTCCAGCTGTTCGGGCCGAACGGCGTGATCGGCGTCGGAGCCCTCGAGCAGTACGCGTCGACCAGCGAGGAGGACGCCTACGCGGCCTCCGGCGCGGTCACGCAGGACGGGTCGATCGCCGTCGGCGGGACCGGCCCGCAGGACAACGCCTTCGTCGACGTGTCGGCGCTGCTCAGCTCCGCCGCCCTCAGCGGCATCACGACGGGTCTGATCTCCCAGCTCAGGGTCGAGCTCGGGGCGCTGTCCGCGACAGCCGGCTCTGTCGGTGACGACCTCGCGACGAGCGACTACCAGATCGCCGACGGGACCCTCGTCTTCACGAGCCCTGTCGTCCAGAACCTCACGACGAACCTCAACGGGGCCCTCACCACCCTGACGACCACCGCGAACGGGATCACCGGTCCGACGGGCATCCTCGGCCAGGCGCTCCCCGGCATCGCGACCAGCGTGGTCGGACCGCTCACGACCGCACTGCGCACCGTGACCGCCGGCCTCGTCACGGTGAGCAACGTCGCCGTGACCGCCGGCTTGACCGTCAACCTCAACACGGCTCTCTCCGCGATCACAGCAGCGCCGATCACGAGCACCGACAGCGCGGTGACCATCAACTTCGCGACAGGTGAGGTGACGGTCGACCTCGCCAGGCTCATCGCCAACTCCCAGGGCGGGCCGTACGACGGCACGCTCAACAACCTCGCGCCGAACACCGAGCTGCTCGACCCGTCGCTCATCCAGGCCGGGCTCGACGGGGCCGTCGCGACGATCTTCGACCAGGTCCCCGCGCTGCTCGTGAACTCGGCGAACAACACCCTGCGCAGCTCGACGATGACCGTGCGCCTCACGGCGAACGCGACTGTCGGCACCCCGCCGCTCGCCGTCCCGCTCGTGGCCGTCAACGTGCTGGCGACCGGGACCGTCGCGAGCTTCCTCGGCACGCCCGGCGCTCCGGCCCCCGTCCTCGACACCTCGCAGACGACCGCCCTCGGCGTGATCCCGCTCGGCACGCTGCTCACCCCGATCACGAGCACTGTGGTGGGCACGCTCCTTCCCGCGATCGTCACGCCGCTCTCGAACGCGATCACCGGCGTCGGGATCACCGACGCCGCCTTCCGCCCGCTCGTGGTCGCCGCCGGCACGGCCCTCCAGCCGATCACCGGGGTGATCAACCAGATCCTCTCGATCACCGCGAACGTCCAGGAGGCCGGGAGCTTCACCACCCCGGCCGGCTACGACGAGGGCGCGTTCACGCAGCGTGCCGTGAGCATCGACCTGCTGCCCCTCCTCGGGACACCGCTCGCCGAGGTGAACCTCGCGTCGGCGACGGTGAGGTCCGCCGTGATCCCGGCCGTCGAGGTGGCGATCACCGCCCCGCTCGACGGCAGCGTGCTCACGGTGCCCGACTCGGGCGCGACCCTGCCGCTGGCTGTCACCGGCACCGGCGAGATCGGTGCCGACGTCTCTGTCGCGGCACCGGGCCTGCCGACCCAGACGACTGTCGTCGGTCCCGACGGCACGTGGACCGTGACCTTCCCGGCGGCGGGTGTGGGCACCTACGCGGTGACCGCGACCCAGACCGCTGGCGCGGAGGTCAGCACGGCGAGCGTCGGCGTCACGGTCGAGGTCGGCGAGATCGACGACGTGGTCATCACCGCCCCCGCCGACGGCACAGTGCTCACGGTCCCCGTCGACGGGACCACCGACGTGGTCGTCTCCGGCACGGGCCAGATCGGCGCCGACGTCGTCGTGTCGCTCCCCGGCCAGCCCGACCAGACCGTGGTCGTCGGCCCTGACGGCACGTGGACCGCGACCTTCGCCGGGATCGACGAGGGCAGCTACGCGGTGACCGCGACCCAGGCCGTCGGCGACCAGACGAGCAGCTCCTCCGTGACCGTCGTGGTCGACGAGGTCTTGCCCGTCGCGATCACGCTCCCGACCGACGGCACAGTGCTCACGGTCCCCGCGACGGCACCCGAGACCGACGTGACCGTCACCGGCACCGGCGACCCCGGCGCCGACGTGGTCGTCACGCTGTCCGGGCTCCCGGAGCAGACCGTGACGGTCGCCCCGGACAGGACCTGGACCGCGACCTTCCCAGGCGTCGGCGTCGGGACCTACACCGTGACTGCCGCGCAGACCGTCGGTGACCAGGCCACCACCGCGAGCGTCGGCCTGACCGTCGAGGTCGGCGAGATCGCCGACGTCACGATCACCCTGCCGGCCGACGGTGCCACCCTCACGGTGCCCGACGGTGCGAGCACGCTCGACGTCGCCGTGACCGGGACCGGCCAGATCGGCGCAGAGGTCGTCGTGTCGGCACCCGGCCTGGCAGACCAGACAGCGACGGTCGGACCCGACGGCACGTGGACGGTGACCTTCCCCGCTGTCGGCACCGGTACGTACACCGCGACCGCGAGCCAGACCGTCGGTGCCGAGACGACGACCGCGACGGTCGGCTTCACGGTCGAGGTCGGCGAGATCGACGACGTCGCCATCACCTCCCCGACAGACGACCAGGTCTTCACGGTCGCCGTCGGGGACGAGACCGACGTGGTCGTCACAGGCACCGGTCAGATCGGCGCCGAGGTCGTCGTCGCGGTCACCGGCCAAGACGACCAGACCGTGACCGTCGGACCTGACGGGACCTGGACCGCGACGTACAGGGACCTCCCGGCAGGGGAGTACACGGTTACCGCCACCCAGACCGTGGGCACCGAGCAGTCGACCGCGACGGTGGCCCTCGAGGTCGCCGAGATCGACGCCGTCGCCATCACCGCACCGGGCGACGGAGACGTGATCACCGTCGTGACCGGCGAGACCACCGACCTGGTGGTCTCGGGAACAGGGTTCGTCGGCGCCGACGTGCTCGTGAGCATCCCCGGTCAGCCGGAGCAGCCCACGACAGTCGGCCCTGACGGGACGTGGACCGCGACCTTCCCGGGTCTCGGTGCCGGCTCCTACGCCGTCACCGCGGACCAGACGGTCGGAGACCAGAGCAGCTCGAGCTCCGTGACCGTCGAGGTCGCCGAGGCCGACGCTGTCACCATCACCGCACCGGCCGACGGCACAGTCGTGACGGTCCCCGGAGGCGGGACGACCGACCTGGTCGTGACAGGGACTGCGGACTCGGCCACCGACGTGATCGTCTCGATCCCGGGCGAGACCGACCAGACAGCAGTCGTCGCACCTGACGGCTCGTGGACCGTGACCTTCCCGGGCCTCGGCGAGGGGAACTACGCGGTGACCGCGACCCAGACCGTCGGCACCCTGACGACCGACGCGATCGTCGGCGTCGTCGTCGACGACGTCGCGGGGGTGACCGTCACCGCGCCCGCCGCGGGCGACGTGATCACCGTCCCGGTCGGCGGGACCGCAGACCTCGACGTCGTCGGGACCGGCGACCCTGGCGCCGAGGTCCTCGTGACGGTGACAGGTCAGCCTGACCAGACTGTCGTCGTCGAGCCCGACGGGTCGTGGACCGCGACCTTCCCGGGTCTCGGGGCCGGCTCCTACGAGGTCGTCGCCACCCAGACCGTCGGCGACCAGACCACCAGCGTGACCGTCCCCGTCGAGGTCTTCGAGGTGGCCCCGCTAGCCATCACGTCACCTGTCGACGGCGACAGCCTCTACGTGGCGACAGGCTCCGAGGCCGACCTCGTCGTCACCGGGACAGGCTCGATCGGCGCCGACGTCCTCGTGTCGGTCCCCGGCGAGACCGACCAGGAGACGACCGTCGGCGACGACGGCACCTGGACGGTGACCTTCCCGGGTCTGCCCGCCGGTACCTACACGGCCACCGCGACGCAGCTCGTCGGTGACCAGCTGAGCAGCGAGGACGTGACCGTCGAGGTCGTCGACGTCGACCAGGTCGCGATCACCGCACCGGCCGACGGAGACGTGATCTCCGTCGAGGCCGGTGGGACGACCGACCTGGTCGTCGAGGGCACCGGTGACGTGGGCGCGGAGGTCGTGGTCTCCGTGACCACCCAGCCGGACCAGACGGTGACCGTCGGTCCCGACGGCACGTGGACGGCCACCTTCCCGGGCCTCGGCGAGGGTGCGGCACCCTACGTGGTGACCGCCACCCAGACCGTCGGGACCGATGTCACGACCAGCACGGTCGACGTCACTGTCGACGGTGTCTACCCCGTGGCGATCACCGCCCCGGCGGACGGTGCGGTCTACTCCGTCCCCGTCGGCGGCTCGACGGCACTGACCGTCACCGGAACCGGTGACGTCGGAGCAGACGTCCTCGTCTCGCTCGCGGGCCAGCCCGACCAGACCGCTGTGGTCGGCGCGGGCGGCACGTGGACGGTCACCTTCACAGGTCTCCCGGTCGGCGAGCACGACGTGGTCGCCAGCCAGCTCGTCGGAGGCGTGACCAGCACCGCCGAGATCTCGGTCTCCGTGGTGGTCGGCACGATCACCTCGGTCCAGATCCTCACGCCCGCCTCGGGCGACGTCATCACGGTCCCGCTCGGAGGCTCGACCGACCTCGTGGTCTCCGGGACCGCGCAGATCGGCGGCGAGGTCGTCGTGACCATCCCCGGAGAGGAGCCGCAGACGGCGACCGTCGGGGACGACGGCACCTGGACCGTGACCTTCCCAGGTCTCGGCGAGGGAGTGCACCCGATCACCGCGACCCAGACGGCCGCTGGACAGGTCAACCAGGCGGCCATCACGGTCGAGGTCGACGGCATCGTGCCCGTCACGGTCGTCGAGCCGGCTGACGGCGACGTCGTCACCGTCCCGGTCGGCGGGACCACCGACCTGGTGGTCACCGGTGCCGGGGACCCCGGCGCCCAGGTGCTCGTGACCGTCATCGGCCAGGTCGACCAGACCGTGGTCGTGGCCCCGGACGGCACGTGGACCGCGACCTTCTCGGGCCTCGGCGCAGGCGCGTACGACGTGACTGTCGCCCAGACCGTGGGTGACCAGTCGACGACCGAGACCGTCTCGGTCGAGATCGACGAGGTCGTCGCGGCCACGATCACCGCCCCTGACGACGGAGACGTCGTCACCGTGCCGGTCGGCGGCACGACAGACCTGGAGACCGCGGGCACAGGCGACCCGGGTGCTGAGGTCGAGGTCTCGGTGACAGGCCAGACCCCGCAGACCGTGACGGTCCAGCCTGACGGCGCGTGGACCGCGGTCTTCCCGGGCCTGGGCGAGGGCACGTACGACGTGACAGCGACCCAGACCGTGGGTGACCAGACGACGACGGAGACCGTCACCGTCGAGGTGGACGGGGTCGTCGCGGCGACGATCACCGCCCCGACCGACGGAGACGTCATCACCGTCCTCGAGGGCGGGACGACCGACCTGGTCGTCACCGGCACCGGAGACCCGGGTGCCGAGGTCGTGGTCACGGTCGAGGGCCAGGCGCCCCAGACCGTGGTCGTGGCCCCGGACGGCACGTGGACGGCCGTCTTCCCGGAGCTCCCGGCCGACAGCTACGAGATCACCGTGACGCAGACCGTGGGTGACCAGACCACGACCGAGACCATCACGGTCGAGGTCGACGGTGTGGTCCCGGCGACCATCACCGCCCCGGCCGACGGTGGCACGCTCCAGGTCCCGGTGGGAGGGACGACCGACCTGGTCGCCTCTGGCACGGGTGACCCGGGTGCCGACGTGGTCGTCTCCGTGACGGGCCAGCCCGACCAGACCGTGGTCGTCGCACCCGACGGGACGTGGACGGCCACCTTCCCAGGCCTCGGCGAGGGTGGGTACGACGTCACCGCCACGCAGACTGTCGGCGACCAGACGACGACCGAGACCGTCACGGTCACGGTCGACGGGGTCGACGCCGTGAGCATCACGGCCCCGCTCGACGGAGGCGTGCTCTACGTCGCCGACGGCGGCACGACCGACCTGGTCGTCGCGGGGACAGGTGACGCCGGTGCCGAGGTCGTGGTCTTGGTGACAGGCCAGCCTGACCAGACCGTCACCGTCGAGACCGACGGCACGTGGACGGCCACGTTCCCGGGCCTCGGAGCAGGCGAGTACACGGTCACGGCGGACCAGACCGTGGGGACCGTCGTCTCGACGACCGACGTCTCGGTCGCCGTCCAGGTCGCCGCCCCCGTGGCGATCACCTCTCCGCTCGACGACGCGGTCTTCTCCGTCCCGACGGGCGGGTCGACCGACCTCGTGGTCACAGGGTCCGGCGCCGCCGGAGCCAGCATCGTCGCCTCGATCTCCGGGCAGCCGGACCAGACGACGACGGTCAGCCCCGAGGGCACGTGGACGGTGACCTTCCCAGGTCTCGGGGTCGGCTCCTACGACGTGACGGTCGGCCAGCTCGCCGGGTCCGTGCCCAGCACGGACGAGGTCTCCGTCTCGGTCGAGGTCGGAAGCATCGCGCAGGTCGTGATCCTCGCGCCCCTCTCGGGCGACGTGGTCACGGTCCCGGTCGGAGGGACCACGGACCTCGTGGTCTCGGGCACCGGGGAGATCGGCGGCGAGGTCGTCGTCACCGTCCCCGGCGAGACGCCGCAGACCGCGACGGTCGGGCCTGACGGCTCCTGGACCGTCACCTTCCCCGGGCTCGGGGAGGGTGAGCACGTCGTGACAGCCACCCAGACGGCCGACGGCCAGACCAACCAGGCTGCCGTCACCGTCGAGGTCGACGCGGTCGTCCCCGTCGACATCACCGGACCTGGCGACGACACCATCATCACGGTGCTCCCGGGTACCGCGGCAGATCTCGTCCTGACCGGGTCCGGCGACGTCGGCGCCCAGGTGCTCGTGAGCGTCGAGGGTGAGGACGACCAGACGGTGGTCGTCGGGCCTGACGGCACGTGGACCGCCACGTTCCCCGGGCTCGGTGCGGGGAGCTACGACATCACCGCCAGCCAGACCGTCGGTGACCAGACGAGCACGGACAGCATCACGGTCGAGGTCCAGGTGGATATCGACGCGGCCGAGGTCGACCCTGTGACGATCACCCTGCCGGCCGACGGTGACGTGCTCACAGTCCCGGACGACGCGAGCCTGCTCGACGTCACTGTGGTCGGCTCGGGCGAGGCCGGCGCCGAGGTGGTCGTGACCATCCCCGGTCAGGAGCCGCAGACCGCGACCGTCGAGACAGACGGCACGTGGACCGTGACCTTCCCGGAGCTGGGTGTCGGCAGCTACCAGGTGACCGCGACCCAGACCATCGAGGTGTCCTTCACGACCGACACCGTGGGTGTGACGATCGCGGTCGGGGAGATCGTCCCCGTCGTCATCACCTCACCCCAGGACGGCAGCTCGATCTGGGTGATGCCCGGCGCGACGAGCGAGCTCGTGGTCGAGGGTGAGGGTCAGATCGGTGCTGACGTGGTGGTCTCCGTGACAGGTCAGGACGACCAGCCCACGACTGTCGGCCCCGACGGGACCTGGACGGTGACCTTCGAGGCGCTGGCAGTCGGCGCCTACGAGGTCGAGGCGGTCCAGACCATCGGAGACGTCGAGTCCTCCGACGCTGTCGGGGTGACCGTCGAGGCCATGGAGGTCGCTGACGTCGTCATCACCTCGCCGCTCGACGGTGACGTGATCACCGTACCGGCAGGCGAGGCGACCGACGTGGTCGTCACGGGTGCCGGTCAGCCTGACGCCGAGGTCGTGGTGTCGGTCCCGGGCTGGGACGACCAGACGGTGACGGTCTCACCCGAGGGCACGTGGGAGACCACGCTGCCCGAGGTCGGGGTCGGTGCCTACCCGGTGACCGCGACCCAGACCGTCGGGGACCAGACGAGCACCGACACCACGGCCTTCGTGGTCGAGGCCCAGGAGGTCCCGGCCGGACGCCCCTTCGCGGTCGTCAAGTACTCGCTGCTGGTCCGGGGCGCGGGCATGACCCAGGAGGTCTACGGCAGCGGGTTCGTCCCGGGTGAGACCGTCTCGGGTGTGGTCCGGTCGACGCCGCTGCCGCTCGAGCCCGTCGTGGCCGACGCCGAGGGGAACGTCACGCTGACCTTCCCGGTCGACGAGGCCTTCGACCTCGGGGCGCACGCGGTCTACCTGACCGGCAGCGTCTCGGGTGAGCTTGGCGCCGACCAGCTCGCGACGGGCTTCGTGGTGATGGACATGGCCGACGGCTTCCTCGTGACGCCCGGTGGCTCTGTCATCCGCTGGCCCGGCGCCTCGGCGCCTGCCCTGACAGGGGCTGGGTCTTCGGGTGGTCTGGCCCGCACGGGTGCGGACGACCTCGGGGCCGGTCTGCTGGCCGGTGCGCTGCTGCTCCTCACCGGAGCGGGTCTGCTCGCAGTCCGCCGTCGGACCGGGGAGGGGTGACGGGACGGGCTGCTGCCGTGACGGCGGGTCCGCCCCCTCGGGTCCGCCGCCACCTGCTCGCGACGCTCGGCGTCCGGTGATGCCCCGGCCGACGAGCGCGTGAGACGACGGATGCTCCGTACCGAGAGGTGCGGAGCATCCGCCGTCTGGGGTCCCGGTGAGGAGCGGGACCGGCGACGAGCAGGCCCGGTGACGAGCAGGCCGAGCGACGAGCAGACCCAGCGAGCAGGTAAGGCGGGCCGCAGGCTTCGAGAGCGAGAGCCTCAGCGAGCGGCTGGCGTGTCGAGCGGGACGGGGAGCGCTGGGCGCAGCGGACCGGCGACCAGCGCGTAGCCGAGCCCGACCACGACGGCGCCCCCCACGAGGTTGCCGATCCCGACCACGGTCATGTTGCGGGCGAAGTGCCCCCAGGTGGCCTCGGGGTCACCGCTCATGAGGCCGAGGCCGTAGGTGGTCATGTTGGCGACCACGTGCTCGAAGCCCGAGGTGATGAAGGCCAGCAGGCACCAGAAGATGACGAAGAGCTTGGCGCCCTCGGACGTGAGGCGGGCGCAGGACCAGATGGCCAGACACACGAGGATGTTGCAGAGCACGGCGCGGAAGAACAGCTGCGTGCTGGACTCGTGCGCCTTCGCCGCGAGCATGGACGAGATCATCTTCCCGCCGGGGGTCTCGGGCGCCAGGACCCCGGAGAAGTGCACGAGGGCGGCGAAGGCGAAGGCTCCGAGCATGTTGCCGAAGAAGCTGAAGGCGAGCGTCCCGGCGCCCTGGCCCCACCGGACGGACCGGCCGATCGCGCCCTGGGTGAGCGTCATCATGTTCGAGGTAGAGAGCTCGCCGCCCGCGATGACCACGAGGGTGAGCGCGATGCCGAACACGAGGCCCGACACCAGCTTGGCGGCTGGGGAGTCCTGGGCCAGGAAGGGTCCGGCCGCAGAGACCATGAGCACGACGGCGACGCCGACGTAGGCTCCGGCCATCATCGCCTGGACGGTGTAGGCGAGGGGGCGGCGGGTGGCCGCGACCTTGGTGAGCGCCGCAGCGCGCTGGTACTCGAGGGTCTCCGGGATGGTCAGCACGTGATCAAGGATCCTCCCGGCGGTGTCCCCCTTCATGGGACCATCGGCCTCCCTTCGGCTGTCAACCCCTTGGGCTCGCCGGGGAGGGGGACGGGCGGCTGCCGTGGCACCCCCGTCGCGACCAGGTCGCAGGTGGAGGAATGCTCGGACCAGCGCGGGCGTTGCGACCAGCATGACCTCACCGCTGCTCTTCGAGCCCCTCACGCTGCGCTCTGTCACCTTCCCCAACCGGGTCTGGCTCGCTCCGATGTGCCAGTACTCGGCCGTCGACGGCCTGCCGGGTGACTGGCACCTCGTCAACCTCGGTGCACGGGCCCAGGGTGGCTTCGGGCTCGTCGTCGCCGAGGCGAGCGCAGTCGTCCCCGAGGGTCGGATCACGCCGCAGGACACCGGGATCTGGTCCCAGGAGCACACGGCCGCGTGGGCGCGCATCGTCGACTTCGTGCACGAGCGCGGGTCGCGTGCGGGCATCCAGCTCGCCCACGCCGGGCGCAAGGCCTCGACCTTCCGACCGTGGAGCGAGCACCGCGGTTCGGTCCCTGCCGCGGACGGTGGTTGGGAGACCGTGGGCCCCTCGGCCGAGGCCTTCCCAGGCTACGAGGCACCGCGCGAGATGACCGCGCAGGAGATCGCGGAGATCCCCGCGGCCTTCGCCGCGGCGGCAGTCCGGGCGGACGAGGCCGGCTTCGACGTGGTCGAGATCCACGCGGCCCACGGATACCTGCTGCACCAGTTCCTCTCGCCCCTGTCCAACCACCGCACCGACGGCTACGGGGGTCCGCTCGAGGACCGCGCACGGCTGCTCGTCGAGGTGACTGACGCGGTCCGCGCGGTGTGGCCAGCCGACAAGCCGCTGTTCGTCAGGGTCTCGGCGACAGACTGGCTGCCCGACGGCCTGTCGGTCGACGACGTCGCGCAGGTGGCCGCTGTGCTCGGCGAGCACGGGGTCGACCTCGTGGACGTCTCGACCGGCGGCAACGCCCCCGCGCAGATCCCCGTCGGTCCCGGGTACCAGGTCCCCGCGGCGCGGGTCGTCCGCGAGGTGTCTGGCGTGGCCGTCAGCGCCGTCGGTCTCATCACCGACCCCGCGCAGGCCGAGCAGGTGCTCGTCGACGGGTCTGCCGACGCCGTGATGCTCGGCCGCGAGGGCCTGCGCGACCCGCACTGGCCGCTGCGCGCCGCCCACGAGCTCGGCGTGCCGACCGACCAGGCCCGCTGGCAGCCCCAGTACGTGCGGGGCGCCTGGGCCTGACGGTCCGGCCGGGTCGGGCCGGGCTGGGCCTGGCCTGGCCCGGCTAGGCGCTCGCGGCCGCTGCTGCTGCGTCGGCCTCGGCCTCCGCGCGGGCCGTCGCCTCGACCGCGGCGGCCACGAGCGTGGTCACCTCGGGGTTGAACACGCTCGGGACGATGTAGGTCGGGTTGAGCTCGTCCTCGTGGATCACGGCGGCGAGAGCCTTGGCCGCCGCCAGCAGCAACGGCTCGGTGACCTTGCTCGACCTGGCGTCGATCAGCCCGCGGAACACGCCTGGGAAGGCGAGCACGTTGTTGATCTGGTTCGCGAAGTCGCTGCGGCCCGTGCCGACGATCGCGGCGTGCTTCGCGGCCTCGTCGGGGTCGACCTCGGGGGAGGGGTTGGCCATCGCGAAGACGATCGAGTCCTCGGCCATCGTCGCGACGTCGTCCCCGGTGATGACGTTCGGCGCAGACACGCCGATGAACACGTCTGCTCCCGCGAGCGCCTCCTTGAGCGTGCCCGTGAAGCCGCGAGGGTTGGTGTTCTCGGCGGTCCAGACGAGCGACTCGGCCAGGTCGGGGCGTCCGGGGTAGATCACGCCGTCGATGTCGGCGACGACGACGTCGCGCGCCCCGGCGGCGAGGAGCAGCTTGAGCACTGCGGTCCCGGCGGCGCCAGCCCCGGAGAGCACGATCTTGACGTCGGGCAGCGACTTGCCCACCACGATCAGGGCGTTGGTGAGGGCGGCGAGGGCGACGATCGCGGTGCCGTGCTGGTCGTCGTGGAACACCGGGATGTCGAGCTCGGCGCGCAGGCGACGCTCGACCTCGAAGCAGCGTGGGGCGGAGATGTCTTCGAGGTTGATCCCGGCGAAGACCGGGGCGATGGCCTTGACCGCGGCGACGATCTCGTCGACGTCTGTCGTGTCGAGGGCGATCGGGAAGGCGTCGATGTCGGCGAAGCGCTTGAAGAGCGCGGCCTTGCCCTCCATGACGGGCAGCGAGGCGAGGGGACCGATGTCTCCGAGCCCGAGGACCGCGGTGCCGTCGGTGACGACGGCGATCGTGTTGCGCTTGATGGTGAGGCGGCGGGCGTCCTCGGGGTTCTTCGCGATCGCCTGGCAGACACGGGCGACGCCGGGGGTGTAGATCATCGAGAGGTCGTCGCGGTTGCGGATCGGCACCTTGGACTCGATGCGCAGCTTGCCGCCGAGGTGCAGCAGGAAGGTGCGGTCGCTGACCGGGCCGACCTTGACGCCCGGGATCGCCCGGAGAGCGTCGACGATCTCGGTCGCGTGCGCGTCGCCGCGCGTGGCGCAGGTGACGTCGACGGAGATGTGGTCGGAGTGCGAGGCGGTCACGTCGAGGCCCGTGACGATGCCGCCGGTGTGCTCGATGGACGTCGTCAGCTCGCTCACTGCGGTCGGTCGGGCGACGACCTCGAGACGGACGGTGATGGACGAGGACACGCTCGGCGCTGAGGTCATCAGGTCAGACTAGTGACGCGAGGGCGAGAACGCGGGCTGAGCGTGGACGTGGGACGGCGGAGTCCAGAGAGCGGATCGTCTGGCGGTGCGCGGCGTGCGGCGTGCGGTGCGCGGTGAGCACGGCTGGACGCACCGACGGCGTCCCTCTCCCGAGGGACGCCGTCGATCAGACGCAGCGGACAGGTATCAGGCGTGCACTCTCCAAGTTGCTGCTCCAGGTCGAGCCTGGTCAGCATGTCCTCACGGGGACCGGTCGCGCGTGGGTCCTGCTCCCTGCGTTCTGTTGTCCTCCCTTTCTACTCCGCTCGGGCGGCGGTGTGAAGGGGGTCTCAGGAAGTACCTCTGGTCGGTCTGAGCCGTTCAGACGGAGCGACGGCGCAGCAGCCGCCACACCACGATCGCTGCACCCGTCCCCACCAGCGCGGCGACCCCTGTGGCGACCGAAGCACGGGGCGAGAGGACCCTGCGCAGCGCCACGGGCCGGTTGAAGGTCAGCACGCCCCAGCCCTGCTCGGCCGCGAGGCGGCGCAGCGTGCGGTCGGGGTTGACGGCGAAGCCGTGGCCGACCGCCGAGAGCATCGGGGCGTCGGTGATCGAGTCCGAGTACGCGTACGAGCCGTCCAGGTCGTAGCCGTGCTCGGCGGCGAGCCTGCGGACAGCCTCGGCCTTGTTCTCCCCGTAGGCGTAGAAGTCGATCTCGCCCGTGTAGCGGCCGTCGACCACCTCCATGCGGGTCGAGACGGCCTGGTCGGCGCCGAGCATCGCGGCGATGGGCTCGACCAGCTCCGCACCCGAGGCTGACACGATCACCACGTCGCGGCCGGCGGCCCGGTGCTCGGCGATGAGCGTCACGGCCTCGGCGTACACGTAGGGGTCGATGAGCTCGTGCAGGGTCTCGGCGACGATGGCCGACACCTGGTCGACGGGCCATCCGGTGACCATCGAGCTGAGGTGGGCGCGCATCCGCTCGGTCTGGTCGGCGTCGGCGCTGCCCACGAGGAACAGGAAGTGCGCGTACGCGGCGCGCAGCACGGCGCCGCGGGACAAGAGCCCACCCGCGAGGAAGGGGCGTGAGAAGGCGGCCGTCGACGAGGTCGCGATGATCGTCTTGTCGAGGTCGAAGAACGCCGCGGTGCGTCGCCCCGCCGCAGCGTCCGGGGCAGGAGATGAGGTCACCGTTCGAGCGTAACCGGTCGGACGGCGGGCTTTCTGGCTGTCCACAGGGTCCCTGACGGGACTCCTCGTCCCGAGGTCGAGTGGTCCGGGGTGCCCCGAGCAGGACGTGACGGACACCGTGGGGCGATGACTTCTGGAACCATCTTCTCCCCAACTCGCGCGGCCTTCGGGTCTTCGCCGCCTCCCGTGGCACCTGCTGGGCCATCGCCGCGTGCCGTCGCGACCCTGGCGCACCCGACAGGGGTCCCCGGCGCGACCCTCGGCGGGACGGACCGGCGTCGAGCCGGCGTTGACGGCCCGGGGGCCGGTGGTCCCTCGACCCGTGCTGTCACGGTCGGTGTGGTCGGGGCCTGCGGCGGCGTGGGTGCGTCGACCCTCGCTGCCGCTGTCGCCGTGACGGGTGCGCACGCCGGGCTGCTCGCCGTGCTCGTCGACGGACGGCACGCGGGTGCCGGGATCGACGTGCTGCTCGGCATCGAGGAAGAACCTGGCCTGCGGTGGGCAGACCTCCAGGACGCGCGCGGCGAGGTCGACCCGGTCAGGCTGCTCGACCTGCTGCCGCGGTGGTCCGGGGTGCACGTCCTGAGCACGGACAGAGCCCGGAGCCTCGCTCAGCCCGACGAGGTCGAAGGTGACGTGCTGCGCGCTGTCGTCTCCGCTGCGGACCTCGTCGTCCTCGACCTCCCTCAGGGGCGGGTCGCAGACCGTGCCCGGTCCTGCGACGTGGGGCTCGTCGTCGCCCTCTGCGAGACGCTGTCGGCCGCCGGGGCCCAGTCAGTCGCGGCCGAGCTCGGCCCCGTCCCGTCCGGGCTGGTCTGCCGGAGGTCCGCCGCGGGACGGCTGCTGCCGCACGACGTCGCCGCGGCGGCCGGGATGGAGCTCTGGGGTGAGCTCGTCACCGACCCTCGGGTCGCGACAGCCGTCGAGGCCGGGGCCGGCCCTCCTGTGAGGACCGGCCGGGACCCCGCAGGACGAGGTCGAGGGTGGGCCGGAGGTCGCCGGGACCGCGGAGGTGGTCGTGGTCGTGCGGACCGGGGTGCTGCCCGGTCCTCGCTCGGGGGCGTCGCCCGAGCCGTCCTCTCGCACGCGCAGGCCGTCGCCGGCTCGGGTCAGGCCAGCCGATGACCCGGGTCGCCTCGCGGCAGATCCGTGCCGGCACCGAGCAGCCGACCCGTGCCGGCACCCAGCAGCCTGGTCCAGGCTCGCCGCGCCTCCGCAGCGACCCGGCGCGGGACGATCTCCTCCACGGCGTGCGCGACAGGCTCGCGCGGGCAGGACCGCACCCGACGCGCGAGCAGGTCGTCGACGCGCTGCACGCGGGCGACGTCCTGCTGGGGAGCGACGCCCTCGACGAGCTCGTCGGCGTCGTGCGGGCCGAGGTCTTCGGCGCCGGTCCGCTGCAGGAGCTCCTCGACGACCCGACGGCCACCGACGTGCTCGTCAACGGCCCGGCCGACGTCTGGGTCGACCGCGGTTCAGGCCTCGTCCGCGTCGGCGTCGACCTCGGGAGCGACCAGGACGTCCGCGACCTCGCCGTCCGCCTCGCCGCTGCTGGTGGGCAACGGCTCGACGACTCCAGCCCGACGGTCGACGCACGCCTTCCCGACGGGACGAGGCTGCACGCCGTCCTCGCCCCGCTGTGCCCGGCCGGAGCGGTGATCTCCCTGCGGACCCTGCGTGCCCAGGCCTTCACCCTCGACGAGCTCGCAGACGCTCAGACGGTCCCGCCCGGGTGGGTGCCGGTCCTCGAGGCGATCGTCGGCGCACGCGCCTCCTACCTCGTGTCGGGCGCGACAGGGTCGGGAAAGACGACGCTGCTCGCCTCCCTGCTCTCCCTGGTCCCCGCCTCGGAGCGCATCATCACCATCGAAGAGGCCCGGGAGCTGGTCCCGGCCCACCCGCACGTCGTGCCGCTCACCGCCCGCCGTCCCAACGTCGAGGGCACCGGAGGGGTCGACCTCGCCGACCTCGTGCGCACGGCGCTGCGCATGCGACCCGACCGCATCGTCCTGGGCGAGTGCCGCGGTGCAGAGGTCCGCGACGTGCTCACCGCGCTGAACACCGGGCACGCCGGTGGTAGCGCCACCATCCACGCCAACACGGCTCGTGACGTCCCCGCCCGGCTCGAGGCGCTCGCGGCCCTCGCCTCGATGCCCGCAGCCGCTCTCGTGGCGCAGGCTGTCAGCGCCTTCGACGCCGTCCTGCACCTGCGTCGCAGGAGCCGTCGCACGGACGCGGGTGCTGATCCTGGAGACTCGCGCCGCTATCTCGAGGAGATCGCCGTGGTCGGCCGTGCACCCGACGGGAGCCTCGAGGTCGCACCGGCCCTGACGTGGGACGGGGAGAGCACCCCTCTGCGGCACCCCGGCTGGGAGGACCTCGCGCACAGGCTCGGGCTCGGATGAGCGCTGCCCTGTGGTTCCCAGGGCTCGCCGACGGCGCGGTCGGGGTCCTGCTCGCTGCCGCGGTCGTGCTCGCGACAGGGTCGGTCCCGGTGCGCGGGCGTGGCTCCCTGCGCCCGACGACGCCCGTGCGCAGAGCCCGGAGGGCACTGGGTCGCACGCTCCGACCCACGGTGGGGAGGCTGCGCGGCGGTCTCTCCCGCCGACGCGGCGAGACGGGCCGCGTCCAGGTCGTCATCACGCAGGTCGCCGGGCTCGTCCGCAGCGGCATGCCGCCCGATCTCGCCTGGGCGAGCGTCGACATCGGGACGACGGCCGACGGGATGCCCCGCGCGGACGACCTCGTCGGCCTGACCCACGACAGCTCCCAGGCCCACGCCGTCGTCGCCGCGTGCAGGCTCGCCCACGAGATCGGGTCTCCCGTCGCCCCCGTGCTCGACTCGATCGTCTCCACCCTCGTCACCGCGGCGGAGTCCGCAGCCGATCGCGAGGCGGCGCTCGCGGCACCTCGGTCTACGGCGCGACTGCTGCTCTGGCTGCCTGTCGTCGGCGCCGGGCTCGCGACCGTGCTCGGCGCCTCTCCGCTCCGGTTGCTCCTCGACGGCGGGCCCGCCGCCCTGGCCCCTGTCGCTGGTGGTCTGATGCTCGTGCTCGGTCAGGCGTGGTCACGCAGGCTCGTCCGTTCAGCGGCCGCGGACGGAGACGACCGATGAACGGACTGCCGATCGTGGGCAGCCTGCTCACAGGTCTGCTCGTCGCTCTGCTCGTCTGGTCGGCGACGACGCCGTGGTGGCTCGACAGGGGGCTGGTCGGGCGTGCGGCGCGGCGCTCGGGGCGTGCCGCCCGTCGGACGGCCGGCACGTCTGGCGGGGTGACCGTCGTCGGTCGGGGAGCCAGGACCGGTCCTCCAGGCGCGAGGGACGCTGACCTCCGCGCAGGCGGGGGCGGCGAACCCTCGGTGGACCTCACGGTGGTCCTCGACCTGCTCGGAGCCGCACTGGGTTCAGGTGCCGGGGTGCCGCGGGCTCTCGAGGCCGTCGGGCGGTCGGTCGGCGGGGTCGACGGTGCCGGGCTGGCACGTGCGGCTGCGGCGCTGCTGCTGGGTGCTGGGTGGTCTCAGGCCTGGGACCGGGTCCCCGGCCGGCTCTGGCCCGTCGCCGAGGCGCTGCGTCCTGCGTGGGTCCACGGCGCACCGCCTGGCGACGCCCTGCGTGTCGCGGGCGAGCAGCTCGTCCACGAGGGGCGCGCGCGGTCGAGGACGGCCGCCGCGCGTCTGGGCGTGCAGCTCGTGCTGCCGCTCGGGCTGTGCCTGCTGCCGGCCTTCGTGCTGCTCGGGCTCGTCCCGGTGATCGTGGCGCTCGGGTCCGGGCTCGGCGCTGGGCTCATGGGCGGTTGAGCGTGGATTGTCCACAGGGTGCGCTGAGTCTGCGTCCATCCACACGTGCCGGATCTAGGCAGTCGCCACCGGGCCCCACCGGCCGACAGTGGACCCGGCACCCCAGCGACACCGAGGTGCTGGACCGCCGGACGGTGGTGGGTGGGCTCTCCGGACCTGCCTCGCTGCCGAGACCGGCCCCTGGGCGCACTCGCGTCCGGGGCACCACGACCAAGGAGCACATCATGACGAGCACCACCTTGACCCTGCCGGCACCCGTGAGCCTCGGACGGTCCGTAGCCCACGGCGAGGTCGGCCGACGCGCTGAGCACGACGACCAGCACGATGAGCACGGCCGACACGATGAGCACGGCCGACACGACGAGCACGGCCGACGTGACGAGCACGCGGCGGCAGGCCTCCGCCACCGTTGGGACACCGTCGTCGAGCAGGGGACAGACGTCGGGATGGCGACGGCCGAGTACGCGATCGCGATGATCGCCGCTGTCGGCTTTGCCGGTCTGCTCGTGACAGTCCTGTCGAGCGGGACGGTCCGAAGTCTGCTCACAGGACTGGTCACCTCCGCCCTGAGCATCGGCTGATGACCGTCGAGCACGCTGCCGGCGGCGTGGAGCACGGACGGGCGCCTCGGCGCTCGGGCCGCGTCAGCCTGCGGCACCTTCGTCAGGACGACCACGGTGCCGTGACGGCGGAGCTCGCGGTCGCGCTCCCGGCAGTCGTGCTCGTCCTCGCGGCACTCCTCGTGGTGGTGGTCGCGGGTGTCTCCCAGGTCCGGGTCGTCGATGCTGCGAGGGCCGGTGCTCGCGCCGCGTCGGCAGGGGAGAGCGACGGCCGGGTCCACGAGATCGTGGCGCAGCTAGCCGGGAGCTCGGCGTCCGCGACCGTGGGCGGTGACGGCTCGTGGGTCACTGTCACCGTGAGAACGTCTGTCACCGGCGGATGGTTCTCCGGGCCCCTGACCGTCTCGGCCACCGCGACCGCCCGCGTCGAGTCGTCGACGGGCGTGCCGTGACGGTGCACGAGGCGGTGCCCGACGCTGGCCCTGCGGTTGTCGCCGGGACGCGCTGGGGGAGGGCGACCCACGGCGTCCGCGACGACCGAGGGGCTGGGACCGTCCTGGTGCTGGCGCTCGTGGCTGTCGTCGTCGTCCTGGTGCTGGGGACGGCAGTGCTCGTGGGTGCTGTCGTCACGCGAGGTTCCGCGCAGTCAGCGGCAGACCTGGCGGCGCTGGCTGCTGCGGCGTCCCTCCAGCGCGGCGCAGCCGACCCCTGCTCGGGAGCGCGCGAGGTGGCGGCGAGCAACGGTGCTCAGGTCGAGGCTTGCCTGTGCGCCCCTGACAGGTCGTGCACGGTGTCCACGACCCTGGCGACCAGGACGGGCGCTGCAGCCAGAGCCACGGCACGGGCTGGGCCCGCCTCGCTGGCAGACCGTGGGTGACCAGGGCGACGCACCAGGTCTTGCGCGATCAACACCTAGACCGTGTCGAAGAGCCGCCATATCCGCGAGTCGAGCACGGGGATCACCTCTGGCGCGCCCCCTGGACCGACGGGAGGCATACAGGCTTTCCGGGGCTCGGGCGCTGCCGGGCACCCAGATGTGGAGCCCCGGAGGCCGAGGATGGCAAGACGAGCCGACGCCAAGACCAGCAGACGAGAGGACCAGGAGAGTGATCGTGGAGTGCCGGTCCGAAGACGCAGACCTGCTGCTCGTCGCGCGCGTCCGTGAGGGCGACGTCGACGCGAGCCTGATCCTGTGGCGCAGGCACTGCGAGACGGCACTGACCTGGGCGGGCAAGCACGTCGCCGACAGAGACGACGCAGCTCTCGTCGTGAGACGGGCCTTCGCCCGAGTCATGAGCGAGATCGCTGCCGACCATGACCCTGTCATGCCCTTCCTCCTCTACCTGTGCGCGACTGTCGAGGACGAGGCTGGTGCGGCGCCGGGTGAGAAGACGAGCGACCTCAGCCTGGTGCGCGCTTTCCGGAAGCTGCGCGGGAGCTATCAGACGGTGCTCTGGTACACCGTCGTGGAGCCCCTGCCCCGGGCGACCCTCGCGGTCGTCCTCGACCGTGAGCAGACGGACCTGCGGGTCCATGCGCGGCAGGCCGTCAGCCGGCTGCGGGCAGAGTGGGTGGCTGAGACCGTCGCCGACAGGTCTGTCCCAGACAGCTGCGCCTGGCTCCTCCTGAGAGTTGACGCCTACCAGGCCGGGATGCTCGGACAGCTGTCCGAGCAGAGGTACGAACGGCACCTGCGCGGCTGCGGCTGGTGCGTGACCATGATCGACGCGCTCGGCAACCTCCTGGACGTGCTGCGGTCGGTCGTCCTGCCACAGGCTGCGGACGGCTCACACGCACTGCTCGACCCCGAGCCTGCTGAGGAACCGACGACGACCATCTGCTGAGGCGAGTCCGAAGGACCGGTCTGGTACGCGGGCTCCGGCTGGTCCCTTGGAGTGGCGCTCGTGCTCCAACCTGCTCTGGTGCTCTGGTGCTCTGGTGCCCAGGTGGGCACCCGCCCCACGCCCTGCTCCAGCGCACTAGGATCGGCGGTGCGCCGTGACGGTGACTGCCGCAGCGGTGCACTGAGCAGGTCTGCTCGACCCGCTCGAGCCCTCGTCAGACCGTTCATCACGCGAATCCGGCTCCTGGAGCCGGCGAGAGGTTGTCCCGGATGCCCCAGCAGGTTGCGATCGAGTCCCTCAGCCACGACGAGCTCGTCGAGGCGCACGCGAACCTCTCCGCGCAGTACGCGGACCTGGTGTCGACAGGTCTCACGCTCGACCTGACGCGCGGCAAGCCGGCACCCGAACAGCTCGACCTCTCGAACGACCTGCTCAGCCTCCCCGGCGGCACCGACGCCAAGGACGGCTCGGGCACCGACTGCCGCAACTACGGCGGCACGGCTGGTCTCCCCGAGCTCCGGGCGATCTTCTCCGAGCTGCTCTCCGTTCCCGCGTCACAGCTCGTGGCAGGCAACAACGCGAGCCTCGAGATCATGCACGACCTCGTCGTCTTCGGGCTCCTGCACGGGACCCCCGACTCCGAGCGTCCCTGGTCGGCCGAGCCCGTCGTGAAGTTCCTCGCCCCCAGCCCGGGCTACGACCGCCACTTCGCGATCACCGAGTCCTTCGGCATCGAGATGATCCCGGTGCCGCTCGGAGCTGACGGCCCTGACATGGATGTGGTCCGCGAGCTCGTCGCCGCCGACCCCGCGATCAAGGGCATCTGGACCGTCCCGACCTACGCCAACCCCACGGGAGCGGTCTACTCCGAGGAGGTCACTCGCGCCCTCGTCGAGATGCCGACAGCGGCACCCGACTTCCGGGTTTTCTGGGACAACGCCTACGCCGTGCACACTCTCGTCGACGAGGCGCCGCCCGCGCACGACATCGTCGGGATGGCTGCTGCGGCCGGGAACCCGAACCGTCCCTACGTGCTCGCCTCCACCTCGAAGATCACCTTCGCGGGGGCAGGGGTGAGCTTCTTCGGGTCGTCCGCGGCGAACGTCGCGTGGTACCAGGAGCACTACTCCAAGAAGAGCATCGGACCGGACAAGGTCAACCAGCTGCGCCACGTGCGGTTCTTCGGCGACGCCGACGGCGTCCGCAAGCACATGGCCAAGCACCGCGAGATCCTCGCGCCGAAGTTCGAGAAGGTCCTGCAGATCCTCGAGGCGCGCCTCGGCGGGACAGGTGTCGCGACCTGGACCACCCCCGAGGGCGGGTACTTCATCAGCCTCGACGTGGTGCCCGGCACGGCGCGACGGGTCGTCCAGCTCGCCAAGGACGCTGGGATCGCGCTGACCGCTGCGGGTTCGGCGTTCCCCTACGGGCGTGACCCGGAGGACACCAACATCCGGCTGGCGCCGAGCTTCCCGTCGCTCGACGACGTCGCCGCGTCCATGGACGGCGTCGCGACCTGCACCCTGCTCGCCGCGGTCGAGGCTCGTCTCGCCTGAGGCCTGACGCCTGACATCTGATGCCTCAGGCCGGGGGCACCAGGCAGGAACTCCCGAGCCCGAGCCCGCAGTCAGGGCACTGTGCGGTGGCGTCTGGTCGTCACTACGGGGTGTCGTCGGCGGGGAGAAGCTCGAAGTCTCTCCGCCCGGCGGCGACCCCGTTGACCTGGAGCTCGACGGCGTGGGCCCCAGGGTGGTAGCGCCGCGTGGTGATCACCTTGAAGGAGTGCCGTCGTCCGAGCCGCAGCGTCTCGCCCGGGCCGATGTCGGCGGTGGTCAGCTTGAACACCTTCGTCGTCTGCGAGCCGTTGGCCTTGCGGTGGTGCACCACGTAGTCGACGACCACCCGCGCCGCGCCTGCCCCGCCGTTGTGCACGGTCGCCGTGAGACCCAGAGCCTCACCGACCCGGACCTCGGTCGCCTCGAGTGTGAGCTCCGCGACGACGTCCGGGGTCGGTGCGAAGCCGAGCAGCGCGAGGGCGTCCGGGTCGCCGCGCTTGACGAGGGTCCGCAGCGCGTGCCGGACGAGCGGCAGGGTCGTCGGCGCGGCCGCCTCTAGCCACCGGCGCGCGGTCTCGACCGTGACCTCAGGGTCTTTGCGGCTGAGGTCGTTGAGGTGGTTGGCCACAGACCTGCGGACGTACTCGCTCTCGTCGCGGTAGAGCGCGTCGAGGATCGGCAGCGTCACGGTCGGGTCCGCTGAGAGGCCCGCGACCTGGGTACCCCACGGCAGGTGGCGCCGGGTTCCTTCGCTCGCGAGGCGTCGGACGTGCTCGTCGTCGCTCCTCGTCCAGCGCAGCGCCGCGGCGAGCGACCTGTCGAGGTCGTGGGAGAGCAGCGGGCGGACGGCGAACTCTGCGGTGAGCCGCCCCGTGAGCTCGGCCTGCAGGTCGAGCGCGGTGTCGAGGGCGGCGTCAGACCCGGCGGCGATAGCCCGCGCGCTGACGGCCTCTGTCACCGGCCAGATCATCCACCCCGTGAAGCTCTCGTCGTGAAGACAGCGGCGCACGAGGACAGCGAGGTCGTCGACGGTGCCGGGCGCGTCGGCGAGGATCGCGTCCTTGACGAGGTGTGCACGGTCCCGCAGCGCGAGGGGTGCGAGGGAGCCAGCGCTCGACCGGACGTTCTCAGCGGCTGTCCCTGGCGCAGCGGCCTCGATCACCTCGGCCAGGCCGAGCACAGCATCGGACCCGAGCAGCTCGTCGGCGAAGGGCACAGCATCTCCTGGGGTGGTTGCGCTGACCGCGAGAGCCCGCGGTCCCGCCGACCTTATCGGTGGGCCCTGACACCGAGGCGACTGCTGCCGCACAGGCGTACTGGCCGTCGCCGCCGAACCTGCCCCGAAGACCACGACGCCCACGACGCCCACGACGACTACGACGACAACTTCGGCCGCTCGACCACCGGCCACCTCCCCACGAGGTCGCACGAACCGGCTCGACGTCGCCCTGCCTGCCGCGAGGTCGTACAGACACGCCGGATCTGGCCCCCAAGGGCGAGATCCGGCGTGTCCGTACGACCTCGGTGCTGAGGGTGCGACCTCGGTGCGAGCGGGTGCCTGGCTCGTCAGCACTCCACGTAGTTGACGGCGAGGCCCCCGAGCGAGGTCTCCTTGTACTTGGAGTGCATGTCGGCCCCGGTCTGGCGCATGGTCTCGATCGCTGCGTCGAGGCTGACGGTGTGCCGGCCGTCGCCGCGCAGCGCCATGCGCGCGGCGTTGATCGCCTTGACGGCGCCGATCGCGTTCCGCTCGATGCACGGGATCTGCACCAGACCACCGATCGGGTCGCAGGTGAGCCCGAGGTTGTGCTCCATCGCGATCTCGGCAGCGTTCTCGACCTGCAGGGCCGTCCCGCCGAGCACCTCTGCGAGCCCGGCCGCGGCCATCGCGCAGGCCGAGCCGACCTCGCCCTGGCAGCCGACCTCGGCCCCGGCGATCGACGCGTTCGTCTTGATGATGATGCCCACGGCTCCGGCCGCGAGCAGGAACCTCACGGTCCCGGCATCGTCCGCGCCGGGCACGAACTCGCGGTAGTAGCGCAAGACCGCGGGGATGATGCCGGCTGCCCCGTTGGTCGGAGCGGTGACGACCCTGTGCCCGGCGGCGTTCTCCTCGTTGACGGCCAGCGCGAAGAGGTTGACCCAGTCCATCGCGCGCAGCGGGTCGTCGTTGGCGCCCTCGGCGAGCAGCGCGCGGTGCAGGGCGTGCGCCCTCCGTGGCACCTTGAGCCCACCGGGGAGCGTGCCTGTCACGGCGCACCCGGCGTCGATGCACGCGTCCATCGCCTGCCAGATGTCCAGCAGCTCGGACGCGACCCGCTCCGGGGTGCGGGTCACGCTCTCGTTGGCGAGCATCACCTCGGCGACGCCCAGGCCCGAGGTCGCGCAGACGGCGAGGAGGTCGTCGGCGCAGGTGAAGGACCACGGGGCCGCCGGCGAGCTGCCCTCGGTCCCGATCAGCGTGATCGGGCCAGGCGCCCCGGTCCGGGACGGGAGGTCAGCTCCGTCTGCGGGCCGAGCGCCTGGGCCTGCGGGCTGCGCGGCTGGGTCTGCGGGCCGAGCGCCTGGGCCGACGGGCTGCGTGGCTGGGTCCGCGGACCGGTCAGCGCCGTCCGCGGGCTGCCTGCCTGGGCCCGCCGACCGCTCGTCGGCAGGCATCACAACAGGCGTGTCGTCGGGGTCCGGTACGACGAAGCCGCCCCCTACCGAGAAGTAGGTACGGCGCAGCAGGACCGAGCCGTCGGCGGCGGAGGCCGTGATGCGCAGACCGTTGGGGTGGAAGGGCAACACAGTCCTGGGCAGGAACTGGACGTCGTGATCGAGGTCGAAGGGGATCTCGACGCGGTCGAGGAGGCGCAGCGAGCCCGCGGCATGCACCTCGTCGAGGATCGTTTCGACCACGGGCGTCGCGACACTCTGCGGCTCGTGGCCGACGAGGCCGAGCAGCACCGCGCGATCGGTCCCGTGCCCGCGACCTGTCGCACCGAGGGACCCGAAGAGCTCGACGCTGACGCGCGCGACGCCGACACCCACGAGGTCCGGTGCGGTCGGCGCCGGGGTGGTCGGGGTCGCCGCCGCGCTGGGGCTGCCAGCCGTACCAGGACCGACGGCTGACCAACCGGTCCCGTTCGCCCCGGCGTGGTCAGCAGCCTGCCCCGGGTCGTTGCCGCGTCCGCTCGAGCCCAGCAGCTCGTCGACGAAGGTCTTGGCGGCGCGCATCGGTCCGACGGTGTGCGAGCTCGACGGTCCGATGCCGATCGTGAACATGTCGAAGACGCTCAGCGGCTGGTCCGAGGCGATGTGCTGACGACCGACGGTCGTCGCGCGGCTCATGCCTGGACCTCCGGTTCGAGGGTCGAGACCTCGGCCGAGGTGCCGGCGGCGCTGGCAGCACCGGCGGCGCCGTGAGCACCGACAGCACCGTGGCTCCCGGCGGCACTGCTCGCAGCAGACCCCGCCCACCCCGCAGCACGGAGACCCGGAGCCTCGGCGCGCTCCCGGACCCGCTCGGTCTGCGCGTCGACCAGCCGTGCCCGCAGCCGCGGGTCGCGGGCCGCATCGACGATGGTCGACGCGAGCGCGACAGCCGCGTCGAGCACGGCGCGGTCACCGGCCGGGCCGCCGGCCGCCTCGGCGAACTCGGCCGTGTGGATCGGCCCTCGCGCGCCCTCGACCCCGACCACCGGGTGGATGGAGGGGACCACCTGCGAGACGTTCCCCATGTCGGTCGACCCGCCGCTGCGGGGCGGCGCGGTCCTGTCGAGCGTCCGTCCGCGGGCAGACAGGTGCCCGGCGAACACCTCGACGAGGTCCGCGTCCTGGACGAGGTCGGCGTACAGCGGCTCGGACTCGTCGACCGACCACGAGACCCCGGCCGCGATCGCCGCGCCCTCGAAGCAGGCGAGGACCCGTCCTTCGAGCGTCTGGAGCGCGTCGAGGGTCGCCTCACGCACCTCGATCTCGACGACGGCGCGGTCCGCGATGATGTTGGTGACGAGCCCGGCCTCGGTGATGATCGCGTTCAGGCGCGCCCCGTCGCGCACCTGCTGGCGCAGCAGACCGACGGCGACGAGCGAGATGGTCGCGGCGTCGGCGGCGTTGCGCGCCTGGTCGGGGGCTGCGGCGGCGTGCGCGCCCTGCCCCGTGAAGGTGACGACCAGGCGGTGCACGGCCTGCATGCGGGTGGTCGTGGGCCACGTGTCGGCCGGGTACGGGTGGACCATGAGCGAGAAGGTCGCGTCGTCCCAGGCACCGTCGGCGAGCATGAGGACCTTGCCGCCACCGTGCTCCTCGGCCGGGGTCCCGAGCACCGTCACCCGGATGCCGAGCTCGTCGGCGACGTCCGCCGCGGCGATCGCGGCTCCGACCCCGGCCGCCGCGATGATGTTGTGCCCGCAGGCGTGCCCGATGCCGGGCAGCGCGTCGTACTCGACGCAGATCACGGCGTTCATGTCGCCGTTGCCGTAGGTCGCGCGGAGCGCGGTGTCGAGACCGTGCACGCCGACGGTCACGTCGAAGCCCGCGTCGGTGAGCCGCTCCGCCACGAGGGAGGACGCGTGGTGCTCCACGAAGGCCAGCTCTGGCCTCGCGTGGATCGCGTGGGAGAGCGCGAGCAGCTCGTCGCTGCGGACGGCGACTGTCGTCGCGACGGTGTCGTGCAGCGCTGCGGTGGACGGGGCGTCGGTCACGGAGGGCTCCTGGTGGTCGGGTGGGCCGGAGGTCGTGCTGTCCGGGACCGCAGGGTCGCGGGTCCGGGGCCGGTCGTGGGTGTGAGGGACCTGGCGGACGGCACCGCCCGGGTGAGGGCGTCGCGTCTGTCCCCATCATCTCCCGCCGGTCGCGCACGGGCAGCCTCGAAGACTCGACGCGGCCGCTATCACTCCATCGCCCCTTAAAGAGTGATAGCGGCTGGAGCTATCACTCTCTAGCACCGTCGCCTTCCAGCAGTGCCGACCACCCTGGCTCGCCGACCACGCCGCTGCACGCCCCCGTCACCGCTGCGCCAGCACAGCGTCCAGCAGCCGCACCGCTGCCGCCTTGTCGAGAGGGTTGTTGCCGTTGCCGCACTTGGGGGACTGCACGCAGCCCGGACAGCCTGTCGCGCAGGGGCAGGTCGCGATGGCCTCGCGGGTCGCGGCCAGCCACTGCTCGGCGAGACCGAAGCCGCGCTCGGCGAACCCGGCGCCGCCGGGAAAAGCGTCGTAGACGAAGACCGTCGCGCGCTCGGTGTCCACGTGCATCGCCGTCGAGACGCCGCCCAGGTCCCAGCGGTCGCAGGTCGCCAGGAGCGGGAGCAGGCCGATCGAGGCGTGCTCGGCGGCGTGCAGCGCACCGGGGGCCTCGTCGGCGTCGACCTGGGCGTCCTCGAGCAGCTCGGCCGAGACCGTCCACCACACAGCGGCCGTGCGCAGCGTCCGCACGGGGAGGTCGAGGGGCTCGGTCCCGAGGACCTCTTGCGAGGGCAGCCGGCGCCGCTGGAAGCTCTCGACCTGGCTGTGCACCTCGACAGTGCCGAAGCCCCACTCGACCGCGGGCCGGCCGTCGGCCGAGACCTGCGAGCCCCAGTCGACGTGCTCCTTCTCCTCGATGACGTCGATCGAGGTGATCGACCGCGACCACGTGCCGTAGCCGACGTCTTCACGGCCGACGAGCGCGACCGAGTCGACGATGCTGTAGTCCTCGACCACGAAGGTCTCGCCCTGGTGCACGTACACCGCACCCGTGTGGACCGACCCGTCGGCGGCTGCGGCGTCGACGGTCCCGAGCAGGCGTCCCGTCGCGGACTCGACGACAGAGACCGGCGTCCCGCCCTCGCCGCGGATGTTGGTGAATCCTGCGGCGTTCTCGTGGTGCGTCCAGAACCAGCCGGAGCTGCGGTGCCGCAGGGTCCCGCGTGCCGTGAGCTGGTCGAGGAGCGTGCGGGCAGCGTCCCCGCCGAAGAGCGGGAGGTCCTCGGTCCGCACCGGCAGCTCGCCGGCGGCGGCGCACAGGTGCCCGGCGAGCACGTAGGGGTTGGTCGGGTCGAAGACCGTCGCCTCGATGGGCGTGCGGAAGATCGCGTCGGGGTTGTGCACGAGGAAGGTGTCGAGAGGGTCTTCCCGCGCGACGAAGGCGACGAGCCCGTCGGCCCCGGCGCGGCCCGCGCGCCCGGCCTGCTGCCAGAGCGAGACACGGGTGCCGGGCCAGCCGATGATGAGCACCGCGTCGAGACCGGAGATGTCGACGCCGAGCTCGAGGGCGTTGGTCGTCGCGAGGGCCCGGATCTCTCCCGAGCGCACAGCGGCCTCGAGGGCGCGGCGCTCTTCGGGGAGGTAGCCGCCGCGGTAGGCCGCGACCATCCCCGGCAGCGACGGGTCGACGGGGCGCAGGTGCTCCTGGGTGGTCGTCGCGACGGACTCCGCGCCGCGCCTCGACCGGGTGAAGGCGAGGGTCCTGGCACCGTGGACCGTGAGGTCGGCGAGCAGGTCCGCAGCGACAGCGGTCGCGGAGCGGCGCGGTCTGTCGGCGTCGGCCGCGGCGTCGACGGGGTCGGCGTCGTCCACGAGCCCCAGGTCGTCGACGAGACCGAGGTCCGCGGCGCCGCCCACGTCCCACGGGTCGTCGGTGAGCGCCGCGACGGCGGCGTCCCCGTCAGTCCTGTCGGCCCTCGACCGGGCGAAGGCGGCGGCGTCGTAGCGCGGGAGCTCGGGCGGCTCCCACAGGGCGAAGGTCTTGCGACCCGCGGGCGAGGCGTCCTCGGTCACGGCGACCACCTCGGAGGGGTCGACGCCCACCAGCCGCCCGGCGCTCACGGCCGGGTCGGCCGTCGTGGCCGACGCGACGACGAAGGTCGGCCCGACGCGGGGGAGCAGCAGCCCGCTCGCGCTGCGCTGCTGCACGGCTGCGCGTGAGCGTCCGCTGCCGCGGGTCGCCGAGCTCGGTGCGTAGTACGCGGCGAGGCGTTGCAGCCGGCGCAGCACGAGGGAGACGTGCGCCCCGAAGACCCCGCGGAAGGCGTGCCCCTCGTCGACGACCACGTAACGCAGCGACCTCAAGAACCGGGCCCACCGGGCGTGGTTGGGCAGCATCGAGAAGTGCAGGTAGTCCGGGTTGGTGAGGACCACGTCGGCGTGGTCCTGGATCCACTTCCGCGCCGAGAAGGGGGTGTCGCCGTCGCAGGTGTCGACCTGCACGTCGCGGGCCCTCGACGCCGAGAGCAGCCGGGTGACCGAGGCGAGCTGGTCGGCGGCGAGCGCCTTGGTGGGGCTGAGGTAGAGCACGGAGCCGCGATCGCGGGCGGACTCGATGCGGCCGGGGTCGAAGGTAGCGTCCGCCCGGTCGCCGCGGACCGAGGTCAGCGCGGGCAGCCAGAAGGCGAGGGACTTGCCCGAGCCCGTCGACGTCGCGACGACGGTGTGCTTGCCGGACCACGCGGCCTCGGCGGCCTCGACCTGGTGCACCCAGGGGCGGTCGACACCGAGCGCCTTGTACCCCGAGACGAGGGAGGGGTCGGCCCACGTGGGCCAGTCGGCCTGCGTGCCCTCGCGGGCGGGGATGTGCTCGACGTGCGTCAGCTGCCCCGAGCGCCTGCCTCCGGCGAGGAGGACGTCGAGGAGTTCGTCTACGCGGGCCACCCGAGGATTCTCCCACCTGGAAACATCGCGGCCGGTAATCGGCAGTACACTTCCGGTAAGTGCTTTAAAAGGTGCCACAAGACCACGACGGGACTGTCATGCGACGAGCGCACAGCTACGCACCCGAGACCCTGGAAGCCCTCGAGCTCCTCGGGCTCCAGGTGTCCGTCGAGCGACGACGTCGGCGGTGGACCGCCGCTGAGCTCGCCGAGCGCGCGGGCATCTCGGTCAAGACGTTGCGCGGCGTCGAGCGGGGAGAACCTACGGTGGCGGCGGGGATCGCCTTCGAGGTCGCCACGCTGGTCGGGGTGCCGCTCTTCGCTCGTGACAGGTCGCTCCGACGTGAGCGGGCAGCGCACGAGCGTGAGGTCCTGAGCCTCCTCCCGGCACGCGTGCGCCAGGCGCAGGAGGCGCCTGATGACTCCTTCTGAGCGGTCGGGCCGACGCGAGGCACCGACCTCCGCCTTCGTCTGGGTCTGGCTCCCGGGCGCGACCGAACCTGTCGTGGCCGGGCGGGTGGACGTCGTCGGGCGCCGCACGAGCTTCACGTACGGTCAGAGCTATCTCGCGCGTCCGGACGCGCTCTCGTTGTTCCTCCCGGAGCTCCCGCTGGGGCGTGGGGTCATCGACCCGCTCGGCGACCTCACGATCGCCGGGTGCCTGGCGGACGCGGGTCCGGACTCCTGGGGGCAACGTGTCATCGACGACAGGTACCCCGGAGCGGGTGGACAAGACCTCGGCACGCTCACCTATCTGCTGGAGTCAGGGTCAGACCGCATCGGGGCCCTCGACTTCCAGGAGTCGCCGACGGACTACGTCCCGAGGACCCAGAGCACCACGACGACACTGCACGAGCTGCAGGATGCCGCCGACCTGCTCGACCGGGGCGAGCCCCTCCCACCTGTCCTCGAGCTGGCACTCCTGCGAGGGACGTCGATCGGTGGTGCGCGGCCCA
The DNA here is from genome assembly GCF_013415325.1 of Sanguibacter inulinus. Lineage (GTDB taxonomy): Bacteria > Actinomycetota > Actinomycetes > Actinomycetales > Cellulomonadaceae > Sanguibacter > Sanguibacter inulinus. Next base: position 54,471 of record NZ_JACBYE010000006.1, on the reverse strand, counting down.
AGGCACTCGTCGAGAGCGGAGACCGCAGGCTCATCGCCAAGTTCTCCTCGACGACAGACCGCTACCCGGTGGTCAAGGCCGAAGGTGTGGCGATGGACCTCGCGCGTCGGGTCGGCCTCGATGTCGCCCGCACCGAGGTGGTGCGCAGCCTCGACAAGGACGTCCTGCTCGTCGACCGCTTCGACCGTCCCGCAGGTGGCGGCCGTCGTCTCATGGTGTCGGCACTGACGATGCTGGGCCTCTCCGAGATGAACGGACGCTACGCCTCGTACGCGGACCTCGCCGACCTGGTCCGCGCCCGGTTCACCGACCCGACCGCCACGCTGCGAGAGCTGTTCTCCAGGATCGTCTTCAACATCGCGGTCGGGAACATCGACGACCACGCCCGCAACCATGCCGCCTTCTGGGACGGTGCAGCGCTCACGCTGACGCCCGCCTACGACCTGTGCCCTCAGGTGAGGTCGGGCGGAGAGGCCGCACAGGCCATGGCCATCGGCCGGGACGGTGAGCGCCGCTCGCAGCTCGCGGTGTGCCTCCGGGCGGCGCACGTCTATCATCTGACGACCGTCGAGGCCCAGGAGATCATCGATCACCAGGTGGAGACGATCACCGAGGAGTGGGACGACGCTGCGGACCGAGCACGGCTGACCTCGGTCGAGCGCCGACGTCTGTGGGGGACCCAGATCCTCGACGAGTTCGTGACCTACGACGGCTGACACCTCAGCCGTGTCAGTAGATCCTCCGTCCCCGCTCGTCGGCGACCCCGGACTTGCGGAAGAAGTACGTGTTGATCTGGTCGCGCCACTCGACGGCCGACCTGTGCTGCTCGGCGAGGCGCTCGGTGACGCGGGCGGCGAGGTCGGGGTCGGCCAGCGGCGCGACCTTCTCCCACGCGGTGAGCATCTCCTCGACACGCTCGACCCCCGCGAAGTGCGTGTCGTAGATGTGCTGCACGACTGTCTTCCCCGAGTGCAGCACGTGGGAGTACGGCACATGGTGCAGGAACAGCAGAAGCTCGTCGGGGCAGGTGTCGAGGGACTCGTAGGTCTGGGCGAGCTCCGGGGGGAAGAGCCCCGCGAAGCCTGTGCCTGTCGCGCGGGTCCTGTCGACGCCCACGCCGTCGCGGTCGGCGAAGTGGTACGTGCCCCACGCCGTGTACTCGTAGCCGTCGACGTCGGGGCCGTAGTGATGACGGGTCGGGCTCACCATGAAGCCCACGCCGAGGGGTGCTGTGTACTGCTCGTACACGTCGAGGGACCCTGACAGCAGGTTGCGGACCGTCGAGCGCAGCTCTGCAGGTGCGTCGCCGAAGGTCAGCGCGACCCACTCGTCGAGGATCTGCTCGGCCGTGAGCGTCGGGTCCCAGGCGAGGCGGCCGAAGGCGTAGAGGTTCGCCTGGGCGAAGGGGTGCCCGGTCCAGAAGACGTCGTCCCCGACGTTCGAGACCGCGGCGAGGCCGCCGCCTGCGGTGCGAGGTGCGCCCGCGCCGCTGTCCTTTGTGCCCGAGGCCGCAGCCTCGGTCCGGGCAGCCGCGGCGTCGAGCCCTCGGATCCTCCCCGACGTCACGTCGGAGACCGCCGGCCCCTCGTCCCCCCACGGCCGCGCCTGGAGCGCGTCCGTCCACTGGGGTGCGAGGTACGCGACGTGCTTCTGCTGCCCCGTGTACTCCTGGGTCACCTGGACCTCGACGGCCACCCGGGTCTGCGGCATCGCCAGGACCACGGGGGAGAGCGGCTCGCGCACCTGGAAGTCGATCGGGCCGAGCTTGACCTGCAGCACGACGTTGTCGTCGAAGCGCCCGTCGAGCGGCGTGAAGTGGTCGTAGGCGGCCCGCGCCCGGTCGGTCGACCTGTCCCGCCAGTCCTGGTGGTGGTCGTAGACGAAGGCCCGCCAGTGCACGGTCCCACCGTGCGGTGCGAGCGCACGAGCCAGCATGTTCGCGCCGTCGGCGTGGTCGCGCCCGTAGCTGAAGGGCCCCGGCTGCCCCTCGGAGTCGGCCTTGACGACGAACCCGCCGAAGTCGGGGACGGCCGCGTAGACGGCGCTCGCGGCCTGGGCCCACCAGGCTTGGACGCCCGGGTCCGCAGGGTCAGCCGTCGCGAGCCCGCCGAGCACGACGGGCGAGGCGAAGCTCACCGACAGGTGCACGCGCACGCCGTAGGGCCTGAAGGCGTCGGCGAGCGCGACGACGTCGTCGAGGTGCGTGGTGAGCAGCTCGGCCTCGCGCCGTCCGACGTTGACGTTGTTGAGGGCGACACGGTTCACGCCGCTCGCCGCGAGCAGACGGGCGTACTGACGGACCTTGCCGAGGTCCGGGCGCAGCGACCCGTCGTCGTAGAAGAGCGACCCGCCGGAGTACCCGCGCTCGACCTGTCCCATGACGGGGTGGACCGAGACGTTGTCCCAGTGGTCGAGGACGCGCAGGTCGTGGGCGGGGCTGTGCACCTCGACGGAGAGCTCGCCGCGCTCGTGGCTCGACGTGCCCGGCGCGGTCGAGGTGCTCGTGCCCTCGGGACCGCGCGCCCCCTGCGCGCCCGGTCCCCCCTGAGCGAGCGCACCCTCGCGCACCAGGTGGAACCAGCCGTGCAGCAGCCCGTGGCCGGTCCCGGCGAGGATCGTGGTGGTCGGGCCCTGCGGGGTACCGGACCTGACGATGACGAAGCCCTCGTCGCCGAGCGTGCTCGACGCCTCGTCGGCTGCAGCCTCGCGGGGATCGCCGAGACCGACGCCGCGGGGCTCGCCCAGGCCGTCCCCGTGAGGCTCGCCGAGACCTGCACCGGCTGCGGCGTCGATCGCCGCGAGCACCGGTTCGGGTGCGTCGTCGGGGACGGCACCCAGGAGTGCGAGGGTGAGGCGACCGGGGGCGGCCTCACCACCGCGGAGGGTGGCTGCGTGCGCGACCTCGGCGCGCACGGTGTCGACGAGAGGCCCGTCTCCGAGGACGACGGTGTCGACTGCACCCAGGGTCGCGAGCGCTGCGTCGGGGAGCCAGGCGGGGTGCACGCCGGGGGTCTGCGGGATCATCGGGGGCCTCCGTCGGTGAGGGCAGGTTCGGGGGACAGGGGTGCTAGGTCGGACCGGGCTGCGGAGTCGGACCAGGCTGCGGCGTCGGACAGGGGAACCGCGTCGGACCGGGGTCCTGCGGCAGCCGGTGTCGCCACGACGAGCACCTGCTGCGGTGCCAGCCTCACGGTCTCGCCCGCGCGCAGCGCCGTCCCGCCGAGCAGCTCGTCCCCGTCCACGGGTGACGCGACGTCGACAGCCTCGTCGCGGTGGTTGATGACGAAGGTGACCCGGCTGCCGTCGTCCTGGTAGCGCGTGGCCACCTCGACGTCAGGAACGTCGGCGAGCGGGCCTACGAGCCCGTGGCGGTCGAGCACCCGTCGCATCACCCAGGCGACACCCTCGGCGTCGAGACCAGCCCCGACGTACCAGGCCTCTCCTTCGCCGACCTCGTTCCGCGTCACCGCGGCGGTCCCGGCGTAGAAGTCGCGCGTATACAGCCCGACCACCTCGGCGCCCTGCGGCAGCACGAGCTCGAAGAGCAGCGTCGAGCCGACCTCGACGGCGTCGCCCTGACCGTCGTCGAGCACGACGGGGTTGACCACGTCGGCCTCCTGCGCGTCCCACTCGTCGACCCGTACGCCCATGAGCGGCGCGAGCGGTCCGGGGACGTCGGCGAGGAAGGCGTTGTCGTCCTCGTCGACCCGACCCGACAAGAAGGTGGTCACCACGGTCCCGCCCCGCTGAGCGACGGCCGCCAGACGCTCGGCGAGGTCGCCCTTGACCATGTGCAGCGCCGGTGCGACGACCACGTCGTAGCCGCTGAGGTCTGCTGTCACCGCGACGGCGTCGATGTCGACGTTCGCGTCCCACAGCGCCCGGTGGTAGGCGAGCACCACCTGCTGGTACCGCACGCGCCGCGACGGTCCGTCGGACATCTCGAGGGCCCACCACGAGTCCCAGTCGAAGAGGATCGCGACCCGAGCCCGGGTGCGGGCGCCGAGGGTGATCGTCCCGACGCGTCCAAGGTCCGCGCCCAGGGCAGCGGCCTCCTGGAAGACCCGGGTGTCGGACCGCCCAGAGTGCCCGATGACCGCGCCGTGGTACTTCTCGCTCGCACCGCGCGAGGCCCGCATCTGGAAGTAGAGGACGGCGTCGGCGCCGTGCGCGACAGCCTGCCAGCTCCACGACGCCATGACCCCCGGCGCCTTGAGCGGGTTGACGTCTCGGCTCGCGGTGACGCTCGGCGTCTGCTCCATGAGCCAGAACGGCTGACCGTCCTTGAGACCGCGCATCAGGTCGTGGGTGAAGGCCATCCGGGCCTGCGAGCGGGCATCGGGCGGGTAGTTGTCCCACGACGCGAAGTCGAGGTGCGGCGCCCACCGGTGGTAGTCCAGGTGCTTGAACATCCCCATGAAGTTGGTCGTCACGGGCACGTCGGGGCTCGACTCGCGGATCGCGGCCTTCTCGTCGACGAAGTTCGCGAGCATCGCGTCGGTCATGAAGCGCAGGTAGTCCAGGGTGATCCCCTGGAAGGCCGTGTGCTCAGGCCCGCGCCAGTGCTCGCTGAGCGCCGACGGCGGCACGATCTGCTCCCACGCCGTGAAGGTGTGCGACCAGAAGGTGGTGCACCAGGCGTGGTTGAGCGCGTCGAGGCTGCCGTAGCGCTCGCGGAGCCAGCTGCGGAACCCTTCCGCGCAGAGGTCGCAGTAGCAGGCGCCGCCAGCCCCGCCGTACTCGTTGTTGACGTGCCACGCGACGACAGCGGGGTTGCCGGCGTACCGGGCGGCGACCCGCCGGGCGAGCTCGGTCGAGAACCTGCGGTACGCCGGTGACGAGGGGCACGAGTTGTGGCGCTGGCCGTAGAGGTGGCGCCGGCCCTCGAAGTCGACCCGGGTCACCTCGGGGAACTCTGTAGCGAGCCACGGTGGTTGCGCTCCGGTCCCGGTGGCCAGGCAGATCAGCCGGCCCTCGGCGCTCGCCCGCTCGACGATCGCGTCGAGGCGCGTGAAGTCGTAGGTGTCGGCCGACGGCTGCGTGTGCGCCCAGGCGAAGACCCCGAGCGTGACCGTCGTGATGCCAGCGGCGTCGAAGAGCCTGTAGTCCTCGTCCCACACCTGCGGCCCCCACTGCTCGGGGTTGTAGTCGCCGCCGTAGGGCAGGTGGTCTGTGGTCGGGAGGGTCATCCGAGGAACTCCTGGGTGATGTCGGTGCGCAGCCGGGCGCTCGAGCTGAGCAGCACGGCGGCGACGAGGGGGGCGAGCAGCACGGGCACCACGTCGGAGGTGAGGTAGGTGGTCCCGGCGAGCAGCACGAGGAGGGAGAGGTGCTTGAGGGAGGTGAGCGGTCGTCGGCCGAGCAGGTACCCGGCCAGGCGTGCGACGTCGCGCGCCCTGAAGTCGAAGAGCGCGGTGATCACCAGGGTGTTCATGCCCCACACGAGGGCGAGCGCCGCGACCACCACGAGAGCCCCGCCCCACCACGCGGGGACACCGGCGACGTCGAGGTGCGCGAGGGAGAAGGTGATCACCGCGAGACCGGCGACGAGCGGCGCCCAGAGCCTGAGGACGGCCAGCGCGTCGCGTCTGTAGGCACGCCAGTAGCGGCGACCCGTGGCGAGGTCGGCGATCTCCTCAGGGTGCGCGAGGACCGAGACCGCGGCCGCGAGGGCCGGGCCGGCGGGCAGCAGGGCGAGCACGAGGAGCGGCAGGTTGCTCGGGTCGCGGTCGAGCACCGTGGCCAGGGCGAGCGCTGGTGCGAGGCTCACCAGCATGACGACCTCGAGCACGAGGAACCTGTAGCCGACGACGGCGCCCCGGGCGAGGAAGCCGTCGCCGATCTGGGTGCCGTCCCGGTGCTCGACCGGGCGCACACCCGTGAGGCTCACCGGACCACCTCGTCCTGCCCGACGATCCGGCGGTCGTCGAGCCACGACGGGGTCTCGTCGACGACGGGGGTGATCTCGACGAAGGTCACGCCGTGCCGGCGCAGGTCCAGGTCGAGCTCGACGCGCCCGTCGACCACGGGCAGGCTCGCGTGCCGACGGACCGGCTCGGCGAGCGCCCGGAGCGTGGCGACCTGCCGCTCGCTCGGCGACCGCGGGCGGCCCATGTGCTGCCAGGCGGCGAAGGCGTTGCCCTCGGTCTCGTCGACGCTCGCGGTCTCGACGAGCACCGTGGCCGGGCCGGACGTGCTGATCGAGCCCGAGCCCGTGCCTGTACCGGCCGGGTCCGCGACAGGCAACGACAGCCGGACCTCGTGCCGCGCGGGCGCGGCCGGACCCTCGGTCCCGTGCACAGGCTGCCAGGCGAGGACTGTGACCCGCCCGTCGTCGTCGCGGCAGACGAGGTGGTCCTCACCGCGGGCGAGCACGTGCTGACCCATCCGGGCCATGAAGGCGAAGAGGTGGAAGGTCGGCTTCTTGATCTGCCGGTGCGTGAGGAGCCCGAAGCCGCCGTGGAAGATCGCCGCGGGGACACCCTCCTCCTCGAACATGTCGCTGAAGGTCCAGTACGAGAAGGAGTCGACGAGGTCGCCGCCCGCCGCGAGCACCGGGGCCAGGTAGGCGGCGTTGAAGGCTGTGTCGTGCACGGGGTTGTCGGGCCTGTACGACGAGCTGTACTCGGTGATGTGCACGGGGACACCGGCGTAGCGCGTGCCGGCCAGGTGCTCCCGGGGCGCGGCGAGCTGCTCGAGCAGGTGGTCGGACTCGCGGAGCGTCTGGTAGGTGCCGAAGGGCACGTGCTGCGCGGGCCCCGTCGCGTAGGCGTGCGAGCTGACGAAGTCGAGCGGCGCGTCGTGCGCCTCGACGAAGGCCAGGAACGGCTCCCACCAGGCGTCGGCCCCGGGGGAGATCGCCGGCCCGCCCACCTGGATCTGGGGGTCGACGTCCTTGACGGCCCGGGCCGTCACCTCGTAGAGGCGGAAGTACTCCTGCTGGTCGGCGTCGAGCCAGAAGTTCACGAGGTTCGGCTCGTTCCACACCTCGACGGGCCACCCGCGGACCCGCTCGAGGCCGTAGCGCTCGACGAGGTGGGTCAGGGTCGCCCGGACCAGGTCCGCCCACGCGTCGTAGGAGGACGGGGGCGTGATGTTGCCCTTCCACCAGAACACCGTGGCGTCCCCGGAGGCGAGGGCCTCGGGCATGAAGCCGAGCTCGAGGAAGGGCTCGATCCCCAGCTCGAGGTACGCGTCGACCACCTGGTCGAGGTAGGTGAAGGAGTAGAGCACCTCCTGGCGGCCGTCGACCTCGCAGGGCTTGTAGATCCCCATGCCGTCGCTGAAGAGCCCGTGACCGCGGATGTGCCGGAACCCGATCTCGCGCTGCACGAGGGCGAGGGAGTCCTGGTAGTCGCGGCGCAGCGCGAGCTCCATCCGGCCGGTGCCGACGCAGGTGCGCCAGGAGTCGCCGAGAAGGCCTGTCGAGGTGTCGGGGACGATCGTGCGCACGGGGGTCTCCAGGTGGGGGAGTCGTGGTGGGTCGGACGGGAGAACCGGGCGGGTCGGCCTGCGCGTGGTGCGCGACCAGACCCGCCCGGGGCGGCTGTCAGCCGTTGGCCTCGGCGTACCGGTCGTGAGCGGCGTTGACGAGCTCGATGTACTGCGTCGAGCCCTTGGCCTCGATCTCGGCGACGTAGGCGTCCCACTCGGACAGGTCACGCTGGCCGAGGACGAACTGGAGCGTGCCCTGCTGGACCGTGTCCTTGAGCGGGGTCTCGAGCAGGGTCGCCTGCTCACGCTCGATCTCGTCGAAGGGGAACGGCGGCTGGAGCGGCAGGACCTCCTTGTCGGCCATGCTCTCCTGGAAGGCGACCTCCTCGTCGGAGAAGGTCGACCACAGCAGGTCTGTCGTGCCGCCGTAGGCGAAGACCCCGCCCGAGAACCCGAAGTCCTTCTGCAGGTGCTTCGGGGCGCCCGGGTTGAGCCCGATGAAGTCGATCCCCGGGTCCAGGACCCGTGTGCCGTCGGCGTCCTTCGTGTACGTCGTGCCCTCGACACCCCACTTGGCGAACTCCTGGCCCTCGTCGGAGTACCAGAGCCAGTCGATGAACTGCATCATCGCGACGAAGTTCTCGTCGTCCTTGGCGTCGGAGCTGATCATCAGGCCGTTCTCGAGCAGCGAGGTCCCCGACACCACGTCACCGGCCGGGCCGGCGGGCAGACGGATCTTCGAGATCTCGGCGTCCGGGAGCGTCGCGGCCAGCGCCGGGCGGTAGTCGTTGACGAGGGTCTGGGCGTTCGTGCTGATCGCGAAGGACTTGCCGTTCGCGAGCTTCTGGATCGCGGAGTCATCGTCCTGCGTGAAGCTCTCCGGGTCGACCAGGCCGTCCTCGACGAGGCCGTGCAGGTACTCGACCATCTCGCGGTACTCGTCGGTGGTCCCGGGGAAGACGAACTCGCCGGCCTCCTCGTCCCACTGCTGGTTGGCGTAGCCCCAGCCAGCGGACGTCCCGTAGGTCATGCCGAGCAGGTTGAGCAGGTTGCCCGTCGGGGTCGGGATGCTGAAGCGGTCGGAGAGCGGGTAGACGTCCGGGTAGGCCGCCTTCATGGCCGCGAGCATGTCGCGGAACTCGTCCCAGTCCTTCGGCTGCTCGAGCCCGAGCTCCTCCATGATGTCGGTGCGCACGGCGATCGTGTAGTCCTGCCACACGGCCTCGTGCAGACCGGGCAGCACGTAGTACTTGCCGTCTTCCTGGCGGAGGGTGTCGAGGTTGGCGTCGAGCCCCCACCTCTCGACCTTGTCCTTGAAGTTCGGCATGAGGTCGATGTAGTCGCTCACGGGCAAGATCGCGCCCGAGGAGACGAAGGCGGCCTCCTGGCCCGGGTACGTCTTGGGCAAGATCAGCGGGGCGTCACCGGCCCCGACGAGCAGGCTGCGCTTCTGCTCGTAGTCGCTCATCGGCACGACTGTCGGCTCGAGCGTGACGTTCGCCCGCTCCTCGATCTCCTGCCACAACATCCAGTCGTCCTGGATCGGGTAGTTCGGGTGGTCGCTGTACAAGATCGGGAAGGACAACGGCTCCGTCGCCGTGAACTGGTCGCCGACACCGTAGTCGGCCATCGACCCCGCGTCGTTGGCGAGCGCGGCGCCGGTGTCGTCGTCGGACGCCCCGCCGCTGCCGCAGGCCGCGAGGGCGAGCATCCCTGTCGCGACGGCGACTGCCGTCATGGTGTGTGTTCGCTTCATTGCTGGACACCTTTCGATACGCACTTCGTCGGTCGGATCGTTCGGAGGTTGGTGGCAGGTGCGCTCAGCCCTTGACCGAGCCGAGCATCACGCCCGACACGAAGTACTTCTGGATCATCGGGTAGAGGCACAAGATGGGCAGGACGGTGAGGATGATCGTCACGGCCTGGATGTTCGCCGAGACCTGGGCGACCTCGGCCACGCCTGCGCCCGTCGAGCTGGCCGAGGTGGCGCCCGAGATGAGGTTGCGCAGGTACACGGTCACCGGGAACAGCTCGGCCTTGTCCATGTAGAGGAAGGCCGCGAACCAGGAGTTCCAGAAGCTCACCGCGTAGAAGAGCAGCATCGTGGCGAGCACGGCCTTCGACAGCGGCAGCACGATCCGGGCGAGGGTGCCGTAGGTCGACAGGCCGTCGATCTGCGCGGCCTCCTCGAGCTCTTCGGGCATGTTCTCGAAGAAGGACTTCATCACCAGCAGGTTGAACACCGAGATGGCGTTGGGCAGCACGATCGCCCACAGCGTGTTCTTGAGCCCCAGACTCGTGATGAGCACGTAGTTGGGGATCAGCCCGCCGTTGAAGAACATCGTGAACACCGCGATGCCGATGAGCAGACCGCGCCCGCGCAGGTTCTTCTTCGACAGCACGTAGGCGTAGCAGGTGGTGAGGACGATCGCGATGGCTGTCGCCACGACCGTGTAGACGACGGTGTTCTTGTAGTTGGTCCAGAACATCGAGTCGCTCATCACCAGCTGGTACGTGGTGAGGTTGAAGCCCTTCGGCAGCAGGTTGACCTGCCCTGCCCGGATCGCGGAGTCCGAGCTGAAGGACTGCGCGAGGATGTTGACGAAGGGGTACAGCGTCACGACCACGACGCCGAGCAGCACGACGGCGTTGACCACCTGGAAGACGCGGTAGCCGCGCGAGTCCTTGAGGCCGCGGGTGCGGGTGGGTGCTGGCGTGCGGGGCGGGGTCCCGGGCGTGCCGGGGGTCCCTGTCGGGGAGACTGTCGTGGTCACCACAGGCTTGCTCCAACGGCTCGGCGCGAGATCGCGTTCGCGGACAGGATGAGCGTCAGCCCGATGATCGCCTCGAAGAGGCCGATCGCCGCGGCATAGCTGAAGTTGTTCGACACCAGACCGACGCGGTACAGGTACGTCGAGATGACGTCGGCCGTCGGATAGGTCATGGGGTTGTAGATGAGCAGGATCTTCTCGAAGCCCACCGCCATGAACGCGCCGATGTTGAGGATCAGCAGCGTGACCATCGTCGGGCGGATGCCCGGCAGCGTGACGTGCCAGGTCTGGCTCCAGCGGTTCGCGCCGTCGATCCGGGCGGCCTCGTAGAGGCTCGCGTCGACCGTGGTCAGCGCTGCGAGGTAGAGGATCGTGCCCCAGCCGACGGTCTGCCACACCTCGGAGGACACGTAGATGGTGCGGAACCACTCGGGCTGCTGCAGGAACGAGATCGCGTCACCGCCGAAGAACCCGAGGATCTGGTTGACCGTGCCCTCGAGGGACAAGATCTGCATGAGCATCCCGGCCACGATGACGATCGACAAGAAGTGCGGCAGGTACGAGACGGTCTGCACGAAGCGCTTGAAGTAGCGCGAGCGCACCTCGTTGAGCAGCAGCGCGAGGATGATCGGCAGCGGGAAGCAGATGAGCAGCGACAGCGCACCGAGGGTCAGCGTGTTGCCGAAGACCTTCCAGAACGTCGGGTCCTCGAGGAACATCTGGATGTAGCGCAGGCCGACCCACTCGTCACCGAAGATGCTCCCGCCCGGCCGGAACCGCCGGAAGGCGATGACGTTGCCGAGCATCGGCAGGTAGCGGAACACGAGGAAGAAGAGCAGCGGCAGCACGGCGAGGGAGTAGATCTGCCAGTCCCTGCGCAGGACCTTGCGCAGCGGCAGCTTCCCGGCCGACCGGCCGCGTCGGCGCGTCGGCCCGGGCTTCTCAGGCGCTACCCCGGTCCGCGCAGGTGGTGCGGCTGGCGGCGGGGCGACAGCCTCGGGGGCGGTCACGGCCGGCCTCCGGTGGGCGCCCCGACCTCGACCTCGGTGACGAGCGCGCGGGTGTGGTCCACCTGGCGCTCGTCGCCGACGAGCCGCAGCCCGAGGGTCGTGCTCACGTCGGTGCTGGACCTGGAGACGAGGAGGTCCACGTCGCCCGGCTCGACGACCCTGTGGCCGGCGAGCCCGACGAAGGACGTGAGGTCGGCGTGCACCGTGAAGGTCACGCGCCGCGACTCACCCGGCTCGAGCGCGACCCGTGCGTACCCGACGAGCCTGACGACGGGCCTCGTCACCTGCGCGACGTGGTCGTGCAGGTACAGCTGGACGACATCGGCCCCGGCGACCTCTCCGGTGTTCTCGAGCGTCACCTCGACGGTGACCTCGCCGTCGACCGGCCATGCGGCCCGGTCGCCCGGCTCTGCACCGACGACGACGGCCTCGCCCCAGGAGATCGACGCGTAACCGAGACCGTGCCCGAAGGGGAAGGCCGCGGTCGGGTCGACGGACGACACGCTGGACCTGCCCCCGAGCGGCGGCGAGAGGTACGTGCCGGGCTGCGACCCGGGGTCGGCCGGGATGCTCACGGGCAGGCGTCCCGAGGGGGAGACCGCACCGGTGAGGATCTCCGCGAGTGCCACCCCGCCGAGCTGCCCGGGGAAGAAGGCCTGGACGACCGCCGCGGCCTCGTCGGCGAGGTGGCCGAGCGCGTAGGGCCGACCGGTGAGCAGCAGCAGCACCACGGGGGTGCCGGTGGCGAGCACGGCCTCGACGAGCTCGGCCTGCACGCCGGGCAGCCGCAGGTCCGTCGCGTCGCAGCCCTCGCCCGAGGTGCCGCGGCCGAAGAGCCCGGCGCGGTCGCCGACAGCGACGACGCACACGTCGGCGTCGCGGGCGCGCTCGACGGCCTCGGTGATGCCGCTGCGGTCGAGGTCGCTGACGTCGCAGCCACGGGCGTAGGTCACGTCGTGGTGCTCGGCGAGGGCGGCGCGGACCGACGGGATGTCGATCCCGACGGCGTGGTCGGGGTGGTGGACCCCGACGTGCGCGGGGAAGGAGTAGCAGCCGAGCATCGCCATCGGCTGGTCGGCGAGCGGCCCGACGAGCGCGACCCGGGCTCCGGGGGCGAGCGGCAGCGTGGCGTCCCTGTTGGTGAGGAGGACGACGGCCTCGCGGGCGAGCCGGAGTGCGACGTCCTGCCGCTCGGCGTCGTCGAGGGTCAGGGAGTCGACGTCGTCCGGCAGGGCCTGCCAGCCGGGGTCGAGGAGACCGAGCTCGGCCTTCTGGGTGAGCACCCTGTCGAGCGCGCGGTCGACGAGCGCCTCGGGGACGTCGCCGCGCCTCACGGCCTCGACGAGGGCCGGCCCGTATGCGTCGACCGTGGGGAGCTCGACGTCGACCCCGGCGTGCAGGGCGAGGTGCGCGGCCTGGGTCGCGTCGGCCGCGACCTTGTGGAGCGTCTCGAGGAACTTCACGCCGAAGTAGTCGGCGACCACGATCCCGTCGAAGCCCCAGGTGTCGCGGAGCAGCGTGGTGAGCAGCCCCTCGTCGGCGGCGGCCGGGACGCCGTCGACCTCGGCGTAGGAGTGCATGACCGAGCGGGCCCCGCCGAGGCGCAGCGCCATCTCGAAGGGCGGCAGGATCACGTCGCCGAGCTCGCGCGGGCCCATCGACGCCGGGGCGAGGTTGCGTCCCGAGCGGGAGGCGGAGTACCCGGCGAAGTGCTTGAGGGTCGCCACGACGCCGGAGTCCTCGAGGCCGCGCACGTAGGCCGCGCCGACGGTCCCCACGAGGTAGGGGTCTTCGCCGATGGTCTCCTCGGTGCGGCCCCAGCGGTAGTCGCGGGTGACGTCGAGGACCGGGGCGAGCCCCTGGTGGACCCCGGCGGCACGCATGGACTCACCGATCTGCCGGGACATCTCGGCGACGAGCGCGGGGTCGAAGGACGCGCCCCACGAGAGCGGCACCGGATAGGCGGTCGCCTGCCAGGCTGCGAAGCCGGCGAGGCACTCTTCGTGGACCTGCGCGGGGATGCCGAAGCGGCTGGCCGCCATGATCTGCTCCTGCGAGGCGGCGAGCGACCTGGCACCGGAGACCGGGTCCACGGGGACCGTGCCGAAGGGCCGGGTCAGCTGGCCGAGGCCGTGCTGGACGAGCGTGTCCCACGGCGGGACGTCCTGCGTCAGGTCGGCCTGGTGCGGTGCGACGCCTCCGCCCGAGGCGTCGGCCCCGACCCAGACGCCCACGAGCTGCGCGATCTTCTCTTCGAGGGTCATCACGGCGACGAGCGCCGCGGCCCTCTCGGCCGGTGCGAGCCGGGTGTCCCTCCACGGGGCGTCCAGCTCGGGGGTGCCTGTGGCTGCCCCAGATGTCTGCGTGGTCATGCGACCCCTCGTCGTCGGTCACGTCGTCGTGCCGTCGCCCGGCGTCGTCGCCAGGCGCACCACTCCGTCGTGGTCTCGAAAGTATCGGCCGAAAGGGCGATACCTGTTGAGACGTGACAGTAGGGTGAAGTCTTGACGGGCGTCAAGGGTTTCGTGGAACAGGCTTTCCCGCTGCCGAGCGCGGGGGAGCGGGTGCTATGGTCGCTCGAAAGTTGCGACCGGACGACAGGTGAGAGCCGCATGGCAGCACGCACGACCAGGGGTGACGCCCCGACCGAGGCCGGGGTGCCGGGCGCGTCTGCGGTCGCCGCTGCCCAGGCCGGGACGGCCGCCCCCGCGACCATCGCGTCGATCGCGGCCGAGGCCGGGGTGTCGATCCCGACGGTCTCCAAGGTCCTCAACGGTCGCCCGGACGTCGCGCCCGAGACGCGCTCGCGCATCGAGGAGATGCTCGAGCGTCACCAGTACCGGCGGCGTCGTCAGCGGCCGACCTCGGCCGGGCAGCCGCTCATCGACCTCGCCTTCCACGAGCTCGACTCGGCCTGGTCGATCGAGATCATCCGGGGTGTCGAGGACGCCGCAGCGGCCGCCGGGGTCGGCGTCGTGCTGTCCGAGCTCGGAGGCGTGCACAGGCCTCCCCAGGAGTGGCTCGACGCGGCGCTGGCCCGCAGGCCTCTCGGTGTGCTGCTCGTGCTCTCCAACCTCGACGCCTCGCAGCGCCACCAGCTCGAGAGCCGGTCGATCCCCTTCGTCGTCGTCGACACCGCGGGCGAGCCGCCCGAGGACGTGCCGACGGTCGGGTCGAACAACTGGAACGGCGGGCTCTCCGCGACCCGGCACCTGCTCGCCCTCGGTCATCGGCGCGTGGCTGTGATCTCCGGTCCGAGCGACGTCCTGTGCTCGCGGGCGCGGGTCGACGGGTACCGCAGCGCGCACGACGAGGCCGGCGTCCCGCTAGACCCGAGCCTGACCCGCTACGGCGACTTCTACGTCGACGGCGGCTACGAGCACGGCCTCGCGCTGCTCTCGCGGCCCGACCGGCCGAGCGCGATCTTCGCGGGGTCGGACATGCAGGCCCTCGGGGTGCTCCGCGCCGCCCGCGAGCTCGGCCTGCGCGTCCCCGAAGACCTCTCGGTGGTCGGCTACGACAACCTGCCCCTCACCGAGTGGATCGGACCCGCGCTGACCACGGTCAACCAGCCCCTCAAGGAGATGGCCGGGACCGCGACACGCATGCTCATCTCGCTCGCGCGGGGTGAGAGCATCCCCAACCGGCGCATCGACCTGGCGACGTCCTTGGTCGTCCGGGAGAGCACGGCGCGCTGGGAGGGGTGAGATCCGAGGTGCGTGCCGGACCCGCCGGTCGAGGCTGATGCCGCCGGTGGACCGTGCACGAGCCGCGCCACCTGCACCACCCGTACGACCTTCACCGCTCCGGGCGACGGCGCCCGGGGCCAGACATGACCGACGACGAGGACGGCACATGGCCCTGTTCGACCTGCCCCTGGACCAGCTCGAGACCTACCGCCCGGAGGTGCCCGAGCCCGACGACCTCGACGCCTTCTGGCGCAGGACCCTCGACGAGGCGCGGGCGCGGCCGGTGCTCGTCGACGCGGTCCGCGTGGACACCGGGCTCACGCTCGTCGAGACCTGGGACGTGACCTTCGCCGGGCACGGCGGTGACCCGGTCAAGGCCTGGTTCTCCCGCCCCGCCGGGACGGACGGCACGCTGCTGCCGGCCGTCGTCGAGTATGCGGGCTACGGGCGCGGGCGCGGGTTCCCGCACGAGCGGCTGACCTGGGTCGCGGCCGGCTACGCGAGCCTCGTCATGGACACCCGCGGCCAGGGCAGCCAGCACGGCAGCGGGGGAGACACCCCCGATCCTGTCGGCAGCGGTCCCGCGGCGCCAGGGTTCGTGACCCGCGGGATCGAGGACCCGAGCGGGTACTACTACACGCGGCTCATCACCGACGCGGTCCGGGCCGTCGACGCCGTCCGCGAGCTCCCCGGGGTCGACCCGGCCCGGGTCGTCGCGGCGGGCAACAGCCAGGGCGCAGGGCTCTCGCTCGCCGTCGCCGGGCTGGTGCCCGACCTCGCGGCGCTGCTGACGAGCGTGCCGTTCCTGTGCCACGTGGGACGGGCGCTCGGCATCACCGACCAGCACCCCTACGGCGAGGTCGTCACCTACCTGGCGGTCCAGCGCGAGAAGGTCGACCAGGTGATGCGGACGCTGTCCTACGTCGACGGGGTCAACCTCGGCCGTCGGGCGACGGCGCCCGCGCACTTCGCCGTCGCGCTGCGCGACACCATCTGCCCGCCGTCGACGGTCTTCGCGGCGTACAACCACTACGGCAGCCGAGCAGGTGCCACCGGAGAGCGGCAGATCTGCGTGTACCCCTTCAACCACCACGAGGGCGGCGACGCCCTCCACGTCCGCCGCCAGCTCGAGTGGCTCCGGGAGCGCGTGCCGGTGCCGCCGAGGTCGTACGGACACGCCGGCTGAAGCGCCTGGGAGGTCGGTTCTGGCGTGTCCAGGCGACCTCGAGGCCGAGGGTACGACCTCGCGGAGCGGGGAGGCGGTGCCTGCTCGTCAGCGGCTGTGCTGGGACGCGACCACGAGGTCGATGATCGTCCCGCCGATCGTCAGGTACAGCAGCGCGATGAAGATCGTGTGGACGAGCGTGAAACCGAGGAAGGTCTTCACAGCACCGGTCTGCGAGAAGTGGTCGCGCACCTTGCGGACGAAGGACGCCGGGTGGGTCACGTCCCAGCTGTTCAGACGCAGGTACCGCCCGAGGTACACGCCGACCGCGCTGAGCATGATGATCGCGATCGCGACCAGCCGGGTGTCGGGCCGTGTCAGCCCGGCGACGTCGTCCGTCGGGTGCATGGCGATGCCGTACATCACCTGCACCACGAGGACGTTGACCACGAGGTTGAGCACCCCGGACATCGCCAGGGTGATGACCAGGACGATGTCGTACCAGAGCGGTGTCGGGTCGTCGTCGGTGCGGTGGCTGAGGTTGAGCTCGGTGATGAGGTAGCTCGCGTTCGGCAGCAGCAGCAACCAGACGAGCGCGCTCACCACGGCGATGGTGATCGCGACAGGGTGCAAGGCCCCCTCGGTCGAGTCGCTGCGCGCGCCGGCGAGCGCGACGAAGGTCGCCACCAGGCCGACGAGCAGCACGAAGACCGGCAGGATCGACAGGCCGATGTTGAGCAGCATCGGCCTGTACAGCGGCTGGTGGAAGGCGCGGGCGCGGGCGACGACGAGCACGACGGCGAAGACGTTCATGCCGATGACGCCGAGGACGAGGCTGGGGATGACGGGCTCCTAGGGCTGTCGGTGCCGGTTGCGGCGTGTTGGCGTGGGGTCCGGACCGGCCTCAGTGGTCTCCCCGCCGGTGAGCGAGGAACCCGTGCCGAGGGGCATGCCCGAGCGTCTGTACTGGGTGCTCGACGCCAGCCCGGCGACCGCGAGGACCATGCCGATGCCTGCTGTGACGACAGCCGCTGTCGTGCTCCCGAGGAACCAGGGCAGCGGGACGACGCCGAGGAGCAGCCCGCCGAGCGCGACGAGCCAGACGTCTGCGCGCCAGTAGTAGGTGAAGGTCCACCAGCCCGGTGACCTCGTCCCGGGGTCGGGTGGGCCGAGCCGCCGCTCCGTGCGCAGGTACCAGGCCTTCTTGACCCAGGAGCCGACGAGGGCTCCGGTGATCGCACCGACCAGCCCGCCGTAGACGCCTAGGAGGAAGACGACGTCGGACCCGCCGTCGAGGTTCGACAGCGACGGGCTCGCGGCCTGGTCGAGCGAGGCCTTCGACAGGGTCAGCGGCACGATCGCGACCCACACGGCGAGCGACACCACGATCCAGAAGGCGTGCATCACCAGACCGAGCGGCCTGAACAGCGCGATGTTGTTCCCGTACCCGCGGACGATCGCCCCGCGTCGCTGCAGCTCGCCGATGAAGGTCAGGCAGCCACCGACGAGGAAGGCGCCGAAGGGTGGGAGCAGCACGTCTGTGGTCGTCGGGTAGGCGTCGACGAAGGGCAACGACAGGCCGCCGGGCGTCTCACCCCTCTGCACGAAGGCGAGGGAGTAGGTCACGGCCATCACCGCGCCGAGGACGAGCAGGATCACACCGGCACCGAGCAGCAGAGCCCACCACCGCCTGGGGAGCACCTGGGTACCGGGTCGAGTCATGCCCTGACCTTAGGGGAGGATGCCTGCACACGAGCGCCGCACCCCGCCCGCTCGGCCTCCACGCTGGCCGTCTACGGTCGAGCCGTGCAGCACTCGTGGTCACGGGCTCGAGCCCGTCAGGTCGTGGGCGTCGTCACGCTCGTGCTCGCCGCGGCCTTCGTCGTGTGCGTCGTGCAACGCTACGGGCACCACTCCCGGCACATGTCTCCTGCCGGCTCGACACCTGCGGCGCCGCTCGAGCGTGCGGTCGGCTGGTCGGCTCTGCTGGGTGCAGCGGCGTGGTCGGTTGCTGCGGTCGACAGCCTGCGGCACCACCCGTCCTCGGCACGTCGGCTCAGTGCGGCCACCAGGTCCGCCGTTGTCGCCGCGTCGTCCGCGGTGCTGACTGGCGTCGCGCTCGTGCAGCGGCTGCTGGTGCACCAGGACTCGACGGGCACCCTCGACGCGGTCGACAACCTGACCCCGGTCGACGTGGTGCTCATGGTGGTGTCACTGACCGCGTGCGCGGTGGCGGCGATCTTCTTCGTGGTGGGACGGCTACGCGCGAAGTCACGGTCGGGCGCGCGAGCCGGTGGCGCGGTGTGAGTCTGGTGAACGCTTCGGGGCGACTGCTCCCGCGACCCCCAGCCGCCCCTAGGCTCCCAGCACAGGCAGACCAGGGGGAAGAAGGCGCACATGACCACGACACGACGACGAGCCGCCGGGGTAGGTCTGGGGCTCGTGCTCCTCACGACGGCTTGCAGCGAGAGCGGCGGCCTGACGATCAGCAACGAGAGCCCAGACTCCGTCACGGTGCGGCTCGGGGACGAGGAGGTCGTCGTGCCCTCCATGGGAGGCGCTCTGCTGCACCGCTACGGCTGCTCGCCGGGTGACGTCGCAGTGATCTCGGCCTCAGCCTCGGGGGACTCGACCATGCTCGAGGGCCCCGTCTGCTCCGACCAGCAGATCGTGGTCGACCGTGCAGGCCACGTCACCGTGGCTCCTGAGGCGACCGACGGCTAGGGGCGGGGAGCCCCTGGGGCCTCGACTTTCCGCGCGCCCAGCTCCTCAGCGCCCCAGCACGAAGGCCTGGATCGCGACCACGGCGGCCCCGCGTGCCCAGTGCGCCAGCTCGGGGCTCTGCAGGCGGATGTCGAGCGGGTGGGTCCGGGGGTCGCGGTCGCCGTGCAGGCCGTGCTGGACGGCGTCGGTGGCGACCTCGGCGAGGCGGACGCCTTCGCCGCCGAGCACGACGCGCTCGGGCATCGTGAAGTTCGCGACCGCGGCGATGAGGCGGCCGAGCGCGCGTCCGCTCGCGTCGACGAGGTTGCGGGCCACGGGGTCGCCTGCGGCCGCGAGGTCGAGCAGCTGGTCGTACGTGACGTCCCGGCCGAGGCGTCGGGAGGCCTGGGTGACGAGCGCGCCCGTCGTGAGCATCGCCGTCGCGCAGCCTGTGTGCCCGCACGGCCCGACGGGCCCGTCGGGGGCGAGCGGGAAGTGCGACAGCAGGCTCAGGCCGGCCTCGGGGCTCTCGACCGCCTCGTCGTGCACGACGAGGCCGTAACCGATCCCGGCACCGATCGTCACGAGCGCGAAGCGCGAGCAGCCGTGGCCCTCGCCGAACCAGTGCGTGGCCTCGGTGACGGCGACGATGTCGTTCTCGACGACGGTCCGCAGCCCGGTGCGCTCGGACAGCAGTGCCGCGAGCGGCAGGTCGCGCCAGCCGAGGTGGTCAGCGAGGGTGACGTCGGTGCGGCGTTCCACGTGACCGCCGAGGCTCACACCGAGTCCGGTGACCGTCGCGGACGGGCGGACCGTCGCGAGCGCCGCGACGAGGTCGTCGACGAGCTGCGCGACCACGTCGACCACGTGCCTAGGGTCGGTCGCGTCGAGCGGCGCGTCCGTCGCTGCGAGGACGCTCGCGCGCAGGTCGGTCAGCGCGGCGTAGGCGTGGTCGCCGGTGAGCTTGACCCCGACGAAGTGGTGCGAGGACGGGTCGACGTCGAGGGGCTGGGCCGGACGCCCGAGCCGTGGGGCGTCGTCGGCGCCCGCCGGAGTGCTCGCCTCGACGAGGAGCCCGGCGTCGAGCAGCGGCTTGGTGAGCCGGGTGAGGCTGCCGGGGGAGAGGCCCAGCCGCTGCGAGAGCGCGCTCCGCGACAGCGGCCCGTCGAGGAGGACCTCGAGAGCGATCTGGCGCGTCGGCCCGGACAGCGGCGTCCACGCTGTCGAGACTGCCGGCGCCGATACCGCCGGCTGGAGAGGGAAGGTCATGGTGGGACGAGTTTATTCCACGTGTCAACTATCCCGAGAGGGTCCTTCTCCTGCGGCGTGGTGCTGTGAGCCGGTGGGTCAAGAAGGGTGGGGTGGCATGAGAACGCCGTCGGTCCGCGATGGTCAACCTTCTTAAGTTCCGACGTAGAAAGAATGCCTGCGGGTGGCGTATGTTGGTGCACGTTGACCACCCGCGACGACGCCCTGACGAAGGAGTCACCCCTGTGACGACTGCAGCACCCGACCTCCTGCACCTGCGCGCGGCCGGGGTCAGCCTCGTCCTCGACGTCTCCGGTGACCTCCTCCCGCGCGTCCTGCACTGGGGCGCCGACCTCGGGGACGTCTCCCAGGCCGAGCTTGTCGAGCTGCGCCGCGCGAGCGTCCCGCAGGTCGCCGGCTCGAGCTTCGACCAGCCTGCAGCCCTGACCGTCGTCCCTGAGGCCTCCGCAGGCTGGCTCGGGACCCCGGGCATCACCGGCCACCGCGCCGGAGCCGACTTCACGACGGTCCTGCGCACCACCGGGCCCGAGGGGATCACCCTCGGCGCGGGGGAGCGTCCAGGCTCGCAGCGCGTGACGGTCCAGGCCGAAGACCCCGCCGCCGCCCTCGCACTCACCCTCGACATCGAGCTCACCGCCGCAGGCGTCGTCCGCACCCGCTCCTCGGTCACCAGCACCGCGGCGCCAGACCGCGCTCCCTACACGCTGTCCTCCCTCGACGTCTCGCTGCCGGTCCCGACCGAGGCCGACGAGATCCTCGACTTCACAGGGCGCTGGATCCGCGAGCGCTCGGCGCAGCGCAAGCCCTTCACCTACGGCACGCACGTCCGAGAGGTGCGCAAGGCCCGTGGCCTCGACGCGTCGTTCCTCGTCGCGGCAGGGCGCACGGGCTTCGGCTACCGCTCTGGCGAGGTGTGGGCCGTGCACGTCGCGTGGTCGGGCAACTCGCGGGTCGTCGCCGAGAAGGTGATGAACGGAGCCCGCCAGCTCGCGGCCGGCGAGCTGCTGCTCCCGGGCGAGATCATCCTGGCGGCCGGCGAGACGTACACCTCTCCGTGGGTCCACGCCTCCTACGGCGACGGCCTCGACGAGGTCTCCGGCCGCTTCCACACCGACCTGCGCGCCCGCCCGCAGCACCCCTCGGTCGCGAACGGACGCCCCGAGCGCCCGGTGCTCATCAACGTGTGGGAGGCCGTGTACTTCGACCACCGCCTCGACAAGCTCAAGGCCCTCGCCGACGAGGCCGCGGCGATCGGCGTCGAGCGCTACGTCCTCGACGACGGCTGGTTCCGGCACCGCCGCGACGACAAGGCGGGCCTGGGCGACTGGTTCGTCGACGAGGGCGTGTGGCCCGACGGTCTCGGGCCGCTCGTCGACCACGTGCACGGCCTGGGCATGCAGTTCGGCCTGTGGTTCGAGCCCGAGATGGTCAACCCCGACTCCGACCTCGCGCGGGCACACCCGGAGTGGATCTTGCGGCCCGGGGACAGGCTGCCGCTCGAGGCCCGCTGGCAGCAGGTCCTCGACCTCGGGCACCCGGGCGCCTACGACTACGTCCTCGAGCGTGTCGACTCGATCGTCTCCGAGTACGGCGTCGACTACGTCAAGTGGGACTTCAACCGTGACGTCGTCGAGGCCGGGCACACCTCGACGGGCCAGGCCGGTGTGCACGAGCAGACGCTCGCGGTCTACAGGCTCATGGACGAGCTGCGCCGCAGGCACCCCGGTCTCGAGATCGAGAGCTGTTCGAGCGGCGGCGGTCGCGTCGACCTCGGCATCCTCGAGCGCACGGACCGCGTGTGGGCCTCCGACTGCATCGACGCCCTCGAGCGGCAGAGCATCGAGGCCGGGACCGGTCTGCTGGTGCCGCCGGAGCTCATGGGCTCGCACATCGGCTCGCCGCACTGCCACACCACGGGCCGCCGCCACGACCTGAGCTTTCGGGCGGGGACGGCGTTCTTCAGCCACCTCGGCATCGAGTGGGACCTCACGTCGGCCTCCGCCGAGGACAAGGCACAGCTGGCCCGCTGGATCGCCCTGCACAAGCAGCACCGCGGTCTGCTGCACACCGGGACCGTCGTCCGCGCCGACCACCCGCAGCCCACCACCTGGGTGCACGGCGTGGTCTCGACCGAGCAGGACGAGGCGATCTTCGCCGTCGTGCAGCTCGGGTCGGGGGCCGACGAGTACCCCGGCCGCGTCCGCCTGCCCGGCCTCGACCCGGCGCGCCAGTACCGCGTCACGCCGATCGACCCTGCTGACGCTATGGGAACGCGCTCCGGTGCCGCCCGCCTCGCGTGGTGGGACGAGGGCGTCCAGCTCTCGGGCCGCACGCTCGACCGCGTCGGTGTCCAGGGGCCGACCCAGAACCCGGAGCACCTGGTGCTCCTGCACGTCGAGGCCGTCTGACCGGCCACCGAGAGACCTGCTCCACCCGTTCGACCACCCACCCCGCACCACCCGAACCAGAGGCCATCATGACCACGGACTCCTCCGCACCTCTCGTGCGCCGCACGGCGACGACCCTCGCCGACGGCCGCGACCTCTTCTACTTCGACGACTCCGAGCCCTACGTCTCGGGGGAGCAGACGCGCCGTCTCGACGACCCGCGCCCGCTGCCCGGGCGCTACGAGCCCGTCGTGACGATCGGTGCCGACGGCGTCGAGACCGTCCAGCCCGTCACCGGTCCGACGATGCGCTACGACGTGCTGACAGGCGAGTGGATCCCGCACGCCGCGCACCGCATGAACCGCACCCACCTGCCCCCCGCCGACGCGAACCCGCTCGCCCCCGCCAAGCCGGGTGCCGCGTACTCCGACGGTGAGATCCCGGCCGAGGACTACGACGTCGTCGTCTTCGAGAACCGTTTCTCCTCGCTCATGCGCGTCCCCGGGACCGTCGACGAGATCACCCACGTCGACGGCGAGGACCTGTGGCAGCAGCGCCCGGCCGTCGGCCGCTGCGAGGTCATCTGCTTCTCGCCCGACTCGACGAAGTCCCTCGCCCAGGTGAGCCCTCGTCGCATGCGCACCATCATCGAGGCGTGGGCCGACCGCACGACCGAGCTCGGCAAGGTCGACGGCGTCGAGCAGGTCTTCTGCTTCGAGAACCGCGGCCAGGAGATCGGCGTGACGCTCCACCACCCGCACGGGCAGATCTACGCCTACCCGTACCTCATGCCCAAGACCGAGACGATGCTGCGCCAGGCGCGCGCGCACCGCGAGAGGACCGGCCGCAACCTGCTCGCCGACGTCCTCGCCGCCGAGCTGCGCTCGGGCCGTCGCATCGTGCTCGAGTCCGAGCACTGGGTCGCGTACGTGCCGATGGCCGCCCGCTGGCCCATCGAGATCCACCTCGCGCCGCGCCGCGACGTCGCCGACCTGCCTGCTCTGACCGACGCCGAGCGTGAAGACCTCGCGACCGTGTACCTCGAGCTGCTCGGGCGCATGGACAGGTTCTTCCCGGCGGCCGAGGACGGCACGCCGACCAAGGCCCCGTACATCTCCGCCTGGCACCAGGCCCCGGTCCGCGAGGGCCGCGACGACCTGCGCCTGCACCTGCAGATCTTCTCGATCCTGCGCGCCCCCGGAAAGCTCAAGTACCTCGCCGGCTCCGAGTCCGGCGGTGGCGCGTGGATCTCCGACACGACTCCTGAGCGCATCGCCGACCGCCTGGTCCAGGTGGCGTCATGACGAGCATCGACGTGGACTGGCTCGACGCCTGGGACGTCGAGGACGGCAGCGCGCAGGCGCGTGCCCTCTTCACCGAGGTCTTCGACGCAGCGCCCGACGGCGTGTGGTCCGCTCCGGGCCGCGGGAACCTCATCGGTGAGCACACCGACTACAACGGCGGTCTCGTGCTGCCCTTCGCGCTGCCGCACCGCACCTACGCGGCCATCACGCGCCGCGCAGACCGTACGGTCCGCCTCGTCTCGGCGCAGGAGGCCGGCACCGTCGTCACGGTCGACCTCGACACCGTCGCCCCGGGCACGGTCACCGGGTGGGTCGCGTACGTCGTGGGTGTCGCGTGGGCTCTCGAGCAGGCCGGCGCGACGCTCGGCGGCTTCGACGTGGCGATCACGTCCTGCGTGCCCTACGGCGCCGGGCTGTCGTCGTCGGCTGCCCTCGAGGGGTCGGTCGCGATCGGTCTCGACGCGCTCTTCGGCCTCGGGCACGGGGCTGACGACGCAGGTCGCCAGCACCTCGTCGCTGCGTGCATCCGCGCGGAGAACGAGATCGCCGGTGCACCGACGGGTGGCATGGACCAGGCCGCTGCGCTCCGCTCGCAGGAGGGGCACGCGCTGCTGCTCGACTGCCGCAGCCTCGAGGTCCGCCAGATCCCCTTCGACCTCGCCTCCGACGGGCTCGCGCT
This sequence comes from Sanguibacter inulinus, assembly GCF_013415325.1. Classification (GTDB taxonomy): domain Bacteria; phylum Actinomycetota; class Actinomycetes; order Actinomycetales; family Cellulomonadaceae; genus Sanguibacter; species Sanguibacter inulinus. Next base: position 30,060 of record NZ_JACBYE010000006.1, on the reverse strand, counting down.
GCTCGTCGTCGACACGCGTGCTCCGCACGCGCTCGTCGACGGTCAGTACGCCGCGCGCCGGGACACCTGCGAGGCGGCCGCGGCCGTCCTCGGCGTCGAGACGCTGCGCGAGGTCACCGACCTCGACGCGGCCCTCGCGACGCTCGCGGCCCCCGGTGCGCTCGACGCCTCTGGGCAGGACCCCGAGGTGACCGCGCGACGCGTGAAGCACGTGGTCACCGAGATCGCCCGTGTCGGCGAGGTCGTGTCCTTGCTCGACTCCGGACGGACGTCCGAGGTCGGTGCCGTGCTGTCCGCGGCCCACGCCTCGCTGCGCGACGACTACGAGGTCAGCTGCCACGAGCTCGACGTCGCGGTCGACGCGGCCGTGCAGGCCGGTGCCCTCGGCGGACGGATGATCGGCGGCGGCTTCGGCGGCTCCGCGATCGCCCTCGTCCGTGTCGAGGACGCCGAGCAGGTGGCAGGCGAGATCGCCGCAGCCTTCGAGTCCGAAGGGCTCCGCGCGCCTGGGTTCCTGGTCGCGGTCGCGGGCGGCCCTGCGAGCTGACCGCACCCGGTGGACCACCTGGTCCACCGGGGACCCGTCAGTTTTTCAGGTCTTACAAGATCTTATGAGATCTTCATAAAGCTTGGTAAACCTACTAAGGTCGGTCCATGGACAGCATCCGTAACCCCTACACGCCCAACGCGGGTGCCTCGCCTGAGATCATCGTGGGGAGGGACGAGCACAAGCGTGCCTTCGACATGCTTCTGCAGCGACTCCAGAGGGGGCGCACCGAGCAGTCCATGATCATGACGGGGCTGAGGGGCGTCGGCAAGACCGTTCTCCTCAACGAGTTCGGCGAGATGGCCCGCGCGGCTCATTGGGAAGTGCTGGAGATTGAAGCTTCCAAGCACAGCGACGTGCACTTCCGGCAGACGATCGCCTCGCTCCTCAAGGGGGCTCTGCTCCGGCTCTCTCCCCGGGCCCGCTGGTCCGACATCGGGCGGCGTGCCGCGCAAGTCGTCACATCGTTCGCCGCGACGGTCGACCAGCAGGGCACCTGGTCGCTGTCGTGGGACGTCGAAGCGGCCGAAGGTCTGGCCGACCACGGGAATCTGGCCATGGATCTCACGGACGTCTTCGTGGCGGTCGGGGAAGCCGCCAGAGAGAGGCAGCGGGGGGTAGCGCTGCTCATCGACGAGGTGCAGTTCCTCTCGGCTGTCCAGCTGGAAGCTCTGATCCAGGGCGTGCACAAGACTGTGCAGAAGAAGCTGCCGCTGACGTTCGTGGGCGCGGGGCTTCCTCAGATCGCTGAGCTGGCTGGTGATGCCAAATCCTACGCGGAGCGCCTCTTCAAGTTCCCCAAGATCGACTCGTTGAGCGAATCGGAGGCAGAACAGGCGCTCCTCGAACCAGCCCAGACCGAAGGGGTCGTGTTCGACCGGGGTGCACTAGACCTCGCGAGGTCCATCACGAAGGGCTACCCCTATTTCATCCAGGAGCTCGGCTATCAGGTCTGGGAGATTGCAGAAGGCCCCACCCTGACGCGCGAAGATGTCGAGCAGGCCCGTGAGGTCTATGAGACGAAGCTCGACAGCTCCTTCTTCCGGGTACGCCTGGACAGGGCCACACCATTGCAGACGGCCTACATGCGCGCGATGGCCGAGCTCGGCCCTGATGCCCAGAAGGCATCGGACGTCGCAAGGGTGATGGGTCGGGAGTCCACCCAGCTGGGCCCGACCCGAGCCGAGCTGATTGACATGGGCCTCTTGTACACGCCGGAGCACGGCTACGCTGCTTTCACCGTGCCCGACTTCGACAAGTTCATGCTTCGCGCCGTGCCATCGTTGAACGTCCCTCCTGTGCAGAAGAGAAGCAAGAAGAAGTAGCCGCCATCCGTCAGCCAGGCCAGGCACGAGAACGAGCGGTATGCCTTGGTCTGTCGATCAGAGCCTCGCCAGCCAGACATGCACCGATCGCGTGAACCTGCAGCAAGGGTCAGGTGCATCGGTCTTGTCAGCGGTCGTTGCGCAGCCGTCCGTAGATGCACAGGTCGTGGCGGACCCCGTCGATCGGGTACGCCTCACGGAGCGTCCCCTCCAGGGTGAAGCCGAGCCTCTCGGCGAGCGCCCTGCTGCGCTGGTTGTCCGCCGCCGTGCGCAGCTCGACGCGGTGCATCCCCTCGTCCTCGATGAGCGTCTGGACGACGGCGCGTACCGAGCGCGTCATGATCCCGAGCCCCTGGTACGCAGAGCCCAGCCAGTAGCCGATCTGTGCCTTGTCGACCTCGCGGGTGATCCGGGCGCCGACCACGCCGGCGATCTCCCCGCGGTAGACGATCGCGCTCGGGAGGGCGCGTCCTTCGGCCCACGAGCGCTGGCCGGCGGTGACGTACTCGAGGGTCTCCTCGCGGGTGAGGTCGGGCCGGGCGATCTCTTCCCACGGACGGAGGTGGTCCAGGCTCGAGAGCACCAGGGCGTGGATCGCGTCGGTGTGGTGGTGGTCGAGCAGCACCAGCTCGATGTCGTCGTCGACGCGTGAGGCGAAGGTTCTCGTCATCCCCCGACCCTAGCGACGGGATGCCGTCCGGTGAGGTCGCACCTCTCCGCAGAGGTCGAGCCCCAGGACCTCGGCCTCGCCGCAGCCGTCAGCTGCGCTTGGCGACCGTCAGCAGCACGACCGAGTCTTCGTCTGCCTCGAGGGAGTGCCGGGCGTCGGGGATCACCAGCAGCGCACCCGGCGCCCCGTGCCACGTGTGGTCACCGCAGACGAGGCGGACCCGTCCCTCGAGCACCTGCAGCGTCGCCTCCCCGGGGCTGTCGTGCTCGGCGAGACCTTCACCGGCGGTCAGGGCGATGATCGTCTGCCGCAGCGTCTGCTCGTGCCCCCCGTAGACGGTGTGCGCGCTGCGTCCGTTCGAGGACATCCGGGCCTCGTCGAGGGTGGTGCGGGCCTTGGCTGTGAGCGAGAGCTTCTCCATCTCTCGAGCCTCCCAGCCCAGAGCTCGCAGCACACGTGACCTAGGCCCTGGATCACAAGACCTCACTGCCCTCCAGCGAGGCGGTGAGTCCGTTTGGCGGACCGCGTCCCGCCTGTCGGACTGGGCCCTAGGACCCCGGAGGGCCTCGTGAAGTCGTCGGACGATAGTGGCACCGGCGTACCCGCCCGGCCCCCATCTTGAAGAGAAGATCACATGAGCTCCCTTCCTCACGGCCGCATCGTCGTGGTCGGCGGCGGCATGGTCGCCCACCGGTTCGCCGAGCACCTGTGCCAGCGCTCGCCCGAGGGCGACTGGACCCTCACCGTCATCGGCGACGAGCCCCACGCCCCCTACGACCGCGTGCACCTCTCCGAGTTCTTCGCAGGGCGCACCCCGGACGACCTCGTGCTCGACGCCGGACCCTGGTCGGACCCGCGGGTCACCCTCGTCACGGGTGACGCCGTCGCCGACCTCGACCTCGCGGGGCAGACCGTCACGACCCGCTCCGGCCGCGTCGAGGCCTACGACGACCTCGTGCTCGCCACGGGCTCGTGGGCCTGGACCCCGCGCACCGACGGCACGGACCTGCCGGGAGTCTTCACCTACAGGACGATGGCCGACGTGGTCGCCCTCGACGAGTGGGTCCGGCTGCGCTCAGAAAAGCTCGGCCGGCCGCTCGCGGGGGCCGTCGTCGGTGGGGGAGTCCTCGGCCTCGAGGCCGCCGCCGCCCTGCAGACCCTCGGCACGAGCGCGACTGTCGTGGAGTTCTCCGACAGGCTGATGAGCGTCCAGCTCGACCCGGGCGGTGGCGAGGCGCTCCGCGTCCTGGTGACCGACCTCGGCTTCGACGTCCGGACCTCGACGGGCGCGACGCGCCTGGGCGCAGCCGGCGACGGAGCCGTCGCGACCATGGAGCTCTCCGACGGGTCGAGCGTCCCCGCCGACGTCGTCGTCTTCTCGACGGGCGTCCGCCCCCGCGACAGGGTGGCCCGCGAGGCCGGCCTCGCGGTCGGCGAGCGCGGCGGCGTCGTCGTCGGCCCGACGTGCCGCACCTCCGACCCCTCCGTGTGGGCGATCGGCGAGTGCGCCTCCTACGAGGGCGAGTGCACGGGCCTCGTGGCACCGGGCAACAAGATGGCCGAGGTGGTCGTCGACCAGCTGCTCGGCGGGACTGCGACCTACGAGACCTTCCCGGAGGGCACCCGCCTCAAGGGCGTCGGAGTCGAGGCCGCGAGCTTCGGCGACGTCTTCGCCCTCACCCCTGGTGCCCTCGAGGTGACCTTCGCCGACCCCGTCGCGAAGACGTACAAGAAGCTCGTCGTCTCTGACGACGCGAAGGTCTTGCTGGGTGGGGTCTTCGTCGGCGACGTCGCGCTCTACCCGTCGCTGCGCCCGATGCTCGGCCGCCCGCTCGGCGCCGACCCGTCGGCCTTCCTCGCCCCCGAGGGCGGCGCCGGCGTGCCGTCCCTCGAGCTGCCCGACGACGTGGTCGTCTGCTCCTGCGCGAACGTCACGGCAGGCACGGTCCGCGGGGCCGTGACCGAGCACGGGTGCACGAGCGTCGGTGAGGTCAAGGCCTGCACCAAGGCCGGGACGGTCTGCGGGTCGTGCGTCCCGCTGCTCACCAAGATCGTCAACTCGACCCTCGAGAAGTCCGGCATCGAGGTGTCCCGCGCGATGTGCGAGCACTTCTCGATGGCCCGCGCCGAGCTCTACGACCTCGTGCGCCGCGAGGGGCTGCGGACTTTCTCCGAGATCGTCGGGGCCCACGGGACCGGGCGCGGCTGCTCGGTCTGCAAGCCTGTCGTCGCCTCGATCTTGTCCTCCCTCGGCCCCGGCCACGTGCTCGAGCCCGAGCAGGCAGCCCTCCAGGACACCAACGACCACGTCATGGCGAACATGCAGAAGGACGGCACCTACTCGGTCGTCCCGCGCGTCCCCGGGGGCGAGATCACCCCGGAGAAGCTCCTGGTGATCGGCGAGGTCGCGCAGGAGTTCGGCCTCTACACGCGCATCACCGGTGCCCAGCGCATCGGGATGTTCGGGGCGCGGATCGACCAGCTCCCCGCGATCTGGACCCGCCTGGTCGACGCCGGCTTCGAGTCCGGTCAGGCCTACGGCAAGGCCCTGCGCAACGTGAAGTCCTGCGTCGGGCAGGCCTGGTGCCGCTTCGGGGTCAAGGACTCCGTCGGCATGGGGGTCCAGATCGAGATGCGCTACCGAGGGCTGCGAGCGCCGCACAAGTTCAAGATGGGTGTCTCCGGCTGTGCCCGCGAGTGCGCGGAGGCCCGGGCCAAGGACGTGGGCATCATCGCGACCGAGAAGGGCTGGAACGTCTACGTCGGCGGCAACGGCGGCTTCACCCCGCGCCACGCCGACCTGCTCGCCGAAGACCTCGACGACGAGCGCCTCATCCAGGTGATCGACAGGTTCCTCGCCCTCTACGTCCGCAGCGCCGACAGGCTCCAGCGCACGGCGCCGTGGGTCGCGGACTACCCGGGTGGGATCGCGGAGCTGCGGCGTGTGGTCGTCGACGACATCCTCGGCATCGGCGCGGAGCTCGAGGCCTTCATGGCCCACCACGTCGAGAGCTACCGTGACGAGTGGGCCGAGACCCTCGCGGACCCCGAGAAGCTCAGCCGCTTCGTGTCCTTCGTCAACGCCCCCGACCAGCACGACCCCGACCTCTCGTACACGTCCGAGCGCGGGCAGGTCCGGCCTGCTCAGGCCGGAGAGGTCGCCGACCCCAACCCCGTGATCGCTCGCACGCTGGAGGTACGACGGTGAACGCCACGACTGATCGCTGGACGCGGGTGTGCTCGCTGACCGACCTCGTCCCCGAGCGTGGGGCGGCTGCCCTCGTCGACGGTGTGCAGGTCGCGCTGTTCAGGCTCGAGGACGACAGCGTCCTGGCCGTGCAGCAGCACGACCCCTTCTCCGGCGCGAACGTCCTGTGCCGCGGTCTCGTCGGGTCCGTCGGCGACGTCACTGTGCTCTCCTCACCGATGTTCAAGCAGGTGTGGTCGCTGCGCACGGGCGAGTGCCTCGACGCCGGTGGCAAGGAGCCGCAGGACCTCGCGACCTTCCCCGTGCGCGTCGACGGCGGCGACGTCTTCGTCGGACCGGCGGTCGTGCGGTGACCGGGCCCGCGCTGCCGAGCAGCGTCCCTGGTCCGGCCGACGAGGCCTCGGCTGCGTCGGCACCCGTCCCACCGACGATGCTCGGGCTCGACCTGCGCGGTCGCCGGGTCCTGGTCGCGGGCGGCGGACCTGTCGCGACCCGACGCGTCGCCGCCATGCTCGACGGCGGAGCCGACGTCCTCGTGGTCGCACCCGAGACGGGCGACGAGCTGCGGACGCTCTCCGCGACGGGCCGCGTCTCGCTCGCCGAGCGGACCGTGGAGCCTGCAGACGTCGACGGCTGCTGGCTGGTCCACGCCTGCACCGGTGACGCCGCAGCCGACGCGATGCTCGCCGCGCGCGCCGACGCCGACAGGGTGTTCTGCGTCGTCTCCTCCGACGTCTCGGTCGGTTCCGCGCGCACCCCGGCCACGGCCGCGGTTGCCGGCATGGTGCTCGCCGTGACCTCGACGGGTACGGCCGACCCTCGGCGGGTCGTCGCCGTGCGGGACAGCCTGGTCGCGCTGGTGCGCGGCGGGCAGGTCGACGTCGGCGCTGCGCGTCGAGGCGCGGCTGGGCGTCGAGGGGTGGCCGGTCTACCGGGTGGTCCTGGAGGTGCCCTGAGCACCGAGGGTCTCGACGGCTGGGCCGCGGCGGCCGCTGGCGTGCCCGACCCGGCGGCTGCCGCAGCGACCGTGGTGACCTCGACGTCGGGTGCCGCCCCGACAGCCGAGCCGTACACCTCCCTCCTGGGCGGCCCCGTCCTGCGACCAGGCACCGTCGCGCTCGTCGGCGGCGGGACGGGCGACCCTGACCTCATGACGGTCAGGGCACGCACGCTCCTCGCGCAGGCCGACGTGGTCGTCGCCGACAGGCTCGGGCCCACGGCCGTGCTGACCGAGCTCGCCGACCACGTCGAGGTGGTGCACGTCGGCAAGAGCCCGGGCATCCACCAGGTCCCGCAGCAGGGCATCAACCAGATCCTCGTGGACCGGGCGCAGGCAGGGCTGCGGGTGGTCAGGCTCAAGGGCGGAGACGCCTTCCTCTTCGGTCGCGGCGGTGAAGAGGTCCTCGCCTGCAGGGCTGCGGGCGTCCCGGTCCAGGTGGTGCCAGGGATCACGTCGGCTGTCGCGGCGGCCGAGGTCGCGGGCATCCCGGTGACGCACCGCGGGACCGCCGACAGGGTGCACGTGGTCAACGGCCACGGCAGGCTGACCGACCTCGACCTCGCGGCGCTCGCGACGCCGGGGGTCACCGTCGTCATGCTCATGGGGCTCGCGGGCATCGAGCGGATCGTGGCCGAGGCCCTCGCGGGCGGTGCCGCGCCGAGCAGACCTGCGGCTGTGGTGGTCCGGGCGACCCTGCCGGGGGAGCAGGTGGTCCGCGCCCCGCTCGCCGAGCTCGCGAGCGCCTGCCACACGGCTGGTCTCACGTCGACAGGGGTCATCGTGGTCGGCGAGGTCGCCCGCGAGGGGTTCCTCGACCCGGCCGCGCCAGGTCGTGCGGCCGAGGCCCCGCCGAGCCGCAAGCAGCTCCGCGAGGCCGCGGCCGCGGCCGCACGCGCCTGACCCTGTCGGACGAGGTCGTCCCTCTACCCACGAGGCCGTCCCTGCACCCACGAGGTCGTACAGACACGCCGTTCTGCGGGTTGACCACCGCGATCTCGGCGTGTCCGTACGACCTCGAGGCAGCGAGGACGACCTCGGGGGATGCGGGCGACCTCGGGGGATGAGGGTGATCTCGGGGTCGTGCTCAGGTGGGTTCGGTCAGCTGAAGTCGCAGCCCCTGACCCGGGACCACCGGGTCCGGCGCCTATAGAGGTCGAGGTAGATCGTGTAGATCGCCCGCCGCACGTAGGCCTCTGCAGCGTGGGGCTGTGGCGCCGACTTCCGGGAGAAGACCTTCACCAGCGCGTCCTGCACGAGGTCTTCGGCGTCGCGGACGTTCCCGCTCAGCAGGTGCGCGTACCCGAGGAGTGCCCGGTGCCTCGTGCGCACCAGCTCTCCCATGTCGTGCTCCCAGTCGTCCATCTCGTCCCCTGTCCTGGTGTCGCTGTCACACATCATGACGCTCGGGGTCGGCAGAACAGTGGGGGTGAGTTTCTGGGTGACGCGCTGTGGGCTGATGTGACCCGCAGGGTCAGCGGCAGGCAGCCTCGCCGTCTACCTGGACCGGCGTGTAGCCGAAGGCCCCCGTGAAGAGGTCGACGAACCGCGCAGCGTCGTCGGGAGTCTCGAAGGCCACGGCGTAGCCGAGGGTGAGCCTCAGGTCGTCTGTCGGCGACACCCCGGCGAGTGCGCTGAGGGCCGCGGGCTGGCAGGCCAGCGGGAGGAAGTGCTCCTCCGGTGCGTAGCCGATGTGCTCGAGGGTCCGCCGGGCAGCGGCCTGGACGACCGCGGTGTCTGTCCTGTCGGCCTGACTCCGGGGCCCGTACCCTTCGACAGGCGAGAACCAGACGACGCTCTGGGCTGTCGCGGTCCCTGCCTCGAGCGCAGGCGTGACGTCGGTGGGCCAGTCGAGCGAGGCGGACGACTCGTCGAGGGCGACCGCCGGGCTCCCGGCGGCCGAGCCGTCGGGAGCGCCGGCACCGGTGGGGGTGCCCTCGGACATCGTCCCGGCCGCGTTCCCGAAGTACCTCACGACACCACCGTCGTCTGTCTCTGCGAGCGTCATGCTCAGCGCTGGTCCGACGACGAGGCCTGGGTCGCCGATCTCGGGCCAGGTGGCAGGACTGGGCGCGTCAGGGTCTTCGACGCGGGTGATGCCGTAGACGGTGTAGGTCCCGGGCTCGTACGCACCCGGCTGGGAGACCTGACCGCAGGCCTCGACGCCCCAGCTCGACAGCACCGCGACGCTGTCCGCGTCGAGCGAGGTCTGCATCCTCGACCACGTCGTCGGGCTCGCCGGAGGGGTCGCGACGACCACGCCGTCCTTGACCAGCACGAAGCCTGTCGGGCCGACGACCGTGCGCTCCACCTCGTCGGCACGGACGTTGACGTAGAGGGTCGGCAGAGGCTCGGTCGTCGAGAACGGCCGGTCGTCGAGCGGACCAGAGGTGATGTCCTCACCGTCGAGGTCGCCGACCGCGGCGGGACGGTTCGCGGTGAAGGAGTACATGATCGACGGGGACGCCGTGGCCTCGAGGTAGTCGGGTGCGGGCTGCCCGCACAGCGTCCTGATGCTCTGGCCGCGCGGGTCGTCCGGGAGGGCGACGACAGGCGCGTCGTCGTCACGGAAGAGCTGGAGTGCGGCGAGGGCGCCCGTCGCGGTGACGGCGAGGCAGGCCGCCGTCGCGCCGGCGACCAGCACGGGCCTGCGGCGCCTGCGCTGCCTGACGGTCGCGAGGACCTGCTCGGTCGCCGCGTCGCGGTCGACCCTCGAGGCGCCGAGAGAGGCCAGGGATCCGAGGTCGTCGCGCAGGGTGCGGTTCACTGTCGTGTCCTTGTCGTCGGGCTGGTCTGGTGCGCAGGAGCGCGGTCGATCTCCGGTGCGGAGGTGGTGGGCGGCGCGAAGCGTGAGTGGTCTCCGGCGCCGGGCAGGTCGTAGCGACCGGACGGGTCGCCACCGCCGTCCGCGGAGCCGCAGTCGGTCTGGTCGGGCTCCACGGAGCCCGGCTCGACAGCCGGGGACGCACCGAGCGTGACCGGAGAGTCGTCCGGGAGCTCGACGTCCTCGCCGAGGATCGCCCGGAGGGCCTGGTGCGCGTCGGACAGGTGCCGCTTGACAGTCCCCGGAGCGCACCCGAGAGACTGCGCCACCTGCGGGACCGTGAGGTCGTCGTAGTACCGCAGCACGACGCAGGCGCGCTGTCGGGGGGTGAGAGCGTCGAGGGCCACGGCCACGTCGAGCTGGGCGCTCGTGGCCAGCTCAGCACTCTCCTGGCGGTCGGCGACCCCCACCAGGTGCTTGATGCCGGACCACCGTCGCCGTCGCCTGTACTGGTCGAGGTAGAGGGTGAGGATCGCGCGGCGCACGTAGGACTCCGAGGTCGCGGCCTCGGGCGCGCGACGACGGCTGAACACCTTGACGAAGGCGTCCTGGACCAGGTCTTCGGCTTCCTTGACGTTGCCGCACAGGAGGTAGGCGTAGCCGGTGAGCGCGCCGATGCGCTCGCGCACCATCCTGCTCAGGTCGTGCTCGTCGGTCATCGGTCCCCCTGCTGTCCCTGCTGCCCGGTGCCGACAGTCGTCGGTGCCCTCACCCCTCCACAACGCACCGTGCCCGCAGAACGTTGGGGCGCGTCCCCCTGCGCACCCCGTCCGGCCTGCGTAGACTGCCCGCTACGTCGACCGAGTGTGATCGGCGTCACACGCGACGGACGTCGTGTGCGGTGCAGTCGTCAAGGAGGACGGATGCTCGAGCTCGGAACCACCAGTCTTGTCATCGTCGGCGCGATCGCGGTGATCGGGGCGCTCTCCCTCGTCGTCGCCGTCGTGCTCAGGCGCCAGGTGCTCGCCGCCCCCGAGGGCACGGACAGCATGAAGGAGATCGCGCTCGCGGTCCAGGAGGGGGCGTCGGCGTACCTCAGCCGACAGTTCCGGACCCTCGCGCTCTTCGTCGTCGTGGTCTTCGGGCTGCTCTTCGTGCTGCCCGGCGACGCGAGCATCCGGGTGGGCCGCTCGGTCGCCTTCGTCGTCGGGGCCGGCTTCTCGGCCGCGATCGGGTATCTCGGCATGTGGCTCGCGACCCGTGCGAACCTCCGCGTCGCCGCGGCCGCGATGCACCCAGGAGCCCGGACCGAAGGGGCCCGCATCGCCTTCCGCACCGGGGGAGTGGTCGGCCTGTCCGTCGTCGGTCTGGGGCTGCTCGGTGCCTCCGGGGTCGTGCTGCTCTACCGCGGCGACGCGCCGTCGGTCCTCGAGGGCTTCGGCTTCGGAGCAGCGCTGCTGGCCATGTTCATGCGCGTCGGTGGTGGCATCTTCACCAAGGCCGCCGACGTCGGCGCGGACCTCGTCGGCAAGGTCGAGCAGGGCATCCCCGAGGACGACCCGCGCAACGCCGCGACCATCGCCGACAACGTGGGCGACAACGTCGGCGACTGCGCAGGCATGGCCGCAGACCTCTTCGAGTCCTACGCCGTGATGCTCGTGGCCGCGCTGATCCTCGGCAAGGCGACCCTCGGCGAGCAGGGGCTCGTCTTCCCGCTCATCGTCACCGCGGCTGGGGCCTTCGTCGCGCTGCTGGGCATCGCGACCACCCGGGTGCGCGGGACGGAGAGCGGGCTGCGCGCCATCTACCGCGGCTTCTACGTCTCCGCGCTGCTCGGCGCGGTCCTCGCTGCGGTCGCGGCCTTCGCCTACCTGCCCGCGACCTTCGCCGAGTCGCCCGGGACCGCCGACCTCTCCGACGTCACGAGCGACCCGCGGGTCGTCGCGAGCCTCGCGGTGCTCGTCGGGGTGGTGCTCGCCGGCATCATCCTCTGGGTCACCGGGTACTTCACAGGGACGACCTCCAAGCCGACGCTGCACGTCGCCGCGACGTCCCGGACCGGCGCCGCGACGGTGATCCTCTCCGGGATCGGTGTCGGCTTCGAGTCCGCCGTCTACACCGCGGGGATCATCGCCGCGGCGATCTGCGGGGTCTTCCTGCTCGCGGGCGGCTCCGTCTGGCTCTCGCTGTTCCTCGTCGCCCTCGCCGGCTGCGGGCTGCTCACCACGGTCGGAGTCATCGTCGCGATGGACACCTTCGGGCCGGTCTCGGACAACGCCCAGGGGATCGCCGAGATGTCGGGTGACGTCGACGAGGAGGGCGCCCAGGTGCTCACCGACCTCGACGCCGTCGGCAACACGACCAAGGCGATCACCAAGGGCATCGCGATCGCGACGGCCGTGCTCGCCGCGACGGCGCTCTTCGGCTCCTACGCCGACGCCGTCCAGTCGGCGCTGCGCGACGTCACCGACGCCGCGAGCACGGGGATCGTCACGTCGATGCTCAGCTTCTCGATCATCTCGCCCGTCACCCTCGTCGGGGTGATCCTCGGGGCGGCGACCGTCTTCCTCTTCTCCGGGCTGGCCATCGACGCCGTGACCCGGGCGGCCGGGGCGATCGTCTTCGAGGTCCGGCGCCAGTTCCGCGAGCACCCGGGGATCATGACCTACGAGGAGCGTCCCGACTACGGCCGGGTGGTCGACATCTGCACCCGCGACTCGCTGCGCGAGCTCGCGACACCTGGCCTCCTCGCGGCCTTCGCACCGATCGCCGTCGGCTTCGGGCTGGGGGTCGGTCCGCTCGCCGGGTTCCTGGCGGGGGCGATCGGCGCCGGGGTGCTCATGGCCGTGTTCCTCGCCAACTCCGGGGGTGCGTGGGACAACGCGAAGAAGATCATCGAAGACGGTGCCTACGGCGGCAAGGGCTCACCCGCCCACGAGGCCGTGGTCATCGGCGACACCGTCGGCGACCCCTTCAAGGACACCGCCGGCCCCGCGATCAACCCGCTCATCAAGGTGATGAACCTGGTCGCCGTGCTCGTCGCGCCCGCGGTGGTCGCGATGAGTGTCCCGGCCGACGCGAACCACACGCTCCGCATCGGGATCGCGGTCGTGGCCGCGCTGATCGCCTTCGGGGCGATCGTCGCGAGCCGGTTGCGGGCCGCACGCGTGGACGCGGCGTCGCTCACCGAAGAACCCGCGGGTGCTGCGCGACGACCTCAGGATCGCTGACCGACCGGGGACCGGCCACTGACCGACCGCTGACCGGCTGCGGTAGGCGCAGGCCGGCCGACCAGCAGCCTCGACCGCATGACCGCATGACCGCCTGGCCGCACGACCGCACGACCGCACGACCGCCTGGCTGCCTGCCCGGCGGTAATGCGGTCGCGGCGGTTGCGGCGGCGGGTGCGCGGGGCGAGCATGACCGCATGGACCACCTCGACGACCAGCGCCCGCCGTCAGGCGGACCGAGCGGCCCGCAGCTGCGGATCCTCAGCTACAACATCAAGAGCTTGCAGATGGACGCGACCGCCGTCCGTGACGTCATCCGCGAGAGCGACCCCGACGTCGTCGCGATCCAGGAGCCCTGCCGCTACCTGACCGGCGGGCGGCGCCGGATGCGAGCCCTTGCTGCGGCGACGGGGACCGTCTGCGTGATCCCCGGAGGCAGCCCCTTCGGTGCCTACACGACGGCGCTCCTCGTGGCCCGCCGGCACGAGGGTGCTGTCGTCCGTCGCCGCGGCCGACCGCTCAGCTGGCGGTGGTGGCGCCGGCGCGACCTGCGGGCGTGGCCGACCCGGCGGGGGAGCGCTCTCGTCGACCTCGGCGACGTCGTCGTGGTCTCGGTCCACCTCGGGCTCGACGCCCGCGAGCGCCTGGACCACTGCGCCGAGGTCGCGCGACTCGTCGAGCGTGCTGGGGCGGCACGGTGCGTGGTCGCCGGGGACCTCAACGAAGAACCGGGGGGACCGGCGTGGCAGGCCCTCGGCACGCTGCTGCACGACGCCGTGCCCGAGGCGCCCGGCCTCACCTTCGCGGCGCCCAAGCCGCGCCGGCGGATCGACGGGGTGCTCATCGGGGACGGCTTCGAGGTGATCTCGTCGAGGGTCCTGCGCACGCCTGCGGCGCTGCGGGGGAGCGACCACCTGCCGCTGCTCGTCGACGTCGCGCGCCGGGTCTGAGGGACTGGGGCCTGAGGGTCGCCCCGCCGCGCTGAGCTCCGCACCGACGGGCCGCGGGCTGACGCGCCCCTCGTGCACAGGTGTTCCGGGTGCGCGGCGCGACGGCGCGTCCGACCATGAGGCATGGCTGATCACCCCGACACCCCGTCCCCCGACCACCTGCCACCCGAGGGCGTCGACGACGCGACGGTCGAGGCCGTCGGCGGCGTGACCGCGGCGCTCGAGGTCGTCGAGCAGGCGCGCGGCATGCTCTACGCCTTCCACAGGCTCACAGGGCGCGCCGACAACGAGCTCGCCGAGGCCCTCGACAAGCTCGAAGAGGCCGGTCACAAGGAGCTCGCCGACGAGGTCCGGGCCGACCTGGTGGGCCTCAACGTGCTGCAGGGCCGCTGGACCTTCCAGGTCGTCGAAGACTACGACGACGGCTACTGGACGCGGTTCCGCGGCTGGGAGAAGACCGTCCGCGACAGGCTCCTCGGCGGCCGGAGGCACGTCTACGAGGCTGGTCTGAAAGAGCAGAACCGCACCCCGGGCCGTGAGGGGCACGAGGCGCGTCCGCCGGGCTGAGGATCAGCCACCGCGCGGTGCGCACCGGTTTGTCAGGGGTGCTCTGCGCCGCGCACCATGGAGAGATGACTCCCTCCAGACCGCGCGCGTCTCGCCCCAGGGCCCTGGTATCCGTCGTGCTCGCGGGTGCGGTGGTCCTCTCGGTCTCCGCGTGCGGCGACGACCAGCAGGCCGGGGGCTCGGACGAGGCGTTCTGCGCCGACTACGCGCAGTTCAGCCAGGCTGAGTTCCTCGACGGGGTCGACACGACCGACGTCGCGTCCGTCCTCACGGCCCTCGACACGATGGTGCAGGACGCCAAGCAGATCCAGCCCCCGGACGAGATCTCCGCAGCGTGGACGACCGTGTTCCAGGCGAGCGAAGACCAGGTCCAGGTGATGCGCGGCGTCGACTGGTCCTCCGAGGCGGCGCAGCAGGAGTACTTCGCGTCGGTCGAGGGCTTCAGGTCCGACGAGCTCGACGCGGCGACGGCCGAGGTCGAGGGCTACGTGGCCGAGCACTGCGCGTCCTGAGCGACCGGGTGAGATCCGCAGCGGATGGGGACTAGTGCCCCGATTCTGAGTTGCGGCTGTGAGTGACGCCCCCTGACTATGGACGCATGACTACACGCCGGTACACCAAGAACCTGTTCGCGACCTCCACGGCCGCCGTCCTCGCCCTCGGCCTCGTCGCCGGGTGCAGCAGCGACGGGTCCCTCGAGGACTACTGCAAGGAGGGCGAGGCGCTCTCCTCCGGCGACTTCGCCCAGGACATCGACCCCAACGACCCCGACGCGATGAAGGCTGCCTTCGACGACATCGTCACGAAGGTCAAGGACATCGACGCCCCGGACGAGATCAAGGACGACTGGAACGTCCTCGTCGAGTCCGTCGAGAAGCTGAACGACGGCATGAAGGACCTCGACCTCACCAACGCCGACGACCAGGCCAAGTTCATGGAGCTCACGACCGAGCTCAACTCCGACGAGGTCACCGCAGCGAGCGACCGCGTCACCACCTTCAACGACGAGAACTGCGAGGCCTGATCCTCCAGGTCCCGGCGTGACCGACTGACAGAGGGCGGCTCCCCGACAGGGGAGCCGCCCTCTGCGCGTCTGCCGGCCGCGACGCGCTCGGGTGGTCGGCTCCGATGAGGAATCATTGCTGCCATGAGCCCGACCACGCACAGCGCCCCCGGCCCCTCGACCGACCCGGCCCTCGTCGCCCTCCTCAGGGCCGACCTGCAGGCCAGCGGGTTCACTGTCGAGGGCGTCGAGGACGCGCTCGGCCCTGTCGCCGCAGCGGCCCTGCACCGTGAGCAGGCGCTGCCGGCGCTCCGGGCGACCGCCGTCGCCGCCTCGGCCGGCACCAGCCCGGCCGCTGCGACCGCGTCTTCTCCGTCGGCCGCCGGCGCAGAGCCTGAGCAGCGTTCTGCGGTCTTCACGCTGACGCGGCTCTTCGTGCTCGGGCGCGAGGTCCCGGCACGTGACCTCGACGCCGCGCTCCCGGCCCTGGGGTCGCCAGGTGCGCAGGAGCTCGGCCTCGTCGCCCTCGACGACCCCAGCGACCTCACCGCTACCGGGCCTGTCGTCCGCCCGCTCGTCGACCTCCGGCCGTACTCCGCGCACGACGCCCGTGGCCCTGTCGACTGGTGGCTCGCCTCAGACCTCGGCGAGCTCGCCACGAGCACCCGGCTCTCGGGCGACCACGTCCTCGGTGCGGGTGGTGCGTCGATCACCCTCGCCCAGGTGACAGGCCGGTCGCCGCGAGCCCGGGTCCTCGACCTCGGCACAGGCTGCGGCATCCAGGCGCTGCACGCGACGCGTCACGCCCAGACCGTCGTCGCGACGGACATCTCCGAGCGGGCGCTGCGCTTCGCGGCCTTCAACGCCGCCCTCGACGGGGCTGAGCTCGACCTGCGGCTCGGGTCGATGCTCGACCCCGTCGCAGGCGAAGAGTTCGACCTCGTCGTCTCGAACCCGCCCTTCGTCATCACCCCGCGCACAGTGCCCGCTGAGCCCGCTGAGTCCGCTCGTGACGCAGCCGACCGGGCAGCAGGTCCTGGCGAGATCCCGACGTACGAGTACCGGGACGGCGGACGCTCGGGCGACGACCTCGTGCGCGACCTCGTCACCGGGGTCGGAGCGGTCCTGGCCCCCGGCGGGATCGCGCAGATGCTCGGCAACTGGGAGCACCGCGCCGGGGAGGCGTGGACCGAGCGGGTCGGACGCTGGCTCGACGAGTCTGGCCTGGACGGCTGGGTGGTCCAGCGCGAGGTCCTGGACCCGGCCGAGTACGCCGAGACCTGGATCCGCGACGGTGGCACGACCCCCGAGCGCGAGCCCGAGGCGTGGGCGAGCGCCTACGGAGCCTGGCTCGACGACTTCGCGTCCCGCGACGTCGAGGCCATCGGCTTCGGGTTCTTCGTGCTGCGCAAGCCGCTGCCGGGGGAGGACGTGACGCTGCGGCGTCTCGAAGAGCACACAGGATCGGTCCGCCAGCCTCTCGGCACGCACCTCGAGGCGAGCCTCGCCGCGCACCTCTGGCTCGAGACCCTCGACGACGAGGCCCTCGCGCAGCAGAGGCTCGTGGTCGCGGCCGACGTGACCGAAGAGCGCTTCTACACCCCGGGCGCCGCCGACCCGAACATCGTCATCGTGCGCCAGGGCGACGGGCTCGGCCGGGGCGTGCACGCGTCGACCTCGCTCTCGGCCCTGGTCGGGGCGTGCGACGGCGAGCTCTCCGTCGGGCAGATCGTCGCGGCGATCGCGTCGATCTTCGAGGTGTCCGGCGCGGAGCTGGCCGCCGAGCTGCTGCCTGCGGTCCGCAACCTCGTCCGGGACGGGTTCCTGGTCCGAGACGCGGGGTGACGTCCGGCCGTCCGCGGCAACCTGACCGGCGGACGGGCCGGCGCAGGTTGACAGGCGGACGGGCGGTCGCAGCCTGACAGCCGGACGGACGGGCGGTCGCAGCCTGCCGGCCACCCGACCTCTAGCCGATCCTCGGCAACCTGACCTCGAAGGTCGCCCCGCGGTGTGCTTCCCCCGTGCCGCGGGGACCGGTCCCGGGGCCGCCTCCGAGCGGCTGCGCCGGGCTGTGCGCCGTGAGCGTGCCGCCGTGCTCCTGCACGATCGCCTGGGCGATCGCGAGGCCGAGCCCTGTCGAACCGCCGACGCGGTTGCGGGCCGAGTCGCCGCGGCTGAACCTCTGGAACAGCGACGGCAGCAGCGCCGGAGCGATGCCCGGGCCGTCGTCGGTCACGCTCACGACCACAGTCCCGGGCTCGGCCCGCAGCCCGAGGACCACCCGGGTCCCGGGAGGAGTGTGGACCCGGGCGTTGCTGAGCAGGTTGACGAAGACCTGCCGCAGCCGCGCCTCGTCTCCGCGGACGACGACGTCGGGGGCCGGCGCGTCGTCGTCCGCGGAGTCAGTGCTGCCTGGGCTCTCTGGGCTCTCAGGGCTCTCAGCGCTCAGCAGGTCCAGCTCCCACACGTGGTCGTGGCTGGCCGCGTGGGCGTCGGCGAGCGCGTCGACGGCGAGCAGCGTGAGGTCGACCTCCTCGCGCTCGAGCGGACGGCCGGCGTCCAGCCGGGCGAGCAGCAGCAGGTCTTCGACGAGTGCGCCCATGCGCAGCGCCTCCGACTCGATCCGGTCGAGCGCGTGCAGCGTGTCGACGGGGACGTCGTCGGGCGACCGTCGGACGAGCTCGGCGTAACCGCGGATCGAGGCGAGCGGGGTCCGCAGCTCGTGGCTCGCGTCGGCGACGAACTGGCGGACCTGCGTCTCGGACTCGTGCCGGGCCGCGAGCGACGACTCGACGTGCCCGAGCATCCTGTTGAGCGCGGCCCCCACGGTCCCGACCTCGGTCCGCTCGTCGGTGTCCTGCGGGTCCACGCCGTGGATCTGCTCGACCTCGCCCCTGTCGAGCTGGAGCTCGGAGACCCGCAGCGCGGCCCCCGCGACGCGTTCGAGGGGGCGCAGCGCCCGCCGGACCAGGACTGTCGCGGCCGCAGCGGCGAGCAGCACGGCGAGGACGATGAGCGCGACCTCGACCGCGACGTAGGAGCGCAACGGGTCGTCGGCAGGCGCTGTCGAGACCGCGGTGACCACGGTGTCCCCAGAGGGTGTGGTGGTCGAGATCGCGAGGAAGCTGCCGAGGTCGCCGAGGTCGACCTCGTGGATGCGGCCGTCGGTGGCGAGGGCCTCGAGGGTCGCGAGGGCGTCGGTCCCCACGAGCGAGCGGAAGTCCCCGCTCTCGTCCACGTACCCGGCGTGCACGACCGTGCTCCCCGAGAGCAGGACGTCGATGTCACCAGCCCCCTGGCCGGGGACCTGGTACGGGGTGGGGGCCTGTCCGGGGTCGGCCGTCGAGCAGCCCGTGCCGTCAGGGCACCCGGAGGCCGGTGGGGTCGACGAGCCGCCGAGGTCTTTGAGCGGCCTGTCGACGGCACGCGAGCTCGCCTGCCGGAGGTCGTCCTGGATCTGCCCGACCAGCTCGCTGCGCAAGGAGAGCGTCGACACCACCGCGAGGATCGAGCAGATGAGCAGCACGAGACCGATGAGCAGCGCGACGAGCTGGCGGCGCAGCGTCCACGGGCGTCGCGGGCTCTGCGCACGACCTCGGCCGTCGGCGGCGGGCACCGCGCTCACGCAGCCGGCCCGGCGCCCACGGCGGTGGTCGACACCTGCGCAGCAGAGACTGCGGGCTTGAGCACGTACCCGACCCCGCGCAGCGTGTGGATCATCGGTTCGCGGCCGGCGTCGATCTTGCGCCGCAGGTAGGAGATGTACAGCTCGACGATGTTCGCCTGCCCGCCGAAGTCGTACTGCCAGACCCTGTCGAGGATCTGCGCCTTCGACATCACCCGACGCGCGTTGCGCATGAGGTAGCGGAGCAGCTCGAACTCTGTCGCGGTCAGGTGCACGTCGTCGCCACCCCGGCTCACCTCGTGCGAGTCCTCGTCGAGGGTCAGGTCGCCGACCACCAGCAGCGCCTCGTCGCGAGCGGCGCTCGCCCCGGCCCGGCGCAGCAGCCCGCGGAGGCGCGCGACGACCTCTTCGAGGCTGAAGGGCTTGGTCACGTAGTCGTCGCCCCCGGCGGTGAGCCCGGCGACGCGGTCTTCGACGGAGTCGCGTGCGGTGAGGAACAGGACCGGCACACCGTCCTGCTGCTGGCGGATCCTGCGCAGCACCTCGATGCCGTCGATGTCGCCCAGCATGATGTCCAGGACGATCACGTCAGGCTGCGTCTCCCGTGCCAGGCGCACCGCGGACTGGCCGTCGAGAGCCGTCGAGACGTCCCAGCCCTCGTAGCGCAGCGCCGAGGTGAGGAGCTCGGCGAGGTTGGGCTCGTCGTCGACGACGAGCACCCGCAGAGGGCTGCCGTCGGCGCGGGTGAGGCGAGGCAGGGCGGCGCGGGCGGAGGTGTCGGAGAAGGCCATGGCTCCATGGTGCTCCGGCTGGCCCCAGGGTGTCCTGAGCCCGGGCTATGAGTTTCCTGTGAGGGTGCACGCCGAGGACACCCGACCGGCACCGGTGTGCGCGACTCGTCGACACGGTCTTCCCAGGACGGTCACAGGGGGTGGACTACCGTTGGACGGTGAACTCTGACCGACGACCCGGTGTGCTGCCGGCTGCGGGTGCCTCGGGCGCCGCACGCCGTGGGCGGCCCGCGCCGTCGACCCGCGCCACCCAGGTCCTCCCGACGGGCCCTGCAGGTCCTCGTGGACCTGTCGGCCCTGCGAGCACCGTGACCCCGGCAGGCTCGCCGGCGGCCCGTCCCCGGGCGGGCGGTCACCGCCCGCCGAGCGCACCACGAGGCGCAGACCTCTGGACGGGCGTCCCCGTCCGCACCCGCCTCCTCGCGGTGCTCGTGGCCGTCGCCGCGGCTGTCGGCATCGTGGTCGTGTGGGAGGTCTTCGTCGCCACCCGAACGGGTCAGGTGATCGAGGACTACGCCTACGACGGTGCCCTCACAGGTCGCACCCGTCTGTGGACCGTCGCCGAACCTGTCCTCGGCGTCGTCTCGGTGAGCTTCGTGGTCCTGGGCACCCTCGCCGCGATCCTCGTGGCGCTGGTCCGCAGGCGCTGGCTGCTCGCCGTCCAGGCCCTCGTCCTCGTCGGCGGGGCGAACCTCACCACGCAGGTGCTGAAGAAGATCGTCCTCGAACGACCTGTCTTCGACTCCGAGATGTGGTGGACCAACTCTCTGCCGAGTGGGCACACCACCGTCGCGGCCTCCGTCTCGGTCGCGCTCCTGCTCACGGTCCCGCGCCTCGCGCGGCCGTGGGTCGCGCTCTTCGGGGCCGGGTACACCGCGGCGACGGGGATCTCCACGCTCGTGGGTCAGTGGCACAGGCCGAGCGACGTGGTCGCCGCCGTCCTCGTCGTGCTGTTCTGGGGAGCCCTCGCCTGCGCGCTGACCACCCGCGACGCCCAGGACCCCGGCCCCGCCGACGACCGCCCGCGCAAGATCTCCGCCCCGAAGGGCTCGTCGTCCGCCTGGGTCCTCGCGATCCTCGGGGTGGCCGGGACCGGTGCCGCGGGGGTCGCGCTCTGGGCTCTCCAGCAGACGGCGACCGTCGTCGACGGGAGCGGCCAGCCCTTCACCTCCCAGACCGAGCTGGTCGCCTACGCCGGTGGCGCGGCCGGTGTCGTCGCTGCCACGGCTGTCTCCTTCGGCCTCCTCCTGGCCCTCCGCCAGACCGTCGCGAGGCCCCGTTCGACGGCCTCCCGCAGCGGCCAGGTGTGACGACTGGAGCCCGGAGGCCGTAGGCTGCCGAGTTGAACGCCTGTCCAGGTCTCGCACCACCTCTCGTCACGGAAGCAGGGCGCTGAATGTCCGCTGGTCGCAAGCTCGTCATCGTGGAGTCGCCCGCCAAGGCACGCACGATCGCCGGTTACCTCGGCGACGACTACGAGGTCGAGGCGAGCGTCGGGCACATCAGGGACCTGCCCCAGCCCTCCGAGATGCCGGCCGACATGAAGAAGGGCCCCTTCGGCAAGTTCGCCGTCAACGTCGACGGCGGGTTCGAGCCGTACTACGAGGTCTACGCCGACAAGAAGAAGAAGGTCGCCGAGCTCAAGCGGGCGCTGAAGAACGCCGACGAGCTCTACCTCGCGACCGACGAGGACCGCGAGGGCGAGGCCATCGCGTGGCACCTGCTCCAGGAGCTCAAGCCGAAGGTCCCCGTGCACCGCATGGTGTTCCACGAGATCACCCGCGAGGCCATCCAGCGAGCGCTCGAGAACACCCGCGAGATCGACGGCCGCATGGTCGACGCGCAGGAGACCCGCCGCATCCTCGACCGTCTCTACGGCTACGAGGTCTCGCCGGTCCTGTGGCGCAAGGTCCGTCAAGGCCTCTCGGCCGGGCGCGTGCAGTCTGTCGCGACCCGTCTCGTGGTCGAGCGCGAGCGCGAGCGCATGGCCTTCGTCACCGCGAACTACTGGGACGTCTCGGGTGACTTCACCACGCAGGACGGCCCCGACGCGGGCGAGTGGTTCTCCGCGAAGCTCGTCCAGGTGGACGGCTCGCGCGTGGCCTCGGGCCGCGACTTCACCGACGCCGGGACGCTCAAGAACGCCAAGGGCGTCGTGCACCTCGACGAGCAGGCGGCCCACGCCCTGGTGACCGCCCTCGCCGACCAGCCGGCCGTGGTCCGCAGCCTCGAGACGAAGCCGTACACGCGCCGTCCGGCAGCCCCCTTCACCACGTCGACCCTCCAGCAGGAGGCGTCGCGCAAGCTCCGCATGTCCTCGCGGCAGGCGATGCGCACGGCGCAGACCCTGTACGAGAACGGCTACATCACCTACATGCGTACGGACTCCCCGTCGCTGTCCACCCAGGCGACCGACGCCGCGCGCCGCCAGGCCGCAGAGCTCTACGGGCCCGAGTACGTGCCGTCCTCGCCGCGCGTCTACGCCTCGAAGTCCAAGGGTGCGCAGGAGGCCCACGAGGCCATCCGCCCTGCCGGTGACTCCTTCCGGACCCCGGCTCAGGTGTCCCGTGAGATCAGCGGCGACCAGTTCAAGCTGTACGAGCTCATCTGGAAGCGCACAGTCGCCTCGCAGATGGGCGACGCCCGCGGGTCGACAGCCTCGGTCCGCCTCGGTGTCGCCGGCACCCTCCCGGCGGGAGCGCCGACGATCGGCGACGCCGGCCCCGGTGCCCAGGCCGATGCGGTCTTCGCGGCCTCGGGCACGGTCATCACCTTCCGCGGCTTCCTCGCCGCCTACGAGGAGGGCCGCGACTCCGAGCGCTACGACTCGGCCGACGGCGCCGAGAACCCGAAGAAGGCCGAGGGCGACGCCCGTCTGCCGCAGATGGCCGAGGGTGACGCGATGACGTCGCGCGAGCTCTCCGCCGACGGGCACTCGACCTCCGCGCCGCCGCGCTTCACCGAGGCGAGCCTGGTCAAGGCGCTCGAGGAGCGCGGCATCGGCCGACCCTCGACCTACGCCTCGACCATCTCGACCATCCAGGACCGCGGCTACGTGCTGAGCCGTGGCCAGGCCCTCGTGCCCAGCTGGCTCGCCTTCGCGGTGATCCGGCTGCTCGAGGAGCACTTCGGGCAGCTCATCGACTACGACTTCACGGCCGAGATGGAGGCCGACCTCGACGCGATCGCCGCGGGCGACAAGGAGCGGGTCGCCTGGCTGACCCAGTTCTACTTCGGTGACGACACCGAAGGCTCGGACGAGGGTCTGCGCCAGCTGGTCGAAGACCTCGGCGACATCGACGCCCGCGAGATCAACTCGGTCCCGATCGGCGAGGGCATCACGCTGCGCGTCGGACGCTACGGGCCCTACATCGAAGACACCGCGGCCGAGGTGGCCGAGGGCGAGAACCCGCCGCGCGCCTCCGTCCCCGACGAGGTCGCCCCTGACGAGCTCACGGTCGCCAAGGCGCGCGAGCTCCTCGAGACCCAGGGCGACGGCGACATCGTGCTCGGCGTGGACCCGTCCACGCAGACGACGATCATCGCGAAGGCGGGCCGTTACGGCCCTTACGTGACCGAGGTGCTGCCCGAGCCTGAGTTCGACGAGGGTCTGTCTGCCGCAGCGCTCAAGCGTGCCAAGGCTGCTCTGCCGAAGCCGCGCACGGCGTCCTTGCTCAAGACCCAGTCGCTCCAGACGATCACCCTCGACGACGCGCTCCAGCTGCTCTCGCTGCCGCGCGTGGTCGGGGTCGACCCGGAGACGGGCACCGAGATCACCGCGCAGAACGGCCGCTACGGTCCGTACCTCAAGCGCGGCACGGACTCCCGGACGCTCCCGAGCGAAGAGGCCATGTTCACGGTCACCCTCGCCGAGGCCCTCGAGATCTACGCCCAGCCCAAGCGCGGGCGCGGGGCCACGGCTGCGCCGCCGCTCAAGGAGCTCGGCGAAGACCCGACCTCGCAGAAGCCGATCGTCGTCAAGGACGGCCGCTTCGGTGCCTACGTGACCGACGGGACGACCAACCGGACGCTCCCGAAGGACATCACCATCGAGGCGATCACCCACGAGCAGGCCGTCGAGCTGCTCGCGGAGAAGCGGGCGAAGGGACCGGTCAAGAAGACCACCCGGGCCACCGCCGCCAAGAAGACCCCGGCGAAGAAGACCCCCGCCAAGGCGACGGCTGCGAAGTCGACGGCCACCAAGGCGACCACGGCGAAGAAGGCCCCGGCCAAGAAGGCACCCGCCAAGAAGGCCGCCCCGGAGGCCTGACCGACGGTGGGACGAGCCCCGACGACCTGCTGGTCGCCGGGGCTCGTCGCCTCAGGCGCGGGTCGCGCGTCGTGACGTCCCCTCGACCGCAGCGGCTCCCTGTGGGGTTGACCTGCCGAGCGAGGGCTGGGCGAAGACGACGCGGCGCTGGAGCTCGTAGCTCGCGACGAAGAGCACGGCCTCGGTGAGCACCTTCGCGGGGAGCAGGGCCAGCCCGGCTGAGGTGAGGGCCAGCAGCAGGGCGTAGTTCGCAGCGAGCAGCAGCCCGACGACGGCGGAGTACCGGACCGCCGCCGAGCCGACAGGTCTCTCCCGGGCCGACTCGAAGACGAGCCGGCGGTTGGTGACGAAGTTGACCGTCGAGCTCACGGCACGTGCGCCGAGCACGGCACCGAGCAACGAGCCCGTGAGCGCGTGCAGGACCAGCAGCACCAGGGTGTCGGTGAGGAACGCCGCGAAGGAGGCGAGCATGAACCTCAGCAACGGTGCGTAGATCCGTGCCGAGTCGACGACGGGCCTGAAGTGGGACGACGCGTTGTCGTCGAGGTAGATCGTCGCGATCTCGACCTCCTCGACGGCCCTCCCCGTGGCCGAGGCGCGCAGCAGCAGGTTGAGCTCGTACTCGTACCTGTCCCCGTCGACGGTCAGCAACCACGGCAGCATCGCGGCCGGGTAGCCGCGCAGCCCGGTCTGGGTGTCGTGGACGTCGAGGCCCGTGGAGAGGCGGAACATCGCCCGGGTCAGGCTGTTGCCGACCCGGCTCCGCAGCGGGACATCACCGAGGAACCGGCGTGAGCCGAGGACCATCGCGGCCTCGGAGGTGTACAGCCTGTCGGCGACACGCAGCACGTCGACCACGCTGTGCTGGCCGTCGCAGTCTGCGCAGACCACATCGTGCCCCGGGAAGGCCGAGACGACACAGGCGAACCCCGTCTTCAGCGCCGCGCCCTTGCCGCGGTTGGTCGGGTGCGTCAGCACGAGAGCCCCGGCGGACTGCGCCGCGGCGAAGACCGGCGCGAAGGCCGGTCCGGAGCCGTCGTCGACCACGACGACGTGCAGCGCAGGGTCGGCTGCCCGGAGCGAGGAGACGAGGTCGACGAGCGGGGCTGCCGGCTCGTAGGCGGGGACCAGCACGATCACGGCCCTCACCCGCCGATGTACAAGATGTCGGAGGTGCCACGCTCTTGATCCTTGCCGAGCGGGTCGTTGACGAGCTCGCCACCGAAGACCATCGTCGAGGACCCGCCGCCGTCGAGGTTGTAGGCGGTCGTCGCGCCGAGCCCCTGCATGATCTCGGCGAGACCCGTCATGGTGACGCCGGCGCTGTACCCGGGGCTGCGGCCGTCGACCACCACGAAGACGAGGTGGTTGTCGTCGATCACGCCGACCGCAGTACGGGGCTGCTCGCCCTGGATCGAGTGGTTGCCGAAGTTCGTGTCCACCTCGACGTCGTCGATCCCGTCGAGGACCTGCCCGTCCTCGAGCAGCGCAGGGCCGAAGGACAGGGTGTTCCACACGCCGTCGGCGACGAGCTGGTCGGCCGTCGTCGCGGTCTCGTCGTAGACCTCGACGTGGCCGTCGGTGTAGAAGGCCAGTCCCTGGCGGGCGCCCTCGTCGCGGTAGACGACCCCGTTGCGGATGACGATCCCGGTGTCCCGGAAGCCGTAGTAGTCGCCGTTGATCGCGAAGACGGCGTCGTTGTCGGCGGCGATGTCCGAGGTCGTCTCGGTGATGTTCTCGCCGAAGGCGTCCTGCGCGAAGGCAGAGCGCAAGACCGTCGCGTCGGTGAGGGTCACGTCGGCGACGTAGTAGGTGACGGTGTCGTCGCCCGTCCCCGTCGTGACCGTCGAGACGGAGATGTCGGCGTCGTCGGAGGTGTAGGTGGTGTCGGTGAGGACACCAGAGGTGTCGGACTCTGCGGTGTCCGCGGTCGTGGCCGCCGTCCCGGACGCGGCGGCCTGGCTGGCCTCGTAGGCGGAGACGTCGGAGATCTCGACGTGCTCGACGACGTACCTGTCGAGGGCCCAGGCCGTGCCGCCCGCGACGGGCAGGGCGACGGCGAGGACCCCGGCGAGGACCGCGCGCCGGACGCGGCGCGGTCTGCGTGGAGCTTCGGGGGTGCGGGTCGGCTGGTTCATGGTGCAGGTGTACCGAGGGGGTCTGTGCAGCAGGTATGTGCCCGCTGAGGTGCTCCCGTGGCTCGTCGAGCACCGTCTGGTGCCACTCGGCTAGCGTGGGCGCATGACTCTCAGCGTCGAACCGTCAGACACCACGACCATCTCCCTCACCGACGCCGTGCCCTCCCCGGCCGACGCGCCCGCCGTCCGGTGGGGCATCCTCGGGGCCGGTGGCATCGCCGCCGCCTTCGCCCGTGCCGTCACGCAGGACACAGCCTCGACAGTCGTCGCCGTGGGCTCGCGCGACGAGGCCAAGGCCCGCGCCTTCGCCGACGAGCACCTCGGCGACGACGCCGCGCAGGCGCACGTCCACGACTCCTACGAGGCGCTCGTCGCCGACCCCGACGTCGACGTCGTGTACGTCGCGACCCCGCACTCCCACCACCGTGACCACGCGCTCCTCGCGATCGGCGCGGGCAAGCACGTCCTCGTCGAGAAGGCCTTCACGCAGTCGGCCGCCGAGGCCGACGAGGTGCTCGCCGCCGCGAAGGCCCAGGGTGTCCTGGTCATGGAGGCCATGTGGACCCGGTTCTTGCCGCACGTCGCCGCGATCCACGAGATCGTCGAGCGAGGCGACATCGGCCGTGTGGTCACCGTGGTCGCCGACCACGGCCAGTACTTCGACGTGCCCCCCGAGCACAGGCTCGTCAACCCTGAGCTCGCCGGCGGCGCGCTCCTCGACCTCGGGGTCTACCCGGTGTCCTTCGCGCACGACATCCTCGGTGCACCGTCGTCGGTCACGGCTGTCGGCCAGCTGACGGAGACCGGCGTCGACGGTCAGGTGAGCATCGTCTTCGACTACGAGAGCGGCCAGCAGGCGCTCCTGCACACGACCCTGTGGTCGGCGACCCCGACCACGGCGAGCATCTCCGGCACGGAGGGTCGAATCGAGATCGACGGCGCCTTCTACACGCCGACGTCGTTCCGGGTGACGCGCCGCGACGGCACCACCCGCTCCTACTCGACGCCGCAGGTGCAGGGGCTGGCCTTCGAGGCGGCCGAGGTCGCCCGGCTCGTGTCGGAGGGCAAGACCGAGTCCGACCGCATGTCGTGGCAGGGCACGCTCGACGTGATGAACGCGCTCGACGAGATCCGCCGCCAGGTCGGCGTGGTCTACCCGGGCGAGGAGCGGGGCGTATGAGCGACGCCGCCGTGGGGTCGACCCCCGCGGTCGACGACCCGCGTCTGGCCCCGGCGCTGCGCTGGGGTGTGCTCGGTGCTGGCTGGATCGGCGGTTCCTTCGCCGACGCCGTCCGCGACCACACGAGCGGGTCCGTCGTGGCAGCCGGTTCCCGTGACGCGGCGAAGGCCGCCGCCTTCGCGTCCGAGCACGGGATCGAGCGGTCCTACGGCTCCTACGACGAGCTCGTCGCCGACCCTGACGTCGACGCCGTGTACGTCGCGACGCCGCACTCGCACCACCACGAGCACGCGCTCCTCGCGATCGCGGCCGGCAAGCACGTGCTCGTCGAGAAGGCCTTCACGCGGAACGCGGCCGAGGCGCGCGAGGTCGTCGCGGCGGCCCGGGCCGCCGGGGTGTTCTGCATGGAGGCGATGATGACGCGGCACCTGCCGCACACGGCGATGCTCCGCGAGATCGTCCAGCGCGGCGACATCGGGACGGTCCGTGAGGTCCGCGCAGGCTTCGACGTCACGGTGCCCTACGACCCGGCGCACAGGATGTTCGACCCGGCCCTGGCCGGGGGAGCCCTGCTCGACCTGGGCATCTACCCGTTGTCCTTCGCGGTCGACCTGCTCGGCACCCCGGACGAGGTCCGCGCGACAGGTCTGCTGGCGCCGACGGGGGTCGACGCTCAGGAGACGATCGTGCTGCGCTACGGGCAGGAAGCACTGGCGATCCTCACGACCTCGGTCCGGACCACAGCGCCCGGGACGGCGACGATCGTCGGCTCGGAGGGGCGGATCGAGATCGACGAGCGGTACCTCGTGCCGACGACCTTCCGGGTCGAGAACGCCCAGGGTGTCACCGAGTACGACGGTCGGCTGCGCGACGCCGACGGCGCGCTCGTGGACGAGGGCAAGCAGTACGAGGCCGCCGAGGTGGCCCGGTGCGTGGCGGCCGGGCTCACGGAGAGCCCGCGCATGACGCTCGACCAGACCGTCGAGCTCATGGAGATCATGGACGACGTCCGCGCCCAGCTCGGGGTCGTGTACCCGGGCGAGGTCTCGGCAGGGCGACGGGTGGTCGCCACGACCTGACCGACCGGTGGGAACCCACGGCCTGACCGACCGCTCAGGCCGTGGGTTCCCCGGCGTCCTGCTCGCTGGTCTGGGCTCCGGCCTGCTCGTCCGGGACGGCGACGACGTAGCTCTTGCCGTCGGCGCCGACCACCCGGGTGAGGGTGGTCCGCAGCGCACGGTCCCTGCTGCGCTCCGCCTCCGTGGCGGGGCGCAGCGGCGCCGTCGAGTCGCCGACCTGGGCCGGCCCGAAGATGGGCAGCAGGCCCTCGGTGATCCGCAGCCCGCCCGAGCGGCCGTCGGCGTGGTCCGCGGCGTGCTCGGTGCGTCCAGGAGCGTCATGGTCCGTGGCGTCCCTGGAGGTCGTGCCGTCACCTGCGTGCGGCTCGAGCGCTTCTCGCTGGGCACGGGCTGCAGCGCGGCGACGTCCGAAGATCACGGCTCTCCTTCGTTCTCGGCGCGCTGACCGCACGTCGACTCTTGGTGCACCAAACATTGGTGTACCAAGCATAGCGCCTCTGTGCGTACGATGACCGGATGAGTGCGACCCCCGCGACCGACCCGCTGGCCCTCGAGAGCCAGGTCTGCTTCGCGCTCTCGGCAGCGGCGCGGGCGATGGTCGCCGTCTACAGGCCGATCCTCGAGCCGCTCAACCTCACGCACCCCCAGTACCTCGTCATGCTCGCGCTGTGGCAGCACGGCGACCTGTCGATGACGAGCATCGCCTCGCTCGTCCACCTCGACCCGGGGACCCTCACACCGTTGGTCAAGCGTCTCGAGGCCACCGGGTACGTGGCGCGCGCCCGCGGCGCCGACGACGCCCGGGTCATGGTGGTCTCGCTGACCCCTGAGGGAGCAGCGCTGCGCTCCGTCGCCGAGGGCATCCCCGAGCAGGTCGTCCGGCGGACCGGGCTCACCCTCGACGAGCTGAGCGACGTCAGACGGTCCGTCGCCCGGGTCGTCGAGGCCGGTCGAGACGCCGGGGTCCTCTGAGCTACGAGGCCTGACGGGCCTCGGTCCTCACGGCCTGCGGTCGACGAGGGTCAGCGACCCGTCGGCGTTGACCTGCACGGCGACGGCGTCGACACCCGAGGCGTGCGCGTCTGCGTCGAGCTCGTCGAGGGTGTGCGTGCCCGCGACCGCGAGCGTCGCGCAGCCGGCCGCCCGGCCCGAGGCGAGCCCGGCGGGGGCGTCCTCGACCACGAGGCAGCGCTCGGGCGCGAAGCCGAGCAGCTCGGCGCCACGCCGGAACGGCTCGGGGTCGGGCTTCCCGCGGGTGATGTCGTCGGCCGTGACGACCACCTCGGGTGCGCCGATCCCGGTGGCCGCGATGCGCACGGCGGCGAGGTCACGGGTGCACGAGGTGACGATCGCGTGCCTGTCGCGGGGGAGCGAGGCCAGCAGCTCTGCGGCCCCGGGCAGCACGCGGACGCCGTCTGTGTCAGACAGCTCGATCTCGGTCACCCGGGCCAGTGCCGCCTCGACCTGCTCGGGCGCGACGAGGCGCTCGACGAGCGAGCGCGCGGGGGTCCCGTGCGCGATCCGGAAGTCCTCGCCGAAGCCGTGCTCGCGGGCCCACAGGGCCCAGCTGCGGTCGACGGCCTCGATCGAGGAGATGAGCGTCCCGTCCATGTCGAAGAGGATGGCGTCGAAGGTGCGGTCGGCGAAGGCCAGTCCTGGAGAGAGCATGCCCCCGAGACTACAAGCGCCGACGGACCGGGTGCCGGGGCTGTGGGT
>NZ_JACBYE010000069.1 GCF_013415325.1 Sanguibacter inulinus | reverse complement strand
AGGTGCAGCCGTGCTGCACCTCGCCCCCTCGGGCGTCTCGCGTGCCGCTCGCGCGGCGTGGTCTCAGCCGAAGATCGCCGGGAGCGTGCGGGTGTGGACCTCGCGGGCCTCGTCGAGGGGCAGGGTGAACAGCCCGTCGATCTCGAGGGCCTCGACGCCGTCGACGTCATGACCGGCCTCGCCGATCTTCAGGTACGGCACGCCGCGGGCGACGCAGGCGTCGACCAGGCGGACCTCTTCGCCGCGGGGCACCGAGACGAGCACGCGGGCCGTCGACTCGGAGAACAGCGCCTCGAAGTCGCTCACGCCGTCGCGCGCGGTGATCCCGGCGACCGAGACCTTCGCGCCCACGCCGAAGCGCAGGCAGGCCTCGATGAGGCCCTGGACGAGGCCACCCTCGGAGAGGTCGTGCGCGGCGTCGACGAGCTCGTCGCGCGTCGCGTTGACGAGCACCTCCGCGAGGGACTTCTCGGCTGCGAGGTCGAGGCGCGGCGGCACACCACCGAGGTGGGAGTGCTCGACGTCGGCCCAGGCGGAGCCGTCGAGCTCGGCGCGGGTGGTGCCGAGCAGGAAGATGGTCTCCCCTGCCGCGCGCCAGCCGGAGCCCGTCGCACGCGACACGTCGTCGAGGACGCCGAGCACACCGACCACGGGTGTCGGGTGGATCGACGAGTCGATCTGCCCGGGCTCGCCGGTGCCGTTGTAGAGGGAGACGTTGCCGCCGGTGACCGGCACGCCGAGCGTCTGGCAGCCGTCGGCCAGTCCTTCGATCGCCTCGACGAGCTGCCACATGGAGTCGGGGTCCTCGGGCGAGCCGAAGTTCAGGCAGTCGGTGATGGCGAGCGGGCGAGCACCCGTCGCGGCGACGTTGCGGTACGCCTCGGCGAGCGCGAGCTGGGCGCCTGTGCGCGGGTCGAGCTTGGAGTAGCGGCCGTTCGCGTCGGTCGCGAGCGCCACACCGAGCCCGGTGGTCTCGTCGACGCGGATCACGCCGCCGTCGTCGGGCTGGGCGAGCGCAGTGTTGCCCTGCACGAAGCGGTCGTACTGGTCGGTGACCCACGCCTTCGAGGCGAGGTTCGGCGACCCGAGCAGGCGCAGCGCCGTCGCGCGGAGCTCCTCGCCGGTCTCCGGGCGGGCGAGCCCGGCCGCGACCGTCGTGTCGGCGTTGAGGCCGTCCTGCCACGCCGGGCGCGCGTAAGGGCGGTGGTAGACCGGGCCCTCGTGCGCGACGGTCTTGGGGTCGACGTCGACGATCCGCTGGCCGTGGTGGTCGATCGTCAGGCGGCCGGAGCCGTTGACCTCGCCGACGACGGCCGTCTCGACGTCCCACTTGCCGGTGATCGCGAGGAACTCGTCGAGCTTCTCAGGCGTGACGACGGCCATCATGCGTTCCTGGGACTCCGACATGAGGATCTCGCCGGCGTTGAGCGACGGGTCGCGCAGCAGCACGTCGTCGAGCCACACGTGCATGCCGCCGTCACCGTTCGAGGCGAGCTCGGAGGTGGCGCAGGAGATGCCGGCGGCGCCCAGGTCCTGGATGCCCTCGACGACCTTGGCCGAGTACAGCTCGAGGCAGCACTCGATGAGCACCTTCTCCATGAAGGGGTCGCCCACCTGGACGCTCGGGCGCTTGGCGGGGACGCCGTCCTCGAAGGTCTCGGAGGCGAGGATCGACGCGCCGCCGATGCCGTCGCCGCCTGTGCGCGCACCGAAGAGGACCACCTTGTTGCCGACGCCCGAGGCGTTGGCGAGGTGGATGTCCTCGTGGCGCAGCACGCCGAGGCACAGCGCGTTGACGAGCGGGTTGCCCTGGTAGGAGCTGTCGAAGACGAGCTCTCCACCGATGTTCGGCAGACCGAGGGAGTTGCCGTAGCCGCCGACACCGGCGACCACGCCGTGCACGACGCGCGCGGTGTCCGGGTGGTCCACGGCACCGAAGCGCAGCTGGTCCATGACGGCCACGGGGCGCGCGCCCATCGAGATGATGTCGCGGACGATGCCGCCGACGCCCGTCGCCGCACCCTGGTAGGGCTCGACGTAGCTCGGGTGGTTGTGGGACTCGACCTTGAAGGTGACGGCCCAGCCGTCGCCGATGTCGACGACGCCGGCGTTCTCGCCGATGCCGACGAGGAGGTGCTTCTTCATCTCGTCGGTCGTCTTGGCGCCAAAGGTCGACAGGTGCACCTTGGAGGACTTGTACGAGCAGTGCTCGGACCACATGACGGAGTACATCGCGAGCTCAGCAGCCGTGGGGCGGCGTCCGAGGATGTCGCGGATCCGCTGGTACTCCTCGGGCTTGAGGCCCAGCGCTGCGAAGGGCTGCACCTCGTCCGGGGTGCTCGCGGCGTGCTCGACGGTGTCAAGGGTGGGCTTGCTGGGGGCGGTCATCAGATCCCTCATGGGTATGTGCCCTGCGGGGGGCGGGCACGGCTGGCCGAGACGATCGCCAGTTTAGCCGCGGAGGGATCGGCGGGGAGCCACGTCTCACCCGCGCGGGCGGCATCCTTCGTCAGCTGCGCACGCGGCGTCCCAGTCGCGATCCACGCGGGTCAAGAAACGGTCGAGCGAGACGATCACCTAGCCTCAGGGAAGTTGTGCAGCAGCTTGCTGCACACACTCGTCGTCCGTCGTCCAGCACTCAGCCGGTCGCCGCATACCTGACGAGCTCTCGTCGAGGCCACGGCCGAAGCCCGTCACCGCATCCCCTTGAGTGCGAGGTACCCCTCCGCGACCGCGACGTCGACGGCCCGCGGCACCGGCACGACGCAGTCCTGTGGTCCCACTGCGCCCGTGGCGACCTGCGCGAGGCACAGCGTCTGGAGCGAGAACCCGATGTCCATCGACTGGATCGAGTTCCCGCGGGCGCCGGGGCCGGCGAGGTTGACCATGTGACCGCTGCCGAGGACGTGCACTGTGCGGCCGTCGGCGAAGGTGACCGAGCGGACGTCAGGCAGGGTCTCGCATGCCGTCGCACCGGTCTGCGCCTCGATCGCGGCGAGGTCGATCTCGTCGGGCTCGTGACCGGCGTTGGCCAGGATCACGCCGTCGCGCAGCAGGTCGGTGTGCTCGGGCCCGAGGACCCGTCCGCCGCCGGTGACCGTGATGACCACGTCGGCGTCCGCGAGCGCAGTCTCGAGCGACGTCGTCCGGAAGCCGTCCATGAGCGCCCGCAGGCACATGACCGGGTCGGCGTCGACGACGGTCACCTGGCTGCGGGCGTTGCGGAAGGTGTCGGCGACGCCGCGCCCGCACCACCCGTAGCCGACGACCACGACGCGCTCGCCGTGCGTGATCCGGTTGGTGAAGCGCAGGTAGGACTCGAGGACGCTCTGGCCGACGCCGTGCTGGTTCTCTGCGAAGGCCTTGATGGGGCTGTCGTTGATGACGAGCACGGGTAGCCCGAGCGCCGCGCGGTGCGGCTCGAGGACCTGTCGCCCGGAGGTGGTCTCCTCGGTACCGCCGAGCAGCCCGGCGTAGGGGCGCTCGAGGTACCGCAAGAACAGGTCTCCCCCGTTGTCGAGGAGCAGCTGCGGTTCGGCGTCGAGCACCTCGTCGATGTGCCGGGCGCGCACGGCGCGGTCGCGGGTGGGCTCGCCGACCACCCGCACCCCGCTGGCGCGTAAGTGCGCGACGGTCCCGGGCTGCGTGGACCCGAGGTTCCCTGTCGCGACGACCTCGGCGCCTCCGGCACGCAGCGTGGCGACGAGGGCTGCAGTCTTGGGCTCGAGGTGGATCGCGGATCCGATGGTCAGCCCGTCGAAGGGGCGCGTCTGGGCGATCTCCTCGCGGATGCCGGCCATGAGCCGGCACTGCTCGTCGACCCAGGCGATGCGGGCGGCGTCGGTCATGTCGTGTCTCCTCGTCAGGTGCGGCGGGCGTCCCCTCCTGGGTCGCTACGTCCGTCATACGTATGACGACTACTGTAGGACCGTGCCCAGAACCCGGTCAACCACGAGCCCTGCCCGCGGCTCGACGACCGCGACGGAGGTCGCCCGGGCAGCCGGTGTCTCGCAGAGCGCAGTCTCGCTCGTGATGTCCGGCAAGGCCGCGGGGCGGATCGCCCCGGCGACGGCCGCGCACATCCAGGAGGTCGCCCGCTCGCTCGGCTACAGGCCCAACGTCGCCGCCCGCACCCTGCGCACCGGGACCTCGGGGCTGCTCGGCCTCGTCGTCCTCGACGCCTCGCACCCCTTCTACGGCCACATGCTCTCGGCCGCCGACGACGCCGCAGCCGGGCACGGCCTCGCCCTGACGATGATCCAGACGCGCGGGCACGAGGACACCTGGGAGCAACGGCTCGCCGACCAGCTGTCCTCGGGCCACCTCGCGGGCGCGATCGTCTGCGGGGAACGCTTG
The DNA here is from genome assembly GCF_013415325.1 of Sanguibacter inulinus. Classification (GTDB taxonomy): domain Bacteria; phylum Actinomycetota; class Actinomycetes; order Actinomycetales; family Cellulomonadaceae; genus Sanguibacter; species Sanguibacter inulinus. The sequence continues at coordinate 11,302 of NZ_JACBYE010000069.1, read as the reverse complement.
TCCGAGGGCTCGCCGCTGCGCGACAGGCACGACAGGCTCGTCTTCGTCGAGGTCCCCGAGCCCGGCATGCGGTCGGTCGTCCTCGCGACCGCAGCAGCGGCCGCGGACGCCGTCGCGCTCCTCGCCTCCCACGGCCACAGCGAGATCGCGTACCTCGCCGCCGACTATCCGTCGGCCGTCTTCGCCTCTCGCGTCGCCGACTGCACCGACGCAGCGCGGCGGCACGGCGTCACGCTCCGGACCGACCCGCGGTGGCGGGCGACCTTCGACGTCGAGTCTGCGACGGCAGCCGCCGGACGCCTGCTCGACGACGGCGCCCGAGCCGTGGTGTGCGACGACGACCTGCTCGCCCTCGCCCTGCACCGCGTGGCGGCCGAGCGCCAGGTCACGGTGCCGGACGACCTCGAGATCGTCGGGGTCGGCGACCTCGACACAGCCCGGCTGGTGAGCCCCGAGCTCACGACCGTCAGGCTCCCCGCGACGAGCATCGCGGCTTCGGCGGTCACCCTCCTCCTCGACGCGCTCGCCGGGCGGGAGACCCCGGAGACCACGACCGTCGAGGCTCCGCTCGTCGAACGCGGGACCACCCGGTCCGTCTGAGCGCACGCCCACCCGCGAGCGCCTGTCCGCCAGTGCTAGCGTGCCCAGATGACCGCGCACGCCGACATCTCCGACCTCTCCCTCGACGCCCTCTGGCCCGTCAGCGCCCTGCGCGCCGTCTCCGCCGACGCGCTCGGCGACGGTCGCAGCCTCGAGCTGCGGTACCTCGACGACGAGCTCGTCGTCGACCTTGCCCGTCTCGCGTCACGGGGCGTGCACTCCCCCGACACGATGCCCTTCGACGTTCCGTGGACCCGTGGAACCCCCGTCGAGGTCGCCCGCAGCGTGCTCGCCTACCAGTGGGGCGCGAGGTCACGCCTCTCCCCGGAGTCCTGGGCGCTCGAGCTCGGCGTGCTCGTCGACGGTGTGCCCGTCGGCATCCAGGCGCTCCAGACCGACCAGTTCCTCGTGACTCGCACAGTCGAGACCGGTTCGTGGCTCGGCCTCGAGCACCAGGGCGCAGGGATCGGGACGGCCATGCGGCACCTCGCGCTGCACCTGGCCTTCGACGGCTTCGGCGCCCGTGCGGCGACCACGAGCGCGTGGGAGGACAACCCCGCCTCGAACGCCGTCACCCGCAAGGTCGGCTACGAGCGCGACGGAGCCCGCACCGAGGTGCGCGAGGGTGCCCCAGTCGAGAAGCTGCGCTACAGGATGCGCCGCGATGCGTGGGAGGCCCGCCCGGCCGAGCAGCGCCTCGCCGTGAGCTACGCCGGGGTCGAGAGCACCCGACGGTTCTTCGGCATCGACTGACCGACCCTGCGGGGGCGAGGAATGCGGGGGGCGAGCCCGCGACCTAGGCTGAGACCAACCTTCCCCGCAGGCGCGACGCGAGGAGCGCAGCCTCGGCGTCGAGGCACCGCCAGCGGCACCGCCGCCGCCCAGCACGAGGAGCTCGCATGAGCGCACCACACCCCACCGGGACCACGGCCGACGGCCCGCGCGGCCGCGAGGTCCGGCTCACCCGGCGCTGGCAGGTCGACCCCGGCACGGTCTGGGAGCTCGTGACGGTCTCTGAGCGCCTCGAGCAGTGGGTCGGCCGCTGGGAGGGCGACCCACGCAGCGGCCAGGTCGAGCTCTTCATGACCGCGGAGGGCGACGACGTCGAGGGCGCCGAGTGCACAGTCGTCAGCTGCGACCCGCCGCGGAGCGTCGTCCTCGACACCGCGGTCGGTGACGACAGCTGGCACCTGAGCCTCACGGTCGACCACGACGCGACCTCGGGCATGACGACCCTCACCCTCGCCCAGCTGCTGGCCGACGGCGCCATCGCGGACATCGGGCCGGGCTGGGAGTACTACCTCGACCGCCTGGCCGCGGTGATCGAGGGCCGGGACGTCCACGCAGTCTCCTTCGAGGACTACCACCCGTCGATGAGCGACTACTACGCGGCACTCGCCTGAGGGCAGGCGGCTCAGCACCTCCGACCCCCTACAGCCGCCCCGGCATGAGACTCTGTGTCCATGCTGGACAACGCCTCCCTGTTCCCGGGAAAGCACTTCATCTCCACGGTCCTCGAGGCGCTGGAGACCAAGACCGCGATGAGTAGCGCCCTCGTGCGCCAGTACCTCATGCGCGCGGCCATGGCCGGGGTGATCATCGGTCTCATGTACGGCGTGAACTTCGCCGTGATCGCAGCCTTCGAGGAGGCCGGCGACGGCCTCTACCTCGTCGGCAAGATCGTCGGTGCGCTGTTCTTCGGGTGGGCGCTGGTGTTCATCTACTACAGCAAGTCCGAGCTGCTCACCTCGAACATGATGATCGTGTCGATCGGGCTCTACCACCGGCGCACGACCGTCGGGAAGGCCCTGCGGATCCTCGGCCTGTGCTACGTCGGCAACATCGTCGGCGGCCTGCTCGTGGCGGTCCTGTTCAGGTTCTCGTCGTTGACCTCCGGGGCGACCGGCGAGCTCATGACCGACGCTGTCGACCACAAGCTCGGGTACCTCACCGAGGGGGTCACCGGCTGGACCGACCTGCTGATCCGCGCGGTCCTGTGCAACTTCATGATCAACATCGCGATGCTGCTGGTCTACAACGGGATCATCAAGGACGACCTCACCCGGTGCCTCGTCATGGTGATCAGCGTCTTCGTCTTCGCCTTCCTCGGCCTCGAGCACTCCGTCGCCAACACGGTCCTGTTCTTCGTGGTCGGCCTGCAGGACGGCATCGACGTGGGGCTGGCGGCCGGCAACCTCGGGATCGCCCTGCTCGGCAACCTCCTCGGCGGCGGTCTGCTCATCGGGCTCTACTACGCCTACGTCAACGACGACTCCCGCTTCGTCGCCCGGACCACGCCGGGGGCGTGAGCAGGTCCGCGAGCAACCGGGCAGCAAGGCAGAATTCCCTCATGCCGATCTCCACCCTGCCCACGGTCTCGCGCCGCATCGCCGACGAGCTCGCCGTCGGCGAGCACCAGGTCTCCGCCGCGGTCGCCCTGCTCGACGGGGGCGCGACAGTGCCCTTCGTCGCCCGCTACCGCAAAGAGGCGACTGGAGGCCTCGACGACGCCCAGCTGCGCACCCTCGACGAGCGGCTGCGCTACCTGCGCGAGCTCGACACCCGGCGCACAGCGGTCCTCGCCTCGATCGAGGAGCAGGGGAAGCTCGACGACACGCTCCGGGCCTCGATCATGGCCGCCGAGACCAAGTCCCGGCTGGAGGACATCTACCTCCCCTTCAAGCCGCGCCGGCGCACGCGCGCCCAGATCGCCCGCGAGGCCGGTCTCGAGCCGCTCGCCGACCTCCTGCTGGCCGAACCCGGACGCGACCCGGAGTCCGAGGCCGGGGCCTTCGTCGACGCCGACCGTGGCGTCGCGGACCGCCAGGCGGCGCTCGACGGAGCACGGTCCATCCTCGTGGAGCGCTTCGCCGAGGACGCCGACCTCGTCGGCGAGCTGCGCGAGCGCGCCTGGAAGACCGGGGACCTCGCCGCCCGCGTGGTCGCCGGTCAGGAGACCGCGGGCGAGAAGTTCTCGGACTACTTCGACCACCGCGAGCGCCTCACCAGGGCGCCCTCGCACCGCATCCTGGCCATGTTCCGCGGCGAGAAGGAGGGCGTGCTGACCCTCGAGGTCGACCCCGACCCGCAGCCGGAGGGGGCGCGCCCGGCGGGTGAGCAGTCCGTCTACGAGCGGACCATCGCCTCGCGCTTCGGCATCTCGGCGGCTGGGCGCCCGGGCGACGCGTGGCTGGCGCGGACCGTGCGGCTCGCCTGGCGCGGGCGGGTCGGGATCCGCGTGGACGTCGACCTGCGCCTGCGGCTGCGCGAGCGCGCCGAGGCCGACGCGATCGGCGTGTTCGCGGCGAACCTTCGTGACCTGCTGCTCGCCGCCCCTGCCGGGCCGCGCCCGACGCTCGGGCTCGACCCCGGCTTCCGCACCGGTGTGAAGGTCGCCGTGGTCGACGCGACGGGCAAGGCCGTCGACACCGCGGTGATCCATCCGCACCAGGGTTCGGGCCGCTGGGACCAGTCCCTCGCGACGCTGTCTGCGCTGGTGACGGCGCACGGGGTCGAGCTGGTCGCGATCGGCAACGGCACGGCCTCCCGCGAGACCGACAGGCTGGCGGGCGAGCTGGTCGGCAAGCACCCCGGCCTGACGAAGGTCGTGGTGTCCGAGGCCGGCGCCTCGGTGTACTCCGCGTCCGCCTACGCGAGCGCCGAGCTGCCCGGCATGGACGTCTCGCTGCGCGGCGCGGTGTCGATCGCGCGACGGTTGCAGGACCCTCTCGCCGAGCTCGTCAAGATCGACGCGAGGTCGATCGGTGTCGGGCAGTACCAGCACGACCTCCCGCAGGGCGACCTGTCACGGTCGCTCGACGCCGTGGTCGAAGACGCCGTGAACGGTGTCGGCGTCGACGTGAACACAGCGTCTGTGCCCCTGCTGGCACGGGTGTCGGGGCTGGGGACCTCGCTCGCGGAGTCGATCGTCGCGCACCGTGACGCCCACGGAGCCTTCCCCTCGCGCCGGGCGCTCAAGGACGTACCACGCCTGGGCCCGAAGGCCTTCGAGCAGTCGGCAGGGTTCCTGCGGGTGCGGGGCGGCGACGAGCCCCTCGACGCCTCGGCCGTGCACCCCGAGTCCTACCCCGTGGCGCGCGCGATGGCCAAGCAGGCAGGGTGCGGTCTCGGCGAGCTGATCGGGAGCACCGAGGTGCTGCGCGGGTTGCAGCCCGTCGACTTCGTGGACGAGAAGCACGGTCTGCCGACGGTCCTCGACGTCCTCGCCGAGCTGGAGAAGCCCGGTCGAGACCCTCGCCCGACCTTCGCGGCGGCGCGCTTCGCCGAGGGGGTCGAGAAGGTCGCCGACCTCGTCCCGGGCATGGTGCTCGAAGGGGTCGTCACCAACTGCGCGGCCTTCGGTGCCTTCGTCGACGTGGGCGTCCACCAGGACGGACTCGTGCACGTCTCGGCCCTGTCGGACAGGTTCGTCTCGGACCCCCGCGAGGTCGTCAAGCCGGGTGACGTGGTCAGGGTCAAGGTGCTGACCGTCGACGTCCGCCGCGGCAGGATCGGGCTGACGCTCCGCCTCGACGACCCGGTCCCGGGAGCCGGCGGGGCTGAGGCGGACCCGGCTGCGCGCACCGGGGCAGGCGGCGGTGCGGGCGGCGGCGCAGGCGCGCCGAGGAGCAGAGGCTCCCGGAACGCCGCGGCGACCCGCCGTCCGGAGCAGGGCGGCGCGGTGCCCGACAGGTCGGCGAAGGGTCGCGACGGCAAGGGGGCCACACCCCAGGACCGACCCGCACAAGGAGGCGACCGCCGCCGAGACGGACGGCAGGCCGCCCCGGAGAGTGCGATGGCCGAGGCCCTGCGCCGAGCAGGCTTCGGCAAGAGCTGAGTCCCCACGGCCAGCCCCCGGCCCCCTGCCTGCCACCTGCAGAACCCGCCCCAGGTCGCACAGACAGCGCCGAGGTCGTACGGACACGCCAGAATCAGGCCTGCGCGGGCAAGATTCGGCGTGTCTGTACGACCTCGGCGTCAGGCGTACGACCTCGGCGTGAGAGCGACGACCTCGGCGGGGAGGTGGGTCCCCGTCAGTCCGTCAGGGCGGGGTAGTCGGTGTAGCCCTCGGGGCCGGAGGCGTAGACGGTGGCCTGGTCGAGCTCGTTGAGCTCACGGCCCTCCTGCCAGCGACGGACGAGGTCCGGGTTGGCGATCACGGGGCGGCCGACGGCGACGGCGTCGGAGTGCCCGGCGACGACGATCTCGGTCGCCTCGTCGCGGCTGGTGATGAGGCCGAAGCCGGAGTTGGCGATGGTCGACCCGCCGAAGCGCGTGCGCAGGTCGCGGACGAGAGCACCCGTCGGCTCCTTGTGCAGGATGCTCAGGTACGCCAGGCCCAGCGGCGCGAGGGCGTCGACGAGGCTGCCGTAGACGGCCTGGACGTCGGCCGCGTCGGTCTCGAGCGCACCCTGGATGTTGTGCTCGGGCGAGATGCGGATGCCCACGCGGTCGGCGCCGATCGCCTCGGCCACGGCACGGACGGTCTCGACCACGAAGCGCACGCGGTTCTCGACCGAGCCGCCGTACTCGTCCTCGCGCTGGTTGGACGCCGGCGAGAGGAACTCGTGGAGCAGGTACCCGTTGGCGGAGTGCAGCTCGACACCGTCGAAGCCACCGACCTCCACAGCGTTGCGGCTCGCGGTCACGAAGGCCTCGGTGATGCCGTGGATCTCGTCGACCGTGAGGGCGTGCGGCACGGGGTACGCGACCTTGCCTGCGGGGGTGTGGGTCTCGCCGTCGATGGCGATCGCGCTGGGGCCCTCGACCTGGCGGTCGCCGTTGATCGCGGGGTGGGTGACGCGACCCGCGTGCATGACCTGCGCGACGATCTGGCCGCCACGCTCGTGCACGGCGTCGGTGACGCGGCGCCACCCGGCGAGCTGGGCGTCGGTGACGAGGCCGGGCTGACCGACGAAGCCCTGACCGGCGTGCGTCGGGTACGTGCCCTCGCTGACGATGAGGCCGACGCTCGCGCGCTGCGCGTAGTAGTCGACGACGATGTCGCCCGGGATGCCCTCGGAGCCCGAGCGCATGCGGGTGAGGGGCGCCATGACGACGCGGTTGGCGAGCGTCAGCGCACCGAAGGTGACGGGGGTGAAGAGGTCGGTCATGGGTGGTCCGTTCGTCGGGGAGAGATGACGTCGTCGCTGGGTGGGCGCCTGGAGCGCTGCTGGGCGCTCGTCGGCACCGCGACGACCCGCAGGTGCCAACCGTCGGCGGGTCCGGATGCTTCCAGAGGTGGCGTACATCACTGGCCTGCGACCTGGCCTGACCTCCGACCCGGCCATCCTCTCCACAGGTCCTCCTGGTCGCGTCGCTAGAGTCGTGGGGCGCGACTACGCCCCACCAGGCGCTTCAGCACTCAGGCACGCAACCCCCGGTCGCACGCCCGGTCTGAGTACGCACCCAGTTCGACAACACCCCGCCGTCAGCGCACCGCCGAGGAGGAGACCCGCGTGACCCGACCGACCCGCGCGGCCCGAGGAGCCGGGTCCGCCGCTGTGCCAGGCACGGCCGCGAGCGCACTCCTCGTCCTGGCGCTGCTCGCGGGCTGCGGCGGCTCGCCGGACCAGCACTCCCCCTCCACGACGTCGTCGCCGAGCGCAGAGTCGACAGGCGGACCGACCGCCGGGTCCGACACCGCGGGGCCCCCGCCCGCGCCGACCGAGGACCCGACGACCAGCCCGTCGAGCGAGCCGTCGCCCGCCAGTCCATCCCTCGTCGTGCACGCAGACGTGTCCTCGGGCGCCGTCGTCCTCGACCACGAGTCGGCGGGCACGAGCCCGGAGACCGGCGAGCCTGCGACGGTCTCCTCGGTCCCCGACGCAGACACCGGCGCCGTCCTGACCCTCACGCTCCCTGACCCGCAGACCTCGGTCTCCCTCGACGTCCCTGCGGCGCCGGGCGGCGCCGCCCGCAGCGAGGCGGACCGCTCGGCGGCTGTCACGAGCGCCGACGACCGGCTCGTGCTCGGTGTGTCGTCCCCCGAGAGCACCGCCCCCGACGGGTCCCACCCACCGGTCCGCTGGTCGGCCGACGACGACGGACCACGCCTCGTCCTCGACCTCGGTGACGTCGACCCCGCAGACTTCCCGCTCGTCGTGACCACGCACCTGGGCGCCTCCGTCGTCGCGTCGACCTCGTGGGGCGAGCGCGAGGGCGGGCGGTCGCTCGCGGTCACCCCGACAGACTGGGGCCGGGTCTCCGGGGCGACCGGGAGCGTCTTCGCGTGGGCCGACCTGCTGGCCGCAGACCCGACGGCTGACACCCCCGGCATGGAGGAACAGCTGCAGTGCCACCTGCTCGGCGCGCGGGAGAAGGCCACCTGGAACCTCGAGCCGTGGCGCCCTGCCGTGAGCCTCGTCGAGTACGCGCTCGCACGCTGCAACCCGACCTGAGGCGCGTGCCAGCAGTCCACCGGGCGCACGCCGGGGCACGCTCACCCGGGCGCACGGCCAGCACCCGAGGACGCGTCGTCCCCGACACCCCCGACCCGCACCCGGCCCGCCGAGGCCTCAGCCCTGCGCCGCCTCCGGCGCCGGTCGAGCGGGCCGGCTCGTGAGGGCGATCGCGACGCACACGAGCACCAGGCCGACGATCTCGAGCCCGTGCGGCACCTGCCCGAGCATCACGACGCCGACGAGCAGCGCCGAGACCGGGAGGATCGCGAGCAGGATCGCGAACTGCGCGGGGCGCAGCCTGCGGAGCACCACCTGGTCGATCGCGTAGGGGATGACCGAGGAGGCGACCGCGACGCCGACGAGCGCCAGCGCGCTCTGGCACCCGCCGAGCAGCGGCAGCGCGCCGGGCCCTGCGAAGGGCGCGAAGACGAGCGCCCCGGCCACCATCGCGAGGGCGAGCGGGGCCAGCCCTGTCCCCTGGGCCGAGACCCGGCGCCCCAGCAGGATGTACCCGGCCCAGGCTGCCGCGGCCGCGAAGATCAGCACGAGACCGACGACAGCGCCCTCTCCCCCGGCGTCGACGGTCACCCCGGCGAGCAGCACGACACCGCAGAGCGCGAGCGCGATGGCGACGCGCTCGCGGACCCCCTTCCCGGTGAGCGCGGCGACCGCGACAGGGCCGAGGAACTCCATCGCGACGGCGTTGCCGAGCGGCAGGTGCTCGAGCGCCGCGTAGAAGGTGAGGTTCATGGTCGCCAGGACCACGCCGAAGAGCACGCAGGCCAGCAGCGTCTGCCGGGTCCAGCGGGTCCGCCACGGACGCCCCCACACGACGAGCACGAGGGCCGCGACGGCGATGCGCGCCCACCCGACCGAGACCGCCGACGCTGTGTCGAAGAGGCCGACAGCGATCCCGGCCCCGAGGTACTGGCAGACCCCCGAGAGCAGGAACAGCAGCGGGGCAGGGAGTCTGTGCACGTGCACACCTTCTCCCACGACCCGCCGCTCGTCCACATCGTCGAGCGCGGAGGCTCCGGCGTCGTGCGCCCGGCCCCCCTGCGGCCGGGTGCGCGACGGCTCTCGAGCCCTCCGCGGCTACAGGGTCTTCTTGGCCAGCGACTTCTCCGACACCGGTTCCTCGCCGCTCGCCCGCGCCACCCGCCGGGCCTCGCGCGCCTCGTCCTGGCGCCGCTTCTCGACGCCTGAGGCGATGGTCGCGCGGATGTGCTCCGGCCCGTAGCCGAAGCCGTCCACGAGGTCCTGCGCGTAGGGCCGCAGCCGCGCGACGAGACGGTCGATGTACGACGAGACCGTCCGTGCGCGCTGCCCCGAGAGGCGCCCGTGGATGAGGTACCAGGCGAGGTTCTTCTCGATCACCGAGAGGCCGAAGAGGTCACGGACCCAGGTGAGGACCAGCTGCGTGCCGGGGTCGTCGACGTCCCCGAGGGCCTTGCTGAAGGCTTCCCACTGCACCAGGTCGGCGTGGGCCCGGGCCGCCTCGATGAGCTCGTGCTGGTGCGCGTTGAACAGCGCCGCAGCCTCCTCCCGGGGCAGCTTCGCGCTGGGCCGCAGGGCTGCGGCGAGGTCGGCGACCATCGTGTCGACGCGGTCGGTGAGCAGCTCGCGCTGCGCCTGCTCCTCGCGGAGGTGACCCGCCGACCGGCGCACCTCGCCGCGGTCCTGGATCGCCTGCGCCACGCGGCTCAACGGCGTGCGGTACAGCACGCTGTCGGCCGCCCGCTCGACGACGAACCTGGCCATGCCCACGCCGTCGATGCCCTTGAACCCGGCGGCGTAGTCGGCCAGGAGCCGCTTGCCCACGAGCTGGAGCAGGACGGTGTTGTCTCCCTCGAAGGTGACGTAGACGTCGAGGTCGGCGCGCAGCGAGACGAGCCGGTTCTCGGTGAGGAACCCTTGCCCGCCGCAGGCCTCGCGCGCGGTCTGGAGCGTCTCGAGGGCCCGCCAGGTCGAGATCGGCTTGAGGGCCGCGGCCATGGTCTCGAGGTCTTCGCGGGCCTCGGGTGTGTCGGTCTCGCCCGAGAACACCGCGTGGAAGAGGTCGAGCAGACGGTCGTGGGCGAAGTGCCCGGCGTAGGCCTGGGCGACCAGGGGCAGCAGCCGACGCTGGTGCTCGCCGTAGTCGAGCAGCACGGTCTCGTCGGACCCTGTCGCGGACGAGAACTGGCGGCGCTCGTTGCCGTAGCGCACAGCCGTGGCGAGGGCGATCTTGCTGGCCACCCCAGCGGCGCCGTCGAGGGACACGCGTCCCTGGACGAGGGACCCGAGCATGGTGAAGAACCGGCGTCCGGGACTCTCGATCGGCGAGGTGTACGTGCCGTCGGGGGCGACCTGACCGTAGCGGGCGAGCAGGTTCTCGCGCGGGACACGGACGTGGTCGAAGTGCAGACGACCGTTGTCGATCCCGTTGAGACCGCCCTTGAGCCCGTCGTCCTCTCCCCCGACCCCGGCGACGAAGGCCCCGGTGCTGCCGTCGGGGAGGGTCTCGCGGATGGTCGTGTAGAAGGCGTGGACACCGTGGTTGACGCCGTGGGTGACGAGCTGGGCGAAGACCACGGCCGCTGTGCCGTGCTGGGCTGCGTTGCCGAGGTAGTCCTTCCACGCCGCCCGGAAGGGCGTGTGGAGGACGAACTCTTCGGTGGCCTCGTCGTAGGTGGCTGTCGTCGCGATGCTCGCGACGTCCGAGCCGTGCCCGGTCTCGGTCATCGCGAAGGCCCCGGGGACGTCGATGCTCATCGCGCCGGGCAGCAGCCTGTCGTGCTGCTCGGGGGTCCCCAGGTGCAAGATCGCCGCACCGAAGAGCCCCCACTGGACGCCGGCCTTGATCTGGAGCGACGGGTCGGCGACGAGCAGCTCTTCGAAGCCCGCGATGTTGCCACCTGCGTCGTCGGAGCCGCCGAGCCGCTCGGGGAAGGCCCGCAGCACCTCGGCCTCCTCGACGAGCAGCTTGAGCTGGCCGATGACCCGCTCACGCGCGTCGGCCATGCTAGCGCCCTCGACCTTGGCGAAGCGCGGGTCTGCGCCGATCTCGCGAGACCGCCGACGCAGCGCGGCCCAGCGGCCGAGCATGAGGGTCTGGAGCCCGGGGACGTCGACAGTCGGCTGGTCTCCGTCTGCGCGGGTGGAGGGACGGGCGGCGGGTCGGGTTCTTTGGCGGTCCGAGACGGTGGTCATGGCGGGACTCCTTGGTGCAGACGACGGTGTCTGGGGTGTCTGGGATAGCTGACTTCTGAGTGCGGGGGTCGGAGGGCTGGAGGGTCGCAGCGGACAGAGGGTCGCAA
>NZ_JACBYE010000068.1 GCF_013415325.1 Sanguibacter inulinus | reverse complement strand
CACCCCCACCCTCACGAGGAGCGCCGCATGACCTCCGCACCTGCCCACACCTCCCTCCAGGTCTCCGAGATCTCCGAGCTGTCTGCCCGGGTCCTCGCCGAGGTCGGGACCGTGGTCGTCGGGATGGAGAAGCCGCTGCGGACAGCCCTCGCGGCGATCCTGGCAGGCGGGCACGTGCTCTTCGAGGACGTGCCAGGCCTCGGCAAGACGCTCGCGGCCCGCAGCCTGGCGTCGGCCCTCGGTCTCGACTTCGCACGCCTCCAGTGCACCCCGGACCTGCTTCCGGCCGACATCACGGGCTCGACGGTCTACGACCCGGCGACACGTGAGTTCGTCTTCAGGCCGGGCCCGGTCTTCACCGGTCTGTTCCTCGCGGACGAGATCAACCGCACCGCTCCCAAGACGCAGTCGGCGCTGCTCGAGGCCATGGCCGAGCGTCAGGTGACGATCGACGGGACGACGTACCCGCTCACCCTGCCGTTCCACGTCATGGCGACGTCGAACCCTGTCGAGTACGAGGGCACGTACCCGCTCCCCGAGGCCCAGCTCGACAGGTTCATGGTGCGGCTCGCCGTCGGCTACCCGGACCGCGAGGCCGAGTTCGACGTGCTGAACCGCAGGCTCGACCGTCGCCAGGAGTTCAGCCCGGTCCAGGCCGTCGTCTCGCCCGAGACGCTGCTGGCCATGCAGTCGGGCGTCGAAGACGTCACGCTCGACCCTGACGTGATCCGCTACTGCGTGGACCTGGCTGCCGCGACGCGCTCGTTGTCCGACCTCGAGGTCGGCGCCTCGCCGCGAGGCTCGCAGACGCTCATGCTCGTCGCCCGCGCCCTGGCAGTCATCGACGGACGTGACTACGTGCTCCCCGAGGACGTCAAGGCCGTCGCCGTCCCCGTCCTCGCGCACCGCCTGACGCTCAGCCCTGCTGCGTGGGCTGCGGGGACGAGCACCGAGACCCTCGTCATCAGCCTGCTCGACCAGGTCGCGGGTCCTGCGACCGTGGCCGAGGCGGACAGCGCGTCCGTACGGCCGTGACGAGCAGCGGGGCCGTGACGAGCAGCGGAATAATGACGAGCAGCGGGGCCATGACGAGAGGCGGGGCCGAGCAGGCCGCAGCCGCCGGCTCTTCTGCGCCGGTCCGGTGGGAGCGCGACGCCGTGGTGGTCGTGAGTGCTCTCACCGGCCTGGTGCTCGTCTGCGTGGGCCTCGTCTTCGGGCGGCCTCAGGTCGTCGCCCTCGCCGTGCCCCTCGTGCTCTCGGCGGTCTGGGCGGCGGCGAACCGCCCGACGGGACCGGTCCGGGTGACGACTGTCGCCGGTGGGACCGCGGTGCGCGACCGCGAGCTGGTCGTCGCGCTGACCCTCGAGGTCCCGGACGGTGCCTCGGTCGTCAGGGTGCAGGCCTCGAGCCCGGGCAACGAACCGCTCGACGCGCTCGTCGCTGTCCCCAGCGGCGCGCGGACGGTCGACCTGACGACGCCGTCGGTCCGGACGGGACCTCGTGAGCTGTTCAGCATCGACGCCGTTCCGCTGGCAGACGAGGGCGGCTGGTTCCTCGACGCCTCGCACGTCGCGCCGGACCACGTGCTCGTGCTGCCGCGCGTGCGCAGGCTCGACGTCGTCCCGGTGCGGTCCCAGCTGCGTGGCCTCACAGGTCCGCACAGCTCGCGGCGCCCGGGTGACGGGTCGCAGCTGCGAGACATCGCCCTGTTTCGTCCCGGGGACTCGGTCCGACGTGTCGACTGGCGCACGACCGCGCGTCGCTCCCCCGAGGTGAGCGAGCTCTACGTCCGGCGGACCTTCGCGGCCTCGGAGGCCTCTGTGGTGATCGTCGTCGACTCGCGTGACGACGTGGGCCCCGAGGTCGCGACCTGGGGCGGGTACCGCGAGACCGCTCCGGACGTGCAGACGTCTCTCGACATCGCCCGTGAGGCTGCCGCGACCATCGCCACGGTCGTCGTGGACGGCGGCGACAGGCTGGGCTTCGAAGACCTCGGTCGTCTCCACACCCCCGTACCGATGTCGGGCGGCAAGCGTCATCTGCAGCGGGTGGTGCACGCCCTCGCGCTGGCCAGGCCGGCCGGGGCGCCGCGGCATCGTGAGCGACCCCCGCAGATCCCCACGGGCTCCATGGTCTACCTGTTCTCGACCTTCCTCGACGACTCGGCCTCGCAGATCGCGCTCCGGTGGAGCGCGCAGGGGCACGAGGTGGTCGCCGTCGACACCCTCCCGGAGGAGATCTTGCGCGGGCTCGACCGACGCGAGGTGCACGCGTGGCGCCTGACCGACATCGCTCGACGCGACAGGCTGTTCGAGCTCTCGAGGTCTGGGGTCACCGTGCTGCGGTGGGCGTCGGATGATCCGTCGGTCGCGCTGCGGGCGCGTGCCAGGGCCCTGCGGGGGCACTCGTGAGCCCGCGGTCGGAGGGGACCGAGAAGACCGCGGCCATGACGAGCACCGGCTCCGCACCCGCCTCGCGCACACGCAAGGGCGCAGAGATCGAGATCGGTCGATCTGTGCCCGGCTGGGCTCTCCACGTCGCGCTCGGGGTCGCTGTCCTGACCGGGCTGCTCGTCGGCATGGCCGGCAGCGAGGTCTCGGCTGCGCTCGTCACTGTCGCGGCACTCGGGCTCGCAGCCGGGACCGTCGCCAACGCGCGGCGACCTGGCTACGGGCTCGGGGCCATCGCCGTCGGGCTGATGCTGCTCCCCTTCGTGCTGACCGCTCCCGCGGGCTACACGTGGCGGACGCCGGTGCTGATGGTCCTCGTCCATGCGGTCCTCAGGCTCAGCTGGTTCGCCACCGTCGCTGCTCCTCGGACCCAGGTCGAGGCCGCGGTCCTCGTCACGGAGGGCCGCCGGGCGGCCGTGCTGAATCTCGTCGGCCAGCTGGTCGCGCTGCTGGCTGGTGTGCTCACGGCAGTGTCCGGCTCGACGTCGTCGATGACCTGGCCGTGGTTCGCCGTGCTGGGCGCTGTCGCCGCTCTCTCGCTGGCCCTGCTGCTGCGGAACGGGCTCCCCACCGGCCACGATGCGTCAGGGCAGCGCGTCTAACTTCTGCGAAGTCCGCCGTCCAGGTGCACGATGGAGACAGGTGGTTCACCACCCATCGGATCACGTCTGGAGGACTGCGAACATGATGGCTCGCAAGCAACTGCCCAAGTACACCGTCCCCTCGCTCACGCCTGAGCAGGGCCAGGAGGTCGCCCGGATCCTGCAGCTCCGTCTCACCGCCCTGAACGACCTGGCGCTGACGCTCAAGCACATCCACTGGAACGTCGTGGGCCCGCACTTCATCGCGGTCCACGAGATGCTCGACCCGCAGGTCGACGCAGTCCGCCTCATGGTCGACGCGACCGCCGAGCGCATCGCGACCCTCGGTGTCGCCCCCCGTGGGACGCCCGGAGTGATCGTGTCGGAGCGCTCCTGGGACGACTACTCCCTCGGCCGGGCCACGACGATCGCGCACCTCGGCGCCCTCGACGAGGTGTACCAGGGTGTCATCACCGACCACCGCAAGGCCGCGACCGACGTCGAAGAGCTCGACGACGTCACGAACGACCTGCTCATCGGTCACCTGCACGAGCTCGAGCTGTTCCACTGGTTCGTGCGCGCCCACCTGGAGTCCTCGGGTGGGTCGCTGAGCACCGCTGACGAGACGACCGAGGTCGGTGCGGCCGAGAAGGCCGACGAGAAGGCCAAGAAGTCCTCCTGACCCGGGAGTGAAGGGTCACAGACCCCCCTGACGACGAAGGCTCCGACCGAGACGGTCGGAGCCTTCGTCGCGTCTGGGTGGTGGACGCGTCCGTCGAGGGCTGCGGAGGGCTGGACGGAAGACAGCTGCGGGGAGCCACGGCGGTCATCCGGCTGCGCGGAGTTGCAGCTGAACGGTGCGGCAGCCAAACGGTGCGGCAGCCAAACGGTGCGGCAGCCGAACGCAGACTCAGCTGAACGCAGACTCAGCTGAACGCAGTCTCAGCTCAACGGTGCAGCAGCGTCCTCAGCTGGCCCTCAGCTGCGCAGGGCCTCGATCAGCTCGGCCTTGCGCATCGAGGAGTACCCGGTCAGCCCGACCTCTTTCGCACGGCCGCGGAGCTCTGCGACGGTCCACTCGTCGTAGGGCGGAGAGTCGCCGCCCCGCTTGCCGACCTGCGACCGCGAGTCTCGCGCGGCCGCGTTGGCGATCCTGGCGGCCTTGCCCTTCGAGCTGCCCTCGTCGCGGAGCTTCTCGTAGAGCTCGGGGTCTTTCACGCTCGGTCCTGGGTCTTCGCGTGGCACTGTGTGCTCCTTCCGCCGGTGGATGGGTCCACTCCAGTCTCGGACGAGCCCGTCGATGGCGCACCCGGGGCCACCCGGTCCTGCACGGGCCTGCGTGGGCCCGCGTAGGCTCGCCCGGTGGACCCGACCCCTCGCCTCGAGCTGCCCGCAGACCTTCCGGCAGACCTCGTGCTGCCGTCGACCGTCGAGGGCACGGCGGTCCACGAGCTCGTCATCAAGAAGTCGCGGTTCATCGCCCGGGCCACGCACGTGGAGTCGGTCGAGGAGGCTGACGCTGTCGTCGCGGCTGTCCGCAAGGAGCTCTGGGACGCCCGGCACAGCTGTGTGGCGCTGGTCGTCGGGCAGCGCGCCGACAGGCAGCGCTCGTCGGACGACGGTGAACCGTCGGGCACCGCCGGTGTGCCCATGCTCGAGGTCCTGCGGCACCGCGGGCTCACCGACGTGGTCGTGGTGGTCACCCGGTACTTCGGCGGCGTCCTGCTCGGGGCTGGTGGCCTCGTCCGGGCCTACTCGTCGTCGGTGAGCGAGGTGCTCGACAGGGCGACCGTCGTGGCTCGCGAGCCCCGGGTCGAGGTCGTTCTCGAGACGGACCACGCGTCGGCGGGGCGTCTCGAGAACGTCCTACGGGAATGGTGCCACGTGCACAGGGCGGTCTTCGCGACGCCTGCGTACGGGACGGGCGTCGAGCTCGCCGTGCTGCTGCGCCCGCGGGACCTCGCCTCCTACGACCAGCTGGTCGCGTCTGAGACAGCTGGCGGGGCTGTACCCGTCGTGCGGGGCTGGCAGGTCAGCGACATCCCTGCCTGACGGCACCCAGGCGGGTGGCTGTCACCACGACCAGCCTCTCGCGCAGAGCTCGAGCTCTTGCCGCATCCGTTCGTCTTCGTCGACCACCCAGGTGTCGCTGACCAGCTCGTCTGTCGCCGGTGACCGCGACTGGTCGTCGAGCCCGACGAGCAGGCACGCCTGACGCAGGATCGCGTCGTAGGCGTACTGGGTGGCCCGCAGGTGGTGGGCCCGGGCCAGAGAGGTCTCGTCGTGCTCGATGCGCTGGATCTGCGTGGCGAGAGTCGAGAGGCGCAGCTGCAGGGCGAGGATCTCGAAGGGGTCGATCTCAGGTGCCGCAGGCTTCGACGAGGGACGGGCGCGCGGGAACGAGCGAGCCCGCCGGAGGAGCACCCAGGCCGCGAGCACGCCGACGAGCAGAGCCACCAGAAGCACGATCCACACCATGGTCCCGCCCTCGCCGATGAGGAGAGCACCAGACTAGGACGCCGTCGCACCGAGCGCCACGGGTGCCGCGGAGAGGCAGTCCGGTGAGACGGTTCCGACAGCTCAGCCCCGACAGCTCAGCCCCGACGGACCGGGTGCCACCTGGGTCCGTAGCGCTGGGTGAGCCGCGCCGCCGGGACGTCGACGAGGACTCCCGTGGTCGAGCAGACGTGGTCGTAGACACGCCAGGCCGACGCGTCGTCGTCGGCGGTGAACCTCACGGTGAGACGGGCTTCGCCGGAGACGACGCCGACGTCGTAGGCCTCGACGGTCACGAGGTCTCGTGCCGCCTGGGCTGCTGCCGGCAGCACGTCAGGTGCGGCGACGCCCTGTGCAAGGGCTCCGACGGTCAGGACCACGCGGTACGAGGGCATCAGACGATGGTAGGTGCCCGTCGTGGTCCTCTCAGACCTCTCCGGTCCGGCTCAGGGTTCGTCGGTCGCCGCCCAGGCCCTGCGCACCTGCTCGAAGCGTGTCGGCAGCGGCGGCCGCACCCCTGCGTGCCGTGCGTTGGTGCGCTGGACGAACCGCCGCCACGAGAGCACGAGCCCCTGCCGGGTGATGGGCAGCCCCGCAGCGACAGTGACCCCGTTGTCGTGGGTGTGGTGGACGGTGAGCAGGAGCGCGCGCGGGACCGACCCCTCCAGCTCGACGCACAGCTCGTCTCGCACGACGAGCCAGCGTCGCAGCACGACGAGGGCGCTGTCGTCGAGCAGGTGCTCGTGGACGACCCGGTGCTTGCCGTGCTGCACCACCACGCTCCCCTCCTCGAGGTCGAAGGAGTCGACCGTGCAGCGCAGCAGGTCGGAATAGCGGGCACCTGTGCACCGGACGAGCCCCACGATGACGGCGAGGCGCACGGTCTCCGGCTTCGCACCGTCAGTTGTGGCAGCGCTCGCGAGGTCACGCCAGACGGTCTCCGCCTCGTGGAGGGTGACGGGCGGCCGTGGGTATCTGGTCCGTGCTGGTGTGGGTGGCGAGGTCATCGCGATGGTCTCCCGGCTAGCGGTACGCGCTTGGCACACTATTTATATCAGGAACCGCAGATCAGGTTCACCTGGTGAGACATGGGGACCCAACTGCACCGATCGTCGTCCTGACGTGCTTCACTGCACCGACCCGTCGGACCGCCACGATCGCAGGAGCTCATGACCTCTCTCCTCACGACGACCGGTGGGCGCGCCGTCCTGCTGGTCGTGCTGCTCGGGATCGTCTCGGCTGCCTGGTGGGTCCGGGCTCAGCGCTCCGGGACGGTGCGGTCCGTGCGCCCCTCTCGGGGCTCCGCTCCCCCGGCCGACCTCCTGCTCCTCGATGCCGTGCAGGCTGCGGGTGCGACGATCGGGCGCCGGGCGACCTTCGTCCAGCTCTCCTCCGAGGTCTGCACACCGTGCCGTCGCACGGCCGCTGTCCTCAGCCGCCTGGTCGACGACGCACCGGGGGTCGCGCACGTCGAGCTGGACGCGGCGCAGCACCCGGAGCTGGTGCGGACGCTCCGGGTGCTGAGGACACCGACGGTCATCGTGCTCGACGGCGCGGGCCTGGAGCGAGGACGTAGCTCCGGTGCGATGACCCCCACCCAGGCCCTCGTGGCTCTCGACGTGGTCCCGGAGGTCGAGGCTCAGCGCCCGGCACGATCAGAGACGAGACGAGCATGACCGAGACCACCTCCCCGACACCGTCAGCCGGCGCTCCTGCGGGCATCGACCCCCGTGGCCCGCGCTTCGGGGCGGCACTGACGGCGATCTTGCTGGCTGTCGTCGTCCTGCTCGGCACGTCGACGGCGGCCTTCGTGCTGCTCGGGGTCGCCGTGCTGCTCTTCGCCGTGGGCACGGTGCGCGGTTCGCAGGGGACGCTCCAGGGCGCCATCTTCCGGCGCTGGGTGCGCCCACGCCTGTCTGCGCCGGCCGAGCTCGAAGACCCTCGCCCACCGCGGTTCGCCCAGGGGGTCGGGCTGGGCGTCACCGCGGTGGGTCTGCTCCTCGGGGTGCTCGGTGTCGCTGCGGCCGTCCCTGTCAGTGCTGCGGTCGCCCTCGTGGCAGCCTTCCTCAACGCTGCCTTCGACCTCTGCCTCGGCTGCGAGCTCTACCTGCTGCTGCAGCGTCTCCGGCCTGGTCGCACCTCGACCGCATCGACCGCCTCCACCCGCTAGACGATCGGGGTGAGCGCGGCGTACTGCTCGACGCTGCCGTCCGCCAGGCACGTCTCGATGATCGCGCGGCCCAGGGGGTCGAGGTCGTCGGTGAGGAACTGCGGGAGCTCGCTCTTGAAGAAGTCCGTGAGGATCTTCGCGCCGGTGTCGTAGGCCTCCTCGCCGACCTGGGACTGGTTCTCGGGCTGCAAGAACGTCGGGCGGACGAGCTGTCCGTCGATCTTCATCTCGGTCAGCGCATAGCCGAAGAGCGGGCAGCGGGCCGGCGTGAGGTGGTCAGGCCTGAAGGTCGCACCACCGCGACGAGCCAGGTACTCGCGGGTCAGCCACTCTGCCGTGAAGCCGACCTTGTAGGCCCCGATGTGCTGGTTGGGAACGAGGACGTACCGGGTACGCGGCGCGTCGACGATCTGCCGCAGCAGCAGGTTCGCGGCAGCGACCTTGGTGCCTGTCGAGAACGGCCAGTACGAGCCGACCCCCTCGGCGACCATGCGGTGCTTGGTCGCCTCGACAGAGGCCTGGGTCTCGATGATCGACGGGTTCTTGTGCCCACGCGGGGCGATGAGACGCCACAACCAGGCGAGCGAGGGCGGGATCACCTGGAGCATCCCCATGATCCCGTAGCTGGGGTCGTCGCGGGTCGCCGGCGGCATCCGGACGCCGAAGCTGCGGACGTCGACCTCCTCGGCGGCGTCGAGCACGATCTTCTTGATCATCCGGCGGGGCACGACGACGCGCGGGTTCGGGCACGGGGTCCCGTCGGAGTCGAGGGTGTGCTCCCAGATGAGGCAGGTCGCCCCGGGGACTCCCTGCATGTTGAAGAACACGAGCGGTTCGTCGGGGTGGACCGTCACCGACTCGAGGTTCGGGTCGGAGCCGTAGGACGTCATGCTGTCGGTCCGCAGGAACCAGCCGTCTTCGGCGTCCGTCACCACGAGCCTGCCCGAGTCGTTCTGGATCGAGGGGTGGCAGAGCGTCATGTCGTCGGTGACCGGGCTGAGGGTCGAGACCTCGCTGAGCGACATGTAGTAGGGCTCGTCGGAGACGACGTTGACACCGAGCAGGATGCGGCCGTCGTCTTCACGGTGCAGCTCTTCGAGCATCTCGGACTTGCCTCCGCCCGATGCGCCCTCGTGCATGATCACGGTCTCGTTCTCGTAGGGCGTGGTCACACGGACGGCAGACGCATGGGCGGTGACCCAGCCCTCCTGCTCACCGATGTCGAGCAGGACCGAGAAGACGCCCTTCTTGGCGGAGGGACCCGGGTAGAGGTTGTAGGAGAAGATCTCGTGGAGCGTCTCCGAGCGGTCGTGCACGACCACCTGCCGCCCGTCGAAGTGCGTGTGCCGGAACGGAGGCGCGACGTAGATGATCGACCGGGGCGCGAAGGGCTCAGACTCGGCCAGGTCGACGAAGCCCTGGAGGTCGACGAGGGCCGTCGCGAAGAACGCTGCGTTCGCCGGCACGATCGCGAGGGACGGCGTGCCGTAGGTGAGCCCGCCCGCGCGGAAGGGCACGACGAGGAGCTCTTGCGAGGCGAGCCAGTCGAGGGTCTCCTGGCGGACCGGGGCGAACTCCGCCCCGAAGGTGTCACGGTACCGAGGCTTGTCTGTCGGCAGGTCGTCGGCGATGCGCATGCAGTCCGGGTCACGCCGACGCAGGTAGTCCTCGGGGTAGTTGACGACGATCCCGTTCTTGCACCGGACCACGTCGGCCTCCTTGACGGGCCCCCTCCCCTGGACGTCGTAGACGACGTCGAAGGTGGGCGGTGCGCCTGCGCCTGTCGCGCGGTCGAGCAGGTCGCTGCGGGTCGTCGGGACGAAGACGTCCGGGGCTGACTCCAGTGCAGCGCGCACCTCCGCGGGCAAGATCACCGTGCTCAAGAGCTGGTTCACCGTGGTTCCTCACATCTGTCCTCGCA
The DNA here is from genome assembly GCF_013415325.1 of Sanguibacter inulinus. Lineage (GTDB taxonomy): Bacteria > Actinomycetota > Actinomycetes > Actinomycetales > Cellulomonadaceae > Sanguibacter > Sanguibacter inulinus. The sequence continues at coordinate 6,118 of NZ_JACBYE010000068.1, read as the reverse complement.
GGTCGGCCAGACCGAGCGGCCTGGCCGGGTGCCGGGGGTGCGCGGGCTCCGTGCTCACGCCTCCAGCAGCGTAGGCGTGACGTGGGTCACTCGAAGGGGGCCTTAGGGCCTTGATCTTCCGCCGTGGATTCCGATATGGGCTCCTTGGCGGGTGGTGCGGTCTGGGCGTGGTCACCAGGGTGCGCGGTGCGCTTGGCACACTTTTTCTTAGGGGCCTTCAGGTGTCGCACCTCACGCATGTCCGAGCGGGAATACCTCCCACCTCTCGATAGTTGAGGCGTAAACTACATGCAAACGCATACATCTAAGGAGCTGGGCACCATGATGCAGTTCGGGATCTTCACGGTCGGCGACGTCACCCCCGACCCGACCACAGGCCGCACCCCCACCGAGAACGAGCGCATCAAGGCGACGATCGCTATCGCCCGCAAGGCCGAAGAGGTCGGGCTCGACGTCTTCGCGACGGGCGAGCACCACAACCCGCCCTTCGTGCCCTCCTCCCCCACGACCACCCTCGCCTTCATCGCGGCGCAGACCGAGCGCATCCTGCTCTCGACGTCCACGACGCTCATCACGACGAACGACCCCGTGAAGATCGCCGAGGACTACGCGACCCTGCAGCACCTCGCCGACGGCCGGATGGACCTCATGATGGGCCGCGGCAACACCGGTCCCGTCTACCCGTGGTTCGGCAAGGACATCCGTCAGGGCATCAACCTCGCGATCGAGAACTACGCGCTGCTGCACCGCCTGTGGCGTGAGGACGTCGTCGACTGGGAGGGGAAGTTCCGCACTCCCTTGCAGAGCTTCACCTCGACCCCGCGCCCCCTCGACGGCGTGGCGCCCTTCGTCTGGCACGGGTCGATCCGGACCCCGGAGATCGCCGAGCAGGCCGCGTACTACGGCGACGGCTATTTCCACAACAACATCTTCTGGCCGATCGAGCACACGAAGCAGATGGTCTCGCTCTACCGTCAGCGCTTCGAGCACTACGGCCACGGCACGGCCGACCAGGCGATCGTCGGGCTCGGCGGTCAGGTCTTCATGCGCAAGAACTCCCAGGACGCGCGGCGCGAGTTCCGCCCGTACTTCGACAACGCCCCGGTCTACGGCCACGGCCCGTCGATGGAGGACTTCACGGCTCAGACCCCGCTGACCGTCGGCAGCCCGCAGGAGGTCATCGACCGTTACGCCGCCATGCGCGACCACGTCGGCGACTACCAGCGCCAGCTGTTCCTCATGGACCACGCAGGACTGCCGCTCAAGACGGTCCTCGAGCAGCTCGACCTGCTCGGCGAAGAGGTCGTGCCCGTGCTCCGCAAGGAGCTGGCCGTCGGACGCCCGGCGCACGTCCCGGACGCCCCGACCCACGCGTCCCTCGTGGCGAAGGCCGGCGGGGCGCACGACTCCACGGTCTACGCACCCGCAGACGACGTCACGGGCGCCTCGCCCGTCGCCGCACGATGACCACGACCGAGGTCGTCCGGTCTCCGGGCCGGGCGGCCGCGGGCTCGTCAGTCGAAGGCCAGGCTGTCGCGGGCCGGACGGCCGCGGGCTCGTCAGTCGAGAGCCAGGCAGTCGCGGGCTCGTCGATGGCAGGCTCGTCGCCCGCGACCAGGCCCTCTGTCGACGGCCGTCTCGCGGCAGCGTCGTGGGAGGCACTGTTCCGGGCTCAGGTCGCGCTCATGCGGAGGTTCTCCGCCGACGACATCTGGCACCCGGTGAGCATGCGCGAGTACGACGTGCTGTTCACCCTGACCTCAGCACCGGCGGGTCTGCGTCTCAACGAGCTGAACCGCGAGGTGCTCGTCACCCAGCCGTCCCTGAGCCGGATGGTCGAACGCCTCGAGTCCAAGGGGCTCGTCACGCGCTGCGCTGCTGAGGGCGACCGGCGCGGCACCCTCATCCGTCTGACGGACGAGGGCGCCGCGCTCCAGAAGGAGATCGGGCGCCGGCACGTGCGCAGCATCCGCAAGTACCTCGAGCCCGCACTCGACGAGCAGCAGCTGACGATGCTGCTCGAGCTCTGCACCACGCTGCGGACCGCCCAGGACTCGATCCCCGACTGAGGGCAAGGCAGTGACGGCAGACGCTGTGCAACAGCGTGCCTCCGGTCACCATCCGCAGCGAACGCAGTCACCAGCCCGCACCAGCAGGCACGAGCCCGCACCACCTCGTCCGTCTCGCACGACACGCACCGCCTCGCACGACACGCACCACCTCGTACCACCACGGCATCTTCACGATCCTTCACGCACCCGCAGGAGCCACCATGAACACCCGCACACTCGTCGCCATCTCGGCAGGTCTGAGCCAGCCGTCGTCCACCCGCCTGCTCGCCGACCGTCTCGTGGCCGACACCGTCACCGACCTCGAGGGGCGCGGTGTCGCCGTCGAGCTCCGGACGGTCGACCTGCGCGACCTCGCGCACGACATCACCGACAACCTGCTGACAGGCTTCCCGTCTCCGCGCCTCAAGGAGGTCGTCGAGGCTGTCGAGCACGCCGACGGGGTCATCGCGGTCACGCCGATCTTCACGGCGTCGTACTCGGGCCTGTTCAAGAGCTTCGTGGACATCCTGGACTCCAAGGCGCTCGTCGGGACTCCTGTCCTGCTCGGGGCGACTGCTGGGACTGCCCGTCACTCGCTCGCCCTCGACCACGCGCTGCGGCCGCTCTTCGCGTACCTGCGGGCCGTCGTGGCACCGACCGCAGTCTTCGCGGCCTCCGAGGACTGGGGCTCCGGCGACGCCTCGACAGGCGAGCTGGCGTCGCGCATCACCCGGGGCGCAGGAGAGCTGGCGGCTCTCGTGGCCGCCCACGAGCCGACCTCCGCAGTCCCTGACCTCCTGGCAGGTCTCGTGCCCTTCGAGCAGCAGCTCGCCGGCGGTGCCTGAGATACCGGGGCCGCCTGACATTCCTGCCTGACCCTGGTCGACCCGTCGCAGACGTGACTCAGCAGACTGCGGTGTGTGGTACCGCGAAGTTCGCGACCAGCGTAAACTTGTGCGTCGAGGCGAGGTTCGACGACGCACCAGGTCCTCCACCTCTCCTACCGCTGTCGAGCAGGGACTCCGTGACACTGAACATCTGGCTCAACCGCACCTACGCGACCAACTACTGGTTCCTGCAGATGCTCCGCTCCAACCCGGACAACACGCCCGTCCGGCTCTTCGCCACCCACACCGACGAGACCTCTCCTGTCCTCCAGGCGGCCGACGTCACGCAGATCGAGCCGCGCCTCTCCGGTGACGCCTACGTCGACTGGGCGCTGGCCTTCTGCCAGCAGCACGCGATCGACGTGCTGCTGCCCGGCAAGGAGATGCTCGCGATCGCGCAGCGCACGGCCGAGTTCGCCGCGATCGGTGTGCACGTGCTCGCCTCCCCCGCCGCGTCGATCGCGCTGCTCGACGACAAGGACGCGACCTACGCGTCGGCGTCAGCGCTCGGGGTGCCGGTGCCACCGTGGCGCACGGCCCAGGGGGCGGACGCCTTCGTCGACGCCGTCGCGTCGCTGCGTGCCGAGCTGGAGGCCGACGAGGTCGTCTGCATCAAACCGCTCCAGGGTGTCGGCGCCGAGGGCTTCCGCATCCTCGACGACTCGGTTGCCTCCCTCGACGACCTGCTCGCCGCCCCCGCGCACAAGATCCGCACCGACGAGGTCGCCTTCGCCCTCGAGCGTGCCGCAGCAGCCGGCCGCGAGCTGCCGACCTTCATGGTGCTGCCGTACATGGCGTCTCCGGAGATCAGCGTCGACTGCCTCTCGACGCCCTTCGGCGAGACCCTCGCGGCGCTCCCTCGCGCCAAGTCCGGGCGCAAGCGCACCTTCCTCGACGACGAGCCGCGCGCCGTGGAGATCGCCCACCGGATGGTCGACTCCTACCAGCTCGCGTACCTGACCAACACGCAGCTGCGCTGGTGGCGGGGAGAGCTCGCGCTCCTCGAGGTGAACACCCGACCGTCAGGCGGGCTGTACGCCGCCTCGCTCACCGGGCTCAACCTGCCGTGGGCCGCCGTGAGGCTCGCGACGGACGGCACGTACCCCGTCCTCGAGCCGCAGCTCGGGCACTCCTTCGTGTCCGTCGACACCGTGGTCTCGCTGCCCGCAGCCGTCGAGGCACCCGTGACGAACCTCAACCCGCTGCGCACGGCCGAGCCTCTCGTCACGGGCAGGACGCTCGCGGACATCGTCTGAGGCAGCACTGCCGTCGTCTCGAGCACTGCCGTCGTCTCGAGCACTGCCGTCGTCTGAGCCTCCTCACGCCGACGGCGGCTCCCTCGTCGAGAAGGAGCCGCCGTCGTCGTGCTGTGCCTGGTGGTCGCTCGTCGTGGCGCCGCCAGGTCAGATCTTCGTGCTCAGCCTCAGAGGTCGAACTCGGTCGGAGCGATCCCGACGGCAAAGCACGCCTCCCGGACGGCCAGTCGCTCGTGCTCGTCGAAGGTGCCGTCGGCCCCGCCGATGATCACGCCGATCTGCAGGACGGCGCGTGCCTGGTCCTGCTTCGGCTTGAGCTTGGAGATCGCGCTGATGGCCTCGACCTTGCCGAAGTCGTAGTCGCGCTCGAGACGGTCGCAGAAGTGGTCGAACTTCTCCTTGAGCTCAGCCGGCGGGAAGACGGCGAGCACGTCGTTGCTCATGATGAGCGCGGCAGTCTTCTGACGCTCGGCGGGGTCGATCGAGCCGTCGGCGGCGGCGATGAGCGCGCACATCGCCATGGTGCCGTTGGCGAAGTCCTTGTTCTTGAACTGCTTGGTCTTCGTCGAGAGCTGCTCGCTCATCTCCGAGGTCTTCGTCTTGAGCTGGTCCCAGAACGCCATGGATGTCCTCCGCGTAGGTGGTGACGTGGGCTCTCGCCCGCGATGCTGTCGCTGCGGCGACGCCGCAGGACCCGTCGCATCGTAACCCCCTGCGCTGGGCAGATGCCTGGAACGGGCATGGGGAGAACACCCCGGATGCTGTCACACGAGATCTTGGTGACGTCGCACACTCAGGCACGAGGCACGAGACACGAGGTATGAGGCGGCGCTGGCTCCCGGCCGGCCGAGCGGCTTTGCTCACCTGGTCCTGCGGCCCGCCGTCGCACATGCCGTCGCGAGGGCCTCGAGCGCCAGGTCGACAGCCTCGGCCGTCGCGCTGCGTCCGGTGTGGTTGATCCGCACGAGCCGACCGCCGAGCGAGCCGGGGCCGGCGACGACCAGACCTCGGCCTGCGGCCACGGCAGCCTCGGTGAAGGCTCGAGGGTCGACGTCCTCAGGCACGGCGACAGTCGTGACGACCGACGCGTAGCCCTGCGGTCCGCGCTGCCAGGGCCTGAGCCCGAGGTCCGCGAGGCCTGCACGTGCCCTCGACGCCGCAGCCTCGTGACGTGCCACGACAGCCGCCAGCCCTTCGGTCTCGACCCTGTCGAGCGCAGCACCCAGCGCACGGGTCTCGAGGACCGACGGGGTCCCCGGGATGACCGAACGGTCCGTCCGCAACCATCCGTCCCGCCAGTCGAGCAGGGAGAGCGACGAGCTCCGCAGCGGGGCCGGGTGCGACTCCGCGAGGTCCCACGCACGGTCCGACACCGTCGCGGCACTGATGCCGGCGGGCCCGGCGAGGGCCTTCTGCGGTCCGATCACGCAGACGTCGGCGCCCCAGGCGGTCGGGTCGACGGGTTCGGCCCCGACCGAGGCGACGGCATCGACGACCGTGACGACGCCCCGCTCGCTGGCGGCCCGCACGATCTCGGCGACAGGGTTCGACCCGCCTGTCGCGGCCTCGGCGTGGGCGAGGGCGAGCACCGACACGTCCGGGTGGGCGTCGAGGGCCGCGACGACCTGCTCGACCGTCGCGACAGAGTCGAGCGCGCTCTCGACGTCGACCACGCTCGCGCCTGCGCGGCGCATCCAGTCGCCGAAGATCACGCCGTATGGTCCCGTCGCCACGTTGATCGTCACCCGGCCTGGTGCCGCGAGGGCTGTCGCGACAGCCTCGAGGGCGAGGATCGCCTCGGCCTGGAACACCACGACCGAGTCGTCGGAGCCGAGGAGCCGGGCGAGCTGCTGCTCGATGCCTGCGAGCGTCGACGGCAGGAGGGGCGCGGGGTCGAGCAGGTATGCTTCGGGGTGGGTCCTGT
>NZ_JACBYE010000067.1 GCF_013415325.1 Sanguibacter inulinus | reverse complement strand
GGTGGGCGTGGCTGGTGCTGCGCCTTCCCGCCGACCGAAGGGCGTCCACCATGACGACGATCGTCCACCTCGAGATCCAGATCCACCCCGACCACCTCGCCGACGCCGCCGAGCACCTCAGCGCGACGCTGGCCGCGACGCGGGCGTGGCCGGGCAACGAGGGCCTGGAGGCTCTGGTCGACGACGCCGACCCCGGTCACGTCCTCGTCGTCGAGCGGTGGGCGACCACCGCGGACCACGACGCCTACGCGGCCTGGCGCACGACCCCCGAGGGGCAGGGTCGCCTCGGCGAGATCCTCGCCGCCCCGCCGGTCAAGACCGTCTACTCCGAGCGCCTGCCGCTCGCTCTCTGACCTGCGTCCCCCGGCGGACGTCCGGTCTGGCCGGACGTCCGCCGGACCGCTGGTCATCCGTTCGTCCGGACGGCTGTCCGACTGTCCGCTTGCCGCCGTTGGTCCGCACGCCTGCCGCACCGACCTGCGTCTACGCCTGGGTCGCCTGGGCGTCCCGTCCCGCCCCCGCCGCCCGGGCGAGGATCTCGCGTCCTGCCGCGCGCGCGACCGCGAAGGGCTCGGAGAAGGTCGCCGTCCCGACGGTGACGATCGCGCCCTCGTAGAACAGCATGAGCATCTGCGCGATCGCCTCGGGCTCGGCGACCCCGGCCTCGCGGCACAGCTCGGCGAAGACGCCGAGCAGCCACACCTTCTGCCGCGTGACCTCTTGTGAGACCGGAGCCGACAGGTCGGCCGTCTCGGCGCGCGCGTTGATCGCCGCGCACCCCCGCGGGCTGTTGTCGTCAGACCACGCGGCCGCCGCGTCGAGGACGAGGAGCGGCCTGTCGAGTCCCGTCGCCCCTGAACCGGCGATGAAGCCCTCGAGGAACTCTCGCCACCGCCTGTCGCGCCCCTGCAGGTAGGCGACGACGAGGGCGTCCTTCGAGCCGAAGCGTGCGTAGAGCGTCTTCTTGGTGACGCCCGCGGTCTCGGCCACCAGGTCGACCCCGACGGCGTGGATCCCACGCTCGTAGAACAGCTCAGACGCGGCGTCGAGCACGCGCTGGGCGGCCGGCGTGAGCTCGGGGGCGGTGGGAGGAGTCTGCATCTGAGCCACTCTACCGATCTGTGGAGCACCGGGTATACCGATCTGTATAGTCGACACCATGACTAAACAGATCGGTATACCTGCTGTCGTCGTCCCTGCCCTGCTCTCGGTCGTCTTCGTGCTCTGCTGGTCCTCCGGGTTCCTCGTGGCCGCCGTGGACGTCGGCGCGCCTGTCGCCACCCTCCTCACCTGGCGCTTCGCGGTCGTCGTGCTCCTGCTCGCTGTAGCGACCGGTGTGCTCCGTCGCCGACGGCAGCACCAGGCGCCCCCGCGCGACGAGCTCGGGCGGCACGGGCTCGTCGGGCTGTTCTCCCAGGTCGGGTACGTCGTGCCGATCTACGTCTCGGTCGGGCTCGGTGTGAGCACGGGGACCACGGCGCTCATCGACGCCGTCCAGCCGCTCGTCGTGGCGACCCTCGTCGGACCTGTCCTCGGGCTCAGGGTCCGCGGCGCCCAGTGGGCGGGCCTGGCCGCCGGGGCGATGGGCGTCGCGCTCGTGGTCTCCGCGGACCTCGGGTCGGGGACGGCGTCCTGGTGGGCCTATCTGCTGCCGCTCGTCGCGATGGCCAGCCTCGTCGCCGCGACCCTCGTCGAGCGTCGTCACCCGTCCGAGGCCTCTGTGGCCGACACGCTCCTGCTGCACGCGACCGTCGCGCTCGTGGTCATCGGCGGGTTCGCGCTGCTCACGGGACAGGCCGTGCCCCCGACGACGGCCGTCTTCTGGTGGACCGTCGCCTTCGTGGCCGTCTCGCCGACCCTCGCCGCCTACGGGCTGTACTGGTACCTCGTGCGACGCCTCGGCATCACCGTGCTCAACGCGCTGCTGTTCTGCGTCGCACCGACGACAGCCGTCGCGGGGGCCCTGCTCTTCGGCGAGCCGCTCACGCCGCTGACCGTCGCCGGGCTCGCGCTCTGCGCTGCAGGTGTCGGCGTCGTCATCACGAGCGAGGCACGAGGTCGGCGTCCTTGCGCCGTCCCCGCGCGCGACCTAGTCTCCTGAGGGCGCTGTGGTGCGCCTCCCGACCTCCTAGGAGCACACTCATGGGCGCCCCCGCCGGCTGGTACGACGACCCGCAGGACCAGCAGCTGATCCGGTACTTCGACGGAGAGAGCTGGACCACGCAGACGGCCCCGCGTCCCGGCGCGAGCCAGCCGTCGTCGCCGGCGGCCCAGCCCTCGTCGCCCGCCGCCGCCCACGACGCACGCCCGGCGTGGGTGCAGGGTGCCCAGCAGCCCGCCCAGGGCCAGCAGCCCGGCGCGCAGAAGACACCCTCGTGGCAGGCTGGTGCCCAGCAGCAGGGCCAGCAGCCCGCGCAGAGCCAGCCGTCATGGCAGGCACAGCAGGCACAGCAGTCGCAGGCCCGCCAGCCGCAGCAGCCTCAGTCGCCGACAGCCGGCTTCCAGTTCGGCGGCGCCCAGCAGGTCCCGACCGCCGACGCCGCCCCCTCGCAGGGCACCCCCAAGTCCGTGAAGATCGGCATCCTCGCGGCGTTCCTGGCCTGCCTCGCGATCTTCGCCCTCGGCTACGCCATGACCGACCGCGAGTCCGGCGACGGCCTCTCGGCCTCCGAGCTCGGCATCTCCGGCCTCGGCTGCCCGGAGCTCGTCGACGAGTACGTCGGTCTCTCCGCCTCGGACCCCGACGACCAGCGCCTCGTCTCCGCGAGCGGTGGCTCCGAGGACCGCAGTGCTGTCGGTGACGTCAAGGCGCCGACGGGCAACGGTCAGAACTTCGTGTTCAGCTGCGAGTACCCGACCGCCGAGTGGGCCGACGGCAGCCAGTCGGGCCTGTCCCTCGAGGTCCGCGTCGACAAGAACCTCGACCTCTACATCGGCGCCGCGAAGCGCTGACGTCCGTCGAGCTCAGCGGCGGTCTGCTCGGACCCGCGCGGGAGGCCCTGTGCGACACCACCACCGGTGGTGCCGACAGGGCCTCCGTCGGATGGCCTGTGCGACACGGAGGTCGAGCAGGCGACCGGCTAGAGAGCCGCAGCCGCCGACGACGCCTCGTCGAGCGAGGCCAGGTATGCCGCGTTCCCCCGCACCGCAGGCTTGTACCTGTCGAGGTCCTCGGACTCCACGTGGTCCGCGAGGAGCAGCAGCACGCTCGCCAGGGCTGTGCTGGGACGCCCGGCAGCATGCAGGCTCAGCGACTCGAAGACGCCGAGGGCAGCAGACTCCGGGAACTCGGCCCGGGCCTGGGCGAAGAGCGCGAGGGAGTCCTCGACGCGCCCGACGTTGCGCAGCGTGCTGCCGTGCTGCAGGTAGCACCGTCGGCGGAGGTCTCCCTCGAGCCCTTCTGCCGTCGCCTGCTCGTACAGCCCGAGGGCCCTCTCTTCGTCTCCGGCCGTGTCGTAGGCACCGGCGAGCTCGTAGAGGACGCGGGCGTCGTGCGGGTGCTCGTCGTGCAGCGGCAGCAGGGCGGCGATCGTCGGCGCCATGTCGTCACGGTCACGAGCCGCGAAGATCCGGTCCAGCTCGTCGTACAGCTCTCGGGTCGTGCTGGTCTCTCTGGTCACTCGTGTCATGGTGTCCTCCAGCGGCCCACTCTTGCACGGCCACGCCGGCTGGCCCCGTCACGCGAGGACGACCGACGGGAATGCTGCGGCCCGCGTACCGGTTGACCCGAGCATGACTGCTCCCCTCAAGGTCGACATCTGGTCGGACATCGCCTGCCCCTGGTGCTACGTCGGCAAGCGCCGCTTCGAGGAGGCCCTCGTGGCCTTCGACGCGACAGGCGCCGCGCGCCCCGTCGAGATCGAGTACCACTCCTTCGAGCTCGCGCCCGACACCCCCGTCGACTTCGACGGCTCCGAGGTGGACTTCCTCGCCGGTCACAAGGGCATGCCGCGCGAGCAGGTCGCGCAGATGCTCGGTCAGATGACCGAGGTCGCCGCGTCGGTCGGTCTGAGCTACGACTTCGACGCGCTCCAGCACACCAAGACCCTCAAGGCCCACGAGCTGCTGCACCACGCCAAGGCGCAGGGCGTCCAGGGTGAGATGAAGGAGCGCCTGCTGCGCGCCTACTTCGAAGAGGGCCGTCACCTCGGGCGCGTCGACGAGCTCGTCGCGCTCGCGGCCGAGGTCGGCCTCGACGCCGACACCACCCGCGCGGTCCTCGAGTCGGGCGAGCACGCTGGCGACGTCGCCCAGGACATCGCCCAGGCGCAGGCCTACGGCATCCAGGGTGTGCCCTTCTTCGTCGTCGAGGGCAAGTACGGCGTGAGCGGCGCGCAGGAGCCCGCAGTGTTCGTGCAGGTCCTCGAGAAGGCCGCGGCCGACGCCGACGTCCCGGCGGACGCCGCCAGCCGTGGCTGACGACCGCACCTCGGCCGTGCCCGCCGACGCGGCGGGCACGGCACCGAGCGGTGCGTGCGAGGGCGGCGTGGCGCTCGCCGTCCCTCAGGTCCAGGTGATCCCCGCCTTCCAGATGCTCGGCTCGGACGACGTCGGCGTGTGCGTCGACGGCGTCTGCGCCGTGCCGGCACCGTCGACCGCCACGGAGCCCGCAGCCTCGACCGCGGATACCGAGCAGGACTGAGACTGCCGGGCGTCCGAGACGACGAGGCCGCCTGTCGCCTAGGCTCACCGGCATGACCACAGAGCAGCGCCCCGCGGCGCCCGACGCCACGAGCGCAGCCGCCGCGGCGCGAGCCCTCAACGAGGGTGCTGCGGCGGGCGAGGCTGCGGTCGGCCGCTCGACCGCGACCGTCGAGAAGACCGCCACGGTCACGAAGACCGCGGGCGCCGCGCAGACTGCGGACAGCGCCACCGCCACGGACCCCACGACGGTCCAGCAGGTCGGCACGGTCAGCCTCGGGGAGGCGGCGCGGCGCAGCTGGCACCGGTGGGCCTCGCACATCAACGACCCGCGCCTCCCGCCCGTGCCCAAGACCCCGCACTGGTGGTCGCTGCACGGTGTCGGCGCGTGGTTCGGCGTGATCTTCTACTCGTGGTCGATGAGCGCGTCCCTGCTCCCACGCCCCTGGTACCTGCAGGCCCTCGCGACGGGCATCTGCGTCGCTCTCGGCTACGGCGTCGGGGTGAGCATCGCGACCCTGCTGCGCAGGCTCGGGTTCTCGCCCGACTGGAAGGCGAGCCGGCGCCGCTGGGCCTGGATCGTCCTGGCCGTCGTGACGGCTGTCGTCGTGCCGCTCGCCTTCTTCCTCGGCGGTCACGCCCAGACCGTGACGGCCGAGCTGGTCGGCATGCCCGTCGACAACCGCTGGTTCCACGTCCTGGCGATCCCGGTCGCCGCTCTCGTCGCGGTCGCCCTCATCGGGCTGTTCAGGGCCCTCATCCAGCTCGGCAAGATCTTCGCGCGCTTCGGCTCGCGCTTCGTACCCGTGCTCCCCGCCAAGATCTTCGGCACCGTCACGGCCGTGGTGGTCGCCGTGCTGCTCGTCCAGGACGGCGTGCTGCCCGGCATCCTGGCCGTCGGCGGACGTCTCGCGGCGCAGACCGACCAGGCGGAGGTCCCGGGTGTCGAGCAGCCTGTCGACCCCGAGCGCTCCGGCTCGCCGGACTCCCTCGTCGACTGGGACGGGATGGGCCGCAACGGCAAGGTCTTCGTCGCGGGCGGCCCGACGGTCGACGAGCTCGAAGAGTTCAGCGGCGAGCCCGCGATGACGCCGGTCCGTGCCTATGCGGGGCTCGAGACCTCGGACGACCTGCGCGAGGTCGCGGCGACTGTCGTCGCCGAGCTCGCCCGCGAGGGCGGCTTCGACCGCGAGGTGCTGGCCGTGGCGACGACGACGGGCAGCGGCTGGGTCAACGAGGCCCCGAGCACCTCGCTCGAGTACCTGCACAACGGTGACACCGCGATCGCCGCCATGCAGTACTCCTACCTGCCGAGCCCGCTCGCCTTCATCGCCGACCGCGAGACCCCGGAGAACGCCGGGCGGGCGCTCTTCGAGGCCGTCTACGCGGTGTGGGACCAGATGCCCGAAGACTCACGCCCGAAGCTCGTGGTCTTCGGCGAGAGCCTCGGCTCCTACGGCGGGCAGGCCGCCTTCAGCGGCGTCGACGACATGGCCGCGCGGGTCGACGGCGCGCTGTGGATCGGCTCCCCGAACTTCTCCGAGCCGTGGGGGCGGATCACCGACGAGCGTGACGCAGGCTCGCCCGAGCGGCTGCCCGTCGTCGACGGCGGCGACCACGTGCGCTTCGTCGACACCCCCGACGGGCTGACCGACCTCGGCCCGTGGGAGGCCCCGCGGATCGTGTACCTGCAGCACGCGACAGACCCTGTCGTCTGGTGGTCGCCCGACCTCATCCTCCGCCAGCCCGACTGGCTCAAGGACGACCTCGCGCCCTCGGTCAACCCCGACATGCAGTGGTACCCCTTCGTCACCTTCTGGCAGGTGACCGTCGACATGGTGTTCTCGATCGACATGCCCGACGGCTACGGGCACAGCTACGAGCTCGGGACGGTCGACTCCTGGGCCGCCATCGTGCCGCCCGAGGGCTGGACCGCGGCCGACACGTCGGCGCTGCGCGAGTGGGTGGCCGAGCCCGGCGCCTAGAGGTGCTGGGCCTGCGGGCTCCCGAGGAGCCAGTCGACCACCTCGACAGCCGTCCACGTGCCGGGGTGGCGCGCTGCCAGTCGTGTCGCCCCGTCGACGTCGACCCCCAGGGTGACCAACGGCGGCTCGACGTAGCCGTCGCCGCGCGTCTGGCCGAGCCCGACGTTCGCGGCGAGGGAGTTGCACAGGCAGGACCGTCCGACGGTGTCTGCGGCGTCGCCGCCCTTGCGCTCGTACATGTGCACAGGTTCGGCAGGGCAGCGGTACGTGATGGTCCCGTCGGTGCGCTCGAGCGGGGTCCGCAGGTAGCCGAGGTCGCAGAGCCTCGGGCGCTCGGCGACCACGGAGGCGTTGGAGAGGGTCGCGGGGAGCTGGACGACCTTGAAGGGGAAGCCCGTCGGCGAGGCGAGCGGGTCTGTCCGGACGTCGAGGGTGCCAGCCCGCAGCCGGGCGAGCACGTCGTCGCGGAACGCAGGGTCGAGACCGGACTCCTCGGAGAGCGCGAACAGCGTGCCGACCTGCACCCCGGCAGCCCCAGACTCTTCAGCCGCTGCCAGCGCCTCGGGCGTCCCGTGCGCGCCAGCCAGCCAGAACGGCAGCCCGAGCTCGGCGACCTTCGACACGTCGGCCTGGTCGCGCGGCCCGAAGATCGGCTGACCTGTGTCGTCGAGGGTGAGCCGGCCGCGCGGCGGCGCGTTGTGGCCGCCCGCGGGCGGGCCCTCGACGACGAACCCGTCGGGACGGACCGTGTCGTCCCGCACGAGGTGCGCCGCGAGGGCGTGCGCGGAGACGATCGCGAGGAAGGTCGGCCGGACGAGCGGCTCGAGCGGGATGCCGAGGAGCGCCTCGGGGTCGAGGTCGACAGTGTGCCCAGACCCGCCGGTGACAGTCACCGGGAGCTGGACCGCCTCGTGCCCGGAGAGGTGGTCGAGCAGCCGGGGGATGTCCCGGGGGATACCTGCACCCATGACCACGTAGTCGACGCCGGCGAGCATCGAGCCGTAGGTCGCTGTCGGGGTGGCCATCTGGACCTTCTCGAGGAAGTTGATACCGACCAGGCCGTCATGCCCCTCCTTGGCGAGCCACACCTCGACAAAGCTGCCGAGGACCATGAGCTCCTGGGCCAGCCGGGTCTGGCGCAGCGCGAGCCTGGGGACCGGTGCATAGGGCTGACCCGCCCGGCGACCGTCGGCCCTGAAGTACCGGGCCAGCACCCGCTGGGCGATGCGGGGGACGGGGAAGGCGCCGAGCGCGCGTCGTGCGGCGCCGTCCTGGTCGCCGTCCTGCAGGCGTCGCGCGAGCACGAGGTCGAGGGCCGTCCCGGAGACCAGGCCGAGCTGGCCTGTGCGGGCGACGGCCGAGGCCAGCCGCCACGACGAGACGGCGACGCCCATCCCACCCTGGATGACACGAGGGAGCGACCGGCCCGGGGCGGGCAGGGAGAGCTGGAGTGCGGTCACGGATCGACCCCTCTGTCAGGCTACGGTGACGTAGGTTACTGAACCGTAGGTTCGAGGGGTGGGGCGGGCCCGGGACCAACGTCCCCGGCCCGCCCGGTGGTACCGGAACTGCTCGGCTACATGCCCATCGCGTGGACGCCGCCGTCCACGTGGACGATCTCGCCGGTCGTCGCGGGGAACCAGTCGGAGAGCAGCGCGGCCACGGCGCGGGCCGTGGGCTCGGGGTCGCTGACGTCCCAGCCGAGCGGGGCGCGCTCGTCCCAGCCGCCCTCGACGGCCTCGAAGCCCGGGATCGACTTCGCGGCGGTGGTCTTGACCGGACCTGCTGCCACGAGGTTCACACGGATGCCGTGCGGGCCGAGGTCGCGGGCCAGGTAACGCGACGTCGACTCGAAGGCCGCCTTGGCGACGCCCATCCAGTCGTAGACCGGCCAGGCGACGCTCGCGTCGAAGGTCAGGCCGACGACAGAGCCGCCACCCGAGAGCAGCGGCTGGGCCGCTACGGCGAGGGACTTGAGGGAGAATGCCGAGACCTGGAGGGCTGTGGCGACGTCCGCCCACTGACCGGCGAGGAAGTTGCCGCCGAGCACAGACTGCGGGGCGAAGCCGATCGAGTGGACGACCCCGTCGAGGTGGTCCGCGTGCACGCGGACGGCGTCGGCGAGCGCCGCGAGGTGGGCGTCGTCGGTCACGTCGAGCTCGACGACAGGAGCCGGGGCGGGCAGGCGCTTGGCGATCGCCTGGGTGAGGCGGAGCTGACGCCCGAAGGACGTGAGGATCACCTGGGCGCCCTCCTGCTGCGCGAGGCGTGCCACGTGGAACGCGATCGAGTGGTCCGTGAGGACCCCCGTCACCAAGATCGTCTTGCCGTCGAGCAGGGCCATGCGGGTGTCCGTCCGTCGAGGGGTGGGTGCTGGGCTCATCTTCGCAGGTGCCGCGACAGCCAGGGGCCGCCTCCCTAGGCTGGGTGCATGACGACGCAGATCACCTCGGCCCAGGACGTGCTCGACGACGGATTCGTCCTCGTCTGCGACTACCAGCTCACCCTCGAGGGTGTCGTGGGGGAGGGGACGCCGTACGCGGCCGCCGCGGGTGGGCGGTACGACGTCGACCTCGCGGCCGGGACGCTCACCTTCTCCGGTGCAGGTGTGCCCCCTGTCGTGCTGCGCGCCCACCTGCTCGGGTCGGCTGCGCCGGGCCCCGGCACGTGGTTGTGGGCGTGGGGCAACGACGCCGGCTTCCCCGACGAGGTGCTCGCCTACGCCCGGCACGTCAGCGACTTCGGCGCCCGCCACGGTCTCACCGAGCTCATCCAGGCCCAGCAGGAGCTGCGCTCCTCTCCGCGCGAGGATGCCCGGCACTACGCGGCGCTCGCGGCCACGGTCTGCGGCGGCATGACCACCTACACCTGCGTGGTCGGCGCGGGGACCGTGGTGGCGCTGCTGCTCGACGGGCCCGAGGTGACGCTGCCTGCGCCGAGCGCCGTCCGGGCTGCGGCCCTGCTGCCGGAGGTCGCAGCCTCGGGTGTGGTCGTGGACTGGCCTCGTGCCGTGTCGTCCTACGGCCGGATGCGGGGCTTCGGCGTCGAGGAGGCGGCCGGCGAGACGACGCTGCGCGCTGCGGACGGCGCTGTGGTCGCGACCTTCGACGACCTCGGGCGGCTCTCGAAGGTGTCGGGACGACTGGGCGGCTGAGCCACCTCAATACTTGACACTACAACTAATGAATGATCAACTAGTTCTTCCACACCCCGGAGGAGCACCCGCATGAGCCGCGACATGATCGACACGTCCACCTCGCCCGCGCAGGCCGACGCCCGCGCCGCCGAGCACGAGGCGCGCGTCCAGGCGCCGCACGCCCTCGGCGCCGTCGACCTGCTCGCCGCCGACACCTCGATGGACGCCGTGACGCTCTACGTCCACGACATCGACGCGATGGTCGCCTTCTACACCACGGCGATCGCCCTCGACGTCATCGCCCCCGCGGGCGGTGCCTCGTCGGCCGCCGCAGACCGCCGGTCCGGGATCGTCACCCTCGGCCGAGGCCGCACGCCGCTCGTCGTGCTCCGTCACGCCCCCGACATGCCCGCCCGCCGCCCGGGCGAGGCCGGCCTGTTCCACACGGCGATCCTCTTCCCGACGCAGGCTGCGCTCGCCGCGACCATGCTGCGCGTCGCCGAGCACGCCCCGCGGCTCTACACGGGCAGCGCCGACCACCTCGTCTCCGAGGCCTTCTACCTCGACGACCCCGAGGGCAACGGCATCGAGCTCTACGTCGACCGCTCCCGTGACCAGTGGTCCTGGCAGGGCAGCCACGTCGTCATGGACAACCGCCCGCTCGACCCCAACGGCTTCATCCGGACGCACCTGACCGACGAGGTCGCTGCGGCCCCGAACGCCCAGGACGCCGTCGTCGGGCACGTCCACCTGCAGGTCGGCGACGTCGAGCGCGCCCGCCAGTTCTACGTCGACACCGTCGGCTTCGAGGCCACCGCCGAGATGCACAGCGCGCTGTTCGTCTCCGCAGGCGGCTACCACCACCACATGGCCATGAACACGTGGTCCTCCATGGGCGCCGGTCCGCGCGCGGTGTCGCTCGGCCTCGGCGAGGTGTCGATCGTCGTGCCGACAGCGGACGACGTCAGCGCCCTGGCCGACAGGCTGCGGCACCACTCCGTGACCGTCGCCCACGAGGGTGCCGGAGGACCGGGCGCGCTGCTCCGCTTCGACGACCCGTGGCGCAACCGGATCGCGGTGTCGGCGGCGGCCTGACGCCGCCCTGGCGGGTGGTGCCGCGGGCGTCGTCCTGCGCAGACCGGTCGATCTGTGCAGGAGAACACCCACGGCCGTCGTGGCGCCTCTCGCGGACCGACACCCTCGAGAGGCATGACAGATGTCATGCCCTCACCAGGACTCCCTCACCCCGGACTGGTGAGCGCACGCACTGACCTCTGACCTCGCCCGGCGGGAGGGTAGAGGTATGAGCCAGCACACGACACACAGCCCCGCGCAGAGCGGTGACCTCGTCATCGACGTGCGCGACGCCAGGCGCCGCTACGGCGCACCCGCCTCCAGCCGCAAGGGTGCGTCCCGCGGCTTCGACGCCGTCCGCGGGGTCGACCTCCAGATCCACCGCGGCGAGCTCTTCGCGCTCCTCGGCACCAACGGCGCCGGCAAGACCTCCCTCATGGAGATGATCGAGGGCATCGCCGCCCCGAGCGGCGGCAGCATCCGCGTCCTCGGCAAGGACCCCTTCATGGAGCGTTCCGAGGTCCGCCGGCACACCGGCATCATGCTGCAGGACGCCGGCTTCCCGGCCGACCTCACGGTCAAGGACATGGCCAAGGCCTGGGCCGGGACGCTCACCGACCCGCGCCCGGTCGCCGAGGCCCTCGACCTCGTGGACCTCGGCCACCGCGCCGACGTCGCGATCCAGAGCCTCTCGGGCGGAGAACGTCGCCGTCTCGACCTCGCGCTCGCCGTCATGGGGCGTCCGTCAGTCCTGTTCCTCGACGAGCCGACCACGGGCCTCGACCCGGAGAGCCGCATCGCCGCCTGGGACCTCATCGCCTCGCTGCGCGACGCCGGCACCACGATCATGCTCACGACGCACTACCTCGACGAGGCCGCGCGCCTGGCGGACAGGCTCGCGATCATGCACCACGGGCAGGTGGTCGTCACCGGCACCCAGTCCGAGATCGTCTCCGGTTACCCCTCGCGCATCGGCGCGACCCTCCCGGCCGACGCCCCGCCGCTGCCCCCCGAGCTCGTCCGCGGGCTGCGCGGTGACGGACCCCGCGCGCTCGTCGAGACCGACGACCTCCAGGGCGACCTCACCCGGCTGCTCGCGTGGGCGCAGCAGCACCAGGTCGTCCTCGGCGACCTCGACGCACGGGCGTCGACCCTCGAGCAGGCCTTCCTCTCGATCGCCGCACAGCCACGTATCGACGACCGGCAGCCCGGCCACGACCAGCAGCCCGGCGCCCTGGCGCCGACCACCCTGCGCACAGCACCGAAGGAGCACGCAGCATGAGCACCCTCACCAGCACACCATCCGCCCCGGCGCGCACGTCGTCGGCGCCGACCACCTCGCCCAGCGACCGCAGGCTGTCCCTGCGCCGCACCTGGTCCCTGGCCTCGGCCGAGCTCCGCCTGCTGCTCCGCAACCGGGCGCTGCTCTTCTACTCGGCCGGTCTGCCGATCCTCGCCGGCCTGTTCATGCTCCGCGTCCTCCCCGACTCCGGGGACAGCACGCAGATGCAGGCCACCCGGCTGATCGTCACCATCACCGGCTTCGCGCTGCTCTTCGGCGTCTACTACTCCCTCGTCTCGACCTTCGTCGCCCGCCGCCAGGACCTCGTCCTCAAGCGGCTGCGGTCGGGGGAGAGCTCCGTGCTCGACGTCCTCACGTCGATCTCGCTGCCGTCGATGCTCACGATGATCGTCCAGGCCGTCGTCGCGGCCGTGCTCGCGGCGGTGCTCGTCGACACGTACACACCCGTCAACGTGGCGCTCGTGGTCGTCGCGGTCCTCGGCGGCGGGATCGTCGTCGCGCTGCTCGCCGCTGTGAGCAGCGCCTTCAGCAGCACCGTCGAGTCCGTGCAGGTCACCACCCTGCCGCTCATCCTCGTGCTCATGGCAGCGCCCGGCTTCGCCGTCCCGGCCTCGGTCATGCCGGACACCTTCCTCGCCGTCGCGCGCTTCCTGCCGATGAGCCCCGTCGTCGAGCTCATCGAGCTCGGGATCGCCGGGGTCGACAGGTCGGGTGAGGTCCTCGATCTCGCCGGGACCTTCTCCGCCGCGGCGCTGCCCGTCGCGGTGCTCGTCGCCTGGGGTGCGATCGGGGTGTGGGCGACCATCCGCTACTTCCGCTGGGAGCCGCGCCGCTGACCGGCGCGTGTGACAGGGTGTGACCCGTGGAACTACGCCAGGCCTCGCGTGCGCGACGCAGCCAGACCGACTCCCTCGACCTGCTGATCCGCGGGACGCTCTACTCGATCCTGCTCTTCGAGGTCTTCCTGGTCGCCCAGATCTTCGTGGGCGACCAGGGCGGCCTCGTCGCCGTGGGCGCGCTGCTCGGGCTCGGCCACGGAGTCGTGTGCGGGCTCGTGCTGCGAGGGAGCCTCGGGACCATGCTCCGGGGAGAACCCCTGGACCGTCGTCTCTGGTGGGCGCTCGGGGGAGCGGCGGTCGTCATGGTCGCCGCGATCCTGCTGCTCCGGGGCGGCGAGAACCTCGCCGGCTCGATCCGGCTGTCGTTGCTCGTCGTCGGGTCGTTCTCGCTCTACGCGATCTCCCCGGTCTGGTCGGCGCGGCGGCTCACCGTCGCCTCGCTGGTCCTGTCCGGAGTCGTCCTCGCCCTGACCACCGGTGACGCCGCTGCCGGTGACGCCCTCGTGGTGGTCGTCGCCTTCGCGGTCCTCTGGCCCCTCTTCGTCGTGGTCGTCGCCGGGCGCATGACCTGCTGGATGCTGCTGCTCGTCTGGCAGCTCGACGCGGCCCGGACCGCGCAGGCCCAGCTCGCCGTCGCCGAAGAACGCCTGCGCTTCTCCCGCGACCTGCACGACGTCGTCGGGCGGACCCTGTCCGTCGTCGCGGTCAAGAGCGAGCTGGCCGCCGAGCTCGCCCGGCGCGGCCTCGACGGGGCCGCCGAGCAGATGCTCGAGGTCCGGCAGATCGCCCAGGACTCGCTCCGCGAGGTCCGCACCCTCGCCGTCGGGTACCGCACGGCGGACCTCGACGCAGAGCTCGCGGGGGCGCGGTCGTTGCTCCGATCGGCTGGCATCGACGCCCGGACGACCATGCTCGCCGAGCTCCCCGGACCGGCCGAGCGCGAGGTGCTCGCCTGGGTCGTCCGGGAGACGACCACCAACGTGGTGCGCCACTCGGACGCCCGCCGGTGCACGCTCGACCTCATGCAGGGCGACGACGACACCACGGTGCTGCTCGTCGTCACGAACGACGGCATCGCGCCCGACGCGTCGGCACCGATCAGCGGGACTGGCCTCACCGGGCTGCGCGAGCGGCTCTCGGCCGTCGGCGGTCGGCTCGACGTGCGGGTCGAGGGCGGGACCTTCGTCGTCTCCGCGACGGTCCCCGGCCTTGCGGACAGTGCAGGAGATCACGCCGAGCGCTCGGGTGCCGCCACCCGGGACGCCGACGGGCGCAGCCCGGTGCTCTCCGAGCCGACCAGTCCCACTGTCTCGACCGACGCGACCGACCCCACCGACGCGACCGACCCCACCGACGGAGCCACACCCCGTGACTGACACCCCGACCCCTGCGGGACCGGCGCCGACCACCATCCGGGTGCTGCTCGCCGACGACGAGAACCTCATCCGCACGGCCGTCGCCACGCTGCTCGGTCTCGAGGACGACCTCGACGTCGTCGCCCAGGCGGCGACGGGCGACGAGGCGCTCGCCGTCGCGCTCCGCACGTCCCCCGACGTCGCGGTGCTGGACCTCCAGATGCCCGGCCTCGACGGCATCGAGGTCGCCGAGCGTCTCGCGGCCCAGCTCCCCGGGTGTCGCTGCATCATCGTCACGAGCCACGGCCGGCCCGGGTACCTCAAGCGCGCGCTCGCCGTCGGGGTCCGCGGCTTCTTGCCCAAGACCGCCTCGGCCCTCGTCGTCGCCGACGTCATCCGCTCGGTCCACGCCGGCGGACGCTACGTCGACCCCGAGCTCGCCGCCGAGGCGATCGCGTCGGGTGACAGCCCGCTCACCGCCCGCGAGGCCGACGTCCTCGCGCTCGCGGCCGACGGATCGCCGGTCGACGAGATCGCCGTGCGGGTGTCGCTGTCTGTCGGGACGGTCCGCAACTACCTGTCGACGGCCGTCATGAAGCTCGGCGTCTCCAACCGCCACGAGGCCGCCGCGACGGCCCGCCGCCACGGCTGGATCTGACCCCGACCCACCGGTCCGGCCCTGCCCGGCTCTCCTGCCCTGTGCTGACCTGACCTGCCCGGCTCCACCCAGCGAGATCGTGACTTCGGAGCGAGATCGTGACCTGCAAGGGTCGATCTCGCTCCGAAGTCACGATCTCGACCACGCGGGGAGGCGCGGGAATCGTCTGCCTCAGCTCAGCTCAGCTCCGCTCCGCTCAGCCCTGCCCTGTGCGGCTCAGCTGCCGGGCTGCTGGTCGGGTCCGAGCACGCGCACGACGACCAGCGCCACGTCGTCTGCGGTCGACGGTGCGAGGGTGGACAGGATGTGGTCTCCGAGCTCGGTGACACCCCGTGCCTGCCCGTGCGACAGTGCGGCACGCAGCGCGGCGAAGCCGGTCGAGAGGTGCTCGTCGCGGCGCTCGACAAGACCGTCCGTGTACAGCACGAGGGTGTCGCCCGGGTCGAGGTCGATCTCGTGCTGCGTGCGTGCCAGGTCTGTGCGGACCCCGAGGATCGGGTCGTTGCGCCGCTGGAGCAGCTCGACAGACCCGTCGGCCCGTACGACGGCCGGGTAGGGGTGGCCGGCGTTGGTCCACAGGACCGTGCGCGCACCGGGGCGCGGGCCGTCGCACGCAGGCTTGACCTGGGCGAGGACGGCTGTCGCGGTGACGTGCGGTCCCAGTGCGAGGCCGGCGATCGCGGTGTCGGTCCGCTCGAAGACCCGAGCCGGGTCCTGCTCGCTGTCGAAGGCGATCGCACGGATCAGCCCTCGCAGCTGCCCCATCGCGGCGGCGGCCTCGTCGTCGTGCCCGGTGACGTCCCCGATCACCAGGGTCGCGCAGCCGTCCTTGGTGATGAAGGAGTCGTACCAGTCGCCGCCGATCTGCAGGTCGTCGCGGGACGGCTCGTACCAGGCCACCAGGTCGAGGCCCTCGGGGCGGGCTGGCGTGGTGAGCATCGAGCGTTGGAGGGCGAGCGACGTGGTGCGGGTCTGACGCTCGTGCGCCTCGGCGAGGGCGGTCCGTGCGTCTCGGGCGTCGAGGGTCGACTGCTGCGCGTTGACGGCCCGGAGCGCTCCGGCGATCGAGGCGGCGATCAGCTCGACGAAGCTCACCAGCGACTGGTCTACTGGGCGCAACGGGCTGCCTTCGACGAGGACCAAGCCTGCGGCCTCGGCGCCGTCCTCGACGACGAGCGGCACGACCACGTTGTGGTTCACGCAGAGGGGTTCGAGCGTGCGCAGCGCCCGTGCGTGGTAGAGGCCGAGGGGTTCGTCGAAGTCGAGACTCGGGTCGCTGTCCCTGACGGGGCGCAGCCGACCGTCCTCCGCGAGCAGGATCGACGCGTGTGCGACGTCGGAGCAGTGCCCCAGCACGTCGAGCGCGATCGACGTGCGCTCGGCCGCGTCCCCCCGTGCAGTCTGGAGGCGACGGTGCAGCTCGTCCAGGGTCCGCAGCCTGCGCAGCGCCACCACGTGCTCGGTGGTCTCGGTGCCGAGGGTCAGCACCCCGGACACCTCACCTGCGGAGTCGACCAGCGGGCTGTACGAGAAGGTGAAGAACGTCTCCTCCTCGAAGCCCGACCTGTCGAAGAGCATCCGCAGGTCACGTCCGCCGACAGGCTCCCGGGACGACATGACGTGCTCGAACATCGGTCCGACGGTGTCCCACGCCTCGGGGACGACCTCCCGCAGCGGTGACCCGAGCGCCCCGACCCGCTTCGTCGCGCCGAGCATGTCGCGATAGGCGTCGTTGAAGATCATGGTGTGCTCAGGGCCCCAGGTGACGAGGGCCGGGAAGTCTGTCGCGAGGCACATGCGGACGGCGTGGCGCAGACCGTCGTCCCACGTCGACGGCTCGCCGAGCGGTGTCAGGTGCCACGGGTGCTCGAGGGCCGCCCGCCCGCACTCGCTGCGCAGCGCCGTCGGCGCGAACCATCCAGAGATCACGACGGCACCCTACCGGCCGCCCCCGACACCGCCGGCGACGCAGCGCCGGCGG
>NZ_JACBYE010000066.1 GCF_013415325.1 Sanguibacter inulinus | reverse complement strand
GAGACAGGGGGTTCTGGGAGGGTCCTGCGGTGGACCAGTCTGTGCTCATGCCTCGAGTCTTCCGCGGCTGGCGGCGCCCGCCCATCCGGCATCCCCCTGGTCCGACCCGGATCCTCGGCCCGTGCGGCTCAGGGTCGGTCCGCCGTCCGGGTCGTCCGGCCCGCCCGCGTGGCCCTTCCGGGGCGCGAGCACCTCTCGGTATCCGCGCGCCCCCTGATGGGCCGTGCCGTGCCGTCGCCCAGATGGGATGATGGGTCTGCCCTCGACGCGAGGGGCCCGCACCCGGGCTACCCGCCCTTCCCCTGATCTCGGAGACCTGCCGCACCATGACCGTCTCGCACCAGCTCCACGTCGTGATCGACCGCATCACCGGGGACGTCGTCGTCCCGCTCGGGGTGTGGGAGGACCCTGAGGCTGCTGCGGAGGAGATCGCCGAGCACGACCCGGCCCAGCCCGGGCGCTACGAGGTGCGGATCGTGCTGGACGGCGAGGGCCTCACGGACGAGTCCTTCGCGACAGCCGAGCACGGCCCGTCGGTCATCCCGGTCTCGCCGATCGCGACCCTCGTCGACGGCACGCTGCTCACCGAGGAGTTCTTCCTCAAGGTGTCAGGCGCGCGCTGCACGTTCACGAGCGAGGACGGGACGGTCTGCGACGCCCCGATCCTCACGGACAAGACGACGTCGGTCACGCCTGTCGACGACGTCTTCGTGCCCGCAGACGTGTGGGCCGGCTGGAACGCCGACCGCTGCACAGAGCACCTCGCCGCCTGACACGGGAGGGCACGAGCGGGCACGGTCGGTGCGACGGCCCGGCTGTGACGTCGCCGTCCAGCTCCGCACACGGTCTCCGCTTGCCTCGTCGGATGGCGCATGCAACTATCTATAGAGCGCGTGCAACTATCCGCGCTGACAAGCGATCCCGTGTGTCGCGGCCCTGAGGCCGCCCCGCCGACCAGCGAAGGACACCCCATGACTCAGCAGATCCCCACAGTCACGCTCAACAACGGCATCGAGATGCCCCGCCTCGGCTTCGGCGTCTTCCAGGTGCCGGACGACGAGACCCGCGCCGCGGTCTCGACGGCCCTCGAGGCCGGGTACCGCAGCATCGACACAGCAGCCGTCTACGGCAACGAGCTCGGCACCGGCCAGGCCCTCGCGGAGTCCGGCATCGCCCGCGACGAGCTCTTCGTCACCACCAAGCTGTGGAACTCCGAGCAGGGCTACGACTCGACGCTCGCCGCCTTCGACGCCAGCCTCGAGAAGCTCGGCCTCGACCACGTGGACCTCTACCTCATCCACTGGCCCACCCCCGCCAAGGACACCTACCTCGACACGTGGCGTGCCTTCGAGGAGATCTACGCCTCGGGCCGCGCCCGGGCCATCGGCGTCTCGAACTTCCTTCCCGAGCACCTCGAGCGGGTCGTCGCCGCAGGTGGCACGGTCCCGGCCGTCAACCAGGTCGAGCTGCACCCCGCGCTCCAGCAGCGCGACATCCAGGCCGCGAACGCCGCCCACGGCGTGGTCACCGAGGCCTGGAGCCCGCTCGCCCAGGGCGGAGCACTGCTCTCCGAGGAGGCCATCACCACGATCGCCGACCGTCTCGGGCGCACGCCCGCGCAGGTCGTGCTCCGCTGGCACCTGCAGCAGGGCCGCGTCGTGATCCCCAAGTCCGTCACACCCTCGCGGATCGCCGAGAACATCGCGCTCTTCGACTTCGAGCTCACCGGCGACGACCTCGCCGCGATCGACGGTCTCGAGCGCGACGGCCGTGTCGGCCCGCACCCTGCCGAGGTGAGCTGACCCAGGGCCCGCCCCGAGCCGGCGGCGGTGCACCTGGCCACGCGCCAGGGGCACGCCCGAGTCACATCACGATCGCGAGCACCACCAGGACCTGCACCAGAGCGACGGCGACGAGCGTCAGCACGAGAGCTCGTCCCGCCCTGCGCCGGGCCGACGGCAGCGCCACGAGCAGGCCCGCCCACAGCGCTCCCGCGACCAGCACCGCGCTGACCAGCACCAGCGCGGCAGCGAGCCCTGGCGACGGATCGCATGGGACAGGATCAGGGATTCCGCACGCCCCCTCCAGCGCCGAGCCCCCGAAGGAGAACGCGACCGAGGACACCGGCCAGTGGATCGCCGTCAACCCGCCGGCGACCACGACGCCGAGAACCGGTCGACGCCGCGGGCGCTCACGCGCTCGCGGCGTCGGTGCTCTCGGTACCGTCTCTCTCGCGCGCACTACGGCCCCTACCTGCGGTAGACCTCGACGACCTGCGCGCCGATGACGTCGACGTCGAAGCGCCCGGCGTGCTCGACCTGGCGGGCGCTCGCCGCGGTCCGGGCCGCGGCGTCGCCGACGTACCGCGCGAGCAGCGCGGCGAAGGCCTCGGTGTCGGTCGCGTCGACCAGCTGGTCCTCGAGACCCTCCATGACGGTCCGGTACCCCGGGTTGTCCCCGGCCAGGACCACCCCACGGCTCGCGGCGAGCGCCTCGACGACGCTGATGCCGAAGCTCTCGCCGCCTGTCGAGGGCAGCGCGACGACGTCGGCCCCAGCCAGCAGGGCCGCCTTGTCGGCCTCGTCGACGAAGCCGATGAACTCGACGCCGTCGAGACCAGCCGTGCGCACGAATGCCTCGAGCTCGTCACGCAGGGGTCCGTTGCCGCCGATCACGACCTCGACGGGCACCTGGGTGAGCGACCTGGCCCGGGCGACCGCGCGCAACAGCTCACCGGCGCCCTTGCGCTCGACGAGACGACCGAGGAACACGATCCGGACCGGCGCGTCCTCGGTCGGCTGCCACCCGTCGAGCTCGGCGTCGCGCGCCCGCGTGAACCGCGTGACGTCGACGGGGTTGCCGATGACCACGGGGTCGACCC
Source organism: Sanguibacter inulinus (assembly GCF_013415325.1). Classification (GTDB taxonomy): domain Bacteria; phylum Actinomycetota; class Actinomycetes; order Actinomycetales; family Cellulomonadaceae; genus Sanguibacter; species Sanguibacter inulinus. The sequence goes on along the minus strand of NZ_JACBYE010000066.1, from coordinate 14,272 downwards.
CGAGCGCCTCGGCGGCGAAGGCCGCGGCAGGCGTCGACACGGCGATCACCTGCGAGAACCGCCGCAGCTGGCGTCGCTGGACCAGCCCGAGACCGCGTGCGCCCCACCGGGTGAGCCAGGTCCACGGGAGGATGTGGAAGGTCCCGACGACAGTCGTCCCGGCACGGGCGCGCGAGACGACACGTCCTGCGAGCAGCGGGCTGTACGGCATGTTCACGTGCAGCACGTCGAAGTCGACCTGGTCGAGCAGCGCCTCCACGCCACGAGCCGGGGCGGGCAGCGGGATGCCGAGCCTGTTGCCGTTGAACCGCAGCCGCAGGTTCTTCGCGAGGGAGTGCATGCGCGGCCGGTCCGTGCGGACCGTGGTGCTCGTGAGGTAGTGGACCGTGTGCCCCTGGCCGCTCAACCACTCGCCGAGGGTGAGCACGTGCTGCTGCACACCGTCGGGGCGGTCGAGGGAGTCGTCGATGACCAGCCCCACGGTCAGCGGCATCGCTGCTGGGGCGCCGGCGTCCGCGCTCACGCGTCGACCACGATCGTCATCGGCCCGTCGTTGACGAGCTCGACCTGCATGTCTGCCCCGAAGCGGCCGGTCCCGACCGTGAGCCCACGGCCGCGCAGCGCCTCGACCACGGCGTCGACCAGCGGCTCGGCGACCGGTCCGGGAGCGGCAGCGTTCCACGACGGCCGGCGACCCTTGCGGGTGTCGGCGTAGAGCGTGAACTGGCTGACGACGATCACAGGCGCATCGAGGTCGCTCACGCTGACCTCGCCACCGTCGGTCCCGCCGAGGATCCGCAGCTCGGCGATCTTGCGGGAGACGAGCTCGACCTGCTCAGGTCCGTCGTCGTGGGTCGCCCCGACGAGGACCACGAGGCCCTGCCTGTCGAAGGAGGACAGCACCTGGCCGTCGACGGTCACGCTGGCGCGGGAGGCCCGCTGGAGCACGGCGCGCACAGGTCACCAGCCTCCGCGGCTCGGACCCGACCCAGGTCGTCCGCCACCACGGCGGTGGCTGCCGAGAGCGGGTCGCACGTCGGTGAGGTAGATCGCGGCGGGGACCACCATGAAGAGCGCAGCCATGCCGAGCATGCCGATGCCGAGCGGCGGGTACAGACCGACGAAGCCGAGCAGCGCACCGGCTGCGAGGATGCTGCCCCAGAACACCTTGGTGCGCTTCCCAGCGCTCGTGAAGACCCCAGCCGGTCGACGGAGGGCGTCGATCAGGGCGAAGACCTCGACGACGAACAGCGCGAGCGTGAGGAGGACCATGATGCTGATCTGCAGCGTGGCGAACATGCGCCAAGCCTAAGGGCTGGTCGCGCCCTCAGCCGTGCCGTCCACTACATCGGCGCGAGAGCCTCACGGGCCTCGCCGGGTGTCGCCCCGGCTGTCTCGCAGAGGTCGACGATCGCGGACCGCAGGATCAGCGTGAGCGACTGGACCTGCCAGTCCCCCGTGCCGAGCAGGCCCGGGTGCGCCTCGTGGGCGACCGAGAGCAGCATCTCGCGGGCGACCGCGGGGTCGGAGCCCGCGGCGACGTTCTCGGCGAGCAGGTGCGTGGCCTTCGCGAGGTCGTCGAGAAGCTGCGCGAGCCTGTCGACCTCGGGGCCAGTCAGCAGGCTGATAGCACGACGAGCGATCACCCGGACCGTGCGCATCGTGCGGTCGCCGAGCATCGCCGTGCGACCCATCGTGGTGAGCTCGCTGCGGTACCGCCGCCCTGTGGCCGTGACCCGCGCTGTGCCGATCGCGCTCTTCGTGACAGCCTGCCACTCGTCGAGCGCCGGCTCGGAGGCCCGCCCGCGCAGGAGCGCGGCCTCTCGGTCGGCAGGGTCCCCCGTGCGCATGCCGTGCGCGATCTCCTCGAGCGTCCGCGCGAGCTCGGCGAGCCCGTCACCGCCCAGGCGTCGTGGGAGCCGGCGTGGGTCGCCCGGGGTGAGCGCAGCGACGACGAAGGCGACCACGGCACCGACGAGCGCATCCGTCCACCGCCCGAACCCGCCGCCCGTCGACACGACGGGCAGACCCACGATGACGATCGACTGCACGCCCGCCTGGGTGGTCAGCAGCACCCCGCGGTCGAGGAACCGGGCGACGAGCGCCGACACCACGAGCACGATGCCGATCTGCACGGCCCCGGCGCCGATGAGCTTCGCGATGGCCTCGCCGAGCCCGACCCCGATCGCCACGCCGATGCCGACCTCCGCGACGCGGCGCATGTTGCGGTCTGCTGTGAAGCCGAGGCAGATCCAGGCGCAGACCGGCGCGAAGAAGGGCGAGGGGTGCCCGAGCAGCAGGTGGGCGATCCAGTACGACAGGCTCACCGCGACCCCGGCGAGCAAGATCGGACCGAAGCCTGCTCGCACCCGGATACGGCCCTGACGCACGCGGCTGCGGGCCACGAGGGACATCTGGCGGACCTTCGAGGTCACGAAGGAGTCCTCGCCGGGGGTGCGGCTCACCGCGCCGGCACCGCTGGGACCGCCCGGACCTCCGACGCCGCGAGCGTGCACGGCCTCCAGAGCACGGGCACGGCCGGGGTGTCGGACGCCGTCATCGAGGTGTCAGGCCTCGTGCCACCGGACCGCGGGCGGCCGGACGGTCGACCGAGACGCCCTCACCGGGCACGACGACCTCCTGGCCCGCGGCGACGTCGCCCCCCTCGCAGGCGACGAGCAGGTCGACGTCGGTCGGGGTGCTGCGCTTGACCACGGCGAGCGCGACAGGACCGAGCTCGTGGTGGCGGGCCACCGAGGTGACGACCCCGACAGCCCGGTCCCCGGCCTCGACCGAGGCACCGATCTCGGGGAGCAGGTGCCCCGACCCGTCGAGGTGCGCCATGACGAGGCGGCGCGGCGGCCGTCCCATGTTGTGCACGCGTGCGACGGTCTCCTGGCCGCGGTAGCAGCCCTTGTGCAGGTGCACGGCGGTCCGCAGCCAGTCGAGCTCGTGCGGGATGGTCTTGTGGTCCACCTCGGTCGCGAGGCGTGGACGCCAGGCGGCGATGCGCAGGGCCTCGCTGGCCCACGTCCCGGCGAGCCGCCAGCCTGCGGCCTCGCGGGCCGCGACGGCCTCGAGCAGGGACTCGCGCGGCACGAGCACGAGCCGCCACGGCCGCTCAGCGCCAGGGTGCTCGGCATCGGCCAGGCCATAGCGCGTGCCGCCCTCGCGGGTGCGGGGCCACGGGTCACGCCAGGTCACGGGCTCGTCGTCGGCTGCCTCGGCGTCGACAGGCTCGCCGACGACCGCCCACGCGTCGGTCGCGTCGGTGATCTCCACGCGCATCATGAACTTCATGCGCTCGAGCCAGGTGACCAGCTCGGCGGTCTTCGACCGCTCGGTGAGCAACCAGGTCGTCTCGCCGTCGTCGACGACCGAGAGCGCGTGCTCGACGTGGCCGTGCGGAGAGAGGACGAGGGTCTCGGTCGAGTCGCGGGGCCCGAGGTCGAGCAGCAGCTGGGAGGTGATCGAGTTGAGCCACCCGAGCCGGTCCGGCCCCGAGACCGTGACGACACCGTGGTGCGACAGGTCGACGAAGGCACCGCCGCGCTCGAGAGCGCGCTGCTCGGCCGTCGGGTCGCCGTAGTGCCAGGCGACACCGGCGTCGACCCCGGCGCCCGCGACGGCACCGTGCCTGGACAGGACCGGGCTCGAGTACGTCATCTCACTCCTCGACGCGGCTGAGGTTGGCCGACACGTAGGACTGCAGGGGGTGACCGAAGGCCGCGATCTCCCAGACCCACATGAGGTGACCCTCGACGAGGCCGTAGAGACGGCTCGACGCGGACACCTCGGCAGCCGTGGGGGTGCGGGCGATGAGGTCGCTCGCGAGGTCGATGCGGCCGTTGCCGACAGCGCCGAGGTACATCGTCAGGCGCCCGGCAGGGTCGGTCATCATCACCTCGAGGGGCGTCTTGCCCTCCGGCAGCCCCTCGGGGCGGTCCGGCGGGACGCGCCAGTAGCCGGTCTCGGTCGACCAGATCGTCGTCTCGCCGGTGCCGAGCGGCGGCACGACGGCGGGCGGCGCGTCCGCTGCTGGCGGCGCGGCGGGGCTCCCGTCCGGCGCATCGCCTGACGTCGGGTCCTCGGGGTCGGCGCTGCTCTGCGCCCACTCCTCGGGGACCGTCGCAGGCACGACGGGCTCGATGACCCGGATCGTCGACTCGTACCGCAGGTACGGGCCGCCGTCGTGGTCGAAGGTCACGTCCTGGAGGACGGCGACGGTGTCGATCCCCGGGTAGGAGATCACACCCTCACCACGCCAGGAACCCACCAACCACGCCAGCGGGTAGACCTCGGGCGCGAGCCCGTCGGGGATGGCGAACGACACGTCTAGCGCTGTCCCTTGTAGAGCCTGTAGACCACGAAGCCCGCGAACCACGTGATGGTCACCGTGGCCGCGACGAGCAGCCCGAGGAAGAACATCTCAAGTACATGAACACTCATGGCGACCATCCTACGCACCGATACCCTGACCGCATGAGCGAACCGACAGCCGCCCCGTCCCGACGTCTGGTCGTGAAGTCGACCGCGGGCGTCGCGGCCCCTGAGCTGACCAACCAGGCCTTCACGGTCGCGGCGACAGCCGTGGCAGCAGGGGTGGACGTGAGCCTGTGGCTCACGGGCGACTCGGCCTGGCTGGGTGTCTCCGGCCGCGCGTCCGAGCTCGAGCTCGAGCACGCGGCGGGGCTCGACGACCTGCTCGCCTCCGTCGTGGAGGCAGGGACCGTCACGGTGTGCACGCAGTGCGCAGCACGCCGCGGCATCACGCAGGAGGACCTGGTCCCCGGGGTCCGAATCGCTGGTTCAGCGGTGTTCGTCGAGGAGATCATGGCCCCGCAGACCCAGGCCCTCGTCTACTGAGCCCTGCTCCGGGCCGGGTCAGGCGACGAGCACGCGCCCGACGACGTAGGTGAGCACACCGCTCATCGCGACGGGCAGCACGATCACGGCGAGCGCCGCCTGGCGACGTCGCAAGGCCGGCAGCCTGTAGAAGAGCATGTGCAGCGACGACACGAGGATCCCGGCGACAGCCCCGGCCCACACCCCGTCGAGAGGCGCGAGCTCGGGCAGGACGTAGGCCACCACGACAGACGCGGCGACGGCGCCCACGAGCGTCGCGACGCTGTTGAGGACACCGCGCAACGGGGTCGCCGAGACGGCTGACGCCGCCGCGAGCGCGACCGCGCAGAGGAGGACGAGGGCCATGCCGTCGGGCACCTTGGACGCGGCGATCCAGCCGGCCGCGGACACGGCGACGACCACACCGCTGACCCCGCCGACGAGAGACTCGACGAGCCGGGTCCGCCCGTCGCCGCGCAGCAGCTCGTTGGTGAAGGAGAGCAGCAGGCCCATCGCGAGGACGAGGGGCAGGTAGCGCAGCCACGGCTCGGTGGTCGTGACGTGCACGGCCGCGAGCGCACCGAGGCCCGGGAGCAGCACCACGAAGAAGGTCCCGCCCGGTGCGGGCAGCCCGAGGAGGGGCGCCCAGCCTGCCGCGAAGGCCACGACGAGGGCGACGAGGACGGCGAGCAGACCCCACTCGCCGAGGAACACTCCCCCGGCGATGGCGGCGGCTGCGCAGGCGGTGGCCACGGCACGCGTCGAGAGATTCACCGGCCCAGTGTCCCAGACGAAGACCCTCCCGCCCGAACTCTGCGCCCCGACGTGGAAGAATCATCAGCACGAGCGCGACGACATCCGGTCCTGCTGCTCGTGGGACGACGGCCTCGCGGTACCGTGGGCGCCTGTCTGAGAGAAGGTGAGAACGGTGTCCGAGCTCCTGCTCCTCACCCCCACTGCGGGTGGTTCTGCCCAGGTGCTCCCTGCCCTCGGTCTCCTGACGCACCGGATCCGGGTGCTGCCGATGGAGCCCTCGGCGCTGGTCGACGCGCCCGACTCCGACGTCGTGCTGCTCGACGCACGCCGTGACCTGGTCGGTGCACGGACCACCTGCCGCCTGCTGCGCGCCACCGGTCTCACGGTCCCCCTCGTCCTCATCGTCACCGAGGGCGGCCTCATGGTCGTGACCGCCGAGTGGGGGGCGGACGACCTCCTCCTGGACACCGCGACCCCGGCCGAGGTCGAGGCCCGCCTGCGCCTGGCCCGTGAGCGCTCGGCCAGCCACGGCTCGGGCGACCAGCCGGAAGAGATCTCCTCGGGCGAGCTGATGATCGACGCGAGCGGCTACACGGCCCGCCTGCGCGGCACCCCTCTCGACCTCACCTACAAGGAGTTCGAGCTCCTCAAGTACCTCGTCCAGCACCCGGGCCGCGTGTTCACCCGCGCCCAGCTGCTCCAGGAGGTCTGGGGCTACGACTACTACGGGGGCACCCGGACCGTCGACGTCCACGTGCGCCGCCTGCGGGCCAAGCTCGGCCCCGAGTACGAGCAGCTCATCGGGACGGTCCGCAACGTCGGCTACAGGTTCGACCCGCCGAAGGACCGTCGGGCCGCCCAGGCTGCGGACAACGCCGCTCACGAGGAGGCCGGCTCTGCTCCGGTAGGTTCGACCCTGTGACCACAGACTTCTCGGACATCTTGATCCCCGGCGACTGGCAGCACGAGTTCGTCGCCGCCAACGGTGCCAGGTTCCACGTGGCGCTCGCCGGACCGTCGGACAGCTCGGCCCCGCTCGTCATGCTGCTGCACTCCTTCCCGCAGTTCTGGTGGGTGTGGCGCGACCAGATCTCCGCGCTCGCCGAGGCCGGCTACAGGGTCGCGGCGATGGACCTGCGCGGCACCGGGGCGTCGGACAAGCCACCGATCGGCTACGACCTGCACACCCGCACCCGCGACGTCGCGGGTGTCATCCGCTCGCTCGGGGCGGACCGTGCCGTCGTCGTCGGGCACGGTCTCGGCGGGGTCGTCGCGTGGTCGATGCCCGCGCTCCAGCCCGTCGTCACCGCTGCCGTCGCAGCGCTCGCTGCGCCGCACCCGGCCCGGATGCACGTCTCGCTGCGCGCCTCGCTCAGCCGCCGTGCGCAGGGGCGCCTCGCCTATCTCCAGCTGCCCAACCGTCCTGAGCGCCGGATGACCCGCGGCGACCTCGTGGCCCAGGTGCTGCGTGCCCGCCCGGACTTCGTCTGGCCCGAGGGCGCGATCGAGACGTACACCGAGGCAGCCCGGGTGCCCTTCGCGGCCCACAGCTCGCTCGAGGCCGTGCGCTGGTACGCGCGGCTCGTGCCGACGGGCAGCGGTCGCCGGTACCTGTCTGCGGTCCGTGCGCCGATCGCCGTGCCCGCGCTGCAGGTCCAGGGCGGGCTCGACCCTGTCGTGCGGCCCGAGACGGCCGACGTCGACAGCTCCGCGCTGTGCCGCGAGCTGCGCTACGAGCTGCTGCCCGACGCTGGGCACTTCCTCCCCGAGGAGGCCCCAGAGCAGGTCAGCGCGATCCTGCTCGACTGGCTGAGCGGCCTGTCAGGTCCGACGACCGACGCCTGACCTCGCACTGGTCGCGCTCACGACGTCTTGACGAGCGCCGCGGCCGCGACGGGATCCGACTCCCCGATCCCCGCCGACGGGCACAGGTCCGTGATCGGACACGCACCGCAGGCCGGGCGCCGCGCGAAGCAGACACGCCGCCCGTGGAAGATCACCCGGTGCGAGAACAGCGTCCACTCGGGTCGCTCGACGAGAGCGGCGACCTCCCGCTCGACGACCACGGGGTCGTCGCTCGTCGTCCAGCCCCAGCGTCGCACCAGCCTGCCCACGTGGGTGTCGACAGTGATCCCCGGGATGCCGAAGGCGTCCCCGAGCACGACGTTGGCGGTCTTGCGCCCGACCCCCGGGAGCGCCACGAGCTCGTCGAGCGTGGACGGCACCTGACCGCCGTGCCGCTCGACGAGCGCGACGCCGATCCCGGAGAGCGACCGGGCCTTCGGCCTGAAGAACCCCGTCGGGCGGATCATCTCCTCGAGCTCGCTCGGGTCGGCCTGCGCGTAGGCCTGGGCGTCGGGGAAGCGCGCGAAGAGCGCCGGCGTCACCTGGTTCACCCGCTTGTCGGTGCACTGGGCGGAGAGGACCGTCGCCACCAGGAGCTCGAGGGGCGTGGTGAAGTCGAGCTCGCACCGGGCGTCCGGGTAGACCTCCGCGAGACGCCGGTTGGTGCGGCGGGCCCTGCGGACGAGCGCGACCGGTGGACGCTCCTGCGGGGCCTGGGCTGCCGTGGCCGTCGTCCGGCTCGTCTGCCTCGAGCCCTGCGGCCTGGTCACAGCACGTCCTCCATCTCTCGGACGCACCGGTCCGCATCACTCAAGATCGACCGTCGGCGTGCCGACAGTAGGAGTGTTCGCATCTTCACCTGATCCTCCGTCGGGAGCACGTCGTGCCGGCTGCCTCACAGACCGCCCTCCAGCTGCTGGACCTCGCAGAGCTGAGGCGCACGCGTGCCCTGCTGCGGCACGAGGTCTCGCAGGCGACGCACTGGCGCCGGATCATCCAGGCGCGGCTCGACCTCACAGTAGCCCGGGCTGTGCTGCCGGCCAGGCTCGGGCTCGAGATCACCGACCAGGTGAGCCCCGAGGCGCTCTCCACGATCCCCGCCTTCGGCGACCTCCTCGGGATCGCCCGACGGCCCGGTGACAGCTTTCCCGTCGACGACCTGCTGCGGCTCCGGGCGGCCGAACGGTCGCTCGGAGAGTACGAGGCGCACGTGCGCCGAGCCCTCATGGCAGCGACCGACGCGCTCGTAGAGCGCCTGGAGGCCGTCCGCGCTGTACCGTGAGAGAGCGCACATGAGGCAGACTGTGGTGCGCACAAACACCCAGCTACTCCCGTGAAGGACGTTCCGCGTGGACAACGACGACGTAGTGCTCTCCGCTCCCCTCTTCGCCACGATGGAAGAGACCGAGACCCGGGGGCTCCTGGCCTCCATGTCGAAGGTCGAGCTCGCCCGCGGCGACGTGCTCTTCAGCGAGGGCCAGCCCGGTGACAGGCTCTACGTCATCAGCGAGGGCAAGATCAAGCTCGGCCGCAGCTCGAGCGACGGCCGGGAGAACCTCATCGCCGTCCTCGGACCCGGCGAGATGTTCGGTGAGCTCTCGCTCTTCGACCCGGGCCCCCGCTCCCTCGGCGCGAGCGCCGTCTCCGACTCGGTGGTCTACGAGCTCGGTCACGACGCGCTGCTGCGGACCCTCGAGGAGAACCCGGGCGTGGCCAAGCACCTGCTCACGGCCCTCGCCCGCCGCCTGCGCCGCACCAACGAGGCGCTCGCCGACCTCGTGTTCTCCGACGTCCCCGGTCGTGTCGCCAAGGCGCTCCTCGACCTCTCGACGCGCTTCGGCGAGCAGGTCGACGAGGGCATCCGCGTCGCCCACGACCTCACGCAGGAAGAGCTGGCCCAGCTGGTCGGCGCCTCGCGCGAGACCGTCAACAAGGCCCTCGCGGACTTCGCCGGCCGCGGCTGGGTCCGTCGTGAAGGACGCGCCGTCGTCCTCCTCGACCTCGACAGGCTCGAGCGCCGCGCGCGCTGAGCCGTCCCGGGCCAGACCCGGACGTGCCTCTCGGGCACACCATCACGAACGTGAGAGAGCGGGCCCGCAGCATGTGCTGCGGGCCCGCTCTCTCTCGTTCGTCCGAGTGGTGCGGCGAGCTGCTCAGCCCTCCGCGAGCTCGACGACCAGCTCGATCTCGACGGGCGAGTCGAGCGGCAGGACCGCGACACCGACGGCGCTGCGCGCGTGGACGCCCGCCTCGCCGAAGATCTCGCCGAGCAGCAGGCTCGCCCCGTTGACGACGGCCGGCTGCCCTGTGAACGAGGGGTCAGAGGCCACGAAGCCCACGACCTTGACGATGCGCGAGACCTGGTCGAGCGACCCGATCTGCGACGCCACGGCGGCGAGGGCGTTGAGCACGGCCGTCCGGGCGAGCGACGCGGCCACGAGCGGACCGACGAGCCCCTCGCCGTCACCGACCTTGCCCGTCGCGGCGAGCGCGCCGTCGACGAAGGGCAGCTGGCCCGAGGTGTAGACGTAGCGGCCCGTGCGGACCGCAGGGACGTAGGACGCCACCGGCGCGGCGACCTCGGGGAGCTCGAGCCCGAGCTCGGCGAGGCGCCCCAGGACCGAGGACGTCACGAGGTCGGGCGCTTGAGGTAGGCCACGAGGCCGTTGCCGTCGGGGCCGGTGATGACGGTGACGAGCTCCCATCCGTCGGAGCCCCAGTTGTCGAGGATCTGCTTGGTCGCGTGGATCAGCAGAGGAACGGTCGCGTACTCCCAGGTCTGTGCCATGGGCCCGAGCCTAGTGGGTGCGAGCCTGCCGGGGCACCCCGGAGATGCTCACAGAACCCCCACCGACTCAGCCGTCCCGCCATCGCCACGACGCAGGGCCGCCGCGTAGGCTAGGACCATGGCTAACTCTGCGTTCGGTGACGGTCCGGACACGCCCGAAGACTCCGGCACGCTCGACGCTGCGAAGCCCCGGCACACCGTGAACCCGTTCCAGGCGCTCGCGCTGCTCCTCACCTTCGTGCTGCTCGCAGGCGTCGGTGGTCTGCTCATGGCCGGGATGATCATCCCGGTCGCGGCCGCGACCAGCACCGTGACGAACAGCGGAGTCGAGGCCTTCAACGAGCTCCCGACCGAGCTCGAGCCGCAGCCGCTCGCCCAGGTGTCGTACATCTACGCCTCCGACGGCACCACGCTGCTCGCCCGGTACTACAACGACAACCGTGTGGTGGTCGGGCTCGACGAGATCTCCCCGTACCTGCAGCACGCAGCCATCGCGATCGAGGACCGCCGCTTCTACACGCACGGCGGGATCGACCCGAAGGGAATGGCACGCGCGCTCGTGAGCAACCTTCGCGGCTCGGAGACGCAGGGCGCCTCGACCCTCACTCAGCAGTACGTCAAGAACGTGCTGATCGACAAGGCGAAGCAAGCGCGCGACACCGAGGCCGTCAACGCTGCCTCCGCGCCGACTGCAGCCCGCAAGCTCCGCGAGGCCAAGCTGGCGATCGCCCTCGAGAAGCGCATGACGAAGGACGAGATCCTCGAGGGGTACCTCAACATCGCGCAGTTCGGTGCGTCTGTCTACGGTGTCGAGACGGCCGCGCAACGCTACTTCGGGGTGAGCGCCAAGGACGTCTCGATCGTCCAGGCCGCCACCATCGCCGGGATCACGCAGAGCCCGAACGCAAACGATCCACTGAAGTTCCCTGATGTGGCCGAGCGACGCCGCAACCAGGTGCTCAAAGACATGTACACCCAGAACTACATCACCAAGGACGAGTACGACGCTGCTCGCGGGACGCCGCTCGCCGACACCCTGAACCCGCAGCCCATCAACCAGGGCTGCGAAGGTGCGGGTGGGGCCATCAACGCCGGGTACTTCTGCGACTACGTGCAGAAGGTCCTGACGCAGGACCCTGTCTTCGGTGACACTCCCGAGGAGCGAGTCGCGCGGCTGTACAGCGGTGGGTTGAGGATCGTGACGACCCTCAACCCGGGCATCCAGGAGGTCGTCAACCGAGAGGTTCAGGCAAGCCTGCCCAACGACAACCCTGAGGGCTTCGCGATGGCTGCCGTGAGCATCGAGCCTCAGACGGGGCGGATCCTCGCGATGTCCCAGAACCGCACCTACGGTCGAGACGAGTCGGCCGTGGGCGTGAACCTCGTGAACTTCGCCGCTGACCGCGCCCACGGAGGCTCTGGAGGCTTCCAGGCCGGTTCGACGTTCAAGGCTTTTGTCCTCGCCCAGTGGTTCGAGTCGGGACGGACCCTCCGTGAGTCGGTCAGCGCCAACCAGCGGACATGGTTGCCTCGCGACTTCTACGCGGCCACGCCGCCGGAGACCTGCGACGCCTCACTGCCTGGCACGCCGCCGTGGCCGCCTCAGAACTCCGACGGCCAGGGCTCGGGGAGCATGTCGGTCGAGCGCGCCACACGATTCTCGGTCAACACTGCGTACATCACGATGGAGAGCCAGCTCAACCTCTGCGACATCGCCTCGCTCGCCGACCGCGTCGGATACAAGCCCGCGGAGACCGGTACGCTGACCGACCCTCGCATGACGATGGTGCTCGGCACCCAGGAGACGTCTCCACTGTCGATGGCGAGCGCTTACGGCACCTTTGCGAACGACGGGGTGAGCTGCCAGCCGGTGGCGATCATCTCGGTCACCGACCGTGACGGGAACGAGCTCCCGGTCCCCGATGCAGGCTGCAACCAGGCGCTGAGCACCTCGACCGTCAACGCCATGAACTACGCCCTAGAGCAGGTGCTGACCGACGGCGGTGCCAAGGCTTCGCGGTTGAACACCCGGACCGCAGCAGGCAAGACGGGCACGACGAACAGGAACCAGGACGCCTGGTTCGTGGGGTACACCAAGGAGGTCTCCACTGCGATCTGGATGGGGCACCCCAAGCTTGAGCGGACACTCGCCAACTCGACGATCAACGGCGTGTACCGCAAGAACGTCTACGGCTCGGACGTCCCTGCGCCGACCTGGAAGCGGATCATGGAGCAGGTGGTAGGCGGCAACCCCGACGTGCCTCTGAGCGACGCGATCGCCCCGGCGCAGCTCGGACTGGCACCTGCGCCGAGGGCTCCGGCAGCTCCCGAGACCGCAGCTCCGCCGGCAGCCGAAGAGCCCGCTCCTCCGGCAGCCCCGGAAGGCTGACCGGGTGACGGCACTCACCAAGGCGGCGACGGGCCTCGCGGCCGTCGCCGCCGCAGGGCTCGGCGCTGTCGCCTGGGCTGCGGCCGAGACGCGGATGTTCACGCTCCGCGAGGTGACGGTGCCGGTCTTGCCCGTCGGGCAGCCGGACCTGCGGGTCCTGCACATCTCGGACCTGCACCTCACTCCGTCTCAGCACGACAAGATCGCCTGGGTCCGGTCGCTGGCGGACCTCGCCCCGGATCTCGTGGTCGACACCGGGGACAACATGGCGCACGTCGGCGCCCTGCCTCCCTTGCTGCACGCCCTCGAGCCGCTCATGGGGATCCCCGGAGCTTTTGTCATGGGGTCGAACGACTACTTCGCGCCGTCTTTCAAGAACCCGGCGCGGTACCTGCGCGCCGACGCCCGGCTGTCCGGGGTCATCAAGGAGCCGGTCCGTCTGCCCGCCGACGAGCTCGCCGCTGCGCTGAGCGCCGCAGGCTGGAAAGACCTCACCAACCGGCGTGACGTGGTCGTGGCTGACGGTCGGCGCATCGCTCTCGTAGGTGTGGACGACCCGCACCTGGACCGGGACGTGTTCCCGGCGTCGGAGGGCGATGCTGGCGACGTCGACCTCCGCATGGGCGTCACGCACGCCCCGTACGTCCGCACCCTCGACCAGATGCACGACGACGGAGCAGAGATCGTCCTCGCCGGCCACACGCACGGAGGGCAGCTCTGCGTCCCGTTCTACGGTGCGCTGGTCACCAACTGCGACATCGACCGCGGTCGCGCCAAGGGGCTGCACGGGTGGCCCGGACCACGACCCGACCAGCCCGGTGGCGACTCGTCGACCTGGCTGAACGTCTGCGCAGGCCTGGGCACGTCGCCGTACGCCCCGCTGCGTTTCGCCTGCCGTCCTGAGGCCGTGCTCGTCACGCTCACCTCGAGCCGCTGACCGACGACGTACCGACCGGCGGCCATCGCCTGGCAGGCTGTCGACGCCACTCACCGCGACGAGGTCTCCACTTGACCTGCGGTCACACGCCCCCCCCCCGTGCGCCCCGACTCGCATCCGACGCAGATCGCGGAGGCGACGAGTGCCACTCAGCAGCCGCAGGATCCTGCCGGTTTCGTGATGAGCCCACTTGTCGGCTATTCTGAGCAGGTTCCGATTCACACATCGTGCTGGTCACGACTGTGCCCGGAGCAGCTCGGGGTGTGGCGCAGCTTGGTAGCGCGCGTCGTTCGGGACGACGAGGTCGCAGGTTCAAATCCTGTCACCCCGACGAGCAGGATGTCTGACGGACATCGACAGAAGGGCCGGGTCTCTCAGAGACCCGGCCCTTCATGCGTCACGGCCTCCGGGCCGCTGCGATCAACTCACCAACCACCCTGGAGTCTCGACCCCGTCCACCTCGACGGAGCCGAGCTCGCCGAGCACCACCTGGAACGGCGCCTCGGTGTCGAGCCCGTCCGGCAGGTCGAGGACCGTGGTCGTCGGCACGTAGTCGGCGGTCGCCGGGGCGTCGGGGTCAACCGCGGCGAGCGACACCGTGACGGTACCGCTCTCGGCAGACTCGACCGTCGCGACCGTCGGGTTGGTGCTGCTGCCGTACGTGACGACCCACAGGCTCGTGCCGTCGTCCCCGAGCCCCGCACCCCCGCTG
>NZ_JACBYE010000065.1 GCF_013415325.1 Sanguibacter inulinus | reverse complement strand
GTGCCGGCGTCCCGCTGCGCTCGCGGACCGCTCCGGGCGGGCGGGCTGAGGCAGGGCTGCGGGTGCTCGGCCGCGCGTCGGGCACGGTGACCCCGAGCAGGGTGGCGTCCTGCCACGTGTCGACGTCCCGCGTCGCGCGGGCCGGCAGGGGGACAGCCTCGACCGAGAGCGGCGCGAGCAGCCTGCGCAGCGGCGCCCCGACGAGGTCCCCGGCGCCGGAGAGGGCGCGTCGGAGCGGGTCGAGGGCGTAGACCGCGAGGAGCGGCTGCGCCCGGCCGTCGACGTCGTGGCCGACGAGGGCCTCGGCCTCCGGGCAGGCTGCTGCGGCTGCGAGCAGGGTGGGGACGGCGTCGGCTGCGTGCGGCAGGTCGCAGGCGAGTGCCAGCACCCACAGGCTCATGGTGCCGTCCAGCGCCTCGACGCCCGCGGCGAGCCCGGCGAGAGGTCCGCCGAGGGGTGGGTCTTCGACCGTCCAGGTGACGATCCGCCCGCCGGGCACAGGGCGTCGAGGTCCGACGACCACCACCTCGTGGCCTGCGACGGCGTCGAGCACCCTGCTGAGGAGCGGTGTGCCGTCGAGCACGAGCGACGCCTTGTCGACCCCATCCAGCCGCCGTGACGTGCCGCCTGCCAGGACCACCACCGCGCACCGCGCCGCGCCCACGCTCCGTCCCTCGAGCCCGCTCCGCCCTTCGAGCCCGCTCCGCCCTTCGAGCCCGCTCCGCCCTTCGAGCTCCCTGCTCGCCTCGACCCCGCTCATGCCGGGTACACCTCGAGGGACGACGGGTCGATCTGTCCCCACACCGTGGCGCCCGGCCGGGCGCCGAGCCGGATCGCCGTGGCCGCCGCGACGTCGACGCGGAGGGGGAGCGGCGCTGCGCAGGTGACGCGCACAGCCGCGCCGAGCTGTTCGACCGCCGCGACAGTCGTCTCCCAGATGTTCCGCGGCCCGTCGGCAGGCCGTGAGGCGTGCAGCGTCGTCGCCCGGGGTGCGACGGCGACCCAGACCGGGCCGTCGGCAGGTGTCGAGGACGACAGCCGGACGGTCCACGGCCCGGCCGGCGGACGGGTGGCAGCCACGGCCCGGTCGCTTCGGGCGGACGCAGGTCCTGGGAAGGTCCCGTCCACGAGGACCTCTGTGCCGTGGGAGTGCCCCGCGAAGAGGTCCAGGCCGACGAAGGACGCCGCAAAACGGCTCGTCGGGCGGCGGGCGACCTCGTCCACGGTCCCGTGCTGGACGAGCACGCCGTCGTCGAGCACGGCGACGTGCGTGGCCAGGGCCATGACGTCGAGCACCGAGTGGGTCGCCAGCACGAGCGGGACCGGGAGCTGGTCGAGCCAGCCGTGCACGGCTGAGCGGGCATCAGCGGCGACCTCGGTGTCGAGCGACGAGAAGGGCTCGTCGAGGAGCACGCCGACAGCAGGGGCGAGCACAGTCCGCAGGACCGCGAGGACCGCCGACTGTCCGCTCGAGAGCTCCCCGGCCCGGCGTCCGACGAGGTGCCCGAGCCCGAGCGTGTCGAGCGCGGCGAGAGCCCTGAGCCGCGTCGTGGCGGCCTGGGAGCGGCCGCTGCGTGCCGCCCCGAAGACCAGGTTGTCCAGGACCGTCATGGTCGGGAACAGCCGCGGTTCGGCGAAGGTCATCGGCAGCCGCCTCTCGTCGGCCCGCACGTGGACCCCGTCGCCGACCAGCACAGTCCGGCCCGACGTGACGCTGCTGCCGGGTGCGGCTCTGTCCAGACCCGCCAGGAGCCGCAGGACCGACGTCTTGCCCGCCCCGTTCGACCCGACGAGCGCCAGGCGTTCCCCGGGGCCGACCTCGACGTCGACGTCGAGCCGGAGGCTGCGAGGCACGGACCCTGTCAGCCGTACCCGCAGCGGTGCGCCTGCCGAGGCTTCACCGGGCACCGAGCCACCTCCCGCGCAGGAGCACGAGGACCACGACGGCGAGCCCGATCATCAACGACGAGGCGACCATCGCCGCATCGAGGTCGTGGCCGAGCAGCTCGTCGATCGCGACCGGGAGCGTCTGCGTGACCGACCGGATCGACCCTGCGAAGGTGATCGTCGCGCCGAACTCGCCGACGGCGCGTGCCCAGCACAGGGCGATCCCGCCGAGGAGTGCGGGCCGCAGCCCCGGCAGGGTGACGCGGCGGAAGACCGTCCACGGGTCCCCGCCGAGGGTGAGGGCAGCCTCTTCGAGGAGGACGCCGCGGGCCCTGAACGCACCCTCGAGCGAGACCACGAGGAAGGGCATGGCGACGAAGACCTGCGCGATCACCACAGCCGCCGTCGTGAAGGGGACCGTCACCCCGGCGAGGTTCCAGACGAGCGACCCGACAGGGGCTCCCCGCCCGTAGGTGAAGAGCAGCGCCGCTCCGCCGACCACCGGTGGCAGCACGAGCGGGATGGTCACCAGCAGCCGCACCAGCCCTTGCCCCCTGGAGGTGCCCGTGCCCAACCACCAGGCGAGCGGGACCCCCAGCAGCGCAGACACTGCCGTCGCTGTGGTCGCTGTCCAGAGGGACAGGGCGAAGGCGTCGCGCACCGTGGACGAGGACAGCAGCGTGATCGCGTCGGGCCACGGCGTGCGGGCGAGCAGCACGACGAGCGGCAGCACGAGGACGACGACGGCTGTCCCCGCCGGCAGCCAGAGCCAGGCGGGCACAGGGTGGACGGCGCCGGCCGTGCGGGGAGGTCGTGAGGCCGCGGTCGTCACGGTGCGTGGAGACCGTGCTCTGCGAGGGTGGCGGCCCCCGCCTCGGACAGGACGCTCTCGACGAAGGCGTCAGCGACGGCTGACCCGGTGAGCGAGGCGATCGGGTAGGCGGTCGTCTGGGCGACGGCAGGTGCCAGCTCGACGTGGTCGGCGCCTGTCGACGCGACGACGTCGGAGCGGTAGACGAGCGCGGCGTCGACCTGCCCGGCGACCAGGGGCGCGAACGCCGCCTTGACGTCGGGGGCCTCGCTCGCCCCGGCGAGGGTGATCCCAGCGGCTGCGAGCGCAGCGTCGGCGAGGGTGCCGCAGGGCACGGCCGGGGCGCAGCGGGACACCACCAGGCCGTCGGCTGCGAGGTCGGTCAGGTCCGTGATGCCGAGCGGGTTCCCCGGGGCCACAGCGATCACGAGGTCGTTGCGCGCGAAGAGGACTGGGGACGGAGCTGCTCCGGATCCCTCGAGCGTCAGTCCGTCGAGGGCCGTGGCCATGGTGGTCGGGTCGGCTGTCGCCAGCACGTCCGCGGGTGCGCCTGCACGTACCTGGAGCGCGAGGGTGGACGAGCTCCCGAAGGACAGCACGACCTCGGTGCCCGGGGTGGCGGCCTCGAGGTCTGCGGCGATCGACTCGAAGGCGTCGGTGAGCGAGGCTGCGGCCAGGACGGTGACGGTCCGCGACCCCTGTGCCCCCTGCAACCCCTGCAAGCCCTGGTCGGTGCTCGACCCGGCAGATCCCAGGGTGCAGCCGACGAGGGACGTGCCGCAGAGCGCGAGGGCGATGACCGAGACGAAGGCAGGGTGGGACCCTGCCCGTCGGCGGGGTCCTCGTCCCTCTCCGCCCGTCTGTCTCGAAGAGGCCATTTGTCCAGTCTCGCCGCCGGTTCCCCGCAGCTACTGGGGCGAAGGTCCTGGCTCGGGCGCCCCTCAGTAGGTGGGTTGGTCGGGGGCGACGTCCGAGACCCAGCGCAGCACGCCTCCCGCCAGCTCTGCCACGTCGGGGTGCCCGGCGGCGCGCAGCGCGTCAGCCGCACGTGCCGACCGCGCGCCGGACCTGCAGACGACGACGACGGGACGGTCCTGGGGCACCACGCCAGGATCGTCGAGAAGGTCGGGCAGGGGGAGGAGCACCGAACCAGGGATCGAGACGATCGCGGCCTCGTCCTGGCTGCGCACGTCGAGCAGCACGGTGCCCGGCCGGCTCGACAGGTACAGGGCGAGGTCGGCGGGCAGGACGTGACCCACGGTCGGCGCCGGAGCGTCGACCGAGCAGGCCTCGACCCAGGCGTCGGCCACGTCGGCCCGCGACAGGATCGTCGCGCGAGGCCCGCACAGGGCGCAGTCCGGGTTCTTGGCGACGGTGACGTAGCGCCACTCGCCGTCGAGGGCGTCGAAGGTGGCCAGCCGGCCCACCAGGGGACGACCGACCCCCAGCAGCACCTTGAGGGTCTCGGTGGCCTGGGCCGCGCCGACCACACCCGCCATCGCCCCGAGCACACCGCCCTCGGCGCAGGACGGCACGGACCCCGGGGCCGGGGGCACGGGGTGCACGCAGCGGTAGCAGGGCCCTGTCGTCGCGTCGAAGACCGACAGCGCGGCGTCGAACCTGAACAGCGCCGCCCAGACGTACGGCAGCCCGCGCAGGGCGCACGCGTCACCGAGGAGGTAGCGGGTCGCGAAGTTGTCCGTGCCGTCGACCACCACGTCGTAGCCCTCGAGCAGGTCCCAGACGGTCTCGGCGGTCAGCCGCACGCTGTGCAGGACCGTGCGGACGCCCGGGTTGATCGCGGCTAGGCGCTCGGCGGCAGACTCGGTCTTGAGGCGTCCGACGTCGACCGTCCTGTGGACGACCTGACGCTGCAGGTTGGTCAGGTCCACGGTGTCGTCGTCGACGAGGCCGATCGTCCCGACGCCGGCCGCCGCCAGGTAGGTGAGGACGGGTGAGCCGAGCCCGCCCGCACCGATCACCAGCACCCTGGACCGCAGCAGCCTGCGCTGCCCGGCGAGGCCGACCTCCGGGAGCAAGAGGTGCCGCGCGTACCGGCTGCGCTGCTCTGTGGTGAGATCGGTCTCCGTCGGTGTCGTCACGCGCATCTCCTCGTCGGTGGGGCCGTGCCGCTGAGAATCACCGTAGCCCGCCTAGAGGGCCGAAGACCGAGCCCTCGGTCCCACCTAGGTGTGTGCCGCTGCGTCGTCCACAGGCTCCCGACGCCTGCCGTCCAGGAGCCCTCGACCACGTAGGCTGAGCCCCGATTCCCCACCCCTTGCCGAGCCACGAGAGTGAGCGATGAACCACGACGACGTCGAGTCCCTGCGCCGCGACAACGCCGCCTGGCGGCTGCTCCGCGCCGACTCTGCGCCCCTCGTGCTGAGCTTCCTCGGGCGGGTGTTCATCGAGCAGAACGTCCGGGCCATCGGCGAGACCGAGCTGGTCTCGCTGCTCGACGACGCCCTCTACGACCTCAACGTCGGCCACGACCCTGCCCCGTACCCCCGCAGCCCCAAGGCCTACCTCGACACCTGGGCTGCGCCCGACGCCGGGTGGCTGCGCAAGTACTACAGGCCAGGGTCGGACGAGCCGCAGTACGACGCGACCCCCTCGGTCGAGAAGGCCGTCGGCTGGGTCGCGACCCTGCGCGGGCGGTCCTTCGTCGGGACCGAGTCCCGCCTCAACACGGTCTTCGAGCTGCTCCGACAGCTGGCCGTCGGCACCGAGACCGACCCCGACGTCCGCCTCGGTCAGCTCGAGGCGCGGCGCGCGCAGATCGACGCCGAGATCGAGCAGGTCCGCGCCGGCGTGGTCCCCGTGCTCGACGCCGGGTCGCAGCGTGACCGCTACCAGCAGTTCGCCGCGATGGCCGCCGAGCTGCTCTCCGACTTCCGCGAGGTCGAGGACAACTTCCGCACCCTCGACCGTGAGATGCGCGAGCGCATCACCGGGTGGGACGGCGCCAAGGGCGAGCTGCTCGAGCAGGTCGTCGGCAGCCGCGACGCGATCGCCGAGTCCGACCAGGGGCGGTCGTTCCACGCCTTCTACGACTTCTTGCTCTCCCGCGAGCGGCAGGAAGAGTTCACCGAGCTCATCACCAAGGTGCAGACCCTCGACGCCGTGAGCGCCATGAGCGGTGGGGACAAGCGGCTGCGCCGCATCCACTACGACTGGCTCGACGCCGGTGAGCGCACGCAGGCGACGGTCCGGGTGCTGTCCGAGCAGCTGCGCAGGTTCCTCGACGACCAGGTGTGGCTCGAGAACCGCCGCGTCATGGACCTGCTGCGCAGCATCGAGGGGCACGCCCTCGCGCTCCGCGACCGCTCGCCGGACCTCGTGACCGAGATCGACGGGGTCAGCCTCGACATCGTGCTGCCGATGGAGCGCCCGCTGTTCAGACCGCAGGCTGTGGCGAAGATCGACTCCGAGCACGTGGCACCCGGAGAGGTCGACTTCGACACGAGCCGCCTGTTCGACCAGGTGCACGTCGACCCGGCCCGCCTCGTGGCGGGCGTCCGCGAGGCGCTGCGGCACGAGACGCAGGTGTCCTTGCCCGACGTCGTCGCCGCGCAGCCCCTCGACCAGGGCCTCGCCGAGCTCGTCACGTACCTGTCGCTCGACGACCCGCGCTTCACCATCGTCGTGGACGCCGAGCACACCGACGAGGTCCGCTGGATGCTCGGCGACGTCGAGCGCGTCGCGACGGTCCCGCGGGTGACCTTCGTCCGCAGGGCGGGGTCGACCCCGGTGGTCGGGACAGGACCGGACCCGAGCGCAGCGCCGGGCAGGCGGGAGCCCGGGGGCGCGGCACCCGTGCCGCCATCCGCTCCTGCCTCCGCGCAGACCGGCAGAGCAGCCCCGGGCGACGGAGCCGCAGAGACCGCCCCAGAAGCACCAGACGAACAGCACGCACAGCACGAGGAGACCTCATGAGCCAGCCCACGGCCCGCGCCGAGTCGGAGCTGTCGCACGTCGTCACGGCCCTGATGAAGGGCGTCGTGTACCGCGACACCCATGCCCAGCTCTTCGCCGACCTCGTCACCCTCCAGCCGCAGGTGCGCGACTACGTCGCGGTCATCGGGCTGAGCGTCGTGGTCGACGACACCGAGGGCTACGCCTACCTGCGGTCGATGGCCGACGACGACGAAGAGCGCGAGGGCACCCTGCGCCTCGTCGCGCGGCGAGCCCTGCCTTTCGAGGTCAGCCTGCTGCTCGCGCTGCTGCGCAAGCGCCTCGCGCTCTTCGACTCCGAGGGCGGGCAGACGCGCCTGATCCTCGGCCGGGACGAGATCGTCGAGATGGTCCGGGTGTTCCTGCCGTCCTCGAGCAACGAGGTCCGCCTCGTGACGCGGGTCGAGGGCATGGTCCACAGGGCCGTCGAGCTCGGGTTCTTGAGAGCCCTCGGCGAGGGGCAGTACGAGGTGCGCCGTGTGCTCAAGGCCTTCGTCGACGCGCAGTGGCTGGCCGACCTCGACGCGCGCCTCGCGGAGTACTCGGGGTACGCGGCAGCGGGGCAGAACGTGCAGACCGACGGGACGGTGGAGTGATGGAAGGCCTGTTCAGCGCAGTCGAGCTGCACGACGCGGAGGCTGACGTCGACCAGCGGGCCGGGTTCAGGCTCGAACGCCTCGAGGTGCTCAACTGGGGCACCTTCGACCGCACCACGTGGTCCTTCGACCTCGAGGGGCGCAACGCGCTGCTCACGGGTGACATCGGCTCGGGCAAGTCGACCATCGTCGACGCGATCACCACGCTCCTGCTGCCCGCCAACCGGATCAGCTACAACAAGGCGGCCGGCGCGGAGGCCAAGGAGCGCACGCTGCGCTCCTACGTGTCCGGCTACTACAAGTCCGAGCGCAACGAGGCGACCGGGACCTCGCGCCCCGTCGGGCTGCGCGAGGGCTCCACGTACTCGGTGATCCTCGGTGAGTTCGTCAACCGTGGCTTCGAGTCAACAGGCGTGCTCGCGCAGGTGTTCTGGCTCAAGGAGGGCGACCAGGGGCAGCCGAGCCGCTTCTACGTGACGGCGACGTCGAGCATGACGATCGCCGAGCACTTCGCCAACTTCGACGGGGACATCACGCGGCTGCGCAAGCGTCTGCGCGAGGCCGGTGCGCAGGTCCGCGACACCTTCCCCGAGTACGGCAAGGACTTCCGCAGGCTGCTCGGCATCGAGTCCGACCAGGCCATGGACCTGTTCCACCAGACCGTGTCGATGAAGTCTGTCGGCGACCTCAACGAGTTCGTCCGCCAGCACATGCTCGAGCCCTTCGACTCCGGGCAGTGGACCGACAGGCTCGTCGCGCACTTCGACGACCTCACCCGCGCGCACGACGCCGTCACCCGGGCGCGAGCGCAGATCATGCAGCTGACCCCGCTCGTGGCCGACTGCGACAGGTTCGCCGGGCTCGTCGACCAGGCAGCCGCGGCGACAGCGCAGCGTGACGCGCTGCGGGTGTTCACGGCTCAGCGCAAGGACGCCGTCCTCACGCAGCAGATCGATGCCTACGACACGGCGATCCGGGCCCGCGACGAGCGCCTCGTCGCCCTCGACACCGAGATCAAGGCCGTCGAGGCCGAGCGTCGTCGCCTCGAGCTCGAGCGGGCTGGGCACGGTGGCGACCGCCTCGCCCAGATCGAGGCCGAGGCTGCGCGCCTGGAGTCTGTGCGCGCCGACCGGGAGAAGCGCGCCGCGGAGTACCGCAGCAACCTCGAGGCTGCCGGGCTCGAGGGCGTCGCGGACGGGCCTGAGTTCGCGGCCCGCCGCGAGCAGGTCCTCGCCCAGGTCGCGACCGAGAAGTCTGAGCTGCAGCAGGTCGAGACCGCGATCGGGGAGCTCGACTACGCGCTGCGCGAGCAGAAGGTGGTCTCCCGCGAGATCACCGAGGAGATCCGCAGCCTCCAGGGTCGCAGCTCGAGCCTGCCCGCCCGGAGCCTGCAGGTCCGCGCGCAGATCAGCGACGAGCTGGGCATCGCCGAGGACGAGCTGGCCTTCGCCGGTGAGCTCATCGCGGTCCGCGACGACCACCGCGACTGGGAGGGTGCTGCCGAGCGTGTGCTCCGCAGCTTCGCGCTGTCCCTGCTGGTACCCGCAGCTCACTACGACGCCGTGTCCGGGTGGATCAACAGCAACCACCTGGGCCAGCGGCTCGAGTACTACCGCGTGCCGACCGAGGTCCGCCCGCGCGTCGAGGCTGATGGTGGGGCCGACTGGCCGCACCTGTCCGAGATGCTCCAGATCCAGGAGTCGACGGTCTCGCGCTGGCTCGAGCAGGAGCTCGCGCGCCGCGCCGACTACGCCTGCGTCGACTCTCTCGACGAGTTCCGCCGCGCGCACCGCGCCGTGACACGCGAGGGGCAGATCAAGCACTCGGCCAGCCACCACGTGAAGAACGACCGCAACCGTGTCGACGACCGCTCGACCTACGTGCTCGGGTGGAGCAACCAGACGAAGGTCGACACGCTCCTCGCCCAGGCGACGACGGTCTCCGAGACCGTCACCGACCTCACCGAGCAGCGCGCGGTGCTCATCGCGACCAAGGACGCCGTGGTGGACCGCGCGC
Source organism: Sanguibacter inulinus (assembly GCF_013415325.1). GTDB lineage: Bacteria > Actinomycetota > Actinomycetes > Actinomycetales > Cellulomonadaceae > Sanguibacter > Sanguibacter inulinus. The sequence goes on along the minus strand of NZ_JACBYE010000065.1, from coordinate 7,961 downwards.
ACGCGCTCAACCGCCTCGAGATGTTCCGCGACTTCACCGAGCTCGACTGGGAGCAGGTCGTCCACCAGGTCGGCGAGCTCACTGCCGAGAAGCGCCGCATCGAGGCCAACTCCGTCGAGCTCGCCGAGCTCGCGGCGACCCTCCAGGAGCAGACCCACCGCAGCGCCGAGCTGGCGCAGGAGCGCGACAGGCTCATCAGCCGCAACGGTGGTGAGCGGCACGCGGTCGAGTCCTTCCGGACGCAGCGCGAGGCCGCGCGGAAGATCGGCGGGGTCGCCGCCGCGAGCGCAGGCGTGGGCGCGTCGGCGTCGACGGGTGCTGCGGCTGCGGCGGGCACGGCGACCGGAACCGCAGTCTCGGGTGTCACCCAGGAGGCGCTCGACGCCGTCGCTGCCCTGTGGGAAGCCCTGCCCGAGCAGGGTGGCAGCCGTGCTGGTGCCGCCAGCGCCGGCGGACCGGGTTCTGGTGACGCAGCTGCGACGATGTCGGAGATCGACGCGGCCGAGGCCGCTCTGCGCACCCAGCTCACGGGGGTCGTCGAGGCGCGTCAGCGCGAGCAGGGTCAGCTGGCCACGAGCATCTCGAAGCAGATGACGGCCTTCAGCCAGCAGTTCCCCGTCGAGACCTCCGAGATGGACAACGACGTGCGGGCCGCTGGGGAGTACCGCGAGCTGCTCGAGCGCCTGGAGCGCGACGACCTGCCGCGCTTCGAGGAGAACTTCAAGGAGTACCTCAACACCAACACGATCCGCGACGTCGCCCAGTTCGCGGCCGAGCTGCAGAAGCAGTCCGACCTCATGAGCGACCGCGTCGACGTCATCAACGACTCCTTGCGCGCGATCGACTACAACCCCGGCACGTACATCCGGCTCGAGATGACGAACACCCCCAACACGGAGGTGCGCGACTTCCGTACCCAGCTGCGGGCCTGCACGGACGGGATCCTCGGCGAGGACCTCGACCAGTACTCCGAGCAGCGGTTCTTGCGCGTCAAGGAGATCATCGAGCGCTTCCGCGGTCGCGAGGGCCAGACCGAGGCCGACCAGGCGTGGACGCGCCGGGTCACCGACGTCCGCAACTGGTTCGTGCTGTCGGCCTCGGAGCGCTCCAAGGCCGACGACGTCGAGCTCGAGCACTACTCCGACTCGGGCGGCAAGTCGGGTGGGCAGAAGGAGAAGCTCGCCTACACGATCCTCGCGGCGTCGTTGGCCTACCAGTTCCGCCTCGACTGGGGTGCTGTGCGGTCCAAGGCTTTCAGGTTCGTGGTCATCGACGAGGCCTTCGGGCGCGGGTCCGACGAGTCGACGCGCTTCGCGCTCCAGCTGTTCCGCAACCTCGGGCTGCAGCTGCTGATCGTCACGCCGCTGCAGAAGATCCACGTCATCGAGCCGTTCATCTCCGCTGTGGGTTACGTCGACAACCCGACAGGCCGCGGGTCCAGGCTGCAGACGCTGACCATCAACCAGTACCGCAGCAAGCGGTCCGAGCACCTGCTGGGGGCGCTCGGCGCGGAGGTCTGACAGAAGGCCGGGGTGCTCAGAGTGCTCTGAGCACCGTCTGAGTCTGCTCGCGGACGCCGGGGAGGAGCCGTGCCGCCACGTCGGAGGCCGCGCCGTCCCAGTCGTCGATCTCAGCGAGCGCCTCCGCCATCGCATCGGGCGCGACCTCGGCAACCTCGCGCACCTTCTCGAGGACCGTCGCCTCGTCCACAGACACCGCCTCGCAGAACCTCTTCCAGGTGTCGGGCGTGACGTGAGCGGGATCAAGCTCACCGGCGATGCTCATCGAGAGTGCTCTCGCACCGCCTGCTGGAGGCTCGTACGCCAACCCGGTCGCGACGTCGAAGAGCGGCGCCAGCTCCACGTCGTCGCCCTGGAGCAGCACGGCGTAGTTGCGGGCGTGCGCGTCCGGCGCGGCGATGACGGTGTTGTAGACCAGTCCGTCGACGAACTGGGCGACGTTCGCAGCAGCGGCGCGCGCAGTGGACGAGCTCTCACGCAAGAGCCGGACGATCGTCTCCGCGTCCGGGCCGCCCTCGCTCTCGTACTTCTCTCGGACCCCGAGCGCCTGGCAGAGATCCTCCTGGTGCAGGCGGCGGAGGCCGCCAGCCTGGTCGCTCGGAGCCCTGTCGAATCGAGTGATGACGATCGCGTCCTCGCTCTTGAACGACACGTACTCGGTGTGCGCTGCGGAGACGCCGCAGCGGGTCGCGGCGTGCATGCTCACGTGCTCGATCATCGCCTGAGCCCGGAGAGCGTAGATGCCAGGCTTGACGATGTGGCTCGTGGGCTCGGACCCGGTCGCCTCGAACCACTGTCCGTCGGAGAGCCGAAGGGCGAACTTCTGCTGGCTCCCGCCGAGCGACCAGTGCTCACCCGGCATCGTCCAGCTGGCGTCCATGTCGGTCCGGAGCGCGGCGAGGCGCATCTCGAGGTCAGAGTCCGAGACGGGGATGAGCTCGCCCGTCCGGGCCGCGGTCGTGTGGACGTCCTCAGGGAGGCAGAGCTGGACAGCGCCCGGGCAGTCTTGGCCGACGGCAGCGAGGAGGCTCAGGGTGTCGTTCGCATCCGCACCGTGGACTCGGGCGATGGCGCGGCGGACCGCGTCGTTGTCAGGGAGCAGCCCGTCGAGAAAGGTCTCGACCGGGGTTCCGGTGATGGTGCCGGTCGAGGTCGGGAGAGACAGCGACAGAGGTGTGCGTCCTGGTCTGCGTGCCGCCTTGGTGAAGGTGAGGCGGAGCGCTCCGCTCCGACCGCGATCGACCTCTCCGACAACCTCGCCGTCGAGCAGCACGGCGAGGTGTGGGCTGCTAGGAGGCATCGTCGGGCCTGTCGTCGCGGACCATGAGCGAGGCGTCGAGCGTGTCGAGCAGGTGCATGACCAGCCCTACCTCAAGGCCGTGCTTCGAGCCGCTCTCGACCGCGACGACCCACTGTCGAGAGACGCCGGCGGCTTCGGCGAGCTGTGCCTGGGTCAGGCCGCGGTCGGAGCGCAGACGTCGGACGGCCTCCCCCAGCTTGGGGAGCGAGCGAGCGAGCGCGATCGACTGGCCGGACATGGTGTCAGCATACGACGACACCCGATGCATGTCTACGTATGACGACATGCATCCGGTGTCGTCATACGTAGACATGTGTCCTCGCTCTCGCGGGACGACGGCGAGGTCGACCGGAGAGGCTCAGGCGTGCTGGCGGCGGTAGCGGCTCGGGCTCGTGCCCATCTGCTGGGAGAAGGCCGCGCTCAGCGCGAAGGCGCTGCCGTAGCCGACGTCGGCGGCGATCGAGGCGAGGGTGCGGTCCGTCGCCGTCAGCAGGTCGGCGGCGAGGGTCAGGCGCCAGCGCGTGAGGTAGGCCATCGGCGGTGAGCCGACCTGGGTGCGGAAGCGTGCCGCGAAGGTCGCCCGCGAGACGTCGACCTCCCGGGCCAGCGTCAGGACCGTCCAGGGCTCGGCCGGGCGGTCGTGGATCGCTCGCAGCGCCCCGTGGACCACGGGGTCGTGCGCTGTCGAGAGCCACCCGGGTGCGTCGTCAGGGTGGGCGGCGAGCCAGGCGCGGACCGTGGCCACGAGCACCACGTCGACGAGCCTGTCGACGACGGTGCTCTGCCCGACCTGGTCGGTCGTGAGCTCATGGACGAGCAGGTCGACGAGCGCCGTCCCCGGTCCGGAGCCTGCGGGGACGTGCGCCACCCGGGGGAGCGTCTCGGTCGCGAGCCTGCCGGCCTCGCTCGTGCCCGGGTAGGTCGCCACGAGCAAGGAGTCGGTGCCGTCGGCGGTATTGCCCCATGTGTGCGTGCCGTGGGCCATCGCGAGGTGGAGGTCGGTGCCGTCGGGCGTCGTGCACGACTGGTCCGGGCCGATCACCGCACTGGTCAGCGAGGGGTGGGACGGGGCGACCGGGAGCGGACCTGGGAGTACCTCCGGTCCGGTCCCGTCGTCCAGGTGCTCCACGACGTAGGGCTGCGGCCCCCGCACGACCGCCACGTCGCCGGGCCGCATCTCGGTCTTGCGGCCGTCGGCCACCAGTCTCCCGCTCCCACGCAGGACCACGACGAGGGTCAGGGCTGCCTCGTCCCGGACGTCGATCGACCACGGCGGGTCCATGACGACGCGGAGCGTGAAGGCTCCGCGTGCGCGGGGGTGGTCGAGCAGACCGGACAGCGGGTCCATCCCTCGACCCTAGACGCTGACGTATGTCTTGCCGCGGATGAACCATTCACAGTCTCGTCCACAGGCTGTGGACTGAGCGTATGAACTCTCCGACAGCACATCTGCTCGCCGCTGGGGGAGCCGCCGTAGTCGGTGGCGTCTACCTCGCGTTCTCCACGATGGTCATGCCTGCGCTGCGGTCCCGACCCGCCGCCGACGCGATCGCGACGATGCAGCACGTCAACGTCGCGGCGGTGCGGGCGCCGTTCATGGCCGTCTTCTTCGGCTCGGCCGCTGCGGCGGTCGCGGTGGTCGTCGTCGAGGTGCTCCGTGCGCGGTCCGCGGACGACGCCAGCCTCGGGACGGCGCTCGGGGTGGCCGGGGCGCTGCTCTCCCTCGCCGGGTTCGTCGTCACCGTCGCGTACAACGTCCCGCGCAACGACCTCGTCGCGGCCCTCGACCCGACGTCGGTGACCGACCAGGCGCGCTGGCTCGACCTGGCCCGGGAGTGGACGTCGGCCAACAGCCTGCGCGGCGGGCTGTCCCTGCTCGGGGCAGTCCTGCTCGGCGCGCGGTTCCACCTCGGCTGACCACCCGCTCGACTATCCTCGGGGCATGCCTGTCCCGCCGGAAGCGACGCCTGACCAGACGACGTCGAGCCCGGTCGCGGGGGCCGAGCCTCAGCCCGAGGCGCCTGGGCGTCTCGGCGGTCGGCTCGAACCGGTCCCGCCGCAGCAGCGCGGGCTGCTCACCGAGCAGATCGCCCGCAGGCTCGAGCACGACATCCGGTCCGGCGACATCGCCGTCGGCGCCAAGCTGCCCTCAGAGCGCGAGCTCGCGATCCAGTTCGGGGCGAGCCGCAACGTGGTCCGCGAGGTGCTGCGACGCCTGGAGGCGCAGAGCCTCATCGAGGTGGCGCCCGGGCGCGGCTCCTTCGTCAGCGAGCACTCCTCGGCCCAGGCCCGCGGCTACGACGCGCTCTACCGCGCGGAGCGGCCGACAGCCCGGCACCTCATCGAGGCGCGCATCCCGCTCGAGGTCGAGATCATCGGGCTCGCGACCGAGCGCGCGACCGTGGCCGACATCGCCGCGATGACCGTCGCCAACGACCTGCTGCTCACGGCGCAGGACGTCGTCACACAGGCCCGGGCCGACCTCGACTTCCACGACGCGATCGCGGCGGCCTCGGGCAACCCTGTGCTGCGGATCATGCTGTCGTCCATCAGCGGCATGATGTTCGAGATGATGCTGCGGTCCAACTCCGACCCGTCGATCGGCGAGCCTGGTGTGCCGCACCACCCGGAGATCCTCGAGGCGGTCAAGGCCCGCGACGTCGACCTCGCCCGTCACCGCATGCGTGAGCACCTGTCCCTCGGCCTGCGCACCTACGGCGCCGACCTCGACGTGTCCCTCGACGTCATGGCCACCCGGCACATCGAGACGCTGCTCCGGAGCCAGCAGGGCGGGTGAACCGCCGAGGCTGACGTGGGCCGCAGGCGTGGTTCCTGCCGACGACTGCCAGGCCAGGCCGGTGGTCCGACCCAGGGCCCAGCACCACCGCCGTGCCTCGCACCGGTGCTCGAGAGCAGACGCACGAGAACCCCCGACCGCATGCAACGGTCGGGGGTTCTCGCGCGTGGTGCTGGATGGAGCAGGTGCTCAGCGTGCCGACGTGGTGAACCGTCGGCGTCCGGCGAGGAGCAGAGCGCCCGAACCGAGGAGCACGCTGACGAGCAGCGCGGACGAGCCGAGCTCGGCGCCCGTCGCGGCGAGCGGGGCTGCCGTGACCGTGGCCGGTGTGGCCGGTGTGGCCGGTGCTGCCGGTGCGGCGACCACGGGTGCAGGCGCTGCGGGTGCCACCGGTGCGGCGACGGGGACCGTGACGATCGGACCTGTCGCCACGGGGACCTCGGCGGGAGTTGTGCCCTCGGTGACGGTCACGGAGATCTCGGCCCAGCGGCCCGAGGTCCCACCGGTCGCCTGGACGTGGTGCTCGCCTGCGGGCACGCCCGCCGGGAGCGCGACGACCAGGGTCGCGACGCCGTTCTCGTCGGCCACGGCGGTCCCCAGGAAGACGGGGTCGGAGTGCAGGAAGAACGCGACAGTCTCGAAAGGCTCGAAGTCGCGGGCCACGAGCGTGATCTTCTTGCCGGTCACGAGGGTCGTGGTCGACCCGGTGAGGTCGGCGTCCGGGGTGGACGAGCCCCTGGCGGGCTCACCGGCGACGACGATCCGGACGGTGTGCGCTGTCGCGTCGAGGGTCTTCGAGGCCGCGGTCTCGACCACGATCTCGTGCGTGCCGAGGTCGAGGACGGGCACGGTGACGGTGACGTCGCCGGAGGCGGGGACGGGGATGTCGACAGGCTCTCGGGTCCCGGTGATCCGCAGGGCTGCGGGACGGTTCTCGGCAGGCAGGCCCACCGTGAAGGTCGCCGGGGTGCCGACGGTGGTGGTGACTGTCGCGGGGACGGTGACCTTCGGGGTCACGGGGGGCACCGTGACGGGCGGGGCTCCGACGGTCGTCGAAGAGATGCCGAAGGACTCCTTGAAGCGCTCGTCCCCGGAGTAGGAGGCGTCGACTGTGTAGTCGCCCGGCTGCGTGCCGTCGAAGACGACGGTCGCGACGCCGTCGACCAGGGCGGCCTCCTTCTGCATGCCCTTCGTGCCGAGCCTGACGAGGACTGTGCCCGTCGGGTGGACGACCTCGGCGACCCCGGCGAAGGTCGGCAGCTGAGCGCGCTCGACGGTCACCGTGATCTCGACGCGCGGGCTGCTGATCTTGGGCACGTCGACCGTGACGGTGGTGGGTGCCTTGGCCGCCGGCCGGGGTGCCTCGACGACCATCTGCATGCCCTCGGACACGCCCTTCGAATAGCTCTTGTCACCCGAGTAGGTGGCGATGACGTCCCTGTAGACCCCGGGCACCAGGCCCGAGACGACCAGGGAGACGGCGCCGCCGTCGAGCTCGGTGGCCGTGCCGAGGGGCTTCCCGCCGTCGTAGGTGAAGGTGATCGTGCCTCGAGGGGTCGAGAGCTCCGGGGCCTGGACGACCTGGGCCGTCAGGGTGACCTCCGAACCAGTCACGAGCGGGGGGACGGGCGCGAGGACGTCGGACTTCCACCTGACGCGGACGTCCTGGACCAGGGAGACGGACTCCTTGAGGTTGAGGTCCGTCGAGCCGCTGTAGGTCGCCATCAGCTCGTGGTGCCCGGGTGCAGCGTCGATGAGCGCGGAGGCTGTGCCGTCGACGACCGGCGACGCGGGGACGATCGGCGTGCCGTCGAGGGAGAACGTGACGCTCCCTCCGGTGACCGGCATGCTCTCGCTGAAGACCACGGCCTGGGCCTCGATCTTCTCGCCCGGCTCGACGACGTTCGAGAACACGTTGAGGCCTGTCGTCGTCCCGCGGAGCTCGGGCACGTCGGAGACCACGGCGACCTGCTGAGGCTGGCTCCGGACGTCGTCGATGTCGGAGTACCTGCACACCGCGACGAGACCGTGGGTCCCGGGGGTCGCGAAGGTCACCCACGCGTCGTAGTAGCGCTGCGACCCGTCGCCGCCGCTCTCGTAGGCGGGGCCACCGCTCTCGTCAGAGGCCTCCCACGCCGCGCTGAGGAGCGGGAAGTCGACGTTCTCCGGACAGACGATCTCCGCCCGGTACTCCTTGCCGACGACGACCTCGCTCCCTGCGAGGGTGATCGAGGGCGTTGCGGGCACAGCTGCGGCGGGCAGCGCCGTGGCGGCGAGCGTGCCGAGCGCGAGCGGTGCGGCGAGGAGCGCGGCGACGAGCCGGTCGAGTCGGGTGGCGCGGGGC
>NZ_JACBYE010000064.1 GCF_013415325.1 Sanguibacter inulinus | reverse complement strand
GCCCGCACCCCCCGCGCCTGCAGTGCCCGCCACGCCCGACGGCGTCCGCAGCGTGCCGGGGGAGCAGCGCCTCTCCTTCGAGAAGCGTCAGCGCCTCGACCTGCGCAAGCGCGAGGTGGCCAAGGTCCTGCTGACCAAGGGCGCCCCGACAGCCCGCGCCAGGGTCGTGATGGTCATCGACAAGACCGGCTCGATGCGCCGCCAGTACTCGACGCGAGTGGTGCACCGTGTGGTCGAGCGCATGATCCCGGTGGCCATCCAGCTCGACGACGACGGCAGCCTCGAGGCCTACCTCTACGGCAGCTCCTTCGCCAGGCTCCCCGACGTCACGGTCGAGCAGGCCGACGAGTGGTCCGACACCTTCCTGCACCTCGATGGCACGCACGGCGGCATCAGCTACCGGCGCATCGGCGGCTACAACGACGAGATCCCGATCATGTCCGAGGTGCTCTCGACCCTCCGGCAGCACGACCCCATGCCGACCCTCGTGCTCTTCTTCACCGACGGCGGCTTCTCCCAGCGCGGTCCCATCACCGAGCTGGTCCGGCAGGCGTCGGGGCTGCCGGCCTTCTGGCAGTTCGTCGGGATCGGCCGGGCCAACTACGGGCTGCTCACGGCGCTCGACGAGCTCGAGGGCCGGGTGGTCGACAACGTCGGCTTCTTCGAGCTCGACGACATCGATGCCGTGGCGGACTCCGAGCTCTACGCCCGCCTGCTGGGCGAGTTCCCCGACTGGCTGCGTGCGGCCCGTGCGGCCGGGATCGTCGGTGGCTGAGCGCGGCCGACGACGTACCCTGGGACTGTGAGCTCCACTCCCTCCCAGCCCGAGCCGTCCACCCCCGACGAGGTCTCTGCGACGCCGCAGGACGCGGCGACCCCGGCCGACGAACCGCACGACGCCCCCGTGGCGATCCCGGCCGAGGGGCCGCTCACGGACGAGCAGATCGCCGCGATCGCCGCGTCGGCCCAGCCGGCGACCATCCGACGCGCACCGCGCTACCGCGCCTTCTTCTGGACGGGCGCGCTGCTCGGCATCGTGCTGGGGGTCGCGCTCGGTCTCTGGGTGTCCTCGGAGAACCTCGTGAACCGGTGGATCTACGTCCTCGTCACGACCCTGGGCACCACGCTGGTCACCGTCCTGCTCGCCGGGGCCTGCGCGGTCTGGGTAGACCGCCGCGGCGCGGCGAAGGTCGCGAAGCAGCGCAGGGGATCTGCCGGAGCCTGACGTGCTGCGTCACCTGCGCGCTCGCCCAGCCGTCTCATCCGTCGGCGACCGACCTGTGTCGACCCCCGTCTCTGTGGGACACTAGAGCCGTGGCCCCCCGCGGAGATGGACTTCTGAACCACGACCTCATGCCTGGCGAGAAAGGCCCCCAAGACGCTTGCGGCGTCTTCGGTGTCTGGGCTCCCGGCGAAGAGGTCGCCAAGCTTGCCTACTTCGGTCTGTACGCGTTGCAGCACCGAGGGCAAGAATCGGCCGGCATCGCGACCAGCAACGGTCAGCAGATCCTGGTCTACAAGGACATGGGACTCGTCTCCCAGGTGTTCGACGAGACTGCGCTCAACGCCCTGACCGGGCACATCGCGGTCGGGCACTGCCGGTACTCGACCACCGGCGGCGTGACGTGGGAGAACGCCCAGCCCACCCTCGGCGCGACGGCCGCTGGCACTGTCGCCCTCGGGCACAACGGCAACCTCGTCAACAGCGCCGAGCTCGTCGACCTCGTGGCCGAGCGCTACGGCGCTCAGCGCCGCGGCGAGCTCGCCCGCGGCAACACGACCGACACCGCGCTCGTCACCGCGCTGCTCGCCGGCGACGCCGACCACACGCTCGAGCAGACCGCGATGGAGGTCCTCCCGCGGCTGCGCGGCGCCTTCAGCCTCGTGTTCATGGACGAGAAGACCCTCTACGCGGCGCGCGACCCCCAGGGTGTCCGCCCGCTCGTGCTCGGCCGGCTCGACCGCGGCTGGGTCGTCGCGAGCGAGACCCCCGCCCTCGACATCGTCGGGGCGAGCTTCGTCCGCGAGGTCGAGCCCGGCGAGCTCATCGCGATCGACGCCGACGGCCTCCGCTCGCAGAAGTTCGCCACGCCCGAGCGTGCCGGCTGCGTCTTCGAGTACGTGTACCTGGCTCGCCCGGACACGAGCATCAAGGGACGCTCCGTGCACGCAGCGCGTGTCGAGATGGGCCGTGAGCTCGCCCGCGAGCACCCCGTCGAGGCCGACCTCGTCATCCCCGTCCCGGAGTCCGGCACCCCGGCCGCGGTCGGGTACGCGCAGGAGTCGGGCATCCCCTTCGGGCAGGGCCTCATGAAGAACGCCTACGTCGGGCGCACCTTCATCCAGCCGTCTGACACGCTGCGCCAGCTGGGCATCCGGCTCAAGCTCAACCCGCTGCGCGACGTCATCAAGGGCAAGCGCCTCGTGGTCGTCGACGACTCGATCGTCCGCGGCAACACCCAGCGTGCGCTCATCCGGATGCTCCGCGAGGCCGGGGCCGCCGAGATCCACGTGCGCATCAGCTCCCCGCCCGTGAAGTGGCCGTGCTTCTACGGCATCGACTTCGCCTCGCGGGCCGAGCTCATCGCCAACGGCCTGAGCCCGGCCGAGGTCGGCCAGTCCCTCGGGGCGGACACCCTCGGGTACATCTCGGAAGAGGGCATGATCGCCGCGACCGAGCAGCCGAAGTCCCAGCTGTGCACGGCCTGCTTCTCGGGGACCTACCCGATCGAGCTCCCGGACGCCGCGCGTCTGGGCAAGAACCTCCTCGAGCAGGCCGAGCTGCCGCTCGGCGCGCCCGAGGACGGGCTGTCGAACCTCACGGTGTCGGCTGGAGGCGCCGGGGCGCTCCAGCACCCCTGACGCTGCAGCACCCCTGACGCTGCAGCACTCCTGACCGGGGCTCCCGCAAGCAGCAGCTCGTGGGACCACGCAACCCGCACGCACGACGCACCATCCCGTACCAGCACCGCCAGACCCCCGCACCACGTAGCCGTCTGCTCGACCAGCACCAGGTCCGCCCACCACCACAGGGACCGTCAGCAGCGACCCGCGCCAACCACAGGAGTCATCGAAGTGTCTGAAGGCATCACCTACGCAGCCGCCGGCGTCGACACGGCGGCAGGTGACCGTGCCGTCGAGCTGATGAAGTCGGCTGTGGCCCGCACGCACGGCCCGCAGGTCCTCGGCGGGGTCGGCGGCTTCGCCGGGCTCTTCGACGTCTCGATGCTCAAGGCCTACGACCGCCCGCTGCTCGCCTCCTCGACCGACGGCGTCGGCACCAAGGTCGCGATCGCCCAGGCGCTCGACATCCACGACACGATCGGCTTCGACCTCGTCGGCATGGTCGTCGACGACATCGTCGTCTGCGGCGCCGAGCCGCTGGTCATGACCGACTACATCGCGACGGGCAAGGTCGTCCCCGAGCGCATCGCGGACATCGTGCGCGGCATCGCCGCAGCCTGCGAGGTCGCGGGGACCGCACTCGTCGGCGGAGAGACCGCCGAGCACCCCGGGCTCCTCGGGCCGCACGAGTACGACGTCGCCGGCGCAGCCGTCGGTGTCGTCGAGGCTGCCGACCTGCTCGGCCCGGAGAAGGTCCAGACCGGTGACGTCGTCATCGCGCTGGCCTCCTCTGGCCTGCACTCCAACGGCTACTCCCTCGTCCGAGCCGTCATCAACCACGCGGGCTGGACGCTCGACCGCCACGTCGACGAGTTCGGCCGCACCCTCGGTGAAGAGCTCCTCGAGCCGACCCGCGTCTACGCGAGCGACTGCCTCGCCCTGGCCCGCGACGCCGGCGCGCAGGTGCACGCGTACTCCCACGTCACCGGTGGTGGGCTCGCTGCGAACCTGGCGCGTGTCCTCCCGAAGGGCCTGTCCGCCTCGGTCGACCGTGCCAGCTGGACCGTCCCGGCGGTCTTCGACGTCGTGCGCGGCCTCGGTCAGGTGCCGTGGGGCGACCTCGAGAACACGCTCAACCTCGGTGTCGGCATGGTCGCGGTCGTCGGGGCCGACGGCGCCGACGCCGCACTGGCCCGCCTCGCGGCTCTCGGCGTCCCGGCGTGGACGCTCGGTGTCGTGACGGAGGACGACGGCGCGACGGGCGAGGGCATCGTCCGCGGTGCCAAGGGTGTCGACGGGGGAGCCGTCAGGCTCCACGGCGAGTACAGGGCCTGAGCAGGACGACGCAGCGCGTCCTCGGCCAGGACGTCGACGACCGTCCCCTGCCGGGGACGGAGGCGCGACGCCGACGCTCGAAGAGCTCAGAGCGCCGCACGACCACCGTCGTGCGGCGCTCTCTGCGTGAGTGCCTCTGCGTGAGTGCTTCTGCCCCGGGGTAGACGACGAGCAGCGCACCCCGGTGCTGGACCAGGCTGCGCTGCTCGGGAGACGACGAGAGACGGCGCCGACGAGCCGACGCTCAGAGAGCGTCGAGTCGTACGGGGCGTCTGCTCAGACGAGGGGTGAGGCGACAGATGACACCGAGGTCACCTGTCGTCGGACCAGTCCGCGTACGGTTCACGGTCCTCGAGATCGTCGGACCTGCTCGCGCTGTGGCGAGAGTCCGTAGCGAGATCGGTTCCGCCATGACCAGTGAGCTCTTGTTCGAGAGCCTTGTAGTTCGTGTCGGGAGAGTAGTACTTCAGCTCCCGAGCGACCTTGGTCTGCTTTGCCTTCTGACGGCCGCGGCCCATGGCTCCGACCCCCTCAACGTAGAAGCGGGGCGGCTGGCGTCAGAAGACGTGCGGCCCCGGGGTGTGTTTCGTCTGTTCGTGGGTTAACGGTACATGCTCGCGGGGCGGTTGGACCACTCAGAGCGCGGGCGGGCACCGTCACGACGGGCATCTGTGGCTACCGTCACGCTCCGTGCAGACGGGCCCAGTCTGAGCAACTCGGTCATCCGCTCCTTTTTCACCCCGGCTGGCGGCTGGCACGAATCGCCCGTAGGGTGATAATAGATGAAACGGCTAGGGCTGATCGATGAGTTCCCTCCCCCCGGGACCAGCCTGTGCCACAGAGAGGTGCATCATGTTGAGCAACCGTGGAGAGCAGGAAGTCCTCCTCACGCCGGCTGAGGTCGCGAGCCTGTTCCGTGTGGACCCGAAGACGGTCACCCGTTGGGCCAAGGCTGGAAAGCTCTCGTCGATCCGGACCCTCGGTGGTCACCGCCGCTACCGCGAGGCCGAGGTCAAGGGCCTGCTCGCGGACTCCGGCGTCAACATCGGCGAAGAGTCCTGACGCCCCGGCGAGCCGCCTGACACCAGATGTGCCGAGAGGCCCCGTCCGATCATCGGACGGGGCCTCTCGTGCGTCGTGGACGGGTCAGCGGCGGGCGCGCCGGACCACGGCCAGGGCGACCAGCGCGACGACCCCTGCGGCGACGCCCAGGGCGATCTTCGCGTTGCGGGCGCGGGACCCCGGCTGCGCGGGCAGACCGGCCCCGGTGACGAAGGCGCCGGCGTCGGTCGCGGCCAGCTTTGCCGTCGTGGCGGCGTCGGCGGCGAGGTTCTTCGGGCTGAGCCGGGTCGAGAGCTCGTCGACAGTCGCGGCCAGCTCGGCGCGGGCGCGCAGCACCTCGGCGCTGAGCTCGGCGGCCGACATGCTCGAGGTGTCAGGGGTGCTCGGCTGCTCGCTCATGACTTCAGACCTTCCTTCACGGCGGCGACGTCGTCCTTGATGCTCTTGACGGTGATCTCGGGGGACGGCGGGCTGCCCTTCTTGAGCAGCTTGAGGCCGACGAGCGCGAGGAGGGCCGTGAGGAGGAGCAGCACGACGCCGACGATCAGCGCCGCGAGCCACACCGGGACGACGTTCGACAGCCCGGCGACACCCGCGTAGAGCAGGAAGCCGAGGGCGTAGAGCGCGAGGACCGCTCCGACCACCACGAGCGCGATCCCGATCCCGAGGCTCTTGGCCTTGGCCGACAGCTCGGCCTTGGCCGACGCGATCTCGGCCCGGACCAGTCGGCTGAGCTGTTCGCTCAACCGGCCGACGAGGGTCCCGATCGACGTCTGCTCGCTCGAGCTGCCTGGCAGCCCGGAGTCTTTCTGGCTCATCGCCGTCACACCTTCCTGTTGGTCCGCGCGTCGCCTGCCGCGCGTCGCCGCTGCTGCGCCCCTGTGACCAGGGGCCCTGCGCGGCTGATCTCCACCGATCGTACGGCGTGAGCACGTGCGCCGCAGGGCAACAGGCCCTGTCCGCTGGTGGGCGGGGATGTGGGGGACGACAGAAAACGCCGCAGACGATGTCTGCGGCGTTCTCGGTGTACTGGTGGCTCCGACCGGCGTCGATCCGGTGACCTTTCGATTTTCAGTCGAACGCTCTACCAACTGAGCTACAGAGCCTTGACACGGAAGCCCGGCCATATCTCTATGACCGGGCGACCATCATCAAAGCGACCCCGACGGGACTTGAACCCGCGACCTCCGCCGTGACAGGGCGGCGCGCTAACCAACTGCGCTACGGGGCCTTGGATCACGCTGTGACACAAGGTCCTTGCTGCTTCACTACAGTTCGTTGTCCGAACCGTTGAGAATCCTACAGTACTTCTGAGCCCTTCGTGACCACCTCTCGGTGACCCTGTCCTGCTCGTACCCCCAACGGGATTCGAACCCGTGCTACCGCCGTGAAAGGGCAGCGTCCTAGGCCGCTAGACGATGGGGGCCTAGTCGTTGACGCTGCTGATGGCAGAACCACAGACGAACCGTCTAGGACCGTACGAAGCATAGAGCGAGATCGGGCCCGGATGCAAAACACGAGGTCCAGAGGCGGATCTCTGCGGCTGTCGGGGCTTCTCGACGGGTGCGTGGGGGAGGATGGTCCGCATGGTCGACATGTCGCGAGAAGAGTTCGAAGAGGCCGTCTCGGACGCCCTCGACCAGGTGCCGCCCGAGCTCACGGCCCAGATGGACAACGTGGTGATCTTCGTCGAGGACGACGCCCCGCCCGAGCAGCCGGACCTGCTCGGGGTCTACGACGGGGTCCCGCTGACCGAGCGCGACCTCGGATGGGCCGCCGGGGCCCTGCCGGACCGCATCACGATCTTCCGCAACCCGACCCTGGCGATCTGCGACACGGTCGAGGAGGTCGTCGAGGAGGTCACCGTCACGGTGGTCCACGAGATCGCCCACCACTTCGGGATCGACGACGAGCGTCTGCACGAACTCGGCTGGGCCTAGGCGGGGAGAGCGCCGGACGTCCCTGCCGCGCGCAGCCCCGGAACGGTAGCCTGCGGGTATGACGATTCTGGTGACTGGCGGGGCTGGGTACATCGGCGCACACGTGGTGCGTCTTCTGCAGGAGCGCGGGGACGAGGTCGTCGTCGTCGACGACCTGAGCACCGGAGCCCGCAGCCGTGTCGGTGACGCCACGGTCATCGAGCTCGACGTCGCGTCGGCCGGTGCGCAGGAGGTCCTCGTGGCCGCGCTGCGCGAGCACGAGGTCGACGCGGTCATCCACTTCGCGGCGCGCAAGCAGGTCGGCGAGTCTGTCGCCCGCCCGACGTACTACTACCAGCAGAACGTCGGCGGCCTCACGAACGTCCTCGCAGCGATGGAGGAGGCCGGCGTGCACAAGCTCGTCTTCTCGTCCTCTGCGGCGACCTACGGCATGCCCTCGGTCTCGGTCGTCGAGGAGAAGCTCCACGCCGAGCCCATCAACCCCTACGGCGAGACGAAGCTCGTGGGCGAGTGGATGGGGCGCGCGGCCTCGCGCGCCTGGGGGCTGAAGTTCGTCGCGCTGCGCTACTTCAACGTGGCCGGCTCCGGGTGGGACGACCTGGGCGACCCCGCGGTCCTCAACCTCGTGCCGATGGTCCTCGACCGCATCGAGCGCGGCGAGCAGCCGCGTCTCTTCGGCGACGACTACCCGACGCCCGACGGCACGTGCATCCGTGACTACATCCACGTCCTCGACCTCGCGAAGGCGCACATCGCGGCGCTCCAGTACCTCACGCACGACTCCCAGCCCTTCGACGTGTTCAACGTCGGCACGGGGACAGGTGCGTCCGTGCGCGAGGTCATCGACGGTCTCGCGGCCGTGTCCGGGCTGACCATCGACCCGATCGTCGAGGCGCGCCGCGCGGGCGACCCGCCCCAGCTGGTCGGCTCGCCCGAGCGCATCAACGAGATCCTCGGCTGGCACGCCGAGGCCGGCCTCGAAGAGATCCTCTCGTCGGCGTGGAAGGCCTGGCAGGCCGGTCCGCGTCCGATCGACGTGTGACCGACCGGCACGCCCGGTGACTGAGACCGGCACCGGGGACGGTGCTGCGACCGGCGGACCGAGGGTCTCCTCCGCGGGTGTCAGCCTGCTGCCACCCGCCGGCTGGGTGGTCGTCGACGACGTCTCGGGGAGCGGGGCGAGGGCTCCCGTGGCCTCGCTCGCCGACGCCTCGGGCCGCCACGTCGCCGCACAGCTGAGCGTGCGCAGGCTCGCACCGCTCGTCTCGGGTGCGCTGAGCGCGTGGGGTGGCGGGCCGTCTGGTGGCCACGAGCCGCTCGTCTCGCTCGGGACGCCTGGCGGGCCCGGATCCTCCGCGGCCGGTGGTGCGCCGTCGGCGGCCGAGGTCGCGCTGGCGACGGCCGCGCAGTCGCGTGTGACGGCAGCCTTCGCCGACGACCCGTCAGCGGTGCTGCTCGACGCCGCCGGGACGACGGTCCGCACCGTCCTCGGCCTTGACGCCCGGGCGGTGCGACTGGACGTGGTCGAGCACGACATGTCGACCCCGGTCGTGCGCACCTCGGTCCTGGTCGCCTGCACCGACCTGGGCGGCGGCTCGCGCTCGGGGCGCCTCGGCGTGGTCGAGGTCTCGGCGACAGTCCCCGTCGCCCACCACCGTGCTCTGGTCCACGCGGTCGAGGCCGCGCTCGCGACCCTCCGGGTGCAGGACGAGGTGGTCCCGGCGGACGGTGCATCCCTGCGCGGTGCGTCCGCGGACCCCGGGGGGCTCGCGCCCGACGCCTTCACCCACAGCGAGGGCGTCAGCGCCGCGTGGACGCGCGAGCTCGCCCGCGGCGAGTCGACGCGCGAGGGCACCGGCGCAGCATCGACGCGCGAGCTCGCCAGCGCCCCGTGGACGCGCGAGCTCGACCGCGGCCGCTGGTACGTGCCGCCCGAGGCCTGGCTCGGGGCCGACGAGCTCGACATCTTCGTGCGGGGCTCGCGCCGCCTGGCTCCAGCGCACAGACCTGGCCCGGCGCGGGCGGGGCTGGTCGACGACCGCGGGGTGAGCACCCCGACGGGTGAGCTGGTCCGCAGGGCTGTGCACAGGCCCGACGTCCGCCTGCACGTGCGCGCGGCCGACGTGGTCGACGCCTCGCTCGACGGCAGCGCGTCGATGATCGTCGACAGGGTCGGACCGTGGGCCGTCGTCCGTGCCACGCCACCGCCTGTCGCGGCCCGCCGCGGCGAGGCTGTCGCCGCGCACCGTTACCTCGAGGTGGTCGACCTCGCTGCAGCCCCTGCCCGGGTCGTGTCGTGGATGGGCACTGGTCCGGGTCGGTCGTCGAGGGTCTCGGACGGGCTGGTCCTGGCGCTCGTCGTCCACAGGTCGGGACAGTCGTGGGGGAGCCCCGCCGGGGAGTCTGTGCTCGTCGAGCGGGGAGCGTCACCGCGCGCGACGTGGCAGCGGGTCCTCGCGGCCCTCGTCTGAGGTCTGACGCCTGGTCTGCCACCCGCCGCGCGGCGGGGCGGGCGCTCGACCTACTTGACGAACTTGTTGACGGCCCAGCAGAGCACGACGCCCACGGCGAAGCCGATGCCGACGAACAGGGTGTCGGCCCGCGCCATCGTGATGGCGATGCCGATGCCCGTGCAGATCACCAGCAGCGCACCGCCCAAGAACCAGTTGGCCTGACGGTGGCGGATCTCTTCCTCGTTCACCCCACCAGGGTGCGCCCCCGGTGGGGCCCGGGTCAAAGCGGGCCGGGAGAGTTCTCCCCATCTGTCTCACCCGTCTTCCCAGGGAGATCCGGGGTCTGCGGGGATATAGTCGGGCCGTCGCCTCATGGTGACGCAGCACACCGATCGGCGGGGGTGAATCCCTCGCCCTGAGCGTCTGGAGCACTCGTGGGAGTCAGTCTTAGCAAGGGCGGAAACGTCTCGCTCACCAAAGAGGCACCTGGTCTGACCGCCGTCACCGTCGGCCTCGGCTGGGACGCACGGTCGACCACCGGGACGGACTTCGACCTCGACGCCAGCGCCATCATGGCCGGCGCGAGCGGCAAGGTCCTCTCGGACGGCCACTTCGTCTTCTTCAACAACCTCAAGAGCGTCGACGGCTCTGTCGAGCACACCGGTGACAACCTCACCGGTGAGGGCGACGGCGACGACGAGCAGATCTCGGTCAACCTCGCGACGGTCCCGCCGGAGGTCGACAAGATCGTCTTCCCCGTCTCGATCTACGACGCGGCAGCGCGCTCGCAGAGCTTCGGCCAGGTCCGCAACGCGTTCATCCGCGTGATCAACCAGGCCGGCGGCACCGAGATCGCCCGCTACGACCTCAGCGAGGACGCCTCGACCGAGACCGCGATGGTCTTCGGCGAGCTGTACCGCAACGGTGCCGAGTGGAAGTTCCGCGCTGTGGGCCAGGGCTACGCCGAGGGTCTCGTGGGCATCGCCCGCGACTTCGGCGTCGGCGTCTGACGCACCACCTCGCACAAGGCGGCCCGGGACTCTCCCGGGCCGCCTTTTCTCAGCAGTTCTCAGAACAGGACACGAGCATGATCCTCCGCACCTTCGGGTGGTCTTTTGTCGTCACGGCCCTCGCGCTCGTGACCGCCCTCTTCTACGGAGGGCCCGAGGCCCTCTTCCTCTGCCTCATCCTCGCGGTCCTCGAGGTCTCGCTGAGCTTCGACAACGCCGTGGTGAACGCCAAGGTCCTCGAGCGCATGAGCGAGGCCTGGCAGAAGATCTTCCTCACCGTCGGCGTGCTCATCGCCGTGTTCGGCATGCGCCTGGTGTTCCCGCTGCTCGTCGTGAGCGTGACCGCGGGCCTCGGCCCGATCGAGGCCGTGCGGCTCGCCATGGAGAAGGGCGACGTGCACGAGCCCGGCAGCTACGGCTACATCCTGGCCGAGGCGCACCCGCAGATCGCCGCCTTCGGTGGCCTGTTCCTGCTGATGCTCTTCCTCGACTTCGTGCTCTCCGACCGTGAGATCACCTGGCTGTCCTGGATCGAGCGCCCGCTCGCGCGGGCCGGCAAGCTGGCCAACCTCTCGGTGGTCATCGCGGCGATCGCCCTCGTGCTCGCCTCCGAGCTGCTCGCCGAGGACCCGCACATCGTGCTGCTCTCCGGTGTCCTGGGCATGATCACCTATCTGGCGGTCAACGGCCTCGGCAGCCTCTTCGAGGACAGCGACATGCTCGACGACGACGTGAGCGACGAGGACGCCGGCGACGGCAGCGCCCCGCTCACCGGTCGGCCGAACGGTCCGACCACGCTCGCCAAGGCGACAGGCAAGGCCGGGTTCTTCCTCTTCCTGTACCTCGAGGTCCTCGACGCGTCGTTCTCCTTCGACGGTGTCATCGGCGCCTTCGCGATCACCGCAGACCCGATCATCATCGCCCTCGGGCTCGGGTTCATCGGCGCGATGTTCGTCCGCTCGATCACCATCTTCCTGGTCCGCAAGGGCACGCTCGCCGAGTACGTGTACCTCGAGCACGGTGCTCACTGGGCCATCGGCGCGCTCGCGACGATCTTGCTGCTGTCCATCAAGTGGCACATCAACGAGGTCGTCACAGGGCTCATCGGCGTGGTGTTCATCGGGGCTGCGTTCTGGTCCTCGCTGCGGCACCGCCGCAGGCACGGGGTCGACGGCCCGGAGAGCACGGGAACCATCACATCCAGCACCGATCACCCCACCGCAGTCTGACCCGCCTGGCCGTCCGGCCTGGTCGACGCACCATCGAAGGGACTCCACCGCATGTCTGTGAACCTGTCCAAGGGCCAGAAGCTCTCGCTCACCAAGAGCTCGGGAGGCACGCTCACCCGTGTCCGCATGGGGCTCGGCTGGGACGCCGCCAAGAAGAAGGGCTTCTTCGGCAAGCGTGACCAGGAGATCGACCTCGACGCCTCGGGGCTGCTCTTCGACGGCTCCGGCCAGCTGGTCGACGTCGTGTGGTTCAACCAGCTCGGCAGCAAGGACGGCTCGGTCGTGCACACCGGCGACAACCGCACGGGTGCGGGCGACGGGGACGACGAGTCGATCGTCGTCGAGCTCACCCAGGTGCCGGCGAACGTCTCGACGATCGTCTTCACGGTGAACTCCTTCACGGGGCAGGACTTCAGCCAGATCGAGAGCGCGTTCTGCCGCCTCGTCGACGAGACCGACGGCTCGGAGATCGCGCGCTACGAGCTCACAGGCTCGGGCACCCACAACGCCCAGGTGATGGCCAAGGTCAGCCGAGACGGCGCCGGCTGGTCGATGACCGCGATCGGTGCCCCGACCTCGGGACGCACCTTCGACCAGCTGCTCCCCGCGGTGGTCCCGTACCTCTGAGCCTCTGAGCCACGACGCAGCAGGCCCGGACCCCGGTCGAGAGACCAGGGTCCGGGCCTGCTGCCGTCTGCGGGGGCGGGCGGCCTGCGCGCGGGCGCGCGGGGTGTCGGGCCGCGTGCCCGCACCGCGCGGACGTCAGCCTGCGTGCACGTACTGGGCTGCAGGCTTGCGCATCGCCTTGACCGACCGGCCGTCGTGGAAGTCGCCGAGGGCCTCCATCTCCCAGCCCTGGGCCGCGCGGCGCAGGACGCACATGAAGACCCCGGTGCTCGGCTTGGAATCCGTGAGGTCGAAGCGCACGAGCTCAGACCGCGTGGTCGAGTCGAGCAGGCGGCAGTACGCGTTCTTCACGTCGGTGAACAGGTGCTTGGAGAACGAGTTGATGGTGAACACCACGGCCGCGACCTCTGCGGGCAGCGCGTCGAGGTCGACCATGATCACCTCGTCGTCGCCGTCTCCCTGGCCGGTGAGGTTGTCGCCCTGGTGCGTCACAGCGCCCTTGCAGGCCTTCTTGGAGGCGAACCAGGCGGAGTCGATGTCCTTGCCGGAGGCGTCGAGCACGATGGCCGAGGCGTCGAGGTCGATCGACTTGCCCCCGAAGGCCGGGTCCCACCCGAGACCGAGCTGGACCTTGCTCAGGCGCGGCGCGCCGGTCTTGACGAGCGAGACGCGCTGGTTCTTCGTCAGGCTGACCCGGCCCTTGTCGAGGTTCACTGTCGCGCCACCGGTCTGGGGCGTCGCAGGGTAACCGCCGCTCGTCGCGTCCGGGCGTCCGTACGGGGACGGCGCCTGCGGTGCCGCGGGTGCCGGCTGGCCCCAGGGGGAGGGCGTCACGCCGTACCCGGTGGGCGCCCCGTAGCCGGGGGCTGGCGGTGCCGGCGGTGACTGTGGGGCTGCCGGTGCCTGCGGAGCGACGGGCGACCCGGGCGGCGCGTACTGGGGCGCCTGGGACAACGGTGTGCCGACGGGCGGCGGGGCGTACCCGGCGAGGGGACGGCCCGTGGGCGGCGGCATGCTCGGGAGCGCCGAGGTGGACTGGGTCGCAGGTGCGGCAGGAGCCGAAGGTGCGGCAGGCTGGCTCGCCTGAGTGCGGCTCGGCCGCGTGTAGTCGATCGGTCCACCGGCCGACGCCGCCGGGGCGCTGTGCTGGGGTGCGGGTGGCGGGGTGTACGCGGGCTGCGCAGGGGAGGCCGGAGTGCGGTCCGGGCGGGTCGTGTCGATGCGCGGTGCGGTCCGACCCGCGACTGTCGTGCCCGGTGCTGCGGGCTGCGGCGCAGACGGGCCTGCGAGCGAGGTGCGGGCTGGACGCGTCGGTGCGGCCTGGGCGGCCGGGGCTGGAGGGGTGATCGGGGCTGCTGGTGCCGCGGCCACGGGAGGCGCGGCGGGCTCGTCGTCCACGGTGATGCCGAAGTCTGTCGCGAGGCCGGCCAGGCCCGAGGCATAGCCCTGGCCCACGGCACGGAACTTCCAGACACCACCCCGTCGGTAGACCTCACCCGACACGTAGGCGGTCTCGGTGCTCGCGTCCGTCATGTCGAAGCGGGCGACCTCCACGCCTGTCGCCCCGTCGGTCAGCACGAGGTGCAGCCCCCGGACCTGACCGAAGGTGCCGCCGTCGGCCGACGCCCCGAGGACGATCTTGTCGATCGCGGTCTCGACGCGGCCGAGGTCGACCTCGAGGCTGTCGCGGAGCTGGCCGGCGACAGGCACCTTGGCGAGCTTCTGCACGGCGCCCGAGGCGTGCTGCGGCTGGTTGAAGAACACGAAGTCGTCGTCCGAGCGCACCTTGCCGGACTCGGTCACGAGGAGGGCTGAGGCGTCGACGTCAGGGCCGCCACCCGTCGTGTCCCAGACGAGGTCTGCGCGCAGGCGCGTGGCGGTCAGGGGGATGTTCGAGCCCTTGGTCATCAGCGTCATAGGCACATCGTCGCAGAGCAGCCTGGGCGCGTCGCGGTGCGGGGGAGTTCTCCCCAGCGTGGTCGGTCGTTCTCGACCCGCGATTGTCATCCTGCTCGGCTATCTTGAACTGCGCTCGGCCTCGAGCGCGTGTCGGACCCCTGGTCACCCCGGGGGTCCCGGTCTGTTCAGAGAGCCAGGGCCATGCGTCATTTCGAATACCTGAGCGACGCTGAGATCCAGCGCCTCTTCCACCGCGCACCGCAGCCGTTCACGGTCGACACCGACCCCGGCATGCTCGCCATGGGCCTCGGCGCGACCCTCTACAGCCCGGGTACCCGGCCGCGGCTCGCCGCGGACATCGCCAAGCGCGCGGCCTACGGCGTCGTGTCGCTCGTGGTGTGCCTCGAAGACTCGATCGCCGACGAAGAGGTCCCCTTCGCCGAGCAGAACACCGTCGCGCAGCTGCGCGAGTACGCGCAGACCGGTGCGTCAGGTCCGCTGATCTTCGTGCGGGTGCGTTCCGCCTACCAGATCCGGCTGATCGTCGACGGCCTGGGCGAGCACCTGCCGGTCCTCGCGGGCTTCGTGATCCCCAAGTTCCTCGGCTCGACAGGTGTCGAGTTCCTCGAGGAGATCGAGGCCGCGAGCGAGCGGACCGGCCGTCGCCTGTACGCCATGCCCGTGCTCGAGTCGCCCGAGCTCGCGTACACCGAGACCCGGCGCGACGAGCTCGAGGGTGTGCGCCAGCTGCTCATGAAGCACCGCAGCACGATCCTCGCCGTCCGCACGGGCGCGACCGACCTCTCGTCCGCCTACGGGCTGCGCCGCAACCGCGAGCTGACGATCTACCACGTGCACGTCATCGCCTCGGTGATCTCCGACATCGTCAACGTCCTCGGGCGGGCGGGTGGCGACGGCTTCGTCATCACCGGTCCTGTGTGGGAGTACTTCTCCTACCAGGAGCGCATCTTCAAGCCCCAGCTGCGCGAGAGCCCCTTCAAGGAGCACGACGAGCGCCCGCTGCGCGCCAAGATGATCGACGCCGACCTCGACGGCCTGATCCGCGAGGTCGTCCTCGACCAGGCGAACGGCCTCACCGGCAAGACCGTGATCCACCCCTCGCACGTCGCCGCCGTGCACGCGCTGTCCGTGGTCTCGCACGAGGAGTACAGCGACGCCTGCGAGATCCTCGCCGCGACCACCGGTGGCGTGAAGGCCTCGCAGTACAAGAACAAGATGAACGAGAGCAAGCCGCACAGGGCCTGGGCCGAGCAGCTGCTGCGCCGGGCGACGATGTTCGGCGTGATCAACGAAGACGTCAGCTACATCGACGTCATCTCCGCGAGCGACCAGCTGTGAGCGGCTGGACCGGTGACTGGGTCTCCGCGCGCCTCGGTGTCGGCCTGACGACCGACAGGTCGGCGGTCGACCTGCCGCTGGGTGCCCTCGTCGGCCTCGCCCTGCGGCGCAACCCGCGCCGTGCGCACCTGCTCGTCTCGACGGTGCTCGGCAAGCACGTCCCGACAGACCCGCGCATCGTCCAGGCTGCCGGCACGCTGCTCGGTCTGCTGGTCACCGACGTGCTCGCGGACGTCACGAGCGTCGCCGACGCCGCGCGCGGGGCTGGCGTCACGCAGGCGCTGACCGCTGCGCTCGCGGGTGAGCCCGGTGCGGCCGAGCACCTGCTGCTCGTCGTCGACGGCCTGCACGACGCCGTCACCGAGGCGCCCGAGGCCGAGGGTGCGACCGTGGTGGTCGGCTACGCCGAGACCGCGACGGCTCTCGGTCACTGCGTCGGTGCCGCGCTCGGGGTGCCGTCGCTGCACTCGACCCGTCGGCCCGTCGCCGGGGTGACCCCCGCGGCCGGCTTCGCCGAAGAGCACTCGCACGCGACCGAGCACCTGCTGCTGCCCGCCGACCCGAGGTTCCTCGCGGACGCCAGCACGCTCGTCCTCGTCGACGACGAGATCTCGACGGGCAAGACCGTCCTCAACACCGTGCGCGCGCTGCACGCCGACAGCCCCCGGGACCGGTACGTCGTCGCCGCGCTCATCGACCTCAGGTCGGCCGCCGACCAAGAGCGCTTCGAGGCGCTCGGGCGGGAGATCGGGGCACGGGTCGACGTGGTCGCGCTCACGAGCGGGACGATCACGCTCCCGGAGGACGTGCTCGAGCGTGCTCCTGTCGTCGTGGCCGAGCAGAGCGCGCACCAGGAGCTGCTGCGCGCGGGCGCTGCCGGCGACGTCGGTCGTGCTGACGGTGCCGAGGGTAGTGACGCCGCGGGTAGCGCGGACGGTGCGGACGGCGCACCTGCGACCCGTCGTGCCGCGGTCACCCGTCGCGCCGCCTGGGAGGACGGTGTCCGCGAGGGTGGCCGGCACGGGTTCTCGGTCGAGGACGAGACCGTGCTGCAGGCTCGTGCCGTGGCGCTCGCCGAGGACCTCGCCCGCGAGCTCGTGGGCCCTGACGTGCTGGTCCTCGGCTTCGAGGAGCTCATGTACGCACCGTTGCTCGTCGGGGTCGCTCTCACCGCGGCAGTCTCCGACGACGTCAGGGTGCGGTACTCCACGACCACCCGGTCGCCCGTGCTGTCCCTCGACGACCCCGGCTACGCCATCCGCACGACGGTGACCTTCCCAGCGCACGACGACCCTGACGACGGCCCGGGTCCGCGGTTCGCGCACAACGTCGCCCCGGGGGTCGACGCGTCCCGTCGGTTCACGGATATCGTCGTGGTCGTCGACGCACCCGCCGACACCCCGGGGCTCGCAGCCCCGGGCGGTCTGGTCGACGTCGTCGCCCAGCACTGCGACCACGTGCACGTCGTGGTCGTCCCCAGCACCACGCCGGGCGCCAGCCCGGTGACCGCGGCGCGCAGCACCGCAGGTCCGCACGCCACCAGCACCGAGGAGCCCACCCCGTGACAGCCC
>NZ_JACBYE010000063.1 GCF_013415325.1 Sanguibacter inulinus | reverse complement strand
GGGGGAAACGCCCGGTCCCATTCCGAACCCGGAAGCTAAGCCCCTCTGCGCCGATGGTACTGCACGGGAGACTGTGTGGGAGAGTAGGTCGCCGCCGGACAACCATTCAACAAGAGCCCACCCCTTTACGGGGGTGGGCTCTTGTCGTACCCGGATACTTTGACGTTGCACGTCGCACGTCGCACGTCGCACGTCGCACGTCGCACGTCGCACGTCTGCAGTCGTCGTGCTGCAGATCCGTCGTTCTTCGTCACGCGAACGGGCCCCGACGGCCCTGCCGGAGCGCCTGGCTGCTGGCCTAGACTGGACCTATGTCCACACTCTCCCGTGACGAGGTCGCGCGCGTCGCAGCGCTCGCGCGTATCGACCTCACCCCCGAAGAACTCGACCGCCTCGCAGGCGAGCTCGTCGTGATCGTCGACGCGATCGCCGAGGTCAGTGCCGTCGCGACCCCCGACGTCCCCGCGACCAGCCACCCGCTGCCGCTCTCCAACGTCTTCCGTGACGACGTCCCCGTCGCCCCGCTCGACGTCGACGAGATCATGGCCAGCGCTCCTGCGAGCGAAGACGGACGATTCCTCGTCCCGCAGATCCTCGGGGAGGACTCATGAGCGACCTGACACGTCAGAGCGCCGCGCAGCTCGCGGCCCACCTCGCCGCCGGGGAGGTCTCGAGCGTCGAGGTCACCCAGGCGCACCTCGACAGGATCGCCGCCGTCGACACCGACGTGCACGCCTTCCTCCACGTCAGCTCCGAGTCGGCTCTTGCCACGGCTCGTGACATCGACACTCGCCGCGCCGCGGGGGAGGACCTGCACCCTCTCGCCGGTGTGCCGATCGCCGTCAAGGACGTCGTGGTCACCAAGGGGCTGCCGACGACGGCCGGTTCCAAGATCCTCGAGGGCTGGATCCCGCCCTACGATGCGACGCTCGTGGAGAAGATCAAGGCAGCCGGGCTGCCCATCCTCGGCAAGACCAACATGGACGAGTTCGCCATGGGGTCCAGCACCGAGCACTCCGCCTACGGCAACACCCGTAACCCCTGGGACCTCGACCGCATCCCCGGTGGCTCCGGCGGTGGCTCGGCAGCTGCCGTCGCTGCCTTCGAGGCCCCTCTCGCGATCGGTACCGACACCGGCGGCTCGATCCGCCAGCCCGGCGCTGTGACCGGGACCGTCGGCGTGAAGCCCACCTACGGTGGCGTCTCCCGCTACGGCCTCATCGCCATGGCCTCGTCGCTCGACCAGGCTGGCCCCGTCACCCGCACGGTCCTCGACTCGGCGCTGCTTCACGAGCTCATCGGTGGGCACGACCCCCGCGACTCGACCTCGCTCAACGAGCCCGTCCCGACCCTCGTCGACGCTGCTCGTCAGGGTGCGCTCGGCGACCTCACCGGCGTGCGTGTCGGAGTTGTCAAAGAGCTCAGCGGTGAGGGTTACCAGGCCGGTGTCTCAGCCCGGTTCGAGGAGTCCCTCGAGCTGCTGAAGTCCGCAGGTGCCGAGGTCGTCGAGGTCTCCTGCCCGCACTTCGTCAACGCGCTCGCCGCGTACTACCTCATCATGCCGGCCGAGGCGTCGAGCAACCTCGCCAAGTTCGACGGCATGCGCTTCGGCCTGCGGGTCGAGCCCACCGAGGGACCGGTCACCGCAGAGCGCGTCATGTCCGCCACCCGTGGAGCGGGCTTCGGCGACGAGGTCAAGCGACGCGTGATCCTCGGGACCTACGCGCTGTCCGCAGGCTACTACGACGCCTACTACGGCTCGGCTCAGAAGGTCCGCACGCTCATCCAGCGGGACTTCGCCGCAGCCTTCGAGAAGGCGGACGTGCTCGTCTCCCCGACGGCCCCGACCACGGCCTTCAAGTTCGGCGAGAAGCTCGACGACCCTCTCGCGATGTACCTCAACGATGTCGCGACCATCCCGGCGAACCTCGCCGGTGTCCCGGGGCTCTCGCTCCCGAACGGTCTGTCGGACGACGGCCTGCCCGTCGGCTTCCAGATCCTCGCCCCGGCCCGCGCCGACGAGCGCCTGTACCGCGTCGGTGCGGCGCTCGAGTCCGCCCTCGAGAACGTCTGGGGCGGTCCGATCCTCGACCAGGCACCTGAACTGGAGATCCGCTGATGAGCCACTCTGCCCACGTCGACCTGGTCGACTACGACGAGGCCGTCGCGCGCTTCGACCCGGTGATCGGCATCGAGGTCCACGTCGAGCTCGGCACGAAGACCAAGATGTTCTGCGCCGCCGAGGTCGAGTTCGGCGGCGCGCCGAACACCCAGACGACCCCCGTGTCGCTCGGTCTGCCCGGAGCGCTCCCTGTCGTCAACGGCAAGGCCGTGGAGTCCGCGATCAAGATCGGCCTCGCGCTGAACTGCTCGATCGCGGAGTCCTGCCGCTTCGCCCGGAAGAACTACTTCTACCCGGACGTGCCGAAGAACTTCCAGACCTCGCAGTACGACGAGCCCATCGCCTTCGACGGGTACCTCGACGTCGAGCTCGACGACGGGTCGATCTTCCGTGTGGAGATCGAGCGCGCGCACATGGAAGAAGACGCGGGCAAGAACACCCACGTCGGTGGCAGCACAGGCCGTATCCACGGAGCCGACCACTCGCTCGTCGACTACAACCGTGCCGGCATCCCCCTCGTGGAGATCGTCACGCGTCCGATCGAGGGCGCCGGAGACCGCGCCCCCGAGGTCGCCCGTGCGTACGTCCAGACGCTGCGCGACATCTTCCGGGCCCTCGACGTCTCCGAGGCTCGCATGGAGCGTGGGAACGTCCGCGCTGACGTGAACCTGTCGCTCCGCGCCACGCCCGAGTCACCTCTCGGCACCCGCACCGAGACCAAGAACGTCAACTCGTTCCGGTCGATCGAGCGTGCGGTCCGCTACGAGGTCTCCCGTCAGGCCGCCGTCCTCGACGCAGGCAAGACGGTGACGCAGGAGACGCGTCACTGGCACGAGGACACCTCGACCACGACGGCCGGGCGCGTGAAGTCCGACGCCGAGGACTACAGGTACTTCCCCGAGCCCGACCTGGTCCCCGTCGAGCCGAGCCGGGAGTGGGTCGAAGAGATCCGCGCGACACTCCCCGAGATGCCGGCCGACCGTCGTCGTCGCCTCCAGGGCGACTGGGGCTTCTCCGACCCGGAGATGCGCGACGTCGTCAACGCCGGTGCCCTCGAGCTCATCGAGACCACCATCGCTGCAGGGTCTAGCCCGGCCGCCGCCCGCAAGTGGTGGATGGGCGAGCTCGCCCGTGCCGCGAAGACCACCGAGGTCGAGCTCGCGGACCTGCCCGTCACCCCGGAGCAGATCGGTCAGCTCCAGTCGCTCGTCGACTCGGGTCGCATCAACGACAAGATGGCCCGTCAGGTCCTCGAAGGCGTCCTCGCCGGCGAAGGTTCCCCGGAAGAGGTCGTCGTGGCCCGCGGTCTGGAGATCGTCTCCGACGACGGCCCGCTGCTCGAGGCGATCGACACGGTCCTGGCCGCACAGCCTGACATCGTCGAGAAGATCCGCTCCGGCAACCTCGGCCCGATCGGTGCTGTCATCGGCGCCGTCATGAAGGCCACCCGTGGCCAGGCTGACGCCGGGCGCGTCCGCGAGCTGGTCGTCGAGCGCATCGGCTGACACGTCGCCGCCGGGAGACCGGCACGACATCTCGAGGATCACGTGCGGGGCGGGTACGGCGGACGTCCGTCGTACCCGCCCCGCACGCATCCAGCTACGGGGCACCGCTTCGCTCGACACCACGACAGACTCACCACACCACCGCACTGTCGCAGGACGGCACGGCGGCACCACAGCTCCACAGCTCCACCGCACTCATGCATCAGCATCGACGCTGATGCCCCGCTGCTCGGCCGACGCCCCGCAGGCGGGACCACCTGACGAGGAGAACCGATGACCCGCGGTCCTGTACTGACCGGTGAGATCGCCCGGCTGCGCCCGATCGAGGCGACCGACGCCGACCGCATGTGGGAGTCCCTCCAGGACCCCGAGGCCATGAGGCTGACGGGGACGACGACCGACTTCGACCGGGAGCAGATCGACGAGTGGGCCAGGACGGTCAGCGACCGCCCGGGCCGCTACGACTGGGCTGTCACCCCCGCCATGACACGTGGCGGCGAGCTGGTGAGCGACGAGATGATCGGTGAGATCGTCCTCAACGACATCGACGAGGAGGTCCGCTGCGCCAACCTGCGACTGGCTCAGCTCCCGGCCTACCGTGGCCGTGGTTACGGGCGCGACGCGATCGACCAGGTGCTGCGCTACGCCTTCGACGGTGACGGGGCGGGGGACGACGGACCGCGTCTGCACAGGGTCCAGCTCGACGTGCTCGCGATCAACCCCCGTGCCCGTGCTCTCTACGAGTCTCTCGGTTTCGTCCTCGAGGGCAGGCAGCGCGACGCAGCCCTCGACGGCGACTCGTACTGCGACGTCTTCCTCATGGCAGTCCTCGAGGACGACTACAGGTCGCGCGACGCCTGACCCGCTCAGGCGTCCTTGAAGCGCGCGTAGGCGTCGAGCGACTCCTTGCGCTCTCGGGAGTGGTCGACCAGCTGGTCAGGGTAGTCCTCGGGCGGGTCGGGGAGCTTCCACGGCTCGTGCACGGCCTTGCCGGGCACGGCGCGCAGCTCGGGGACCCAGCGGCGGACGTAGTCGCCGTCGGGGTCGAACTTCAGTCCCTGCGTCACAGGGTTGAAGATCCGGAAGTACGGCGACGCGTCGAGACCGGTCCCCGCGACCCACTGCCAGTTCAGCTGGTTCTGCGAGCGGTCGGCGTCGAGCAGGTGCTGCATGAAGTGCCGTGCTCCGCGCTGCCACGGGATGTGCAGGTCCTTGACCAGGAACGACCCGACGATCATCCGTACCCGGCCGTGCATCCACCCCTCGGCGAGGAGCTGCCGCATGCCGGCGTCGACCATCGGATAGCCGGTCCGGCCCTCCGTCCACGCCTGGAACCACCTGTCGGCCTGTGACCGCGGGGCCCAGGCGTCGTCGGGCATGACCTCGCGGATCGAGAGTGTCGCGGCCTCGGGGGAGTGGAAGAGGACGTCCGCGTGGAACTCGCGCCACGCGAGCTCGGACCTGAAGCTCGCGGCACCGTCGCCCCTCACCTGCTTGAGGTCGGCGAGCAGGGTGCGGGGGTGGATCTCGCCCCACTTGAGCGGGACGGAGAGCCGGGAGGTGAGGTCGAGGTCAGGGCGGTCGCGGTCGGAGTCGTAGCCGTCGACGTCCTCGAGGAACTCGTGCCACCGCTCGAGCGCTGCTGCCTCGCCCGCCGGGCGCAGCGGCTCGCCGTCGGCCTCGGGCAGCGGCTCGGAGGCCAGGTCTGCCCAGTCGACAGGACCGAGGTCTGCTGCGGGGCCGCGCCAGCCGTGGTCGAGCCACGCTGTGCGGAAGGGGGTGAACACCCTGTAGGGCGTGCCGGTGCGTGTCAGCACGCGTCCTGGGGACACCGCGTAGGCCGAGCCTGTGCGCTGCAGCCGGACACCCGCCTCTGCCAGGTCTGACTCCACCTTCTCGTCGCGTGCCCGGCCGTAGGGCTCGAAGGACTCCGCGACGTGCACGGTCTGGGCGCCGACCTCGTGCGCCACGCTCGGCAGCACGTCGACCGGGTCCCCACGCCGTACGACGAGCCGTCCGCCCATGCTCTCACTGAGGGCGCTCAGGCTGGCGAGCAGGTAGTCGCGGCGCGGCGACCCTGAGGGACCCCACAGCCCGTCGTCGAGGACGAACAGCCCGACCACCTGGGAGTCGTCGGCCTGCGCCTCCTCCCAGGCGCTGTTGAGCGCGGGGTTGTCGGCCAGCCGGAGGTCGCGTCGGAACCAGTGGATCGTGGTCATCGGGCCACCCTAGTGCGGCGTCGGTCGCTCGGCAGGACGGGAGCAGCGCCGGTGCCACGGGACGCCCGAAGGGCCCCGTCGCTGTGGCGACGAGGCCCTTCGAGGTGCCCTGCAGGACTGGGTGCAGCCCGCGGGAGATGTGGTCAGCGGAGCCATCCGTTGTTCTTGACGATGGGGAGGTTGGCCCACCACTTGCCGAGGCCCCAGGTGTCACCAGCCAGCGTGAAGGCGACGACGACCAGGACGAGCGCGTAGATGATGTGGTAGTCCATGAACGGGTTGGTGCCGGCCTCCATGGGCCACTCGGCGACCCACATGAGGAACATGATGAGCGAGCCGGCGACAGCTGCGACGCGGACGCCCATGCCTGCCATCACTGCGACGCCGACGGCGAGCATGCCGAGCATGAAGAGGACGTCGGTCGCGGGGCTGGCGATGCTGGCGAAGAAGTCCTTGAACGGTCCGACGACGGCCGGGCTGTTGAGGAAGCCCTGGCTCGGCTCTCCGCCGTTGATCCAGGCACGGTCGCTCGGGGTCGAGTAACCGAGACCGAAGGTCTTGTCGAGGAAGGCCCAGAGGAAGATGAACCCCGTCGACAGCCGAGCGAGGGCCAGTGCGCGACGCGCCCCGGGCCGGACCACGATGTCGTCCCCCGTGACGACTGCGCTGTGCCCCTGTGTTCGAGTGCTCGTTGTTGCGGTCATTGCTCTCATCCCCTCAGATGAACTGTGAAGCTGTGGTGTGTTCGTAGTTCAATCTTTGACCGCCTGGGGACCGGATCTGTGGGCCGTAGGTCCCCGATATCGGGGGACGTAGGTCCCGTCCGAAGGGTGACCCTCTGACGTGCGCACGGACGGGCGGTCCTACACTCGGGAGCATGACCGAAACGCCACACACCGCCCCCGAGACCGCCGCCGCGGACAGGTCCGCCGCACCAGGTGTCGACATCAAGCCCCGCTCGCGCAAGGTGACAGACGGGATCGAGGCCACCGCGTCGCGCGGCATGCTCCGCGCCGTCGGCATGGGAGACGACGACTGGGTCAAGCCCCAGATCGGCGTCGCCAGCTCGTGGAACGAGATCACGCCCTGCAACCTCTCGCTCGACCGCCTCGCGAAGGCCGTCAAGGGCGGCGTGCACGCCGGTGGTGGCTACCCGCTCGAGTTCGGCACCATCTCCGTCTCGGACGGCATCTCGATGGGCCACGAGGGCATGCACTTCTCGCTGGTCTCGCGCGACATCATCGCCGACTCGGTCGAGACCGTCATGCAGGCCGAGCGCCTCGACGGCTCTGTGCTCCTCGCGGGCTGCGACAAGTCGCTCCCCGGCATGCTCATGGCCGCTGCTCGTCTCGACCTCTCCTCGGTGTTCCTCTACGCCGGCACGATCATGCCGGGCTGGGTCAAGCTCGAGGACGGGACAGAGAAGGACGTCACGCTCATCGACGCCTTCGAGGCTGTCGGCGCCTGCGCCAAGGGGCTCATGAGCAAGGGCGACCTCGACCGCATCGAGCGCGCGATCTGCCCGGGCGAGGGTGCCTGCGGCGGCATGTACACGGCGAACACGATGGCGTCGGTGGCCGAGGCCATGGGCATGTCGCTCCCCGGCTCTGCTGCGCCGCCCTCGGCGGACCGCCGCCGCGACGCCTTCGCGCACAAGTCGGGCGAGGCCGTCGTCGAGCTGCTCCGCAAGGGCATCACCGCGCGTCAGATCATGACGAAGGAGGCCTTCGAGAACGCCATCGCCGTCGTCATGGCCTTCGGCGGCTCGACGAACGCTGTCCTGCACCTGCTGGCGATCGCGCACGAGGCAGAGGTCGAGCTCACGCTCGACGACTTCAGCCGCGTCGCCGCGAAGGTCCCGCACCTCGGAGACCTCAAGCCCTTCGGCCGCTACGTCATGGCCGACGTCGACCGCATCGGCGGCGTCCCCGTCGTCATGAAGGCGCTGCTCGACGCCGGTCTGCTGCACGGCGACTGCCTCACGGTGACCGGCAAGACCGTCGCGGAGAACCTCGCGGACATCGCGCCGCCCGACCCCGACGGCAAGATCCTCCGGGCGCTCAGCAACCCGATCCACAAGACCGGTGGCATCACGATCCTGCACGGTTCGCTCGCCCCTGAGGGCGCGGTCGTGAAGTCCGCAGGCTTCGACTCCGACGTGTTCGAGGGCACCGCCCGCGTCTTCGAGCGCGAGCGTGCGGCGATGGACGCCCTCGAGGACGGGACCATCAAGGCCGGCGACGTCGTCGTCATCCGCTACGAGGGCCCCAAGGGTGGACCGGGCATGCGCGAGATGCTCGCCATCACCGGTGCGATCAAGGGTGCCGGCCTCGGCAAGGACGTCCTGCTGCTCACGGACGGCCGCTTCTCGGGTGGCACCACGGGTTTGTGCGTCGGCCACGTCGCGCCCGAGGCCGTCGACGGCGGACCGATCGCCTACGTGCAGGACGGTGACAGGATCCGTCTGGACGTCGCCAACGCGACGCTCGACGTGCTCGTCGACCCCGAGGTCCTCGAGGCCCGCAAGGAAGGCTGGGAGCCGCTCGCCCCGACCTTCACGCGGGGAGTCCTCGCCAAGTACGCCAAGCTCGTGCACTCCGCCTCGCAGGGCGCCGTCCTGTACTGACGGACGCCGGTGGCGCCACAGAGGTGCTGCTGCGAGACCCAGGGAGGGCGGGACAGGTCCATCAGGACCGGTCCCGCCCTCCCGGCGTGTGCGACCGGCGGTGCCGCGTGCGACGAGCGGCGGCGTGTGCGAAATGCGGTGCCGCGCGCGACCGGCGGTGGTGTCTGCGACCCGGTGCCGGCGCAGGCGAGAGCTCAGGCTCCCGTTGGAGGAGGCTCTGCTGACCGGAGACCCCGCCGACAGGCGGCCGTGCTGGCCGGTGGGTCAGCCCGCAGGCTCGAGCGCGACCTCGAAGGTCGCAGCCTCGAGCGAGCCGCGGCCCTCGACAGTCATCGACTCAGGACGCGCCGCGACGAGCGTCGCACCGTCGACCGACCCGCGCTCGACCGGGAAGGCGAGCCACCCGCGCAGGGTGCTGCCCGAGCCGACCTCGAGGAGAGGCCACAGCGACTCGTCCTCGAGGGCGCGGTTCACGGAGGTCAGCGCGGCCACGGAGTCTCCTGACGACGTCCGGAGCGTGAAGTCGCTCGGGCGCACGGAGAAGCCACGGTCCGGTCCGACCGCGACCGTCACGTCGACGGCAAGGATCACCGGGTCGTCGAGGGGCGCATCGAGCGTCGTCCCCGCCGGGAGGGCCAGGTCCGGCACGTACCCGTGGACCGTGGTCGTCTGCGAGGTGTCGGGGTCGGTGACCGACGCGGACACCGTCACGTGCTCGAGAGTCTCGGGGTCGTCGCCGCATGCGCCGAGCGTCAGCACGAGAGCAAGAGCTGCTGCGGTGCCGAGGGAGCGCCGGGTGCGGGGCTGGACGGCCACGGGGCGGTGCTCCTCTCGTGCGCCCGGCAGGTCCCGGGAGTCTCGTGCTGGTGGTGGAAGGCGTTGTGGTGTCCCACTCTAGGTGCGACAGTGGCTGTCATGGCTGATCTGACGACCGGTGAGATCGAGGACGCGCTCGCCGGGACCCCCTGGCGCGTCGTCCTCGGACGGCTCCGCGCGCACTTCCGCACCCCCGACTTCGTCTCGGCGCTCGCCTTCGTGCAGC
This sequence comes from Sanguibacter inulinus, assembly GCF_013415325.1. Taxonomy (GTDB): domain Bacteria; phylum Actinomycetota; class Actinomycetes; order Actinomycetales; family Cellulomonadaceae; genus Sanguibacter; species Sanguibacter inulinus. The sequence continues at coordinate 9,985 of NZ_JACBYE010000063.1, read as the reverse complement.
GCGTCGCGGAGGAGGCCGAGCTGGCCGGGCACCATCCCGACGTCGAGCTGCAGCACGGCTACGTCGCGCTCTCTCTGGTCAGCCATGACGTGGCGCGACTGACCGACCGCGACGTCCTGCTGGCGCGGCGTGTGGCCCAGGTCGCCGTCGAGCTCGGCGTCGAGCAGGCGCCGGGCGCACCACAGGCTGTCGAGATCGCCGTCGACACGACCGACGACTCCCGCATCCGTCCCTTCTGGGCCGCGGTCCTCGGGTACGACGCGGCACGGGACGACGAGGACGCGCTCGCCGACCCGCACGGGCTGGGCCCTCAGGTCTGGTTCCAGGAGGCTGACGCAGCGCGCCCGGGACGGGGGAGGCTCCACGTCGACGTCTCGGTCGCGGCCGACGAGGGGCCCGGCCGGGTCGACGCTGCTCTCGCCGCCGGTGGCACCCTCGTGTCGGACGAGCACGCACCGAGCTGGTGGGTGCTCGCCGACGCTGACGGCAACGAGGTCTGCGTGTCGACGGCGGCCGGACGGGACTGAGGAGCGGGCTCTCGGGCGTCCGCGCTGGGGTGCTCCGACGCACGTCGACCGGTCGGCGAGGACGTGCGCAGGCTGGCAGGACGACGCGGGCCAGCGGCTTGTAGCCGAGCGACGAGGCCCTCCCGGATGAACACTCGCGTCTCACCAGGCGAGACGATTGGGGGGCCGCATGACATCACCGCAGGGGAGGCGTACTCTGCTTCGTATGCAGACGAACATCCTCGTAGTACTTACCGAGCGCGCCGGCTGAGGCCCAGCACTTCGGTTTCGTCAGCGCGCTCACCCCTCGAAGGCCCCTACCCGGGAACGAGGGGTTTTTTCATGTCACGACCTGCGACCAGAGGATCTTCGCCCACCCGGCAGCGGACCTCAGGTCGCACAGGCAGGACCACGCACCAGCGTCGGTGCCTGTCAGCACGACCGGCGAGCCCGACCAGCGCTCCCAGCACTCGCCAGCACTGACCAGTAAGCACTCCCGCACACGTCGTTCAGCACCCAGGAGAACCCGATGGTCCAGGGCCCCACACCCGCACCGCCTCGCGGCGGAGCGCCGGCGGGCGCGGCACCCGCCGCGACGCCGACCGCACCGAAGCCTGCCCCCGGCGACGCCGTCCGCCGGCCGCGCACCGACGTCTCGACGGCCGAGATCACCGGCGCCGAGTCGATCGTCCGCTCGCTCGAGGCCGCTGGCGTCGAGACGGTCTTCGGCATCCCGGGCGGAGCGATCCTCCCGACCTACGACCCGCTCATGGACTCGAAGAAGATCCGGCACATCCTCGTGCGGCACGAGCAGGGTGGCGGTCACGCAGCCTCGGGCTACGCCCACGCCACGGGCCGTGTCGGGGTGACGATGGCGACCTCGGGCCCCGGTGCGACGAACCTCGTGACGCCGATCGCCGACGCCAACATGGACTCGATCCCCATGGTCGCGATCACCGGCCAGGTGGGTGCCTCGCTCATCGGGACCGACGCGTTCCAGGAGGCCGACATCGTCGGCATCACCTTCCCGGTGACCAAGCACAGCTTCCTGGTGACCGACCCCGACGACATCCCGCGGACGATCGCCGAGGCCTTCCACATCGCCTCGACCGGGCGCCCGGGACCCGTGCTCGTCGACATCGCGAAGTCGGCGATGCAGGCGTCCACGACGTTCAACTGGCCGAGCGAGCTCAACCTGCCGGGGTACCACCCGGTGACGAAGCCGCACAGCAAGCAGATCCGTGAGGCCGCCCGCCTGCTCGCCTCGGCGCGTCGGCCTGTCCTCTACGTCGGCGGCGGTGCGATCCGTTCCGGCGCTGCGGCCGAGCTGCGCAAGCTCGTCGACCTCTCCGGCGCCGCTGCAGTCACGACGCTCATGGCTCGTGGCGCGCTGCCCGACTCGCACCCGCAGAACCTCGGCATGCCGGGGATGCACGGGACGGTCCCGGCTGTGTCCGCGCTGCAGAAGGCCGACCTGGTCTTCGCCCTCGGTGCCCGCTTCGACGACCGCGTCACCGGCAAGCTCTCGAGCTTCGCCCCGCACGCGACGATCATCCACGCGGACATCGACCCGGCCGAGATCGGCAAGAACCGTGCCGCGGACGTGCCGATCGTCGGAGACCTCAAAGAGGTCATCGCCGACCTGCTGCCCGAGCTCGCCCGCGAGCAGGAGACGCACGGCAAGCCGGACCTCGAGGCCTGGTGGCGTCAGATCGACAGCTGGCGCGAGACCTACCCGCTCGGCTTCACGGAGCCCGACGACGGTCACCTCGCCCCGCAGCACGTGATCAGCCGCCTCGGTGAGATCTCGGGCCCGGACAGCATCTACGTCTCGGGCGTGGGCCAGCACCAGATGTGGGCCTCGCAGTTCATCCGCTACGAGCGGCCGAACACGTGGCTCAACTCGGGCGGCCTGGGCACCATGGGCTACTCGATCCCGGCCGCGATGGGCGCCAAGGTCGGCCAGCCCGACCGCACCGTGTGGGCGATCGACGGCGACGGCTGCTTCCAGATGACCAACCAGGAGCTCGCGACCTGCTCGATCAACGACATCCCCATCAAGGTGGCGCTGATCAACAACTCCTCGCTCGGCATGGTCCGCCAGTGGCAGACGCTGTTCTACGAGTCCAGGTACTCCAACACCGACCTGCACACCGGGCACGGCACGCGGCACATCCCGGACTTCGTCAAGCTCGCCGACGCCTACGGCTGCGTGGGCATCCGCGTGGAGCACGCGAACGAGGTCGACGCGGCCATCAAGCGCGCGGAGCAGATCAACGACCAGCCTGTCGTCATCGACTTCCACGTGTCGCGCGACGCCATGGTGTGGCCGATGGTCGCCGCCGGCGTGAGCAACGACGACATCCAGTACGCACGCGGCATCTCGCCCGCGTGGGACCGCGAAGACTGACCGGGAGCCCAGACCATGACTCGTCACACCCTCTCGGTCCTCGTCGAGAACAAGCCCGCCGTGCTCGCACGCGTCGCCGGCCTGTTTGCACGCAGGGCCTTCAACATCCACTCTCTCGCCGTCGGACCGACGGAGCACGAAGAGCTCTCGCGGGTGACCGTCGTCGTCGACGTCGACGACCTCCCGCTGGAACAGGTGACCAAGCAGCTGAACAAGCTGGTCAACGTCATCAAGATCGTCGAGCTGGACCCGGCAGCGGCGGTACAGCGCGAGCTCATGCTCGTGAAGGTGAGAGCAGACCTCAGCACGCGCACCCACGTGCTCGAGGTCGTGCAGCTCTTCCGCGCCCACGTCGTCGACGTCGTCCCTGACGCCGTGACGATCGAGGCGACCGGTAACCCGGACAAGCTCTCGGCACTCCTCGGGGCTCTCGAGCCCTTCGGCATCCGCGAGATCGTCAAGTCGGGGACCGTCGGGATCGGGCGCGGATCGCGCTCGATCACCGACCGGGCACTCGAGCGCGTCCCGCGCTCGGCCTGACACACTTCATGCACGACCTACGACACACACGTCTAACCAAGGAGATCTACGGTGGCTGAGCTGTTCTACGACGACGACGCTGATCTGTCCATCATTGCTGGCCGCAAGGTTGCCGTCATCGGCTACGGGAGCCAGGGCCACGCCCACGCGCTCAACCTGCGCGACTCCGGCGTCGACGTCACCGTCGGCCTGCGCGAGGGCTCTGCGTCCCGCAAGAAGGCCGAGGACGAGGGCCTGCGCGTCCTGACCGTCGCGGAGGCCGTCAAGGGCGCCGACGTCGTCGTCATCCTCGCGCCGGACCAGGTCCAGCGTCACGTGTACACCGAGGAGATCGCCCCGAACCTCACCGAGGGTGCTGCTCTCGTCTTCGGGCACGGCTTCAACATCCGCTTCGGCTACATCAAGCCCGAGGCCGGCCACGACATCGTCATGGTCGCCCCCAAGGGCCCGGGGCACCTCGTGCGCCGCGAGTACCTCGACGGCCGCGGCGTGCCCGTGATCGTCGCTGTCGAGCAGGACGCGTCCGGTTCGGCGTGGGAGCTCGCGCTCTCCTACGGCAAGGCGATCGGTGGCCTGCGCGCCGCCGGCATCAAGACCACCTTCACCGAGGAGACCGAGACCGACCTCTTCGGCGAGCAGGCTGTCCTCTGCGGCGGTGCGTCGCAGCTCGTCCAGTACGGTTTCGAGGTGCTCACCGAGGCTGGCTACCAGCCCGAGGTCGCGTACTTCGAGGTGCTGCACGAGCTCAAGCTCATCGTCGACCTCATGTGGGAGGGCGGGATCGCCAAGCAGCGCTGGTCCGTCTCCGACACCGCTGAGTACGGCGACTACGTCTCCGGCCCGCGCGTCATCACCCCCGAGGTGAAGGAGAACATGAAGGCTGTCCTCGCGGACATCCAGAACGGTGCCTTCGCCGAGCGCTTCATCGCCGACCAGGACAACGGTGCCCCCGAGTTCAAGGAGCTCCGTGCCAAGGGCGAGGCGCACCCGATCGAGGCCACCGGCCGCGAGCTGCGCAAGCTCTTCGCGTGGGTCAAGCCATCGGACACCGACTACGTCGAGGGAAGCGCCGGGCGCTGACGCAGCGCGGAGTGACGGAGGAGCTCCGGGCGGAGTCGAAGCCCGGGGCTTCCCGATGAGTAGGTATCGGGGTTCAGCAGGACGCTGATCCTCGTCTTTCCCCTGGTCGGGCCCGTCTGCGCTTTTGCAGGCGGGCCCGACCTGCTTCACTGGGGTCATGCCTCTCCACGGAACGTACGAGCCCAGCACCGACGACTTCTCGCGCGAGCAGGTCGAGCTCATCGAGCGCACGAACGGTGCTGAGGGCACCACGATGCGAGGCATGCCTGTCATCGTGCTCGTCTCGCGCGGTGCGAAGTCCGGCAAGATCCGCAAGATCCCCCTCATGCGCGTCGAGCACGACGGGCAGTACGCGGTGGTCGCCTCCCTCGGTGGCGCCCCGAAGCACCCGACCTGGTACTACAACCTGGTCGCCCACCCCCACGTCGAGCTCCGCGACGGCGCCGTGGTGCGCGACTACCTGGCGCGTGAGCTCGAGGGCGCGGAACGCGAGACCTGGTGGGCCCGCTCTGTCGAGGCCTATCCCGACTACGCGGACTACGCGATCAAGACGTCACGGCTGATCCCGGTGTTCGTCCTCGAGCCCGTGGACCCCGAGGTTGCGGAGCAGCACGACAGCGCTGCGGCTGCGGGTGCAGGGACCCACGCAGGGACCGCGGCTGTCGCAGGTTCCGACGCAGGCATGGTCGCCGGCGCAGCAGACGCTGGGCTCCCGTACGAGGAGACCGAGCAGGAGCTCGAGCGGATCGAGAAGGCCACCGAGCTCGACGACGAGATCGCCGAGTTCTGGGAGAACGCGCGTGTGCAGGCCGGGCTCGGGCGCATCGCAGTCGTGGGCGGGTTGACGGTCGCCGAGAACGTCGCTCCGGTCGCCTGGTCCTTCGGCGACAACCCTGAGCAGGCGGACAGGCTCCTCGGGCTCGTCCTCGACGGCACGAAGACCGCGACGTCCTCGGCCCTGTCGGAGTACGACGGCGACGACGCGCCGCTGCCTCGCGAGGGCGACCTGTCGATCGTGGTCGACGGAGCGGGGCACCCGAAGGCACTCATCCGGACGACCGACGTCGCCGTGGTGCCCTTCGGTGAGGTGAGCGACGACTTCGCGGCCGCCGAGGGAGAGGGCGACCGGAGCCTCGAGGGGTGGCGGACGGACCACACCGAGTTCTTCACCCGGGTGCTGGGGCTCGTCACGGTCCCCGAGGACTTCATGGTGGTCACCGAGCGTTTCGAGCTGCTCTACCCGCGCTGACGCGGCCGAGAGCCGCACCGCACCACCCCGCGTCGTCCGGACGCGCAGAGGGGCCGACGTCCGCGAGGACCTCGGCCCCTCTGTCGTGCTGCTGCTCCGCAGGCTGAGCGCGAGGGCGAGGCCGTCACCGCACGTGAGCTGCGCAGGTCCGGCTACGCGGGAGCGTCGGACGGGACGTAGGGGATGCCGAGGGCTGTCGCCGCGTCTTCGAGCTCGCTCTCGAAGTAGGGCGTGACGTCGTCGAACATGAAGGCCAGCTGTCCGGAGACCTCCATGCCGATCACGCCGTAGAGCCGGACCCAGGTGCGGGTGAACACGAAGAGCGCTGCGGGCGGGGGAGCGTGGTCTCCCGCGGCGACCAGGTCGAAGGACTCTTCGACGAAGTCGCGGATCGTGCCGCAGGTCGCTGCTGACGTGGCGGTGAGCTCGGGGACCTCGAAGGGCTGCGTCCCCCACAGGCGCAGGTAGAGGTCGAAGAACACCGCTGCGAAGCGCGCGGTGCTGCTGGCCTCTCCAGGGTTCTCCGCGCCGTGGCGGAACATGAGGGCGAACTCGTTGCGGTGCCCGACGGCCCAGGCGCGGAAGGTGCGGATCGCGGCGTGCATGGCACGCCCTCCGTCGTCCCCGGCTGCGACGACCGCCGCCGAGAGGGCCTCGGTGATCTCTTCGAAGAAGTCTTCGCACATGGACGCCACGAGGTCGTCGAGGCTCGGGAAGTACCTGTAGAGCGCTGGCGCCGTCATCCCCATGTCGCGGGCGATGCCGCGCAGCGTGACCTCCTGGACGCCGTCCTGCGCGAGCTGCTGGCGGGCGACCGACTTGATCTCGAGCTCGGTCGCCATCCGCTGCATCTCGCGGCGGGTCGTCTGTGCCGTCACGCTCTCGTCCTCCTTGGGCACACCGCGCACGGGTGCGCCGCCTTGACAGATGTAAACACCAGATGTTCTAGTGAACGCCGTTAGCAAACAGTGTTCACTGAAGTGATCGGCTGTCACATCTTACGTCAGGGAGTCCACCGTGTTCTCAGCCCTCGGGTCCTTCGTCTACAGACGCAGAGGTCTGGTCCTGCTGCTCGCGGGGCTCCTCACCGTGATCGCCGCCGTCCTGGGTCCGGCCGTCACCGAGTCCGTCAAGAGCGGTGGTTTTGCCGACCCGGGGTCGGAGAGCGCCGCCGCCGACGCCCTGCTCGAGGAGACCTTCGGACGGAGCGCGGCCGACGTCGTGGTGGTCTACGGGTCGGAGACCGTCTTGACCGAGGACCCAGTCTTCGCCCAGACCGTCGCCACAGCTCTCGGCGGGCTCCCGGACGGCATTGCGCTGTCAGTGCTCACGCCGTGGACTGACGGCCTCCCGGCCGACGTCGCGACCAGCCTGCTCGGCAGCGACGGCCACAGCGCCCTCGCCGTGATCACGCTGTCCGGCACCACCGAGGAGGCGCGCCAGGCGCAGGTCGACGGCATCGAGGGCGCTCTCGCGGCACCCGCCGGGTGGACCACCGAGGTGGGCGGCTCCGTCGTCGTCATGACCGAGATGCAGCACCTCTCCGAGTCCGACATCGTCCGGGCCGAGGTCTTCGCCATGCCCGTGCTGATCATCTTGCTGCTGGTGATCTTCGGTGGCCTCGTGGCCGCGCTGCTGCCCGTGACCATCGGGGTGGTGGCCATCCTCGGAGCCCTCGGCCTCCTGCGGGCGCTCACGACCGTCACCGATGTCTCGTCCTTCGCGGTCAACGTCACGACGATCCTCGGGCTCGGTCTCGCGATCGACTATTCGTTGTTCATCGTCAGCCGCTTCCGCGAAGAGCTCGCACGGACCGACGACGTCGAGCGGGCTGTCCGTACGACGGTCTCGACTGCCGGTCGCACGGTCGTGTTCTCCGGGGTGACCGTGCTCATCGCCTTCGCAGGTCTGCTGTTCTTCCCGCAGATGTTCCTGCGGTCCATGGGCCTCGGCGGTATGGCCGTGGTGCTCCTCGACATGCTGCTCGCCGTGACGCTGCTGCCGGCCCTGCTCGCGGTCCTCGGGCGCCGGGTCGACGCGGGTCGGCTGCCCCGCAGCCTCACCGCACGCCTCGCGGGTCTGCGTGGGGGACGGGGACGGGTGCGTGACGGTGCCCGCGGGTGGGCTCGCGTGGCAGCTTTCGTGCTGCGGTTCCCCGGGGCTGTCGCCGCAGCGTCGGTCGCTCTCCTCCTGGTGCTCGCCCTCCCGGTCTTCGGCCTGCAGGTCGCCGACGGCGACGCCCGCGAGCTGCCCACGGCCTCGGGGCCACGTCAGGCGACCGAGCGGGTCGCCGAGCTGTTCCCCGGTCAGTCGGGGACTGTCGTCGAGGTGGCGGTGCGCAGCACCGCTGGGCCGCTCGATCCGGGGGAGGCCGGGCTGTACCTCGCGGAGATCGGGGCTCTCGACGGTGTGCTCGGCGCCGAGGTCGTCGCGCAGGCCGGCTCGGTGACGCACGTGTCCGTCGCGACCGACCTGCTCACCGACTCGTCCGGTGCCCGCACGCTCGTCTCCGAGATCCGCGACGTCGACGCCCCGACCGAGACCGAGGTGCTCGTCGGCGGCGCCGCCGCCACGAGCGCCGACTCGATCCGGGCGATCGTCTCGACAGCCCCGTGGACCGCGTTGTTCATCGCCGGCGTGACGCTGGTCCTCTTGTTCCTCGCCCTCGGCTCTGTGGTCGCGCCGGTCAAGGCCGTGCTGCTCAACGGGCTCTCCCTCGCGGCGACCTTCGGTGTGCTCACCTGGGCCTTCGTCGACGGGCACCTCGCCGGCGTCGCGGGCTTCACCGCCGCTGGGGCCGTCGCCCCGGGCAACCTCGTGCTCGTCGCGGTCGTCGCCTTCGGCCTCGCGATGGACTACGAGCTCTTCCTGCTCAGCCGCATCCGCGAGGCGCACCTCGCCGGTGTCGGGACCCGCGAGGCGATCACGACGGGCCTCGTCCGCTCCGGCAGCACCATTACGAGTGCGGCCCTGCTGCTCGTCGTCGTGCTCGCCGCGATGGCCACGAGCGGTGTCACCTTCCTCAAGGTCGTCGGCCTCGGGCTGGCCTTCGCGGTCGCCCTCGACGCGACGGTCGTCCGGGCGCTGCTCGTCCCGGCCACGCTCGCCCTCCTCGGGCGCGCCACCTGGTGGCTGCCCGGCCCGCTGCGCAGGGTCCACGACCGCTTCGGCGTGAGCGAGGGGGAGGTCGAGGACGGTGAGGCCGTGCCGGAGCGCGGCGGTCCCGAGACTGGAGCGGTTCACCCGCCCGAGCTGGTTCGCGCGGTCGGAGCGTCCCGCTAGGGTGCCGCCATGACACACGAGACCGCCCGACCGTCTGGCGCCGCAGCCCTGCGGCGCCGGTGGGACGAGAACCGCGTCGCCGAGGTCCGAGACCAGCTGGTGCAGCAGGCGAAGATCGCGCGTGGTCCGCACCGGGTGGTCTCGCCGTGGGGGGCTCCGGACGTCGTGCCCGTCGACCTCCGGGGCTTCCCGGCTGGCAAGGGCGGCCTCGCCGTCCACTACCTGACGCTCGAGGCGCTCGACCTCTCGCACATGAAGGGCCGGCTGCACGTCTACCAGTCCGAGCTCGTGGCGTGCACGCTCGACGGTGCCACCCTCGCGGTGGGAAGCATCCTCGGACGCCGGCTCGAGCGGTGCAGCCTCGTCGCGGCTCGGATGCCGAAGGTCAGGCTCGCCGGGACCTTCGTCGACTGCGACTTCGGCGGGGCGTCGCTCCGAGGGGCCACGCTCGGGGAGAACGCGACCTTCGAGCGGTGCTCCTTCGACGCGACGGACCTCTCCGACGCGCGGTTCGTCGGCGGGCGGTTCGTCGACTGCACCTTCGGGACGGCCGTCGTCTCGCCGCTCACGTCCTTCGAGCGGTGCGAGCTCCGGGGAGGCGGGCCTCCTGTCGGGGCGCTCCGGCTGGAGCGGTGCACCGTCGACGGCGAGCGCATCGCGGACCGCTGGGACGGGCGGGCCGGCGCCGAGGAGATCGAGGACCGGTACCTCGCCGACTACGTGGAGGCGGTCGTGGCAGGTCGGGCAGAGGGCGTCCCGCTGGAGCCCGAGTCTCCCCGGCGGTCGACCGGCCGGGGCGGCTCCGGCGGCCGCTAGCCCTGGCTGTCGACTCCCAGGACGACCTCGAACTCCAGCAGGCTCGCTCCGGAGGCCACCGAGGCGGGGCGGGCGGCGGGGGCGCCGTCAGCACCGGCTGGG
>NZ_JACBYE010000062.1 GCF_013415325.1 Sanguibacter inulinus | reverse complement strand
CCCCCGCACCTCCCCGAGGAAGAGCCCTGTGACCACACGCCCTGTCCGCACCGCAGCCGCGACCACCGGCGCCTTCGCGCTCCTCGCGGCCAGCACCCTCGGTGCCCTCCCCGCCTCGGCCGACGACGTCGCGGCGGTCCCGTCAGGCGTCATGCTGGCCCCGTACTACACAGATCTCGACCTCACCGGCGACCGTCAGGTGACCCAGGCCGACCTCGACGTGGTCGCCGAGCACCTCGGCGAGACGACCGCGAGCCCTGGCTGGTCCGCCGTGGCGACGGCCGACGTCGACGCCGACGGCGTCATCACCGTCACCGACCTCGCCGCCGTGTCCGGCCGGATGATCTACGACGACGGCCCCTTCGACCTGATCGAGGCGACGACCGTCGACATGCAGTCGGCCATGAACGCCGGGGTGACCACCTCTGTCGAGATCACCCAGGCGTACATCGACAGGATCGCCGCCTACGACTCGACGGTCGTCCCGGGCGGTGCGCGTCCGCTCAGCTCGATCATCACCGTCAACGACGAGGCGCTCGCGGCGGCAGCTGCGGCCGACACGGTCCGAGCGTCGCAGGGCATGACGAGCATGCTGCTCGGTGTCCCCGTCGCGGTGAAGGACAACTACGACACCCTCGACATGCCCACGACCGGCGGCTGCGGCTGCTGGGACGCCAACCAGACGTCGACCGACGCCGCGATGGTCGGCGGGCTGCGCGCCGAGGGCGCCGTGATCCTCGCCAAGGCCAGCCTCGACGAGTTCGCCTACGGCTTCGTCTCGGAGTTCTCAGCCTTCCAGCCTGCTGGCAGCACGAGGCTCGTCGCGAGCCCCTACGACACCACGAAGTCGGCAGGCGGCTCGAGCGGTGGCACAGGCTCGTCGGTGTCCGCGAACCTCGCAGGGCTCGGGTTCGGGACGGACACCGGCGGGTCGATCCGCATCCCGTCCACCTACAACCAGCTCGTCGGCGTCCGCCCGACGGTCGGTCTGACGAGCCGGGACGGCATCATCCCGCTCGCCCTGAGCCAGGACACCGGCGGTCCGATGACCCGCAGCGTCACCGACGCCGCGGTCGCCCTGGACGCCGTGGTCGGGATCGACCCCGCCGACCCCGTGACCCTCGAGCAGACCGGGAAGGTCCCCGAGTCGTACACGGCCTCGCTCGACGTCGACGCCCTGGACGGCGCGCGCATCGGCTTCGTGCCCTCGATGATCGGGACCAACCCCACGAACGTCCGGCTCTGGGCCCAGACCCGCGCGACCCTCGAGTCGCTCGGCGCGACTGTCGTCGAGATCACACCGCCGGCTCAGTTCGCCGCGGTGCTCAACGAGGGCTCGGGCAGCACCAACGAGTTCAAGCACGACCTGGCTGTCTACGTCCAGAACCACCTCGCCCCTGAGGTGACCAGCCGCACCATCACCGACATCGTCGCATCAGGCGCCTTCGTGACCTCACGGACCGGCATCTACCAGCAGCGCGATGCCGTCACCGAGGACACGTACCAGGCGTGGGCGGGCCCGCTCGGCACGCACACGACCCAGATCGAGGCCGGTCACGTGCTCGTCACCTCGATGATGGACAGCCAGGACCTCGACGCGATCGCCTACCCGTCGGGCACCCCCTACGGCACGCAGGGCACGAACATGCGCCTGAGCCCGAACACCGGCATGCCCGCCGTCACCGTCCCGATGGGACAGGCCATCCCGGCCGACGGCACGACTCCCGGGGCAGGCGTGAACCTCGAGCTCCTGGGCCGGGACTACTCCGAGGGCGACCTGCTCGGCCTCGCGTACTCCTTCGAGCAGGCCACTCACCTGCGCACCACCCCGGCGCTGTACGGGGCGCTCGACTGATCTGACGGGTCGTCGCGCAGCCGCGGTCGTGGGCGCCCCGGGAGAGCTGTCTCCCGGGGCGTCTGTGCGTCCGGGCACAGGCTGTCCCCTGGCGACCCTCGACGCCCTGACCACAGACGCAGAAGAGGCCGCCCCCGAACCGGGGACGGCCTCTGACCTGCTGCTACCTGCTGTGGGCGATACTGGGTTCGAACCAGTGACCTCTTCGGTGTGAACGAAGCGCGCTACCACTGCGCCAATCGCCCGTACGTGTACGGCAAGCTCCTGCGACAGTGCGCGGTGTGCTCGTGGAAGAGCGTAACCGGTCGAGGGCCTCTGACGCGAACTGGCTCGCCGACACGGGGTCTCAGGGGTCGATGCCCTCGGCCAGACGGCGACCGAACAGCTTCTGAGCAGCGACGACGAGCGGCCCCGGGACGACGTCCTTGCCGTCGAGGGACACCACGGGGGCGACGTTGCGGATGCTGCCCGCGAGCGCCAGGCTGACGCCCCGCTCTCCCGTCACCCCGCCGATCGTCCCGCCGCCCGCGAGCGTCACCTCGTCGAGGACACCGAAGGGCAGCTCGTCGATCCCGGCCTCCCGGGCGGGGAGTCCCTCCTCGCGCGCCCACTCGAGCATGAGCTCGCGGGTGATGCCCGCCAGGCAGCCGGTCTCGAGGTGGGGGGTCAGCAGCTCGCCGCCGATCTCGACGAAGACGTTCGAGGCCGTCCCCTCGCAGAGCGCACCGACGGTGTTGGCCATGAGACCTTCGTCACCGCCCCGCTCGCTCGCGTAGGCGTAGCCGACGACGTTCTCGGCGTACGAGGTCGTCTTGAGGCCTGCGACGGCCGAGCGCTCGTTGCGCACCCACGGCAGGCGCACCGCGCGCGAGACGGAGGACGGGGATGCGGGCCCAGCAGCGACGAGCAAGGAGAGCGGACCGTCTCCGCGCATCGAGCCGAGCGGCGCCGGTCCTCCGGTCACCGTGATGCGCAGCCGCCCGGAGTCGGGGGCCGCGGCGAGGACCTGGGCGACGGCGTCGCGGACCAGCTGTTCCTCGGGGGCGACGAGCCCGATCCCTGCTGCGGAGCGGGCGAGCCTGCGCAGGTGACGGGTCAGCGCGAAGGCCTGTCCCCCGTAGACCGCGCAGGTCTCGAAGACACCGTCTCCGACCGTGATGCCGTGGTCGACAGCGCTGAGCGCTGGCTCCTCGGGCGTGAGCAGATGGCCGTCGGACCAGATCACAACTGTCATGGACCTCAGTCTGCCGCAGATGCCAGAGCGATCAACCGGGCGGCCTTGAGCTCGGTCTCCTCCCACTCCCGCACGGGGTCGCTCCCCCACGTGATGCCAGCACCGGTGCCGAAGCGCAGGCGCTCGTCCTGGGACCACCAGAAGGTCCGGATGCCCACAGCGAGCTCTGCGGTCCCCGCGTCGGCGTCGACCCAGCCGACGGCCCCGCAGTAGGGGCCACGCGGCGCGGTCTCGAGCTCGTCGATGATCCGCAGCGCCGAGGACTTCGGGGCACCGGACACCGAGGCCGGCGGGAAGGTGGCCGTGAGCAGGCGCGCCCAGAGGTCGTCGGCCGCGGCCACCTGCGGGCGCAGCTCCCCGGTGACCGTCGAGACCAGGTGGACGAGCCCCGGGTGCTCCTCGACGTCGAGGAGGGTGGTCACCGCGACGGTCCCCGGGACGCAGACGCGCTGGAGGTCGTTGCGGACGAGGTCTGTGATCATCACGTTCTCCGCCTCGTCCTTGGCCGTCAGGCCCTCGACGGTGCGGGCCGTCCCCTTGATCGGGGCGGAGGTGAGGGTCGCCGGTCCCGGACCGACCAGGCCCTCGACGCGGAGGTAGAGCTCGGGCGAGGCCGTCACGACCCAGACCGGGTCGAGGGTCGGCGCAGCTGCACCTGGGACGTGCACCACCCCCTGGTACGGGGCAGGGTTGCCCGCGGCGAGCCTGTCGGCGAGGGCACGGGGATCAGGTTCGTGGCCCTCGACCCGCCGGAGGGGTGCGTCGAGCACCCGGCAGATGTTCGCCTGGTAGACCGTCCCCGCCCGGACGTGCTCGCGCACGCGCCGCACGGCGTCCACGTAGGCGTCGCGGTCGAGCGACGTGGACCACGACTGCGTGGTGGGTCCTCGCCAGGCGGCCGACAGATCGTCCGCGCGAGCGACGTCTGACGCGTCTGCTGCGACGCGCGTCACGTCCGCGAAGCGCCATGCGCGGGCGGGCCCCTCGAACTCGGCGACCACGAACCAGGTCCCGCCGCGGCGCAGCGCCTGGGGGTCTCGCGCGAGGTCGACCATCTCGACGGGCCGTCGAGCCTCGACTCCGGCGAATCGCGCGTATCCCTGCTGGTTGTCCACGCGGCAACGCTACCCAGAGTCCGTCGGGACCGGGCTCGCGTCCGCCCCGTCGACGTCCAGCGACGTCCGAGCCATGCCTATGGACACTCTCTTTCCGCAGGTTCCTGCGCTTCCTGACCTGCGACGACGAGCCAGTTGGACTCAGGACCGAAAGTTCAATAGAGTCTGTGACGCGCCAAGAACACCGACGCAGTTCGAACGGTGTCCTGAAGCAGCATGCGGACGTGGCTCAGTGGTAGAGCATCACCTTGCCAAGGTGAGGGTCGCGGGTTCGAATCCCGTCGTCCGCTCGGAGATAGACCTTCCGAGCAATCTGAAGATCTGTGTCTCTACGGTGGAGTGGCCGAGAGGCGAGGCAGCGGCCTGCAAAGCCGTCCACACGGGTTCGAATCCCGTCTCCACCTCGCAGAACGACACGAAGTACCGGTAGTTCAGCACGGCAGCATCACTCTGGGCGATTGGCGCAGCGGTAGCGCGCTTCCCTGACACGGAAGAGGTCACTGGTTCGATCCCAGTATCGCCCACAGAGCAGGACAGAAAGACCCCCTCGGATCTCTCCGAGGGGGTCTTTCTGCGTCTCGGTGCTGCACGAGCCGTGCTGCACGAGCCTGTGAGACCAGCATCACCGTGCTGCCTCAGCCAGTCCCCCGGCCGCCTTCCTCGCGCCGGTCAGGACCGAGAGGCGGTCCTCGCCCAGGCTGTGGACTCGAACTTCTGGCGCGATCCCGGGCCTCAGCAGCGGTCCTCACCCCCCGCCACGACGCTGGTTTGGGGGAACGCAAAACCTGGTCTACTGTAATCCACGCACCGGACGGCGCTGAGAGATCAGCCCAGAAGGCGTGCGGACGTGGCTCAGTGGTAGAGCATCACCTTGCCAAGGTGAGGGTCGCGGGTTCGAATCCCGTCGTCCGCTCGGAGATCGGTTCTCAGGTTCGCCTGGTACCCGTTCGACTACGGTGGAGTGGCCGAGAGGCGAGGCAGCGGCCTGCAAAGCCGTCCACACGGGTTCGAATCCCGTCTCCACCTCTCAGCAGCACCTCCCGCAGCACGACCGCGAGAGCAGCACGACAGCATCACCCCGCGGGACACCCCGGGCGATTGGCGCAGCGGTAGCGCGCTTCCCTGACACGGAAGAGGTCACTGGTTCGATCCCAGTATCGCCCACCACAGCACGACTCAGCAGGCCGTCACGGAGCATCCGGGGCGGCCTTCGTGGTTCCTCCCCCACAACTTCCACCCGCTCGGCGCTCGATCATCAGCCGTCGTGCGTCGCCCCCACCAGTTACCGTGAGGCCGTGAAGCGCACACCGAACCCCGACCAGGACCCCGGCACAGCCGCGTCCTCGGACAGGCGCGGGCCGCAGATCAACCGCTCGGTCATCTTGTCCCAGCTGCTGTTCGGCTCGGCCGTGCTCAGCGTCCTCACACTCATCCAGTGGTTCGCCCCGGGGCGCCTCACCGACCCCATCATGTTCACCGGGGTCGTCCTGGCCTTCGTCGCGACGGGCGCGGCGCTGCTGGTCCCCTGGAACAGGTTCGACAAGCGCTGGATCATGGTCCTGCCGGTCACGGACATGGTCGCGATCCTGCTGCTGCGCATCGAGACGCCCGAGATGGGCCTCGGTGTCCTCTGGTTCCTCCCGGTCATCTGGTTGTCGACCTATTTCGGCCTCACGGGCACCATCACAGCTGTCGCGCTGGCGACCCTGGGCAGCTGGGCGACGGTCGCGATCGAGCCGAGCGCCATCACGCTCTCGTCCTTCACCCTGCTCGTCCTGCTGCCCCTCGTGCTGTCCATCGTCGCGGCGTCGACGCACATCAGCTCCCGTCGCGACCACGCGCAGCGCACGCTCATGCGCAAGCAGGCCTCCTTGCTCAACGAGGCCTTCGTCTCCGCGCGCCACCACGAGCAGCTGCTGACCGAGGTGCTCAACACCGTGACCTTCGGAGTCGTGCGCTTCGACCGTGACGGGGTCATCACCTTCGCGAACAGCGCGCACACCCGGATGCACGACCGCGACTCGGCGCTGCCCGACAGGCCTCGACACGAGGTCGTGTACCAGGCGGACCGCACGACACCCTTCCGCGAGGACGAGCGGCCCTTCTTCCGCTCCCAGCGCGGCGAGGCCTTCGACGACGTCCTCATCTGGGTGGGCAACCCGGGCGAAGACCGCCACGCGTACTTCATGACCTCCCGCCGTCTCGTCGACGCCCGCGACGGGTCCTTCGACGGGACGATCCTGGTCTCGGGCGAGGTGACGACCGAGCTCAACGCGATCTCGGCCCGCGACGACCTCATCGCCTCGGTCTCGCACGAGCTCCGCACGCCGCTCACGTCGATCCTCGGGTACCTCGAGCTCGTCCTCGACGACGACCTGCCCGACCACGCCCGCCCGTCCCTCGAGATCGTCGAGCGCAACAGCAACCGCCTCCTCGACCTCGTCACCGAGATCCTCTCGGCCTCGCGCCAGGCGTCCAAGCCTCTCGAGATCACCCCGGTCCCGGTCGACCTGGGCACCACGGTCCTGCAGTCCGCGGAGTCGCTCCTGCCACGGGCCCGCGAGCGCGACGTGGTCGTCGACACGAGCGGCGTCCGCAACGTCCTCACCGTCGCCGACCCCTTCCGCATGCGGCAGGTCATCGACAACGTCCTGTCGAACGCCATCAAGTACAACGTCGACCACGGACGGGTCGACCTCGCGCTGCATCAGCAGGGCGAGGAGCTGGTGCTCACGGTCCGCGACACGGGGATCGGGATCTCAGGCGAAGAGCTGCCCAAGCTCTTCGAGCACTTCTTCCGCTCCGCCGCCGTGCGGAACTCCGCTGTCCACGGCAGCGGGCTCGGCATGGGGATCGCCCGCGAGATCGTGCGCAAGCACGGTGGCGACCTCACCGTCGAGAGCACGCTCGGCAGCGGGACCACCGTCACCGTCACCGTCCCCACGAGAGCCGCGCCATGACCCTCGACCAGCAGACCCTCAGCCTCGCCACAGGGATCGTCGTCCTCACCGCCGGCCTCCTCTTCGTCGTCGAGACGGTGTTCAGGCGCGACAGCACGACGAGCCGCCTGTGGTCGCTCGGGTACCTGGCCGGCATCCTCACGGCCTTCTCGTACCTGCTGTGGGCGAGCTCGCCGAGCATGTGGTGGGCCGTCGCGGTGGGCAACGCCGCCTTCGTCGTGAGCGCGGGAGCGATCTGGAACGGCAACAGGTCGTACAACGGGCGCCGCAGCTACGTCGAGGTCACCCTCCTGCTCGCCGTCATCACCGGCTTCGCGGCCGGGATCGCCGGTCCTGACGGGGGTGACTGGGCCGGTGCTCCCGTCTGGTTCGGCTCCGTGGCCGTGCTGGCGGGCTTCGGCGCTGCCGAGACCTGGCGCGGCGCGCTGCGCAAGGACGTCAACGCGCGCGGCCTGTCTGTCGTGCTGACCGTCGAGTCCCTGCTCTTCGCGGCACGGTTCGTGACGTACTTCGTCTTCGGCACCAGCAGCTATGTCTTCACCGACGTCCTGGGGACGGCGACGGCGTCGATCCTCACCATGGTCCTCATGGTCGTGGCCGCGGTCTCGATGTCGGTGCTGCGGTCCGAGACGTCCTTCGCGCACGCGCGCCGCCGCTCGACCCCGGTGTTCACGGCACGCCGGCTCGTCGACGACCAGTCCTTCCAGCAGGTCGCGGCCGACAGGCTCGAGCGCGCGCACAACCACGACGAGAGGGTCGCGCTGCTGCACGTCGACCTCGACGACCTCGAGACCATCAACACGGCCTTCGGCAGGTCTGTCGCTGACCTCGTCATCACGGCCTACGCGACGACGGTCCGCAACGGGACACCGACCTCGTCGGTCATCGGCGAGGTCGGTGCGGGCCGGATCTCGATCGTCTTCACCGAAGCCCAGCCCGGCGCTGGTCTCTCGACAGCCACGGCCCTGCGCCGCGCCCTCCTCGACACCGACATCCCCGAGGCGCCTGGTGCGAGCCTCACCGCGAGCATCGGTGTCGCCACGACGGAGCACTTCGGCTACGACCTCGAACCGCTCCACCAGGCCGCGCGGCGCGCCGCCGACGACGCGAGCGCAGCGGGTGGCAACAGGGTGAGCGACGCCTGGCTGCTCGAGGTGTCCAAGCGGCCCGACTGGCGCTGAGCCTCACGCAGGGTTATCCCCTGCTGCGGGCATGCAGGCCTGTGACCTGTGCGGCAGCATGGTCGGGACAGGCGCCGGCGACCGTCGGCGTCGCCCACAGGTGCCGAGAGGACGTGCCCGCGTATGCGGTCGAGGTCGACCCCGAGAGAGATCCTGCTGGTCAGGCACGGTGAGAGCGTCGCGAACGTCGCGAGCATGGAGGCCGAGCGGTCGGGCTCCCAGCGCCTCGACGTCACGAGCCGGGAGGCCGACGTCCCCCTGTCGGCACAGGGCGAGCAGCAGGCCGACGCCGTCGGGAGGTGGCTGCGAGACCTCGACCCGGACGACACCCCTCAGGCTGTGTGGTCCTCCCCGTACCTGCGGGCCCACGACACCGCACGGCGCGCGCTCCGGGCCGCCGGGATCGACCTCCAGGTGCGGCTCGACGAGAGGCTCCGCGACCGCGACCTCGGGGTCTTCGACAGGCTCTCGACCGCCGGGATCAAGGCTCTCGAGCCGGACGAGGCCGAGCGCCGGGCGTGGCACGGCAAGTTCTACCACCGCCCGGGCGGCGGGGAGTCGTGGACCGACCTGGCTGCGCGGGTCCGCGCCTTCCTCGCAGACCTGGAGAGCCTTGCTGACCCACCGGAGCGTGTGCTCATCACCTGCCACGACGCCGTCATCATGACCTTCCGCTACGTCTGCGAGGGCCTCACCGAGGAGGAGGTCCTCGCGCTGGCCCGTGACAGGCCCGTGGGCAACGCCTCGCTCACGCTGCTGCGCCGCGACGACAGCGACCCGCTCGCACTGGCCGGCTCGTGGCACGCGGTCCTCACCCAGGCGGACGACCACCTCACGGGCGACGCCGCCGAGCACACCGACGAACCTGGGAGCTCCGATGTCTGACACCACACCCCGCGCCCTGACTCCCGCCGTCCTGCGTAGCTGGGGGCTGCCGACCGAGGCCGGCTCGAAGTACGACCGCGGGACGGTCCTGGTCGTCGGTGGGGCCGCCGGCACCCCCGGTGCGGCGATGCTCGCCGGGATCTCGGCGCTGCGGGTCGGTGCCGGGCGGCTCACCCTGGCCGTCGCGGAGGGTGTCGCGGCGGCTGTCGCCGTGGCGGTCCCCGAGTCCGGCGTGGTGCCGCTGCCCCAGTCGACGGACGGCACCGTCCTCGGGTCAGGTGCTGGGCGGCTCGAGGCGGAGGCCTCGTCCTCGGACGTGGTGGTCGTCGGGCCAGGCCTGGACGACGCCGACGAGACCGCCGAGCTGCTCCGCGGGCTCGTCCCGCTCCTCGGCGACAGCACGGTCCTCGCGCTCGACGCCTACGCCCTCGGCGTGCTGCCCGGGCTGGGCGACCTCCTGGACCCGCTGCGTGGTCGGATCGTCCTCACGCCGAACCCGACCGAGGCCGGGCTGCTGCTCGGCGCAGACCCTGGTGACGACTCGGGCTCTGACGGGTCGGAGGACGAGCCTGACGTCGCCGAGCAGGCCGCCTCTATCGCCCGCCGCTACAGCGCGGTCGTCTCGTGCCAGGGCATCGTGGGCGACCCCGACGGCGGGCTCTGGGAGGGGACCACCGGCACCTCGGGGCTCGCGACCTCCGGTTCGGGCGACGTCCTCGTCGGCGCCATCGCCGGGATCGCGGCCCGATCTGTGCCGCTCGACCAGGCAGCGTGCTGGGGCACCCACCTGCACGCCGTGAGCGGCGACAGGCTGGCAGCCTCGGTCGGCACCGTGGGCTATCTGGCCCGCGAGCTCGCCGACCAGCTGCCGCACGCCCTCGCCGAGCTCTCCACCTGACCCTCACGCACCCCTGACCTGGACCACCCGCACCGACCTCTTGAAGGAGCACCCATGTCGACGACGATCGAACCGCGTCTGCTCTCCATCTACCTCAACGACCACGTCACCGGGGCGACAGCCGGGCTGCAGCGCGTCCAGCGGATGGCGAGCGCCTACGACCGCCCCTCGCTCGCGGCAGCGCTGAGCCGCTTCGAGCAGGAGTTCACCGAAGAACGGCAGTGGCTGGTGCGCACCGCGGTCTCCCTCGGGGTGACGCGCAACAAGCCCAAGGCGCTGCTCGCCTCGGTCGCCGAGACGGTCGGTCGGCTCAAGCTCAACGGCCGGGCCGTCGAGCAGTCACCCCTGAGCCCGCTGCTCGAGCTCGAGATCCTGCGCGGCGCCGTGCTCGGCAAGCTGAGCGGCTGGCAGACGCTCGAGGCCCACGCCGCGGGACTGGGCCTCTCGCCCGAGCAGGTGGAGCACCTCCACCACCTCCAGCGCCAGGCTGTCGCGCAGAAGGACACCATCTCGGCGCTGCTGGAGGAGATCCGGCCCGAGGCCTTCTCGAGCTGACGGCTGGACCCGGACGAACCAGCGGGATCGGGAGCTCGTGCTGGTGAGAGCGCGGACGATCCTCAGCAGGAGTGTCGTCCAGGCTGCGGAGCCGGCAGACCCGCACTAGCGTCGACCCATGAGCACCGACACCGTGAAAGCCTCGAAGTCAGCCAAGATCCTCTATCGCCCCTTCGGCCTCGTGAGCTCCATGGTCGGGGGACTCCTCGCCGGCCAGCTCTTCAAGCAGGTCTACAAGCGCGTCTCGCGCGCCGAGCACGACGAGTCGCCCGGCCCCCTCGCCTCGGAGTACCCGCTCAAGGAGCTGCTCGTCGCCTCCCTCATCCAGGGAGCCATCTACGCAGCGGTCAAGGCCCTCATCGACCGTGGTGGAGCACGCGCCTTCCAGCGCTGGACAGGTGAGTGGCCGGGCAAGTGACGCCCGACGGGTCACAGACCGAGAGGTGACCTCGACCCCCGGTCTGCGGTGAAGACACCGCAGACCGGGGGGCGCTCTGTCTCCGGAGTCGCCGGGGCGTCTTCTCTCGGGGCGAGGTCCCACGGCTCGCTCCCGGCGGTCCTGGGCCGACGCAGGTGGCGCGTGGCTACGATGGACGACTGCACGGCGCCCGACCTGGGCGCGTGCCCGACGAACCGGAGGCCCGCGGCATGACCCGGCACCTGATCACCAGCGCTCTGCCCTACATCAACGGCATCAAGCACCTGGGGAACATGGTCGGGTCGATGCTCCCCGCCGACATGTACGCCCGGTACCTGCGCCAGCGCGGTGAAGAGGTCTTGCTCGTCTGCGCGACGGACGAGCACGGCACACCCGCCGAGCTCGCCGCGCAGGCGGCAGGGCTCCCCGTCGCGGAGTTCTGCGCCCAGCAGCACGAGGTGCAGAGGGAGATCTACGAGGGCTTCGGCCTGTCCTTCGACGTGTTCGGGCGCAGCTCGTCGCCGCAGAACCACGAGCTGACGCAGCACGTGGCCCGCAGGCTGCACGAGCACGGGTTCATCGAGGAGCGCACAGTCTCCCAGGTGTACTCCGTCGCAGACGGCAGGTTCCTCCCCGACCGCTACATCGTCGGGACCTGCCCGCACTGCGGCTACGAGAGCGCCCGGGGCGACCAGTGCGAGAGCTGCACCCGGGTGCTCGACCCCGTCGACCTGGTCGACGCCCGCTCGGCCGTCAGCGGCAGCACCAAGCTCGAGGTCCGCGAGACCACCCACCTCTACCTGCGCCAGTCTGCGCTCCAGCCCGAGGTCGAGTCCTGGCTCGCCGAGCGGGAGTCCGGCTGGCCGACACTGGCGTCCTCGATCGCCCACAAGTGGCTCGACGAAGGTCTGCACGACCGCGCGATCACCCGCGACCTCGACTGGGGAGTCCCCGTCCCGGCCGACACCTGGCCAGGGCTCGCAGCCGAGGGCAAGGTCTTCTACGTGTGGTTCGACGCGCCGATCGAGTACGTCGGGGCGACCAAGGAATGGTCAGACGCTGCACCTGCCGGGGAAGACCGCGACTGGCGGTCATGGTGGTACGACGCGCCTGACGTGAGGTACACGCAGGTGATGGCCAAGGACAACGTCCCCTTCCACACCGTCATGTTCCCGGCGACCCAGCTGGGGACGCGCGAGCCGTGGACCACGGTCGACCACGTCAAGGCCTTCAGCTGGTTGACGTACTACGGGGGCAAGTTCTCGACCTCGCAGCAGCGTGGGATCTTCACGGACGCGGCGCTCGAGATCCTCCCCGCCGACCTCTGGCGGTACTACCTCCTCGCGAACGCGCCGGAGTCCGACGACACGTCCTTCACGTGGGAGCTCTTCGCGTCGAGCGTCAACAACGACCTCGCGAACACCCTCGGGAACTTCGTCAACCGTGTGCTGTCCTTCTCGGCCCGGCGCTTCGGGCCGACCGCCCCGGCGGGCGGGACTCCTGGTCCGGCCGAGGAACGGCTGTCCCGCGACGTCGCTGCGGCGCTCGGCCGCTACGAGGCGCACATGGACGCGCTCGAGGTGCGCAAGGCTGCCCAGTCGCTGCGCGGGCTGTGGAGCCTCGGGAACGCGTACCTCGAGACCACCGCTCCGTGGTCCCAGGTGAAGGTCGACCCTGACGCCGCAGCGCTCACGCTCCGCACGGCGATGAGTCTTGCGCACCTGTGCTCGGTCGTGTCGGAACCCTTCGTGCCGGAGCTCTCGCAGACGATCAGGTCTGCCTTCGACCTCGGGGCAGACTCCGCCCGATGGGTCTCACCAGAGGATCCCGACTTCCTGGCGTCGGTGCCGGCCGGGACCCCTTTTGTCGTCCCGGCAGTCCTTGTGGCGAAGATCACCACCGAAGACCTCGAGGGCTTCCGTGCCCGCTTCGGTGATGGTTCGTAGGAACGTGTCGCGCGACCGGTGACGGTTCGTCAGAGCAGGGCCGCGACCGAGGTCGCTGATCGTCCGCCTCGGCCCCGAGTGCCCCCGACAGGGTGCTCGGGGCATCGACCGCAGCGCTCCCCCGCTGCCGGTACCGGCAGCGAAGGTCTCCGGTCGAGCCGCCGGTGACCGGCTGCGCTCAGATCTCCTCGGGGTTGTCCCAGTCGTCCCCGGCGAGGATCGCGCCCTTCTTGGCCTGCCGTTCCGCCTCGCGCAGCGACCTGGGTGCCTTGCTCGCGTCGCCACCAGCGACGGTGTCACCCATGCCCGGCTGGTCCGAGTCGTAGTAACGGTCGTCACGTACGTCGGGGACCGGGGTCGCGCGCCGGCGCGGGGCGATCTTGGCCTTCTCGCCGGCGGCCTGACCCGTCGCCAGGTCCCCGTCCCGGCCTGTGCCCTCGGTCTTGTCGCTCTCCTGCTGTGCCCACGGTGAAGAGATCATGTGGTCCATCCCACCAAAATCTCGGCCCGAGCGCCAGAGGAAGAGGCCGTCCCCAGCACCTCCGCCCCGGTTCCTCACCCGTCCCTCACCCGTCATCGCAGGACGGAGCGACGAACCTAGGGCAGTCTTACGCCATGCAGATCTGGCCAGGACATCCCTACCCGCTCGGTGCGACCTTCGACGGCAGCGGGACCAACTTCGCGATCTTCTCCGAGGTCGCCGAGCGTATCGAGCTGTGCCTCTTCGACCCGTCGGGCGAAGAGACCCGTATCGACCTCGTCGAGGTCGACTCCTTCGTGTGGCACGCGTACCTGCCCTCGGTCCAGCCTGGGCAGCTGTACGGCTTCCGGGTGCACGGACCGTACGAGCCCGAGAACGGCCTGCGGTGCAACCCCGCCAAGCTCCTGCTGGACCCCTACGCCAAGGCGATCGACGGCGAGGTGGACGGCGACCAGAGCCTCTTCTCCTACACCTTCGGCGACCCGGACTCCCGCAACGACGAGGACTCCGCCGCCCACACCATGAAGTCCGTGGTCATCAACCCGTTCTTCGACTGGGGCCACGACCGTCCGCCGAACCACGAGTACCACGAGAGCGTCATCTACGAGGCGCACGTCAAGGGCATGACGCAGAACCACCCGGCCGTCCCCGAGGAGCAGCGCGGCACGTACGCCGGCATGGCGCACCCCGCCGTCATCGCGCACCTCGTGGACTTGGGCGTGACAGCCGTCGAGCTCATGCCGGTCCACCAGTTCGTCAACGACTCGACCCTCGTCGAGAAGGGCCTGTCGAACTACTGGGGCTACAACACCATCGGGTTCTTCGCCCCGCACAACAAGTACTCGTCCTCGGGCACCGACGGCCAGCAGGTCCAGGAGTTCAAGCTCCTCGTCAAGGCCCTGCACGAGGCCAACATCGAGGTCATCCTCGACGTCGTCTACAACCACACCGCCGAGGGCAACCACCTGGGCCCCACGCTCAGCTTCCGTGGGATCGACAACCAGGCGTACTACCGCCTGGTCGACGAGGAGCAGCAGCACTACTTCGACACCACGGGCACCGGCAACTCGCTGCTCATGCGCCACCCGCACGTGCTCCAGCTCATCATGGACTCGCTGCGCTACTGGGTCACCGAGATGCACGTCGACGGCTTCCGCTTCGACCTCGCCTCGACCCTCGCCCGCCAGTTCCACGAGGTCGACAGGCTCTCCGCCTTCTTCGACCTCGTGCACCAGGACCCGATCGTCTCGCAGGTGAAGCTCATCGCGGAGCCGTGGGACCTCGGCGACGGCGGATACCAGGTCGGCGGGTTCCCGTCGATGTGGAGCGAGTGGAACGGCAAGTACCGCGACACGGTCCGCGACTTCTGGCGTGGGGAGCCCTCGACGCTCGCGGAGTTCGCCAGCCGGATCACCGGCTCGTCGGACCTCTACGAGCACACGGGCCGCAAGCCGATCTCGTCGATCAACTTCGTCATCGCGCACGACGGCTTCACGCTCGCCGACCTCGTGTCGTACAACGAGAAGCACAACGACGCCAACGGCGAGGGCAACAACGACGGCGAGAGCCACAACTCGTCGTGGAACTGCGGCGTCGAGGGCCCCACGGACGACCCGGAGATCCTCTCGCTGCGTGCCCGCCAGCAGCGCAACATCCTCGCGACCCTCCTGCTCTCGCAGGGTGTGCCGATGATCGCGCACGGCGACGAGATCGGCCGGACCCAGCAGGGCAACAACAACGTCTACTGCCAGGACAACGAGCTGTCCTGGATGGACTGGGACCTCGACCCGGCCCGCGAAGACCTGCTGACCTTCGCCCAGCAGGTCGTCCACCTGCGCCTGCGCCACCCGGTCCTGCGTCGCCGCCGGTTCTTCTCCGGCGACGACAACTGGTCCGACGACCAGCTCGGCGACATCGCCTGGCTGAACATCGGTGGCGACCACATGCGCGACGAGGAGTGGAACGAGGGGTACGCCCGCTCGGTCGCGGTGTTCCTCAACGGCGAGGCGATCGGCGAGCCCGACGCACGCGGTGAGCGGATCATCGACGACAGCTTCCTCATCCTCTTCAACGCCTACTCCGAAGAGCTCGAGTTCACAGTCCCGCCCGAGTACTTCGGGTCGGAGTGGTCGATCGTCTTCGACACCTCGCGCACCTCGACCGAGTCCGTCACACCGGTGACCCAGGAGACGGCCATCGAGCCCGTCGACGGGCCGCACACCGCGACGGCCGGGTCGACCCTGTCCGTCAAGGGACGCAGCATCGTGCTGCTCACCCGGTCGCCCCTCGGCGACTGACCTCGCGGTCACCGCGCTCCGGGCTCCACGAGGAGCGCGGTGACCACCTGACGTACCCAGCAGCACCCACAGCACCTCGCTCGAAACCCGCCGGCGAGGCCCCGCACCTGCGGTGGCCTCGCCGGCAGACGTCTCTGCAGCCCTCTCCAGGACAAGGACCCACCATGACCGACGACGTCACCACCGAGGCCCGCACCGCAGGTCAGCGGGCCGCCGACCGCCGCTTCCCGGCACCCGGCAAGCCGTTGCCCGTCTCGACGTACCGCCTCCAGCTCGGCGCAGACCTCACCTTCGACGACGTCGCCGCCCGTCTGCCGTACTACGCAGACCTCGGCGTCACCCACCTGTACCTCTCCCCCATCTTGGCCGCGGCGCCCGGGTCGACGCACGGCTACGACGTGGTCGACCACACCCGGGTGAGCGACGTCCTCGGCGGGCGCGAGCGCCTCGAGGCCCTCGCCGAGCAGGCTCACGCCGTCGGCCTCGGCATGATCCTCGACATCGTCCCGAACCACATGGCCGTCCCGACGCCGGCGTGGCACAACCTGCCCCTGTGGTCGGTCCTTGCGCACGGCGCGGACTCGCCCTACGCCCGGTGGTTCGACGTCGACTGGTCCTCGGGTGACGGCTCCCTCCTCATGCCGGTGCTCGGCAGCCGGATCGGTGACGTGCTCGCCGGCGACGAGCTGAGCCTCGACGTCGCCGACGTCCCTGGTGTCGGTGAGCAGCAGACCGTCCTGCGGTACTACGACCACGTGTTCCCGGTCCGCCCGGGTACGGAGAGCCTCCCGCTCGCCGAGCTCGTCGACCGCCAGCACTACCGCCTCGCGCACTGGAAGGTCGGCGACGAAGAGCTCAACTACCGCCGGTTCTTCGACGTCGGGACGCTCGCGGCGATCCGGGTCGAAGACCCCGAGGTCTTCGACGAGTCCCACGCGCTGATCCTCGAGCTGCTCCGCGACGGCGTCATCGACGGGCTGCGCATCGACCACCCGGACGGTCTCGCGGACCCCTCCGGCTACCTGTCCAGGCTCGCCGAGGCGACGGGCGGCGCCTGGGTCGCCGTCGAGAAGATCCTCGCGGGCGAAGAAGAGGTCCCGCGCGACTGGGAGACCGTGGGGACCACCGGCTACGAGGGCCTCTGGCGCCTCCAGGCGACCTTCGTGGAGCCCTCGGGCGAGTCCCGCCTGGCGAGCCTCATGCACCGCGTGACCGGCGACGAGGGCGACGGCCTGGAGGCCCTCGTCGAGACCTCCAAGCGTGAGGTCGTCGACGGCCCGCTCTACGCCGAGGTGCACCGCCTCACCGACCTCGCCGCGACCATCTGCCGTGACGACCTCCGCCTGCGCGACCACTCGTGGCGCGCGCTGCGCGAGTGCCTCGTCGAGCTCCTCGTCGCCTTCGACCGCTACCGCGCCTACGTGGTCCCGGGCGAGCAGCCCTCGCGTGACGCGCTGGCCGCGATGGACGAGGCCGCGAAGATCGCGCGCCGCCACGTCGGGGCCGACCGCGCCGAGACTCTCGACGTGCTCGTCGAGCTGCTGCTGGGCCGCGAGGTCGGCAGCGCCGGCCGCCGGCGCGAGCCGCGCCGCGACGAGCTCGCCGTGAGGTTCCAGCAGGTGTGCGGCGCTGTCATGGCCAAGGGCGTCGAGGACACCGCCTTCTACAGGTGGACGCACCTCGTGTCGCTGTGCGAGGTCGGCGGCGAGCCGAGCCGCTTCGCGCTGAGCGCCGACGAGCTCCACGCCTTCGCAGCGCGTGCCGCCGACCACTCCCCGGCCGCGATGACCACGGGGTCGACCCACGACACCAAGCGCAACGAGGACACCCGCGCCGCGACGAGCGTGCTCTCCGAGCACGCGGTGGAGTGGACCGAGACCGTCGGCCGGCTGCGGTCGGTCTCGGCCCGGGCACGCACGGCGCTCGTCGACGGCCGCACGGAGAACCTCGTGTGGCAGACGCTCGTGGGCACGTGGGCCGACGGGCCGATCTCCGTCGACCGCATCCAGGAGTACCTGCGCAAGGCTGTCCGCGAGGCCAAGACGCACACCACGTGGACAGCGCCCGACGAGGCCTACGAAGACGCCGTACTCGGCTTCGCAGCCTGGGCCGTGACCGACGAGGCCGTCCTGGACATCGCCGCCGGGTGGGCCGCGACGGTCGCTCCGTCGGTCCGGGCCACCAGCCTGGGCATCAAGCTCGTCCAGCTGACCATGCCGGGTGTCGCCGACGTCTACCAGGGCACCGAGCTGTTCGTCCCGACCCTGGTGGACCCTGACAACCGTCGTCCCGTCGACGCCGCCGACCTGCACGAGCGCCTGGCACGCCTCGACGCCGGCAGCCGCCCCCGCGACCTCGGCGAGGAGAAGCTGCTGGTCACCTCGGGCGCGCTGCGCACCCGGCGCAGGTTCCCCGACGCCTTCGTGGGCCCGGACTCGGGCTACAGGCCCGTCGCGGCGTCGTCGGGCAGCGCGCTCGCCTTCGCCCGCACGCAGGGCGACAGCCCGCGCATCGTGACGCTCGCGACGCGCGGCGCGGCGACCCTCGCCCGCCTCGGCGGGTGGCGGGACCACATGATCGCCCTGCCCGAGGGCCGCTGGCACGACGTGCTCAGCGGAGCCGTCGTCGACGGCGGCCACCAACCCGTCGCACCGCTGCTCGAGCAGCTGCCGGTCGCACTGTTCGTCCCCGAGGAGGATGCATGAGCACCAGGACCACCTTCGCCGTCTGGGCACCCGAGGCCGAGCGCGTCGACCTCGTGCGCGTGGCGCCCGACCGCCAGGACTTCTCGTCCGCCGACGAGGTCTCCCCCCTCCTGCCCGACCCTGCCCGTGGCTCGGGCTGGTGGTCGAGCACGGAGGGTGCCCACGACGGTGACCTCTACGGCTTCTCGGTCGACGGCGGTCCCGCCCGGCCCGACCCGCGGAGCATGCGGCAGCCCTTCGGCGTGCACGGCCCCAGCCAGGTCTTCGACGCGGCCGCCCACGTGTGGACCGACCAGTCGTGGGCCGGGCGGCAGGTCGGCGGGTCGGTCGTCTACGAGCTGCACCTGGGGACCTTCACCCCCGAGGGCACCCTCGACGCGGCGATCTCGCGGCTCGGCCACCTCGCCGAGCTGGGCGTCGACCTCGTCGAGCTCATGCCCGTCGCAGCCTTCGACGGTGCGCACGGGTGGGGCTACGACGGCGTGCACCTCTTCGCCGTCCACGAGCCCTACGGCGGTCCCGCCGCCCTCCAGCGCTTCGTCGACGCCTCGCACGCCGCCGGGATGGGTGTCGTGCTCGACGTCGTCTACAACCACCTGGGGCCGAGCGGGAACTACACGGCGACCTTCGGGCCGTACTTCACCGACGACCACTCGACCCCGTGGGGCGCGGGCCTGCACCTCGACGGCGACGGCTCGCACGAGGTGCGCCGCTGGGTGATCGACAACGCGCTGCGCTGGTTCCGCGACTTCCACCTCGACGGCCTCCGTCTGGACGCCGTGCACGCGCTCGTCGACGACTCGGAGCGGCACCTGCTGGCCGAGCTCTCCGACGAGACCGCGGCCCTGGCCCAGGCGCTCGGCCGACCGCTCGGGCTGATCGCGGAGTCCGACGAGAACGACCCGGCGACGGTCGCGCCGACGGGCGGTGCGGGTGCTGCGGGTGCTGACGGTGCCGCCGGGACCGGGAGCGGAGCTGTCGCGACCCGGCCCAAGGGCATGACGGCACAGTGGGCTGACGACGTCCACCACGCGATCCACGCGCTGCTCACGGGCGAGCGCCACGGCTACTACGTCGACTTCGGCTCCCCCGAGGTGCTGCGGACCACGCTGACCGAGGTGTTCCTGCACGCGGGCACCTTCTCGACCTTCCGCGGCGAGACGTGGGGCCACAAGGTCCCAGGCGACGTCGACGGTCACAGCTTCGTGGTGTTCTCGACCGACCACGACCAGGTCGGCAACAGGGCCCTCGGCGACAGGCCGGGTCGCCCGGCGCACCGGGGCTCAGGAGAGGTCGACCTCGACCTGCTCGCCGCCTCGGCCGCGATCGTCCTCACGTCGGCGTACACGCCGATGCTGTTCATGGGTGAGGAGTGGGGTGCGACCACACCGTGGCAGTTCTTCACGGACTTCACCGACCCCGAGCTCGGCCGGCTGGTGACCGAGGGGCGGACCCGCGAGTTCTCTGGGCACGATTGGTCAGGGATCTACGGGGACGACGTATCGGTCCCTGACCCCCAGGACCGCGCGACCTTCGACGGCAGCAAGATCCGCTGGGACGAGACCACGGCCCCTGGCCACAGCGCGCTCCTCGAGTGGCACCGGGTCCTCATCGCGCTCCGTCGCTCCGAGCCGGACCTCGCATCCGGTGACAGGTCGCAGATCGAGGTGACCTGGGCCGGGACGGCCGCCGAGGACGGCACACCGGCTGTCCTCGCGCTGCGGCACGGCAGTGTCCTCACGGTGCTCAACCTCTCCGACCAGGAGCAGGAGCACGCGCTCGACAGAGCGGGCGCAGGCGACGGGGTGGGCGCGTCATCAGCAGGACCGGAGGTCCTCGCAGGGTGGAAGGAGCCGGTGCTCACGGCAGGCTCGTTGCGACTCGCAGCCGGGGCCGTCGCCGTCGTCCGGGTCTGAGGCACCAGCACCGCAGCACACAGCAAGCAGCACGCAGCACGATCAGAGGCCGGCCCGGACGTCAGTCCAGGCCGGCCTCTCCCACGACACGAGGCACCACGACGAGGCACCTCGGTGCCCGCGTCTCCCAAGGTCGCACTCCCGACCCCAAGGTCGCCCTCCCGCACCGAGGTCGCCTCTCCCGCGCCGAGGTCGCCCAGACACGCCAGATGGGAGCCTTCGACCACGCCCGTTGGCGTGTCCGTACGACCTCGCGGTCAGACGTACGACCTGGTGGGGTGCGGGACGAGCGCGAAGCCCCCGCTCAGGGGCTCAGGGGGC
>NZ_JACBYE010000061.1 GCF_013415325.1 Sanguibacter inulinus | reverse complement strand
ACCCCTGGCAGCCCCCGAAGCCGCCCGGTACGAAGACGGGCGGCTTCGGGGGCTGCCAGGGGTCACGGTCCGTGAGGGTCGCAGCGGTCGTGAAGGACCACGTGGCGAGGAAGCCGTCCATCAGGCGACCTGGAGGCGCAGGCCGCCGGCGTCGATGGCGAGCGGCTCGTCTTCGGCTACCTGCCGTGCGGAGGTCAGTCTGGCGCTGATGATGCGCGTGCCGCCCGTGGCCGCGGTGAAGAGCGCTACCCCGCCAACGACCCAGGCGGCGTCGGCGGAGCCACCATCGATCGGCGCGACGTTGGTGACCCCGTCCCCAGACGGGCCGAAGGTCACGTCGGTGTTCGGCAGGCGTACCCGTGTGGTCGAGAGCTCGGTGCCTTCGCTGTTGGTCCAGCCGAGCCAGAGAACGGCAGGGACGAGCTCGGAGCGCGAGGACCCGAAGAGTGCTCGAGCGGCGCGCTGGCGGTAGGCAGGGGAGATCATCAGATGGCACCTTCGTAGAGCTGGGGGTCGCGGGGGATGGTCAGCTGGATCTCGCGCATGTGCTCGAACATCAGGCCCTTGCGCCGCGTGTCCTCGCCCACGACCTCCATGTCCGCGGGCTCGCACGCAGAGACCCTGCGGTGACCGTCGATAGTGACGGCGAGCCAGTACGCGAACTGCGAGAAGGCGTCGCGGACGACAGCGACCCGGTTGTTGACCTGGATCCACGACGAGCCGTAGACGCGCAGGAGC
Source organism: Sanguibacter inulinus (assembly GCF_013415325.1). Taxonomy (GTDB): domain Bacteria; phylum Actinomycetota; class Actinomycetes; order Actinomycetales; family Cellulomonadaceae; genus Sanguibacter; species Sanguibacter inulinus. The sequence continues at coordinate 21,705 of NZ_JACBYE010000061.1, read as the reverse complement.
AGCACGTCGGACACGGTGTCCTGCTGAGCCTGGGTGAGCCGGCGGCCCTTCTGGTACTTGCCCTGGACGGTGGTGCGGCGCCAGGTGATCCCGCCCTCGGCGAAGCTGACGACGTGATAGACGCCGGCGGTCTCGAGGGAGAGAGCGCCGAGGCCGAGGTCGCCGCGTGCGACCTCGGCGGTGAGGGAGACGGCGTCGGTCATCGACGGCCGCCCGTGAAGGATCGGCGGCGGGCCTGGCGGGCCTGGCGTTCGAAGTCCGAGGCGTCTGCCGCGTAGATGTCGCCGAAGGTCTGCACTCCATGATGTTCCACGCGCTGTGTCACCGGGACCTCGATGACCTGCGGCGGTGGCGCGTAGGAGCCCTGCCCGACGATGCCGCCGTTCCGGAAAGCGCCCTGGTACCCGCCTTGGAACCCAGCCATGGCTTCACGGACGGCCGAGACGCCGCCGGTCCGGGCGAGGCGGTTCATGCGGTGCACGAACCCGGGACCGACGCCGCGGGTCCACTCGGGCCGCATCACGGATTCGCCGCCACCGATGCCGATGAAACCGGTGTCGCGCCCGGGGGTGTAGCCCGGGATGATCCCTCCGTTGTAGTGCCCACCCAGGTAGGGGCCGGGGAGACCGTTTGGTGCAAGAACAGACTTCGAGGTGAGGTTCGGCAGCGCCCACGCCGGCTCGACGGTGATGGTCGGACGGACGAGGACCGACATGGCGTCGGTGACACGCTGCGCCCATTCGGACGTGACGACTTCCTCGGTGGGCCAGTCGCCGATCCACTCGTCCGGCCCGTAGTAGCCGCCCATCTTCGGCGAGCCATCCGCGTTCTTGCCACCGCTGACGGAAGCCTGACGGTTCGACGTCTGCTCCTGCATCGTAATGACCCAGTCCTGGCCATAGAGAGCCGCGACCCGCTTCACGTCCTCAGCAGAGACACCGATGAGCGCGGCGATCTCGTCGTCGGTCTTCGGCGCCGCCTTGCTGCCGCCGGTGTTCGAGATCTGCATCGCGATCGGCAGGTCAGACGCGGTCGAGGACAGAGGTGACTGCATCGCGATCGCGGTGAGGCGAGCGTTCTCGATCACCCTGGCGTTGAGACCGTTGAGGGTGTCCTCGGTCTGGTTCGCCAGCGCGATCAGGTTCGCACCGTTCTCGGACAGGAACGCCTCGAACTGGGGTGCCGCTTCTTCGGGACCGGCGAGGATGAGGTCGTTCACGAGGTTCGGGTCGAGCCCAGCCTTGAGGACCCCTTCGATGTCCTCGGAGAACTGCTGCGCCTCGGCAAGGGTGTCCTCGTAGTGCTTGGCCATCTGGTCGGCGATCGGGATGTCCGCAGCCTCGAGGTCGGCAAGTTCGCCGAGGGCATCTTGCTGGTTACGCAGCGCGCGGGTAACGGCGTCAGAGGCCTTGAGTCGCTCGTTCGTGGTGTGCTTCTTGCGGTCCTGGGCCTTCTCCCGGGCGTCCTCGGCGTCCCGGAGAGCGTTGGTGGAGTCGGTCACCTTGTCACGGGCGTCGGCAAGTTCGTCGTCGGTGACCACGACGGGCTTGAAGGTCCCGATGAGGGAGAAGGCGGAGTCGAACGCCTTGCCTGCCGCGTCCCCGGCCCCGTCGATGACTTTCTGCTGCTCCTCGGAGAAGCTGTGCATCGCGTAGGTCACCTGGCGATAGGCGTCGGCTTTCTCGTAGGCGGTCTGGACCTGCTTCTCGTCGATCTCCTGCTTCGACTCGGCAGCGGCCTTGGCCGACCTCAGCGTCTTCTCCTGCGTGTCGAGCTCGGCGAGGATCTGGCGGGCGGCGCCAGCGTTCTTGAAGTCACCGTCCCACCGGCCGTCCTCGACGGCCTTGATGTAGTCGTTGAGGAACTGGCGGGTCGAGTCGAGTTTGGCCGGGTCGCCCTCCATGGCCGCGTAAAGGTCGTCGACTGCGAGGCCCATCTTCCTGGCATCGTCCGCGGCGTTGCCGGTGTCCTTGAAGAACCCGAGCACGCTGCCACCGTAGTCACGGTCGGTTGTGAGCTGTCTCTTGATCTCGGCCTCGGTCTGAGCCGTGATCGCGCCGGTCGTCTCGTCGAGCGTCCCGCGGAGCGCGTCGGCGTTCGCCTTCGCCTGGGCGCTCGTCTGCGACTGCATTGCCAGGAGAGTGGTCACGAGACCGATCCCAGCGGTCACGGCGAACGCGACCGGACCGCCGAAGGCACCGACCAGCGCACCGCCCACATTCCGGATCCCGATCGACGACATGCGGGTCGCAACCTGCATCCTGTTCAGGCCTGTGGTCGTGGAGTCGATCGACGCCCGGGCATTGCTGAAGCCGGTACGCATCGCGGTGAGCCCGGATCCGACCTGACGTGTCAGGACCGGTCCGAGGAGGCGGCCAGCGATCAGGACGAGCCCGAGGGCGAGCGCCGCGTTCCGCAGAGGGCCAGGCAGGCCGTTGAAGCCCTTCGCAATCCCGGTGATGACACCCATCGCGTCCCCGCCGATGTTCACGAGCGCGACGAGTCCGGGGGTGATGGACTCGGTGAGCGCCGCGGACAGGTTGCGGAATCCGGACTTGAAGGAGTCGAAGGCCGAGGAGAAGATATTCGACTCCTTGATCTTCTCCATCAGCCCGCCGTACGCCGCAGTCGTGCCGTTGATGCCCTCGGTGCCGTCGCGCAGACCGTCGATCAGGTTCGTGATTGCTTCCTCGGAGCGGACATTGCCCTTGGACACTTCCTCCTGGAAGTCGGCGACGGACATGCCGGCCTTGTTCGCCAGGACGGTCAGCGCGGGGATGCCGCGTTCGGCGAACTGGAGGAGCTCCTGGCCCATCAGTCGGCCCTTGGCGGAGACCTGACCGAGCACGATGCCAAGGCCGGACAGCTCGGCCATCGACCCGCCGGACCCAACGGTCGCGTCGCCGAGGGTCTGGAGGATGTCGACGACCTTGTCGGACTCGATACCGAACGCGACCATCTTCTGCGCGCTGGCTGTGAGCTCGGGGAAGGAGAACGGCGTCGTCTTGGCGAACGCCAGCATGTCGGAGAGGAACTCCTTCGACGCCGACGCCGAGCCCAGCATCGTCTCGAACGCGATCTCCTGGCGCGCGATGAAGTCGTTGAACCCCACACCAGTCTTCGCAATCAGAGCGATCAGGGCGCCGAACCCGAGAGGCCCGACGAGGTGCTGGAGCATCCCCGCAACGGACGAGAGGGACGCGGTCCCGGCTGTGCCCATGCTGGCCAGGGACGTCCGCGTGGACTGGGCCGCCCCGCCGAGCGTGGACGTGGCGGCAGCCGAGGTGGATGCGGCGGCTGCCTGAGCGGAGAGGGAACCGATAACGGCGCTCGTCGAGGCTGCCGTGGCCCTCGCTGCGGTGGCTGCTGAGCCTGCTGCCGCTGCCTGCGCCGTCAGCGACGACGCGGCAGCCCCTGAGGTGGCCGCGACCGATGCGTTGGACGCAGCAGCGGCGGACCCGGCTGACGCGCTCTGGGACAGAGCAATGGACGCAGCCCGGGACGCACCAGCGAGCGTCGTGGTCGCACCTGACGCGCTGGCGGCTGCGGCGGACGTCAGGCTGAGGGACGTCGCAGCGACTTCGCCCGACGCCGCGGTGACCCGTGCAGCGGCAGCGGTGGCTGTGCTGGCCGTCGACGCGGCAGCTGCCTGGCGGGCCATGGCCGCCGACGACGCGGCTGTGGACCGGGCGATAGCACCGAGAGAGCCCAGAGCAGCCTCACCCTGGGCGCGCATCGCGGCAGCGGCCTGCGCGGCGGACTGCGCAACCTGTCCCTCCGCCTGCACCACGCGCTGCGCGGGACCGACGATCGCCGACTCCATGGTCTGGCCGAAGCTGCGCGTTGCAGCAGCCGACTCCTGAAGGGCGCGGCGAAGGTCGGAGTTGTCACCGCGGATCGCGTAGGAGATCCCGTTGGTGGTGTTCAGGCTCATGCGTGGGTCTCCTGGGGTGCCATGACGACGGACAGGTGCGTGTACGGGGCCTGCTCGGTCGCCATGGACGTGTGGGCGGCGTGCTTCTGGCGGCACACGAGGCACTCGCGGGATGTGAGCTTGACGAGGGCGGGGTTCTTCATCGCCTCCGTGGGCGCACCGCACCCGGGGCAGTGGTCGAGGGAGAGGATGTGGTGGGCGATCGCGAGGTCTTGGTCGCGTTCGGACCGGGCGTGGAAGTCCGAGAGCGCGATGCCCTGCTCAGCGCAGACTGCGAGCTCGACCTGGAGGTACGGGTCGGCCTTGATGCGCCGAGTGGCCCACGTGGGGTCGATCGGCGCGGACTCCTCGACGCACGCGATGAGCAGGTCGAGAGCCGCATCGGCAGGCCACTCGTCCCACGCCTCTCGCGCCTCGTCGTCGGTCCATCCGCAGCACGCGGCGAGGAGCGCGACGGCGTAGTCGTCCTCGTCGGTCATGTCGTGCACGTCGCGGAACGCCGACCACGCTGCGCGGGGCATGCCGAGGACCGGGACGACGACCTGCTCACCGATGTCGACCCGGACCTCGCGCATCAGGCTGCCGACCCCTGGACCTGCACGTACCGCGCGCCGGCCCAGAGCGTGGCGACTTCGGTGACGTTGTAGAGCTCACCGTCGACGATCTCGACGGCCTCCTCACGGGAGATCAGCGGGCTGACGGCCGCGAGGTGGAAGAGCTCCTTGGCGAGCTCGATCTCGTTGAACGGCGCCGGGCCTTCGTGGCCGGCGGCAGCGTGCTGGGCGTGGTCCTCCTCCGTCGGGGGGTTGCGTTTGACAAGGTCGGCCCAGGTCTTGCGACCAAGTGCGCGGAACGTGAAGTACGTCGTGACGGCGTCGAGCGCGGCCTTCTTCTCGGCGACGACCTTCTGGAGGCCATCGAGCTCGGCTCGGTCTCCAGCGACGACGGCCTCGGCTGCTGCGAACTCGGTGTCGGGCGTCGCAGCGGCGCGGGCAACCCGGATGCGGTCGCCCGCGGTGGTCAGCTTTTCTTCGGCGCGGACGTCAACGGTGTGCTTGGCCTGGATGTACTTGAGCTCGATCTCGGAGTCGAGAACGATGGGGACCTTGATGACGCGGGCCTTCTTCTGGGGCAGGGTCATGACGGTGTCCTTCCGGGTGGGTTGGGAGCCGCTCCCCGCGCACGGGGGGTCAGTGCGCGGGGAGCGACGAGGGGGTTACGCCTTGACTGCGACGGGGGTCAGGGGCGTGGAGGGCGAGATGCGGATCTGGGTCGTCGCGGCTGCCGCGTCGAGGGACCAGTTCGGGACCTGCTCGGAGACCGTGCCCCCGATGACCCAGAGCTTGGAGCCCGTGGTCGGCGTCGTCTGGGACGACCGGTTGAGCACGATGTACCCGGACGCGCCCTTGACGAGCACCTCGAGGACCTCCTGGCGCTCGAGGGCTTCGAGGCTGGTGCCGGTGCCGTCGTCCTCGGCGATGGTGATCGAGACGTCCTGGAAGGTCTGAGGGCCGTCGATCTGCTCCTCGGTGCGCTTCTTGAGGATCGGGACGTTGATCTTGTTCGACTGTGGCTCGAGGCCCTCGATGGCGTTGATCGAGAGGCCAAGGGGCTGCCCGGCGGTCCACTCGGCGGCCGTGATGCCGAGGTTCGGGTCTGCGATGGTGGGCACCCAGCGGGCGTCGCCGGTGCCTCGGAGCATGAACAGGCTCATGCCTGGCCTCCCGTCGTCTTGGAGGCCTTCGTGGCCGGGGTGGTGGCGTCGGTGGCCGGCGCAGGGGCCGCCACGGCCGCGGCGGGCTCGGTGAGGTCGCGCTCGACGGCGATCGCCTCGTCGGCCGAGAGCGTCTTCCAGCCCCGGCCCTTCCAGACCTTCTCGAAGGCTGCCTCGGTGGTGACCGCGGGCTTGGCCTTCGGGAGGTCGGGGTGCGTGATGTGCACAGCAGTCATCAGGTCTCCCGTGAATCCGAATGGGGTCTGGCACCTGATGAGGTGCAGTCCGCGGGGAAAGGGCGCGGTCCCTGAGTCGTGCCTATGGTCAGGCTGGGGGTGTCACGTGTAGCGGATCGTGTACGTCTCGACCCACTGAGCGGTGCGGCCTGCTTCGGTGCCGGAGTCGTCTGCGTGCCCGTCGCCGGCACTGGCGATCTCGAGGACGGTGTGCCCGGGCAGGACGAGCGGGTGGACCGGTCTGCCGTGCGGGGTAAGGGCGACGAGCGCGGTGCGGATCTGGTCGCCGAGGAGGCGGGCCTGCTGCCGCTGGGCCATGACGGCAGTGGTCTGCACGCTCAGGGTCGCCCAGTCGTGCCCGCCCATCGCGAACCGGGTGAGGTTGGGCGTCGTGGCGAGCTCGACGAGGATGAGCGGAGCGGCCCACGAGGTGGCGTCCTTCTCGACCGTCAGGGCACGCCCGTCGACCCGCTGCGGCAGGTGCAGGCGCAGGTGGTCGCGGACGGCGGTCAGGACGGGCTCGGTGGCGGTCAGGGTCATGCGGTCCTCCCGGAGGCACTCAGGGCACGGTCGAGCTCGCGGGCGAACACCGCGGGGACGAGGATCAGCGCGGGGCGCCAGTGGGGGTAGGGCGGCTGGCGGTAGGAGCGGCCGAGAGCGTCGACTCCGATGAACCCGTACTCGAGTCGGCGGGCCTGGACAGCGTTGGTCGAGACGAGCGCGAACGGTCCGGCGACGTCGCGGCTCACGGTCAGGCCGATCGTGCGGCGGTAGTCACCGGTGGGGGCTCGTGGGCCGGGTCGGCCGGACGCGTTGGCCTTGACCTGGGTCTGGAGGAACACGCCGGTGCGACCGACGGCGACCTCGGTGGCGCGGTCGGTCACCGGGATCAGGGGCTCGAAGAGTGCTCCCAGGTCCCCGTCCGGGGTCATCGAGATCACGGCTTCCCGCCGGGCCGGGCGAAGACGGTGTAGATCACGCCTGCGCCCTCGCGGATGCCGCCGAGGACCTTCGCGCGGCCGCCGAGGAGCGCGCGGTCGCGGCACTTCGTCACCGTGACGTGCACGCCTTCGTCGAAGTCGGGCGCGCCGGGCAGGAGGATCAGCCGCCAGTCGGTGACGGCGACCTGGATGCCGCCGACGACCTCACCAACTCCACCGCCGTTCTTGATCAGGATCGCCTTCTGGGAACCCAGGGACTCGACGAGCGTGGGCGTCTCCAGGGTGACGGGGTCGGTCTCGCCTTTCGTCTCGCGTGTGAAGGCGACCTCGGTGCCGAACGAGCGGATTGCGGACGCCGCGAGTCCTCCGCCGAGGTTGAGGAGTGGGCCGAGGTCAACCACCGAGGGACTCCCGCAGGATCGCGAGGACGTGCTCGGCGTAGGAGTCGCGCATCCCGCGCAGGCGTGGTCTGACCGCTGCATCGACGGCGACGGGGTCAAGCTCACCGAGCCAGGACGCGAGGCGCTCGCGCAGCTCGTCGTCGGTGGGCTCACGGACGACGGTCACGGCGCCCTCGCCGGAGATCGTCCCGGTGGTGGGGATGTGCAGGATCAGGTGCGCGGGGCGGCCGGGCGCGATGGAGAGCTCGACGGCCTCGACGTCGCCGGACAGGTCCACGCCGTCGAGCACCACCGTCGTGTGGTCCGGTGTCGTGGTGAGCGTGAAGGGGGTGGTCATGCCCCGATGGTCAGGCCTGGGGTGCGGCTCGCTTCGCGATGCGCGCAGCATGCCGCTGGGAGGCCTTCGAGCCGAGCACACCGTCGCCGAGGTCGATGTTCGTCTGCCGGGCGCGGGCGACCTGCCGGTCGAGGGAGACTCGGCGAGGGCGCTTCGCGTAGGCCTCGGCGCGCGCGACCTCGGCGGCGGCCTGGTCGGCGCGCTGGGCGTCCGACGGGGACGGCATCGCGCGAGCCGCGTCCTCTCCGCTGCCGACGTCGATGCGCCCGGACGAGGACCGGCGGCAGTTCGGGTGGCTGATCGGGTACTGCCGAGCCTCGGCTAGCGGCACGACGAGCCCGTTCGCGCGCCGCGGGTCGTCGTGGGACGTCCACCCGCACCCTGCGCCGTCGAAGATCTCCATCCACCCGATGCCCAGCGCCTCGGCCTGATTGAAGGACCCCTCCTGGTAGGCCAGGGCTGTCTTCGTGCGCAGCACCATGTCTGTGTACGTCGACAGGCCCACGCGGCGCCCGTCGGCGTAGATGACGGACGTGATGCCCTTGCCGGTCAGGTCTGCCGCTAGACGCACTCCGGCCTGCTCGGCGGTCATGCCGGTGTAGATCTTGGCGCGCACCCAGTCGCGGGACATGGTCCGCACGAGCTCGCGCGACGTCGTCCTGACGCCCTGGGTGCCGCGTAGCAGGTCGTCCATGGTGTCCTGGGCGAGGGCGACGATGGTGTTGGTGTCGACAGCCTGGAACGACGCGGCCGCCTGGGAGCTGATCGCCATGGCGAACGCACCGACTTCGTAGGCCACCTGTGTTGTGGCGAGCACGGCGCCGGCGGCGAGGGCGTCCACCTGGTCAGCGAGCTGCCCGACGAGCGCCTGGAGCTCCTTGAGGCGGTTCGCACGCACCGGGGGAGTCAGGCCCCACCACTCCCGGAACAGGCGGTCCTGCTCGGCGATGATGAACACCCAGACGGCGTCGATGTCGCCTCGGAGGCTCGCGGTGAGGGCTTCGATGCTGTCGGGCTGGGTCACCGGTAGCGGTCCGTGCGCAGCAGCGGCGCGGTCTGGAGACGGTTAGACACCGGCCCGCCCTGCTCGGCCGCCCACTGGGCCTCGAGGCGAGCGATCTGTGCCGCCAGGCCCGGCAGAGATGCCTTCGAGAACCCGACGTTGAGCACGCCGTCCAGGCCGAACGTCGAGACCTCCTGGCCGCCGGCGGACGCGTCGGCGTAGCGGCGCTTGAGGACGCGGATCGCGACGGGCAACCAGTGCCCGAGCTCGTCGAACCACTCCTCGAGCGTGTCGTCATCGGGCTGGGAACCGACCTCATCGCGAAGGTGAGCCAGATGTCGGCTATCGATCATGGGTGAACCTCATGGCAGCACTATCGCCTTCAGGGTGTGACTAGCCTAGGGTCTACACCCATGACCTCTGGACATGACCCCGACAAGCATTTGGCTTACTACAAGCCGCTACCGAGCGATATCGATATCATTGCTCGACTATCGAAGATGCAGGCTATTGAGGAAATGGCGCGAGCGACTAGCCTCAAAGGACGGATCTCCGGGGCGAATAGAATCGCACTGCGCTCCCTGCTGATGAACATCCTTGCCGTCATGGTTGCCGTCATTGCCTTTGCTTTCGAGCGTGCGGCTCCTGTCACGCTCATCTTGGGTTTCGTCGTGCTGATCGTAGCCGTGCTCCTGATTCTGATTTTTGGTCCAGAATCTCGAGGAGCAGATGCGAGGATGGCCAATGTGGATGCGTGGATCAAGTTGTTCGACTTACGGATCGATGGAAAATTGAGTTCTGCCGATGGTCCATGGCGGAACCATCCGATCACGGGGATCGAGTGCGGCTGCCATAGTGCGAAGGACTTTGACTGAGGCACCATTGTTCATCGCGGCCACACCTGGCCGACTGTGATCTCCGCGTCCTCCCCAGTGCCCGAGATGCCCGTCGCCTGGTAGGCAGGGACCCGCTCGCGGCGGGAGAGGATGAACTCGATCAGCGAGGCCCCCTCGTCGCCAGGGTTCAGCTCCGCCGACGGGCCCCAGCTGGTGACTGGCATGTCAGTCCTCCCACAAGATGCACAGGCCGGTGTGGCCCGTGGTGTTGGCGCCGGTCATCCAGCGGTTGTGAGAGTCCCCAATGGGGACTGACCGCAGGTTGCGCACGCGGCCCAGGACGTTCGCGGTGAAGGGACCGTTGGCTGCATCGGCCGCGACCACTGAGCAAGCCGCGAGGACCTGCCACGGTGCATGCCCGGGGACGATGGCCACGTAGGGGAACACGAGACCGCGGTCGCCGTCGGACAAGGTCGTTGAGAGCCCCATGACGGCCCCGTTGACCTGGGCGGGGACGACGGCAGGAACGTCACCCATGCTGGACTCGCCGTTGAACGTCCACACGTGCATCTGCGCCGGGACCGAAGTCCCGCTTGAGCCCTGAAGCATCGTCACGTTCCCCGCCCCTTCCACGATGACGACGCCACCGACAGCAGTGGGGCTTCCCGAACCGTCACGAGAACGATCGATGACGAACGCCGGCGCGTGAAAGCTGGGCGCCAGTGTCGCGCCAATCCTGGCCGAGAAGCACAGGGACGACCCGTCCGAAGACAGGTAGATCGGCTCAATGTTCGTCGGAATAGATCCACCAGACCCATTGGACATCGCCGTCGCGCGACGCGGGGCAAGGACGCCCGTGATGTTGCCAGCGCCATCGGTACCCCGGCCGATTGTGATGTAGAGCCCAGGGAAGGCAGGGGAGACCTGCGCCCCGTACTCCAGCTTGATGAAGACTGGTGCAGTCGCCTGGAGAGCATCGTTGAAACGCCAGATCTCGTAGCCGGAGACCACGGTGGTGCTGCTCGGCTTCAGGACGGTGGCCCAGTTGATCTGGCCCGTGTCGGTACCGCGGATGAGGCCGAGACCGGCGATGGCGTCCGAGACTGCCTTGCCCCAGGTGCGGAAGTCGGCATCGGTGGTGCTGTGGAAGATGGTGCTCAGGGTCGCGGTGGGCATCTGCTACTCCGTGGGGATCCAGAGGAGCGCCACGGTGACGGCTCCTCCTGCGGGTGAGGTGGACGTGATCGAGTAGGGGACGTCGCCGGTGTTGTCGGCTACGAAACCGAAGACGCTTGGCGAGCAGTCGAGCGCGGGCAGTTCGGTGGTGAAGATGAACTCGGCCATGCGGCCGTGGTCTCCGGTCGGGCGTTCTCCGATGGGGCGGGCGAGGTCGGCGTCGCGCTTGGCTGCGGAGCTGTACAACCGCACGCGGGCCGGTCGGCTCGCCGCTACGCGCAGAAGCCTGTACGAGGGCGCGAGGCTCACGGTGTCTGAGTCGGTGGCGCCCGCTGCCAGAGTGGAGGTCGCGAAGGTCGTGGTGTCTCGCGCTCCACCTGGGCCGCCGCCGGTGCCGACGTCGATCCACTGGGTGTCGAAGTCGATGCCGGTGGTCTTGGCGAGAACCTGGCCGGGCTGACCTCCGGCGAGCACGCCGGCGCCTGCGGGGCCACGGTCGCCCTTCGCGCCGGGGATGCCGGGGGTCCCGTCGAGACCGTCGGTGCCGTCTCTGCCTGGCGTACCGGGCAGTCCGTCCCGCCCCGGGGTGCCGGGGAGTCCGTCGGTACCGGGAGGACCGGCCTCACCGTCGCGTCCGTCGGTTCCATCACGGCCAGGCTCGCCAGCTGCGCCGTCTGTGCCGTCTCGACCGGGCTCGCCGCGCGGTCCTTCTGGGCCGTCCAGGCCGCGATCGCCCGCCGGTCCGCGCGGACCCTCCGTGCCGTCGACACCGGGCGTGCCGGGGAGTCCACGAGGGCCGTCCGCGCCACGGGGCCCGCCTGCTCCACGAGGCCCCTCGGGTCCGCGCTCACCGGGTGCGCCGTCCTGCCCATCCGCACCGTTCTCGCCGGCGGGTCCGCGCGGACCGACGACCTGCGCGACCTCGAGCACGACGACGGTCTGCTCGACCCCTTCCACGGTCTCGTGGCTCATGCCTGGCTCCTGGTGACATCGGGGGAGACGGTAACGGTGCCCTGCACGAGGCGGATCACACGACCGTCGGGGCTGATGAGTTCGAGGTCCCACACGCCGAGGGCCTGCGGACCGTCGCTGGTGACGCGCGAATAGGCGTTCCAGGCGGGGGCCTCGGTCGTGGTGTGGTCGATGGAGACCGTGACGAGGCCGTCGGCGGTGAGCGAGATGCCGTCGGTGTCGGTGAGGTCGAGCCAGACGTCGCCGCCGACCTTGCGGCGCAGCTGGGCGCGCGCTGTCCACCCGGTGAGGTCGACGGGGGTGGTGGTGGTGCCGTCGCTGGTGGAATAGCGGACGGCGTAGGACTGGTCGGCGCCTTGGGCGACGATCAGGTCGACGGTGGTGATGGCTTCGCGGCCGAGCGTGGTCATGGGGCCTCCTCAGCGCTCATCGTCGAACGGGGGGTGTGGGAGGATCCTCGCCATGACGGATCAGGCGATGTTCGACGCAGCGACTTGGGGCACGGTCGGGCAGTGGGTGTCGGCCGCGGGGACGGTATTCCTCGGATTGCTGTCGATCTACTTCTCGAAGCAGGGTGCTCGACGAGCTCGCGAGCTTGAGCGCCAGGCAGCCGTTCGCTCGCTCTCGATCCGCGTGGTTCCACGTCGTAACACCGCCTTTGCGGCGGACGTCGTGATTCTCAACGCGGCCTCCACCCCTTTCCAACACTTGGAAATCGAGTTCGTCGGGCAACGGGTCGACCAGGTCGCGACCTTCAACATGAACCGAGAGCTGTTGCTGCCAGGTGAGTCGTGGTCAGAGCCGGTCACCAAGGAGAGCTTCAGGGATGCAACGGACTATGTGGTGAAGGCAACGGACGTGCACGGCAGCAGATGGAAGCGGTTCTGTTCCGGAGACATCGCCGAGATTCGCCTCAAATCCCCCCGGCGCCGTTGGCAGATCTGGCGCCGGGGGCAGTAGGTCGGCAGTAGGTCAGAGCTCGCGAGCACCGAGGATGCCGGAGCGGTTCTTGCCGGCCGCCTCGAGGGCTCGCACGCGTGCCGCGTCGTCGGGGTTGGCCTTGAGGTAGGCGTGCACCTCGACGGCGTTGTGCTCACCGGGGTCGAACGTCGGCGTGACAGGCTCGGCGAGCTCCATGGGGTCTCCGGTGACGATGAGCTCGCCCTGGCCGGGAATTACCGTCGTGACGTCGCCGTCGGGCTGCTCGAGCGGGGGGACCGTGAAGGCAGCGTGGGCGTCGTCCCAGCCCTGGGCGTAGCCGAGGATCGCGCCGCGCACCCGTTCGGGGTGGACGTCGAGGGGCACACCGATGCGCGCGGCCTCGACGAGCTCGCCCTCGCTGAGCGGCTCCACGGCGTCCGCGCGCGGGACGTCCGTGGCGTGCACGTACTCGACATTGCCGAGGGTCGGTGCGGAGACGGTCTTGAACGGGCCGACGGGCTCGCCGGTGTCGGTCAGGTGCCCACCGATGGACACACCGTCGGGGATCTCGTCGCCAGCTTTGAAGACGCCGCGGTCGGTGTGGACGACGCCGGTCAGGTCTGCACGTATGCGTACCATGTTGAGCCTCTCATTGCGATCAGTGGGTGGGGAGGCCACGCTAAATGGTGCGGTGTCACGCCTGTGGCAGGATGCCGGCATGACTGCAATTGCATGGATCTCGCTCGTGGCACTTCTTGTCGCCGTCGCGTCGTTGGTCTGGAACGTCATTAACGCCCGGAAGATCCGTCAGCAGCCGCGCCAAATCCGTCAAGCCGAGCTGCGACTCAACATCCAAGACCTCATCTATGACCTCCTCGAGGACCTCTCGAGGGTCGGCGTCGGCCTCGAGAGTGGACAGCGAGCCGGAGAGGTCTCGGCACACATCGGAAACCTGGATCGGCTGCTCGACCGTCGGCAAGATGACGTGCAGGGCATTTCGGACTATCAGATAGCCGGATGCCGTCAACTGATCTCGGCTGTGCGTCGGGCTTGGCTAGACGCTGTCCATGAGAACAAGATGCTGGGGTACGCGGTGGACGAGCTGGAGTTGTACCGAACCAAGGGCAACACCACTCCCAAGGGGCTCCGTGATATGGAAGGGCGCATCCGACACTGCGAGGCTGTGAAGAATGCCGCTGAGAACAAGCTCCACAGCGCCATCGAAGCTGCCCGCGCGGGCTTGGAGGCCCTGCGTGGGCAGCTCCGGGCTCTGGATACTCGCAACTAGACGATCAGAAGCGAAGTCAGAGGACGGTGGCGACCAGGAGGCCGTTGATCTCGCCGGCGACCGGCAGGACGACCGAAGAGGCCTTGGTCCAGGTCACGACCGGGTCCGGGAGTTTGTACTGGACGACGGTGATGCCCGGGGCCTGCTTGGACGTGAAGTCCACGGAGTTCGAGCCGACGAGCTCGAGCGCCTCGGCCGTGGTGCCCCACTGCGTCTCGCCGACGTTGTCTGTGGTGAGGACGTAGCGGTTGTCGGCGATCACGCGCACCTCGTTGCCCGCGTCGTCGGGCACGAAGCCCTCGTAGACGTTGAGGGCCGGGAGGCCGAACTGCGCCCGGACCACGTTGACCTGGTCGAGGTTGAGGATGGGGCCGAGCTGGCTGCCCGGGAACTGCCAGAAGTAGGAGCGGTACTGCTCGTTGCGGGTCAGGAACGTCAGGATGCGACGGGAGATCGTCGCGCGGGTCGGGCGCACCTTGGCGTCCTTCGCGACGAGCTCGACCCACACCTGCTCCTGCTCGACGAGCGGGGCGGCCGGGTCGGACCACAGGATCGGGGCCGTGACGATGTGCGAGGCCGGGAGGCCGAAGTCGGCCTCGTCGACGACGCCGTTCTCGGCGATGGAGATCTTCCCGGTCTGGAGGAACTCACCACGGGCCTTCTCGACTCGGTGACGCGTGGAGACGGTGAGGTTCTCCACGTCGTCGTAGGTCGACTCGACGAGGCGGTCGATGCCGGTCTGCGAGGGCGCCTCGTTGAGCTGGTGGATGAGCTCCTCGTTGACGGGCAGCTTCTCCGACAGGGCGGGGAGCTTGAACTCCGAGACGGTGATCGAGTCGCCGCGGCGTCCGATCGGAGCCTCAGCGCCGTAGGACCGGAACTTCGCGGTGAACGACTTGCGGACGTGGCGGGCGACCTTGGTCTTGCGACCGTCGACCTCGCGGTCCGGGAGGATGTTGGAGAGGGGGTTCTCCACCGGTTCGGGGACCCGACGGGAGAAGACGGTGAGGTCGACGTCGGAGACGAGGTCGAGGATGTTCTGGGCCATGGGTTCTGTCTCCTCAGACGAACTGGATGCGGGTGGCGACGGCGGCGCGACCGTCGGCGTCGACAGCGATGGGCAGGCGGGCGGTCACGACCTTGCCGTGGTCGTAGAGCGCGAAGGGCTCGCGCGTAGCGCCGGTGGCGACGGGGACGTCCCAGAGGACGAAGCCTGCGAGGGTGCCCAGGCCGGTCGTGGTGTCGGCCGGGGTGTACGGGCCGTAGAGGCCGGTGGCGGTGATCTTCGCGACCGGCGTGCCGCCACGGACGAAGCCGAGGGGGAACTGGGTGGCCGCGGTGAACTTCGCGACGTCGAGGGTGGCCGACCCGGCTGCGTCGGTGCCGTGCGCGGTGCCGAGCCACGAGGGGTCAGATGCGCCCTGGTACTCGGTCTTGTGGACTGCGATGCCCATGGGGTGTCTCCCGTGTGAGTGAGGGTGAGGGGCGTTCACTCAGCTGGGCTGGCGTCCACATGATGCGGGTGTGGTCCCGTCCACCTCTTCGGTGGTGTCGTGACGATCATGCTGCGTTGGGTGTGACTGAGGTGGGTGGTGGTGCGCAGGACGCGCTGCTGCACGGGGGAAGGAGCCCGGACAGGAACCCCGCAAGCGGCCTTCACCCCTTCATGTGGCCCGACCCCTGGTGGAGCGGTCCAGGGGCCGGGTTCCGGGAGGGTGTTGACGCACCACCACCAAGAGGGATGGAGTCAGGCGGTCTTGCCGAAGCGGCGCTCGGCCTCGCTCAGGCCGTGAGCACCGGGCGTGGCGGTGCCCTTCTGGCCGGCGGGCGGGGTGCCGCCGTCGGTGTGCGGCGCGGCGGGGGCCACGGGGGTGCCGGTGAAGAGGCTGGGGGCCTCGGTCTTGAGGGCCTCGACGGCTGCGGCGATCGCGGTCGGGTCGGCGTCTGCCGCGACGACGAGTGCGCGGGCGGCGACGGCGGGGGTCGACGCGCCGGCGGCTGACAGTGCGGCGGTGATGCGGACGGTGCGGAGCTCCTCACGGGTCGTGGCGAGCTCCTGCTCGACGGAGGTCTTTGAGGCGAGGGCGGTGTCGCGGTCGAGCTCGGCCTGGGTCTTCTTCGCGTCGTCAGCGGTCTTCGCGGCTGCGGCGAGGGCGATGACGGCGTCGAGGTCGAGGTCGGTGAGCCCGGCGCCGGCGAGCTTGGTGTTGATCGCGGTGGCGACGGAGGTCTTGCCTGCGCGTTCGCCCTGGTCCTTCTCGCGGGTGAGGAACGCGGTGACCTCGGCCTGGGTGAAGGTCTTGTCGGCGTTCTCGGCGGCGCGCGGGTCGGTCTGGCCGGAGCCTACGGGCTCGCCGGGGGGCTCGACGAACATGAGGTTGGGGCGTCGGGTGCGGAACATGCTGTGTCCTCCGTGGTGTCGGGTGGTGCGTGCGGTCATGGTCGAGCCGGGGGTGTCACCCGCGGGCGAAGTCGGGCAGAGGCATGGTCGGCGCGATGATCGCGGCGAGGTGGTCGACCATCACCTCCGTAGCGGACCGGTGCGCGGACTGGAGCACGAGGTAGGCGGTCCGGGGCAGAGCGCGGTGGCCCGTGAGGCGGACGAGGTCGGTCTGGTCTCGGTGGATGACGTGGATGAGCTCGTGCACGACGTCGTTGCGCATCTCGTCGGGGTCGGAGTCGAGCCAGTCCTTGCAGAGGGACAGAGCGGCGACGGCGCGTCCGTCGGCGGGGTGGATGGCCGCGCGGGCGTCCTTGGGGGCGCGCTTGGCTGCGACGTAGATGTCCCACCGGTGCAGGCCCATGAGGTCGCGGAGCTGGTCGATGTAGGCCTGGATGATGTCGGCCTGCTCCGTTGTGAGGTGCGGCTTCTTGCTCACGAGGTGGCCTCCGGCACGACGAGGGTGGTGGGCAGCGGCGCGGCCTCGGACAGCCCGAGCACCTTGCGGGCCGCTGCGGTGTCCCCGGTGGCGTCGACGAGCTTGACCATCGCGTCGAACCACTCCGCCTTGATCGCGTTCACCTCGGCCGTGGCGTCCTCGATCGGCAGCCCGGCGTCGACGAGGATCTTCACCGCGGTCGGCGTCGAGATGCCGTGGACGGGCAGAAGATCCTTCACAGTCTCGATCGCGGCGGGCTTGTCGGCGGGCAGCGACGCACCGAGCTCGATGCGCGCGGCCGGCGTCGCTCCGGCGGGAAGCGCGCCGTAGGTCTGGGCGAGACGCATCGCGAACTTCAGGATGAGCGGGTACTTCTCGTCGCGCACGGTGCGCATCTCGCGGAGCAGCTGGCGGGCCGGGTGGAAGCCGAGCTCGAGCGCATACCCGGACGGCACCTCGTCGGGCTGGACCTTCCCGATGAGCGACAGGGACAGGCGGGAGTTGATGGACAGGCGGTTCATGAGCTCGGTGGAGAATTTCACGAGGGCGTCGAGGTTCTTCGATGTGTCGAGGAACGCGGCCGATCCGCCGGTAGGCATCGCGAGCTGCATCCCTGCGGTCTGGATTCCGCCCGCGTCGACGCCAGTGGTCGCCAGGGCGGGGTTTGCGTTCTGTGCCGCGGCGACGAGGTCGGTGTCGTTGCCGGACAGGTCGTCGAGGAGCATCGAGATGCGCAGCAGCAGCGCCCGCCCGAACGTCCGTTGGGTGCTCGGGTCGTTGGGGACGTGGACGACGGGGATGAAGTCGACTTCGAGGTCGATCCACCCGTCCTCGTTGCCGTCGGTGGAGACGATGCGGCGGTGCTCGGCCTTGGTGAGGTCGAACGCGTAGACGTCGCGGCCGTCGAGCTCGGACGCGTCGTAGTCGACGGACCGGTACCAGCACGTTGTCTGGCGGGTCTCGCCGTAGGACGTCGCGACCGGGACTTCCAGGGGGCCGAGGGTCCATGTCTGGCGGCGGATCCACACCCGGTCGGCGGCGTCGTCCTTCCACTCCCACGCGACGTGCACGGTGGTGGGGAACTCCTCGACGTCAGCGCCGGCGGCGTCGAGGTCGGGGAAGTAGAAGCCGGGGTCGATGACGCGCAGTGTCGGCCGGGCCTTCGTGCGGGACCAGCCGAGGACGTAGACGCCGTCGCCGTCGCCGATCGAGTGCTCTTCGCCTTCGAGGAGCTTCTGGGTGAGGCGCTCCTTGACGGCCCAGTCCTCGAGCCACGTGAGGAACTCGGTGGGGGCGTCGTCGGGCAGGCGCAGGGTCTGCTCGTCGCCGAGGAGCAGGGATCGGGCGGTGTCGACGAAGAGTGCGGCGTCGCCGTACTCGCGCATCTGTTCCGCCGGGGCCTGGCCTCCCTTCGGTGCGAGCCACATGGACTGGGGGAGGTGGAAGCGACGCGTGTTCGACCGGTACGACCCGAGGACGTTGTACGCGGAGAGGCGACGGGTGTCGTGCAGGGACACCCACGACTGCATCCACCGGGGTCGTCGGGCGTCGCGCAGCTCGGAGATGTGCGCGAGGGGCGCGTAGAGGTCGTTCACGTAGTCCTGCACTGCGGCTCCCGGGGTCGAAGGTGATCCGCAGTCAGTGTCGGACCCGGGGTATGAACTGGAGACTTCACCCGCTCCCGGGGCATCGGATCGTGTTAGTCGAATGGGACTATGGCGATACCAATACAGGGAGGAAACGATGGGTGTTCAGAGTGGTCGCGAGAGCGCCAACAAGGTAAATCGAAGTCTATTCGGCACATCGCAGTGGCGGGGAGTCCTGTCGATGGGCGATGAGAACCAACCACGGTGGGTCAACCAATTGGTGTCTTCCCTCGCTGTCGCTATCGGCGACGAGGAGATCCGCTACATGGCCATCGGCGAGGATCTTGAAGTCGAAGGCCGCTTCACGGGATACGTGGTGGCTTTTACCGACTCGGTGGTGGTAAAAGCTCGCAGTTGGGGTGCGACGACCAAGGAGACCGACGCGCCTTTGGACGAGGGGGTTCACGTCCGCGCGATCCCCGCTCGTCGGCTGTCTGCTATGGATATCGATGCAACCGGAGACTGGTCATTGACCGATCGCGAGTGGCCCAGGCTGAAGAAGGTGACTCTCTTTTTCGGCGACGAGGAGGTCACCTTGCCATTGCCCGGCCGGCTCCTAGATTCGGGTGGCCGGAATGAGCTCTTCGAGTTTGTGGAAATGATTCGTGCCAGATGGAACGGCGTTGTGACTGCCTAGCGCCCTCGCATCCCGGCCCACCGCTGCTGTGTGGGCCGGGTCGCGACTCCGCCGTCGGAGTGCTGGGGGAGGAACAGCACGGTGAGGCCGTGCACGAGCGCGTCGATGCGGTCGGGGGAGTCCCCGGTGCCCGTCCACGTGAGCATCTGCGCCTCGAGGAGCGTGAGGCGTCCGGTGCCGTCAGCTGCGTGCTTGACCTTGCCGGTCTCGTAGAGCGCCGCGATGGACTCGGCGCGGGTGCGCTTCGACTGCGAGGCGTGCACCGGTGTCACCCGCGGCGCCATTCTCGTGGCCGGCTTTTCCTTGTGGATGTGGTTCCACGCCGAGCGCATGACCTCCAGGACCATCTCGCCGCCCTGGTTGTTCTCGATGATGACCTCGTCGGCGTTCCAGTCGAGGACCGCGTTCCACGCCGCCGTCGCCCACTCGAGCGGGGTGCCCTTCATCGTGCGGTCGTCGAGGACCCACCCAGTGCCCTCGCGGTCGATGCCGGTGACGACGATGCCGGTCATGTCGGAGGTCTTCTTCGACGTTGCGGCGGGGTCGATGGAGACGACGATCTTGGCGAGCTTGCCGTACATCTCTCCGGTCTTGCCGCGGTTGTTCTCGATCCACGGCGACTTCCAAACCGCGCCGTCGACGGGGGCGGGGCGCTGCTGGTAGAGCGCGGTCCAGGACCGGGTGTCCTTGGAGACCTTGATGGCCTCCCACTCTTCGCGGGTGCGGGGGTACTCGATGAGCGTCTCGGGGTCCTTCCACCAGCGGGCGGAGTCCATGAACTCGCCGAGCTCGCGGCCGAGCGGGTCGTCAGGTGTGTCGGCCTGGGCGGGGATCGCGATGTTGCGCCACCGGTGGCCGTCTTCGGCGTTGAGCAGTCGTCCGGCGAGGTCGTCCTCGTGCCAGCGGGTCAGGACAAGGATGACGGGTGCTCGGGGTGCGAGGCGGGTGGAGCCGACGGTGTTCCACCACTGCCAGTGGCGGTCGCGGAAGACCTTGGAGTCGGCCTGCTCGCGGTTGCTGATGGGGTCGTCGATGAAGAGCGCGTCTGCTGCGCGGCCGGTGAGGCCACCGGACATGCCGACGGACCGCACGCCGCCGCGGCGTCCGGCGATCTGCCACTGGCCGGCGGAGCCGTTGTCGGCGGCGATCCGCAGGTTGAGGTCGAGCGTGCCCTCGTCGCCGGAGTTGTTGGTGATGTAGGTGCGGATGTCGCGGCCGAAGCCTTGGGCGAGGGACTGGGCGTAGGACACGATCGCGATGCGCCGGTCGGGGTTGCGTGCGAGGAACCACAGCGGACCGACGGTCGTCACGCGCGAGCTCTTACCCTCCTGTGGGGGCATGGACACGATGAGGCGGTCGCAGCGTCCGGCCTCGACGTCGACGAGCGCGGAGTCGATGAGGTCGAGGGCGGGCGTCTGGCGGACGTTGGGGTCGATTGCGCGTGCGAGTGCCCCCGGGGTCGTCCAGCGGGGGTCGGGGGTCCAGGTGTGGCGGGTGACTTCTTCGAACTCGCGGGCGGCTACCTCAGCCCACGACGTCGTCACCTGTAGCCTCCCGGCATGAACGAGATCTGGGTGCCGATCACGGTGGCGATCGTCGCGATCGTGCCGAGCTTTGCAGGCAAGCAGATCGGGCGACAGGCGATCGAGCGTGACCTAGCCATCGTCGAGAAGCTCCCGGAGGCCTCCGTGGCGCGCAGGAAGCTGCTCGAGGACGTCGAGCGTCGCGTAGGAGACATGCTCGTTTCCCGAGGCCTCACGAGATTCGAGAGGACATACGTCCTGTCAGGCGCCTTGGTGCTCTTCGTGGCAACGTCGCTCGTGGTGTTGCGTGTCCGCGACGGCGAGGGGTGGTGGCCGCTCACCATCTTCGAGCTCTCCCTAGCTTCTAGCGGCGTGGCGTTCGTGGGAAGCGTCCTTGTGACGCGCGCCGTGTACACGCGATCTATGCCCCGCCAGCGAGGAGCCGAAGGTGACGGGGCACGACCTCTGACACCCGAGCCTGCTGGTCCGACGACAGACCCAGGTCAGCCAGGATCGCCCGGATCGCACCAGCGACCTGCTGACCCTGCGCCTCAGCCAGCTGCACCCTACGCTCCTCCACACCAGCCTTGAGCGCAGCCGTGCACACGGTCACGAGGTTCTTGCGCTCGCGCTCGTAGAGGTCGTACCAGATCGAGGGTGCAGCCTTCTCTACAGTCGTCGTTCCAGCGTTTTCCCCGCCCGTCGTGTCGCGGTACTCCGTCTGCCCCCACGTGAGCGCGTGAGCGTTCCGTGGGCCGCTGACGTCGTCGAGCGCCCAGCCCTCCTGGGCGCGGACCATCGACGGGTCCTCCAGCTGCTGCACCTTCGCCCGCAGCCACTGCACATGCCCGGCCGTCCAGCGGACCTCCTCGAGGAGCGCGTCCGACGGCGAGATGTCCACCGGCAGGCCCAGCGTCACCACAGCGGCCCGCGCCGCCTCCTCCTCGATGCGACGAGCAGCAGCCGCCCGGTTCTGCCCCGCCATGCCACCGTGCATCTTGCAGACCTTCTGCCCGTGCATCGGGCGCTGCGTGCACGGCTGACCGTCGGACTTGCGGTGAGACGTGCACCTGGCATGAGGTTGCCCGCACTTGCCACATGGCATGGGGTCCGACGAGGTGCGGGTCCTCGGGTTCACGGGTGGGGCCTATCTGTGTGACGGAACGTGGTGGGGGTGGTCAGCAGTCGGAGGCGAAGCGTCCGTGCGTGATGGTGGGTGCGGGGTCGCGGGGCGGCCAGTTCCAGTGCCCGGTCTCGGGGG
>NZ_JACBYE010000060.1 GCF_013415325.1 Sanguibacter inulinus | reverse complement strand
CCCCGGGGGCGGCCCCCACCCCGAGAGGCACCCTCATGACCACCGCGCACGTGGACAGGCCCCGCAAGCGGGCCTATCGCGCACCAGCCCCGCTCGGCGGCCGCGGAGGCTCCGGCGTGCAGCGCACCCGCTCCGGCGGCCGGCGCTCCCGCGCCGCCCTCGCCTTCCTCGCCCCAGCCCTGATCGTCCTCGCGGTCTTCGTCGTCTGGCCGATGATCTCCGCCCTGCAGATGTCCTTCACGGACGCGAGCGGCTTCGGCGAGGCCGAGTGGGTCGGGCTGGACAACTACGCCCGGATCTTCACCGACCCCGACATCCGCGACGCCGTGCTCAACACCGTCGTCTACGCGGTCCTGTTCACCCCGACCGCCGTGGTCGTCGCGCTCGGTCTGGCCCTGCTGCTCACGAGCGACAGGCTGCCGTTCCGCGGCATGTTCCGCACGGCGCTGTTCCTGCCCTTCATCATCTCGCTGGCCGTCGCGGCCCTCGCGTGGTCGTACCTCATCGACCCGCAGGTCGGGCTGCTGCACTACTGGTTGCGCGGCATCGGCATCGACCTGGGCAACGTGCTGCAGGACCCGACGCTCGCCATGCCCGCTGTCGCGCTGGTCGCGGTGTGGAAGAACTTCGGCTTCTACATGGTGATCTTCATGGCCGGCCTCCAGGAGATCCCCGGCTCGCTCTACGAGGCCGCCAAGATGGACGGCGCCAACGCCTGGACCCGCTTCTGGCGCATCACGCTGCCGATGCTGTCGAGCACCACGGCCTTCGTGCTGATCTTCGCGACCATCGCCGCGCTCCAGGCCTTCGACCAGATCTACGTCATGACAGGCGGCGGGCCCTACGGCAACACCCAGACGGTCGTCATGGAGATCTACGAGTCCGGCTTCCGCAAGCTCGACCTCGGCTTCGCGTCCGCGCTGTCCTACGTGCTGCTGCTCGCCACGCTCGTGCTGAGCATCGTCCAGTTCGTGTTCTTCGGACGCCGCGAGGAGGAGTCCTGATGTCCGTCACCACCCCAGCCCCTGTCCGCGCCCCGGCGCACGCACCCGCTGCGCCGCCGCGCCGCCGCCGGCGCATCCGTGCCTCGACCGTCGTCATGACGGTCGGTGTCACGGTCGCGACCCTGGTCGCCCTGCTCCCCCTGTTCATCGTGCTGTTCACGGCGTTCAAGCCGACGTCGGAGGTCAACGCCTTCCCGCCGACGCTGCTGCCCGACGCCTGGACCACGGCGAACTTCAAGCGGATCTTCTCCGACCTGCCCTTCACCCGGCTCATCGGCAACAGCTTCGTGTTCGCCGGCGGGGTCACCCTGTTCGCGGTGAGCTTCGACGCCCTCGCGGCCTACGCCCTGGCCCGCATCGACTTCCGCGGTCGCAAGCTCTTGCTCGTCGCGATCGTGGCCACCCTGATGATCCCGTTCCAGGCGACGCTCGTCCCCGTCTACCAGATCGTCAGCGACCTCGGCTGGGTCAACTCCTTCGCCGGGCTCATCGCGCCGCGCGCCGCCGACGCCTTCGGCATCTTCTTCCTCCGGCAGTTCTTCGTCGCGCTGCCTCGCGACCTCGACAACGCCGCCCGGATCGACGGCGCCTCGGAGCTCCGGGTGTTCTGGCAGATCATCCTGCCGAACGCCCGCCCCGCGGTCCTCACCCTCGCGATCTTCGTCTTCGTCAACAACTGGAACGACCTGCTCTGGCCGCTGGTCTTCACCACAGACAGGGAGATGGGCACCATCACCTCAGGACTCACCCAGCTGACAGGCCCCGGCGGGATCGTGCCGTACGGCGTCATGATGGCGGGCTCCCTCGTCGCCGTCGTCCCGCTGGTCTTCGCCTTCATGCTCGTGCAGCGCAAGTTCATCGAGTCCATCGCCACGACGGGGCTCAAGTGAGCGCCGCCGGCCGCACCCCGGGCCGGGCACCGGACCGTGACTCAGGCCGTGACCCAGGCCGCGCGCCGCGGTGGTACGAAGACGGCGCACTGCACTTCGGACTCGGGATCGAAGACACCTTCGTCCCGCAGGGCGGCCCGGGCGAGCGCCCGATCGACGAGTACGAGCTCACCGACCACTACGCCCGCTACTCCGAAGACCTCGGGCTGGCCTCCGACGCCGGCGCGACCTTCATGCGGTGGGGCGTCCCGTGGCACAGGGTCAACCCCGAGCGCGGGGTGTGGGACTGGTCCTGGGTGGACCGCGTGGTCGACAGGTTCGGCGAGCTCGGTCTGCGCCCCGTCATCGACCTGCTGCACTACGGCACCCCGCTGTGGCTCGACGGACAGTTCTCGAATCCCGACTACCCCCAGGTCGTCGCCGAGTACGGCGTGGCCTTCGCCGAGCGCTACGGCGACCGCGTCACCGACTACACCCCGGTCAACGAGCCGATGATCCACGCGCTGTTCTGCGGCGTCTACGGCTACTGGCCGCCCTACCTCACCGGCGACACAGGCCTCACCACGATGGTCCGAGCCCTCGGCGAGGGCTTCGTCCGCACCCAGCGCGGGATCGCCGAGGTGCTGGGCGACCGTGCGACCTTCATGCACGTCGACGCCTCCATGCGGTACGCGGGCGACGTGCAGGGCGAGCACCGCGCGACGGCCGAGAGGCTGCGGCACCAGGCGCACCTGGTCGAGGACCTCGTCACCGGGCGGGTCGACGACCAGCACCCGCTCGCCGGCGTGCTGCTCGGCCACGGGATGGACGACACGTCGCTCGCGTGGTTCGCCGACCACGCCGTCCTGCCGGACATCGTGGGGGTCAACTACTACCCGCGGATCTCGACCGAGGTGTTCGAGGAGGGGGTGCACCACGCGGGCGGATTTGCCGACCCGCGCCCCGCCCAGGACGCCGGCGTCGCCGGGCTCGTCGAGGTGCTGCTCGAGGCCGAGCGCCGGCACGGCGCCCCAGTCATGCTCACCGAGACGGCCGTCACCGCCCCGGTGGCCGACAGGGTCGCGTGGCTGCACGAGTCCGTCGCGGCGATCCGCACCCTGCGATCGCTCGGCCACGACATCGCCGGGTACACGTGGTGGCCGGTCTTCGACATGTACGAGTGGACGTATCGCCACGGCACAGCGCCGCGCGAGGAGTACCTGCTGACGATGGGCCTGTGGGACCTGGTGGAAGACGGGCGCGGTGGGCTGGACCGTCGGCGGACACCTGTGGCCGACACCTTCCGGACGCTCGCGACCGACGTGCGCGCCAATGGTGCTGTCGGTGCTGATGGCGCTGATGGTCCGGACGATGCCGATGACAGCACCGGTGCCGACAGTGCTGCCGGTGCCGCGGAAGAGACGAGGGTGGCATGAGCGAGGTCGTCGAGAGCGAGAAGACGGCCAGGCTGATCCCCAACCCGATCGTCCTCCAGCGGGCCGACCCCTGCGTGCTGCGCCACGACGGCCAGTACTACTTCACGGGCTCGCACCCGCTCTACGACCGCGTGGTCCTGCGGCGCGCGGAGCGGTTGGACGACCTCCAGTCGGCCGAGGAGGTGACGATCTGGGAGCGGCACGCCGACGGCCCCATGTCGCAGCTCATCTGGGCACCCGAGATCCACCGGGTGGACGGCGCCTGGTACATCTACCTCGCGGCTGCGCCCGACGCGCACGGGACTGTCGACGTCCCAGGCTCGGCCGAGACCTTCAACCACCGGGTCTTCGTGCTCGAGAACACCGCCGACGACCCCTTCACCGGGGAGTGGGTCGAGCGCGGCCAGGTGGACACCGGGTGGGAGTCCTTCGCCCTCGACGCCACGAGCGTCGTGATCGACGGCGAGCAGTACCTCGTGTGGGCGCAGCAGGCCTTCGACGTGCGGGGGCACTCCAACATCTACATCGCCCGGATGGCGGACCCGTGGACCCTCGCGACACCTGCCGTGCTGCTCACGAAGCCTGAGCACGACTGGGAGACCGTCGGCTTCTGGGTGAACGAGGGACCCTCGGTGCTGGTGCGCGAGGGACGGGTCTTCCTCACGTACTCGGCCTCGGCGACAGGCGTCGAGTACGCGATGGGTCTGCTGACGGCCGACCTCGGCAGCGACCTGCTCGACCCGGCGTCGTGGACGAAGAGCCCCGACCCTGTGCTCGTGTCCGACCCGTCGGTCGGCCAGTACGGACCCGGCCACAACTCGTTCACCGAGCTGCCTGACGGGACGCCAGTCCTCGTCTACCACGCACGCAGCTACACCGAGATCGCCGGAGACCCGCTCTGGGACCCCAACCGCCACGCCCGCGCGCAGGTGCTGCCCTTCGACGCGGACGGCAACCCCGTGTGGGGGACGCCGGTGCCTGACACGCGGCCTGTGCCGACGAGTCAGGAGGTGCTGTCGCCGGGTGGGGTGTAAAGACGAGGTCGGCGGAGGTCCTCGTCGTCCATGCGACTCCCACCGCTCCGCAGGCCCGGGCGGGACTGGCTGCAGGAGGTCGCTCCAGACGGCTGCTTGCTCTCCCCGAGGCAGGTCCGATACGTTCTCGAGTGCGATCGATGGAGAAGAGCCTCGGGGAGACCGACCTCCTTGTGAGACACGGCCTCCACCGTCGGTCGCATCGCAGGGGGACATGATGACAAGACCGAGACGGCGCGCGCCTCAAAGACGCCGCGGCCGACCGATGCTGCTGACTCACCGCCGGCCCGCGCTCAGCGTCTTCGCATCTCTCGCGGTGGCGCTGAGCGTGGCCGGTTGCTCCAGTTCTCCCGGCCCTTCTGACGAGTTCCTCGAAGACGACACTGCGGCACGGGTCGTGACCGCAGTCCAAGCACTCGACTACCCCTTCGAGAGTGACCCGTCGTACGCAGTGCGTGTCGGGAACCTGCAGACCCGCCTCATCAACGAGTGCGTCGCTACACAGGGCATACCAGTACCGATCGTCGGCGACCTCCCGCTCGAGAACGCGTCGGTGGCCGTCTCTCCGTCGAGACTCTGGTTGGTCCCCGGCGACGACTACGGCGTCTCGGCGGCCCTCTACGACCCCAAGGTCCTCGCCCAGCTCCGGTCGACTCCGGAGCCCCAAGAGGCAGAGGGCACCGCGGCCGAGGACGAGGCCTACTACCAGGCGGTCTACGGCCCTGAGGACGAACGGATCGACTTCCCGATCGGGGACGACGGGACAGCGTCCGTGCCCGTCGGCGGGTGCTTCGGCCAGGCGACGGAGACCATGTACGGGGTCGACGCCGCCACCTACGAGCGGACGTACTACGAGATCCCCAGCATGCGCGAGATCATGCGGACACTGACCGCCGACGACGACGTCCGCGCCAGCATGTCGTCATGGTCGTCCTGCATGAAGGACTCCGGGTACCGAGCAGACCAGCCAGACGACCTCTACGGCGTGATGAACGACTGGATCGCTGGGGTCGTCGAGGGGGTGACCCCTGTCGGCGTGGTCGCGGAAGCCGAGCGTGAGCTGGCCAGCGCTGACCTCGCCTGCAGGACGGAGAGCGGTTTCGGCACGGCGGTGTCGACGCGCTTCCTCGAGCTCGCAGAGGCTGAGATCGCCGCGAAAGAGGGCGTCGTCCAGGAGTACCGGACGATGGTCGAGCACGCACAGTCCCTCCTCGTGGACGGCTGATGCGCACCCGGCTCGTCGCACTCACGGCCGCGGCCGCAGGTCTGGTCGTGGGGTCTGCGGTGACCCTGGGGATCGCACTGGCGCAGTCACCCGGCACCGGCGACACCGAGCGCCCGGACGAGGCCGCCGTCTCCGCGCCGATGACCGTCCCCGTGACGAGCCAGGTGCTCGTCGACTCCGAGACGCTCTCCGGGGCGCTCGCCTGGGCTGATGCGGCCACGGTCGTCGCGTCCGACGGTGTCGTGACGTCGATGCCTGTCTCGGACGGCTCTGAGGTCGTGCCGGGCGCGCTCGTCGTCGTCGTCAACGACCGACCGGTGGTCGCGCTCCACATGCGTTTTGGTCTGTGGCGAGACCTCGTCGACGGGGACTCCGGCGCCGACGTCGTCGAGCTGCACACAGCCTTGTCCGAGCTCGGTCTGTACGGCGGCGACCCTCAGGCGCCGTTCGACGGCTCCACCCGAGCCGCTCTCGCGCAGATCGACGCCCGCCTCGCCGACGGGCCGCTCACGTCTGCCTCTGTCGCCGCAGTCGACACCTCGGGATCGACGCTGTCCGCCCCAGGTGTGGGCGTCGGGAGCAGGCTCGGTGAGTCGACGGTCTCTGTCCTGCGACACAGCGACCGACTTGCCGTCTCCGACAGCGGGCTCGCTGCTGAGCTCGTCGTCCCGGGCCAGGAGATCGAGATCTACGACGCCGCCGGAGAGGCCGCGTGGCGGGGGACGGTGAGCCAGATCGAGGTCGACGCGTCGCGCACGCTGCTGACGCTGACGGGCGACGGAGAGCTTCCTGCCGAGCCGACATCGGTGTCCGTCACGGTCGAGTCCACGCCGGGCGAGGTCCTGGCAGTCCCGCGCGCGGCCATCGTCCCGCATCCCGACGGCACGTCGACAGTCACCATCACCTCGGACGGGCCCGACGACGTGCCGGTGCTCGTCACGGTGGGGCTGTGTGCACGGGACCTCTGCGAGGTGACCCCCGAGACGAGCGCAGAGGCCGCTCTCGTCCCCGGGACCGCCGTCCTCGTCCCATGACGGGCTCAGCAGACGATCTCTCCTCGGCAGCGGTGCTCGAGGCCCGAGACCTCACCAGGACCTTCGACGAAGGACGCGTGAGACCGCTCGAGCACGTCGACGTCGACGTCCACCGAGGCGAGACGCTCGCTGTCGTCGGGTCGAGCGGCTCCGGCAAGACGACGCTGCTCAACATCCTCGGTCTGCTCGACCGACCCGACAGCGGTCACCTCGCCGTCGACGGTGTCGCTGTCGACGACCTGCCCGAGCGGCGGCGTGCCGTGCTCAGGGCGCGCAGCCTGGGGTTCGTCTTCCAGGACTCTCTGGTGGACCCCCGCCGGACGGCCGCGGAGAACGTCGCGCTCGCGCTCGTCTTCGCGGGTGTCCCGCGAGGGGATCGCCCCCAGGCCGTCGACCGCGCTCTCGCCTCCGCCGACATCGGTCATCGTGCGGGAACCCTGGCCGGGAACCTGTCGGGCGGAGAGCGGCAACGAGTCGCCGTGGCGCGCGCCATCGCACATCGTCCCGCGATCCTGCTCTGCGACGAGCCGACGGGGAACCTCGACGAGACCAACACCGAGCGGGTCTTCACACTTCTCGAGAGCTACGCGCGCTCAGGGGGTGCCGTCGTCATGGTCACGCACGATCTCGACCTCGCCCAGCGGTGCTCCCGGTCGATCCGGGTGGCGCACGGGGCGGTGGTGACCTCGTGAGGCGCAGTTCGGCACGGGACGTCGTCGAGCACGCGGTCCTCTCCGTGCTGCGCACCCCCGGACGGGCGCTCGCCTTCGGGGCTGCGGCCTTCGTCGCCGCTGCGCTGCTCACCCTCGGCCTCACCGATGCGGCGAGCCGGCAGGCGGACGTCACCGGGACCTTCGACGCGCTCTCCGCACAGACCGTGCAGGTGACGTTGCCGTTGCGTGGCTCGCCCTACACGACGCTCACCGCCGAGCAGATCGACGCGATACGGCAGGTCGACGGCGTGACAGGTGTCGCCTGGGGCTCCTCGCGACCGACTCTCGTGCGCACCACGACCGGGGCCGTCACGTCCCTCCGGTCGTGGACGGTCGACGGAGACCTCGACGTCCTCGAGCTGGAGACCAGCGGGCACGACGGCCCGCTGACGAAGACCACGTTGGCAGGCGGGGCGAGCCCTGTCGTGGGCCCCGACACCCGACGTTTCGACCATGTGGTCGTCGGCGGGCGGAGCACGATGCTGGGGGGCGTCATCACCGGTTCGCCGGTGATCGGCGCGCTGCTCGACGCCGTGGTCAGCACCGGAGACGGGACACCACCGACACTCTCCGCAGAGGGAGAGATCGTCGTCAGGGTCTCGTCCGGGTGGGCACCGGTCGTCGCTCCTCGTCTGGCGACGCTGCTCGCACCGGGCAACGAGACCTCCGTCCTCGTGCGCTACCCGCCTGATGCGGCCGGACTGCGCAGCGGCGTCCTCGGGTCGGTCGACTCGCTCGTCTACGTCGCCTCCGCCGCCATTCTCGTGCTCGGCGCAGGTGCAGTCATGGTCGGGACGTTCTTCCGCGTGCTCTCCGAGCGACGACTGCTCGGTCTCTACAGGGCGATCGGAGGGTCCGCAAGCTTCGTCGTGCTGACGATCACTGTCGAGGCGGCGATCGTCGGGACTGTCGGCAGCCTGCTGGGGACGACTGTGGGGCTCGGCGTCGCGGCCACGCGCTCGCTCGTCGACGGGACCGTGCTGGTCGTGCCCTGGCTGCTCGTCGGAGGTGGGGTGGTGATCGGGCTCGTGACGAACGCGCTCGGCGCCGTGATCCCCGCGCTACGGACTGTCCGGGAGTCTCCGCTGTCGGCGATCCGCTCCCGGTAGCCGTCGGGGCTCGGCGGCCAGGTGCTGCGGGGGGTGGCCGCGGTTCGAGGGCACGACCTTCACCCCTGTCGCTCGGCCTGCATCCGCCCGACCCACTCCTCGAAGGGGTCCGGGTCTGCGGCCGGCCAGAGCGACGGGACGTCGGTGTCGAGCTCGGCCTCGACCCATGCCCGGAACGCGGCGTGCGCCTCGACGGCGTCCTCGTCCTCGGGTTCCTCTCCCAGGTCCCACGAGCTGATCTCGTGATAGCCGACAGCGATCAGCCGGAGGAAGTCGACGGGCGAGTCCGCGAGCAGGTAGGTGTCACCGTCGGAGCCGAGCGCGACGAACCGCACCTGGTCCCCGTCGATCCACACCGCCCCGGTGCCGCCGTCTCCGGAGATCTGTGCGATGGGCACCAGCTGGTCGAAGCCCGGGTCACCCGGCTCGAACCAGCCGTCGAGCGACTCCTGCGCGGAGAACACAGCCCCGAGCTGACGGGTACCGGCGTACGGCGTGACGAAATAGCCGTTCGGCCTGTCGGCCACCCACCCCTGCTGCTCCATCCACGACCAGGCACGGTCGAGAGGCTCCGGGACCGCGAAGCCCTCGGGCAGACGCGGGGTC
The DNA here is from genome assembly GCF_013415325.1 of Sanguibacter inulinus. GTDB lineage: Bacteria > Actinomycetota > Actinomycetes > Actinomycetales > Cellulomonadaceae > Sanguibacter > Sanguibacter inulinus. The sequence continues at coordinate 13,915 of NZ_JACBYE010000060.1, read as the reverse complement.
AGGAGCTCAGTGAGCCTGGACATCGGCGGTTCCTCTCGGTGGCTGACCTCCATGGTCGCGGACCTGGCCCCAGGAGTCTCGGGCAGGAGTCCCCATCGGGCCGCTCGCCCCGCGGGGGTCAGTCGAGGAACCCGCGCGGTGGCCCGTCGGTGACGGTGATGCTCTTGACCGCGGTGCCGTCGGAGGTCAGCGCGTGGATCCAGCCCCGGTCGAAGTCCCACACGTAGCCGCGGTCGCCGAAGGTCCCGGGGCGACTGAAGGCGATGTCGCCGATCACCGGGGCGCCAGGCATCCCGTCGACGAAGGCACCGAAACGCTCGCTCTGGTGACCACTGGTCCCGATCTCGACTGACGCGACGACACCCTTGCTCAGCCGGACGCGCACACCGGGCAGGCTGCTCACCCGCGCGACGAGGGCGTTCGACGACGGTCGTCCCAGGACGTCGAGGAACACCGTGAACTCGCCCGAGCGCCAGCGGTAGAACCGGTCTGACGGCGTCACGCCGCGCAAGACCGCCGTCATCGACGTCGGGACTTCGCCGCTGCCCGCGCTGAGCACGCCGTGCTTGCCGACGACGCCGTGCTCGACGACGAGGTCGCGGCGCCCGAACCTGTAGAGGTCGGTCCGGCCGCTCGACGCGACGGGACCACCGAGGGCCGCGCGGAGGCTTTCGCGGGTGAGCGGCTCGTCCGCCCCGGGGACCAGGTCTGCGGCGCTCCGGTAGCTCGAGTCACCAACCTCAGGGCTCAGGCTGACCTGCACGCTGATCACGCGGTCGTCCTGCACCTGCATCTCGACACCACTGTCGAAGGTGAGGAGTCGCCGACCGACCCCGGACGAGGCCGCCCACCGGCGGTGCGTGGTGCCCGCGAGGGCCGCGGCGGCTTGGAAGGCCGGGCTGGCCTCGGGCTCACCGATGGCCGCGAGGAAGACGCCGATCTGCCCAGCTGGTGGTGGCAGCGAAGGGGTGCGCTCCAGTACGACCTCGACGAGGCCGTCGTCGACGAAGGTCAGGTGGACGGGGTGGCCCTCGACCTGGAAGGTGTTGGTCTCCGGCTGGACGGGGGCGCCGAGGACGGCGCAGGCCTGGTCGCGGGTGCTGCCGACGGTCAGGCCGCCGATCAGGGCGGCCGGGCGCGGGTAGGCGTGGTCGCAGACGAGGGCGAAGGTCATGCGGAGCACACCCTCAGGGTCGGTGACGACCTCGGCTGTACCGGCAGCGAGCTGGCGGGAGATCTCGGCGCTCTCGCTGTCGGCAGACTCCCCCAGAGCGTCGACGTGCCACCAGATCTCGCCGCGGCACGGGTCAGGGAGCCGGCGCGTGCGCGAGGCGGACCAGTGCTCCGGGCGCCACGTCCTCCCGCTGGGATAGTAGAGAAGCTTGTCGTTGTGCTCCCCGCGCCAGCACTCCGTGACAAAGCTGCCCTCGACGGGCTCGCCAGCCATCTCCGAGGCGTAGTGCTCGTCCGTCAGCTCGAACAGCGCATCGGCAGAGCCGTGCCCGACCTGCTGGTCGACGCCGACCCAGGGGCGGCCCGAGTGGAGCTCGATGCCGAGACTCGGGCGCTGGTTGACCTGCACGAAGTGCTTGGGGTCCGGTCGGTCGCGCTTCTTCCGAGTCATCGTTGGCCTCCTGTGACAGCCGCTCGCACCTGCGGACTCATGCGGGCGCCTCGACACCTGGGGCGTCGTGGCTCCGCCTCCGGAACAGTGGTCACCCTATCTCGCGGCCTCCCGGACCGGCCCGGATGCCTAGGGACCGTCGTCGGACCACGTGCCCTTCCGGGTCGACCACTCAGGCCTCGTACACCTCGGACGGGATCGACGACGGGGACTCGTGGAGCCACACGGTGACGTCGGGATTCCAGCCGGCCAGCATCGTGAACCGTCCTCCCCTTAGAGGGAGCGGACGGTACGCAGACGACAGGTGGGCGGCGACAGACACGTGGACCCCGGGAAGATCGTCGGAGAGCGCCCGCCAGTCGACGTCGAGCCAGGTGTGCTCACCGCCGGCGAAGCGGTCCCACTCCGATGCTGACGCACCGGTGCGAGGAGTGGGGTACCTGGCGACGAGCTGCTGCCAGTCCTCCGCGCACCTCACCTCGTAGACCCGGTCGTCCTGCGGCACGAAGGACGACCACCTAGGCGGCTCGACCGGTACCCAGTGGTCTTCGGAGAGCACCAGGCCGACGGGCACACCGAGCGACGACGGTCGAGACGTGTGGACGATCTGCGGCCCTGTCGGGGCTGACCACCATCGTGCTGGCCAAGCACTCAGCGAGCGTTCGTCGACGACACCGAACCCGGAGCACCCGGCCGCGACGAGCTGGATCTCGCCGACCGAGTCCCACCACCAGCTGTTCGCAGAAGATTCCGTCAGAGAGTCCGCGAGGGGCCGGAGATCGTCTGCAGCACTCTCGAGGCCGTCCAGCAGCGCCCGGTCGTCCATCAGGTCGCCGTGCGCAAAGTTCGACACGACGCGACCTATGAGGTTCAGGAGCGAGTCGTCAGCCGACGTCGCCAGCTCTGTGGCGGGGTCGAGACCTTCCCTGATGGCGGCACGGATTCGGTCCGGGAGGCTCTCCGGCCCCCAACTGGACTCGCTGACAACTCCATCCCGCAGCGGTGCGGAGCTCTCCTGAAGGATCTCCCAGAGGATTCTTCGCCCTACGGGTCCGTCGACGAGCGAAGCGCTGCGTGGATCCACCTCTACAGCCCACTCTTCGTCACGCTGCGCATCGTCATCTAGACGACACTACGAGGAGCGACGGACCACACCGAGACAAGAAGTCCTAGATGCCAAGCATCTCTGCCGCTAGGTACCGAGACGTCATGACAGATCAGCCACCAGCCCGGTGGACCCGACCGCCGCAAGACCGTTCGAAATGTGTCCAAAGGCCCAGATCCTGCGCTGATCAGCGCAATAGGGTGCTCGAGAGCCGCCCACCAGCTCTCACAGCCGAGAGCGGAGCACCGACCCCGAGACCTGCTCCTCCGAGGTGCGACCTCATCTCGAGCCTAGGAGCTTCCCCATGAAGATCGCGCCGTTCGCCGTCCCTGTCCTGGTCCTCCTCGCTGCGTGCACAGCGTCGCCAGACCCCGTCTCGACGCCACCCGAGCCTGCGGGGACTCGCACCACGGAGAGCCAGCCGGTCGAGGATGAGCTGGCGGAGGAGACCTCAGCCGCCGCCGAGGAGCCGACCGCCGAGCCGTCGCCGGTCGTCAGCACCCCACCCACGGACGAGCGCGGCGACATCATCAAGGTGGTCGGGGAGCTCGGCGGCATGACCGACGCCAACGACGAGTGGACCGTCGACTTCACGGCGACGTCGATCTCCCTCGGGACCTGCACGTCGTCCTTCGCGGAGCCCGCGCTCAACGGGCACTACCTGGTGCTCGCCTTCGACGTGAACACCCACCCTGCGCTCGACACCACGTACGGAGGGTTCAGCTTCAACCCCTACGACTTCGTCGTCTTCGACTCGAACAACATGCGGGTCAACGACCCCGTCGGCAACGCCTACAGCTGCCTCGACTCGACCGAGACGCTCCCCCAGGAGATGGGCCCGAGCGAGTCCGCCTCCGGGAAGATCGCCTTCGACGTCCCGACCGAGACGGGGACGATCGCGTACCGGCCTGCTGACGTCGACAACGGGTGGACGTGGAGCTACTGAGCTACCGGAGGCGGGCAATACGCGTATCAGCCGCCGAAGGAGATCTACCCCTTTCGTCGGCGGCGCAAGTCATCTGGACTTCGAATACCACGGCGAGAAGATGGACCGCAAGGCGAACGAGCATCACCGACGCCGGGCATCTACATTCGGCTTCAACACGAAACGCCAAATTGGAAATGTTATGGATTGATAGTCTTGCGGCAGGAGCGCCTCGAAGTCACCTAGCCCCTCTTGAACATCTAGAGCAACTACTCCCAGAGATGTTTTTGTCGCAAGATCATATCTCCTTGAGTGCATTGTTGATAACGGCCCGTGCATCTGGGGAGCCAGGTCCCGCTCCTCAGGGAGGGCGGAGAATCGAATCTCCACGACCCCCTCTTCGGAGACACTATCAACTCTATCGACATCCCATCCGCCGTACATCATCAAGAAGTATGCAAGACTTTTCTCGTGCCTCAAGACTAGAGGTTCGGAGGCGACGAAGAAGTCAACCGCACCGATCGTGAATTCGATTCGACCGTCGTCCCCCACATCGCGCCACTTCTCGCCATCCGACCGGATGACCATCTCAATGGGAAACTCACTACCCACCTGCACATCCCCAAGAATCGAGAACTGATTCAGCATAATACAATCATGCAGCGATATTCGGAACCCGCCCCCGACTCCTCGGTCGAGGTCGTCGATGGAAACCAAACTCCAAATGAACATCTCGGAATGGTAGATGGCAAGGAAGACGTCGACACCATACAGCTCGCCGAACCTCCGGAGTCGTCGAACTTCACTCGCGCTAAATTTAACCGCCTCGTCAAGAGATGCCTTGCGAGGCCCTCTGACCGCCTTAACGTCGACGAGCAACCGTCGCCCATCTTTAAGGCTCAGGAAATAGTCTGGCGCCTTCACCGAATCGCCATCGAAATATATGTCCCCTGTGTCTACAAACGTCATGAGGTTGCAGGAATCCAAAGAGGCGATCAGCGATGCAAAGAGCGCCTGGGTTCGCCAACCGTTAACCGTCGACTCAACCCGCAGATCGCGAAGGAGGGTCGCTCGAATATCCCCCACCACGGCGTCGACTCGGGCAGGATCTGCGATTTCGGTGTCCCGAGCCGAAGTGTCAAGCCTTCGGTAAAGGTCAATCCCATCCATTGCCGCGTTGCGCGGGAGCTTCTCAAGAGACATGGCCGGATCGTATCTCGTAACCTGTCCAACACGCGACGAACTGGTGGTTGAACCTTTGACTGTCCTCACCCCGCCCCCTGGAGGGGCCACCTGAGAGCCGCAAACACCTTCGCCCGAGACGCCATCGGATCCTGGCGAGCCTCACGCGCCCGCGTTTCATTGAAGCATCCGGCAAGAGCGTGTGGCGGTTAGGCGGCTTTCGAGGGCGGAACCCGCTTTCCTGAGTCTGGCGGACGCAGAGCCTTCGCCCACGCCTCGATGAAGCCGCCCACAAAGGTGTCACCGAGCCCGATCGTCGTCGGAGTGGATGTGTCGAGGACGAAAGCCGGCACTGCAATGGTCGATCCCCCATCACGGCCTTCGAGCGTCTGACCGAGGATCGCCCCACCCTCATGCACAGCCAACCGCCCCACAGCCTCGTAGTCCTCCACCGTGAACCCGTCCCCGTAGCAGTACCGAGTACTAGCCATCGTGATCCCGCCCTGCAGCGCAGCCCGCAGCTCCCCCGCCCGCTCGCCCCGCGCCAGCGACCAGTACTTCGTGTGCACCACCAGCGTCCGCGCCGGGATCACCGCATGCAGCTCCCCCAGCGCCCGCTCCACGTCATCAACATCCAGCAGATCCACCCCCCGCCCGAGGTACGCCTGCATCTCGTCTTCGTTCATCGAGTACACGTCGATGCGGTCGAGGATCCGGTCCCGCACCCGCGTCGCGAACTCCGGGATGTGATACCCAGCGTCCTCGTAGAACACCAGCGACCCCGCCGGCATCCGGTCGATGTCCGCAGCGATCCGCGCCAGCCGCTCTTCGAGCAGCACCTCGTCCTGGATGACGTTGAACCCGGCGACCATGAACACGTCAGCCGTGCTCAGCACGTCCCCCAGCTCCTCCGCGATCACCAGGTCGCGGTTGGGCGGGTCGTTCGCATAGATGATGCGGTTCGGGTGCGGCGCCGTGAAGTCGATGTCCCCGGCAGCCACGCGCACCCCAGCCCCGAACTGCACGATGAGGTGCGGGTCCGTCGAGTCCTGCTCGGCCGAGCAGATGTACGCGCACCCCTCCGGCAGCAGCCGCCGCACGTGGTCGTCGATGCTCACCAGGTGCAGCGTGCACGTCACGCCGAGGGTCCGCATCGCGATGGCCGCGCGCACGCACGTCCCACCGAGCGTGATCTCCCGCTGGAACCGCGCGGAGAACGTCTCGATGATCTCGGACGATGCGACGAACCGCTCCCCACCGACGCCGTCCCGCACGAAGGCCAGCAGTGTCACCACCAGTGCCCGCTCGCTCGTCACGGGCACGGAGGTCGTGAGCTCGTCGGCGCGGATGTCGTACTCGCGGATCAGCCCTTCGAGCACACCCGAGTCCCACACGATCTCGTAGTCGACGGTCCCGCCGAGGCCGAGCACCAGCCGCTTGTTGTCCATGGTCGTCCTGTCCTCCGTGCGCCCGCGCTCCGTCGCGCGTCGCCTCATCATGTGCGAGTACGCCGCTGACCGCCCTCCTTGTGCAGGTGGGCGGCCAGGGCCATCTAGGGGGTCGTGCCGGTCAGTACAGGTCGGCTTTGCCGGCCGCGTTGAACAGGTCGATCTTCTGCGCGGCGACGACCTTCATCGCGGCGACCGACGGCGGCTGGATGCTGTTGGGCTCGCGCTCCCCGGCGTCCAGGAGGACCTCGCGCATCTTGCGGTGGTAGGCCGCCTTGATGTCGCTCGAGATGTTGATCTTGTTGACGCCGAGCTTCACGGCCTGGCCGATCTCGTCGTCAGGGTTGTTCGAGCCACCGTGCAGCACGAGCGGGATCGGCAGCAGGTCCTTGATCTGCTCGAGCAGGTCGAGGCGCAGCTCAGGCTTGAGGGTCGAGGGGTAGAGCCCGTGGCTGGTGCCGATCGCGATGGCGAGGGAGTCGACACCGGTCTCCTTGACGAACTGCACGGCCTCGTCGGGCACCGTGTAGATGATCTCGCCGCCGGCCTCGGCCTGCTCGTCGAGCTTGCCGATGGTGCCGAGCTCGCCCTCGACCGAGAGGCCCACGGCGTGCGCGGTCTCGACGATGCGCTTGGTCAGCGCGACGTTCTCGTCGAAGGGCAGCATCGACCCGTCGATCATCACGGAGGTGAAACCGGCCTGGATGGCGGTGAGCACCTGCTCGTAGCTGGCGCCGTGGTCGAGGTGGATCGTCACCGGCACGGTCGAGCGGTGCGCCCGGGCGATGATCGAGTGGAGCATGTCTGTCCCGATGTGGCTGAGCTCGTCGGGGTGGATCGCGATGATGACGGGGGCGTTCTTCTCCTCGCTGATCTCGAAGATGCCGTTCATCATCGCGTAGTCGCTGACGTTGAACGCGGGGACCGCGAAGTCGTTGTCGTTGGCGACAGCGAGCAGGTCCTTGCCGTTGAGCAGCATGAGAGATGTCTCCTTCTGAGGGGTGTGCGGTGGGGGTTGAGGGGGTCAGCTCTTGACCGACCCGGCGGTGAGCCCGCCGATGAAGTACCGCTGGAAGAAGAGGAAGAGGATGAGCACGGGGATGCACCCCAAGATGCTCATCGCCATCATCTCGTTCCACTCGTACGAGTGCTGGCCCATGAGGAGCTGGATCCCGATGGGCACCGTGCGCATGTCGTCGGTGCGGGTGAGGGTGAGCGCGAAGAGGTATTCGTTCCACGCGATCATGAAGGTGTAGATGCCGACCGAGACGATCCCGGGGATCGCGATCGGCACGAGGATCCGCCAGAGGGCTGTGAGCGCCCCGGCGCCGTCGACCTTGACTGCTTCGTCGAGCTCTTTGGGCAGGGTGTTGAAGTACCCGGTGAGCATGATGATCGCGTAGGGCAGCGTGAACACCATGTAGGTGAGGATCAGGCCCTGGTAGGTGTTGTAGAGCTTGAGCGTCACCATCAGCCCGAAGAACGGGATGAGGAGCGTGATCGGCGGGACGGCCTGGACCGTCACGATGATCATGCTGAGCGCCCGCTTGCCGCGGAACTCGTAGCGGCTGAACCCGTACGCCGCGAAGATCGCGACGATCAGGGTCAGCGCCGTGACGGACAACGACACGACGTAGCTGTTGACGAAGAATCGCACCTTGACGGGGTCGCAGAGGATGGTCGTGTACGCATCGAAGGAGAAGTTCTCCGTGATGATGCGCGGCGGGAACTGGAAGATCTCGGAGTTCGCCTTGAAGGAGCTCGAGAGCATCCAGAAGACGGGGAAGCCTGCGAAGAGCGAGCCGATCACGAGGGCGATCGAGACGCCGATCTTCTGGAGCCGCTGCTCTTTGGCGCGCTTCTCGCCGGCCGGCCTGGTCTTGATGGTCTGCGGCGCCGAGGTGGGCGCCGGGGTCACTGTGGTGGTCATGTCAGTCCCGCGCATTCTGGTGACGGGCGTAGAAGAACGCCAGGACCAGGGTGGCGAGCAGCACGATCACTGCGGCCGCCGAGGCCATCGAGAACTCGTACTGCGAGAACGCCAGCTTGTAAGTGAAGGTGCTGACCATCTCGGTGACGTTGAGGGGGCCACCTCCCGTGGTCATCCAGATGAGCGCGAACTGCTGCGACGTCCAGATGAAGTCGAGCATCGCCATCGAGATGATGATCGGCTTGAGCTGCGGGAGCGTGACGTTGAAGAACTGCTGCCGGGCGCTGGCCCCGTCGACCGTCGCCGCCTCGTAGAGGTCCTTGGGGATCCCCTGGAGCCCTGCGAGCAGGCTGATCATGTAGAAGGGGTAGCCGGCCCAGATGTTGATGAAGGTCACGGCGAACAACGCCGTCGAGGGCGAGGACAGCCACTCGACGTTGTGGTCGATGATCCCGGCGAGGTCCAGCAGGTAGTTGACGACGCCGTTGGGGTTGAGCATGAGGCGCCACAGCACCGCGATGATCGCGACGGTGAACAGCCACGGCAGCACGTAGATCACGCGGAACAGGGCCTTGACCTTGTTGCCGAGCAGCTTGGTGTTGAGCAGCATCGCGAAGCCGAGCCCGAGCAGCAGGTGGGCGATGACGCTCGAGCCCGTGAACACCAGGGTGTTGCGGACCGCGACGAGGAACGTCGGGTCGGTGAGGATGTCGACGTAGTTGCCGATCCCGACGAACACCGGGTTCTTGTTGGTGATGACGTTGTCCATCAGCGAATAGCTGATGACCATGATGATCGGCACCAGCAGGAGCACGATCATCAAGATGCCTGTGGGCGACAAGAACGCGTAGGGGACGAGGGCCCTCTTGAGGGACTTCCTCCGTCGCGGGGTCGGTGCGACCTCCGTCGACCGGTCGAGACCGGTCTTCGCGTCACGGTCTGCGAGTGCAGGCCTCATGGCGCTTCCTCCTCAGGTTTGCGGTCGCGCCGCCGGGGTTCAGGGGGGATCCCCCGACGGCGCGACCTGCTAGATACCAGGAACGGTCTAGAACTCCGCCGTCCAGGCGTCTTGCGACGCCTGCAGCATGTCGTCGACCGACTGGTCACCGGTGAGTGTCTTCTGCAGCTGCTCGTCGAAGAGGCGCATGAGCTGCTCTGCGACGGGGAGCCCGACGAACTCGTTCGCGGGGTACCCGGACTTGTAGATCTCGAAGGCGGCCGCGAAGGTCTCGTCGTCTTCCACGAAGTCGGGTACGGAGGTGGTGTTTCCGGGGAAGGCGTTGGCCATGGACGAGAGGTCCGAGTTGGTCTTCTCGCTCATGAGGAAGTCCACGAGCTTCCAGGCCTCTTCTTTGTGCTCGGAGTTCTCCGAGACGCCGATGCCCCACGACGCGTACGGGATGCCCCGCTCACCTGTGAAGTCGTCCTCGGCCGGGACGGCCGAGACCGAGAAGTTGAGGTCCGGGTTGGACTCGCGGATGAGGTTGATGTGCGCGAGGGAGTCGATCATCATGCCGACGCGGCCGTTGGTGAACTCTTCGACCTTGTCCTGCTCCTTCATGGTGAGGGAGCCCGGTGCGACGACACCGGCGTCCCAGAGGGACTTGACGTAGTCGACCGCAGAGGTGACGTCGGGGTTGGTGAGGTCCGGCTTGCCGTCGGCGAGCATCGTGCCGCCCGAGGCCCAGGCCCACGACATGACGTCGTTCTGGATCCCGTTCGGGGCCTCGAGGGACAGCGGGACGATCCAGCCGTAGGTGTTGTCGCCGAGGGCGGTGACGGCCTCGGCCGCCTCCGTGAACTCGGTGCGGGTCGACGGCGGGGCGTCGACGCCGGCCTGAGCGAGGAGGTCGTCGTTGGTGAACATCGGGTAGACGAAGTTCACGACCGGGATCATGTACGTCGAGCCCTCGATCTGCACCTGGCTCGCGAGCTGGCTGTCGTCGTACTTGGCGTCCGTCATGAGCTGGGACATGTCGGCGAGGGCGCCCTGCTTGGCGAAGTCGCTCACCCATGCACCGTCGAGACCGACGACGTCGGACATGGTGCCTGTCGCGGCTCCGGCGACGACCTGCTCCTTGGTGGAGGCGTAGGGGCCGCTGAGGAGCTCGACCTTGATGCCGGGGTTCTCGGACTCGAAGGTGTCCATGAGGGCCCGGAGCTCACCCTCGGGGAGCTCGGGCTCCCACCACTGTGCGAACTCGATGGTGACGCTGCCGTCCGCCGAGGCGTCGTCTCCGCCTCCCGAACAGCCCGCCGCGAGCAGTACTGCCATCGTCGCGGCGACAGCGCCGACGACCTTTGTCGAACGAGCGTCGTTGCTCATCTCTCTCCCATCAGACACGTGCTGGATTGCGCCGACTTCTGCGTCTTAGTGCACGATTAGCAGCACTGTAGGCGCGTCTCTGACCGGCCGTCAAGCAGTAGATGCCTGGGAACTTGCTGAGATCGTGACACAGGTCACCCAGTTTGGGTCGACTTGAGCGGCTCTGAACCGCAGATTCGTGCACGTGAGTGCGGTTTTCTTCGGCTCTTCGCGGCCGGGGACTCCCCAGAAGACGCATGGACGTGCTAGAAACGGGGGATGGTAGCCATCACAACGACGGGCAGCGATCGTGCCGGCACACCCCGCCGCTTCCCCGCTGGCCGCAAGGCAGAGCTCGCGGCATACGTCTCCGAGGCAGGTCGGGTGACCGTCGCGGAGATCGCCGAACGCTTCGACGTCTCCACCGACACGATCCGCCGAGACCTCGACCGCCTGGCCGAGGACGGCGTCCTCGTGCGCACCCATGGGGGCGCGATGAGCAAGACCGCGCTCCCACAGATCAACACAGGCTTCGACACCCGGCTCGGGTACCAGTCGGAGGCCAAGGAGAAGATCGGCGCCCTCGCCGCGACGCTGGTCGACGACAACTCTGTCGTCATGATCAACGCGGGGACCACGACCGTGGCGCTGGCACGCGAGCTCAAGGACCACCGCGGGCTGACGATCGCCACCAACAGCCTGCGACTGCCGCCCGAGCTGTCGACCGACTGCTTCCGCGGGCTGTACGTGTTCGGCGGGGCCGTGCACATCGCCGACCAGAAGACCATCGGACCGGTGAGCTTCCACTCGTCGACCGGCAACCACGACCTCGACGTGCAGTGCGATCTCGCTCTGCTGGGGGTGGGAGCGGTCTCAGCAGAGACGGGGTACTCCACGAGCAACCTCGAGGAGGCGACCATGATGAGCGAGATGATGGCGCGGGCGTCCAGGGTCGCGATCTTGGCGGACTCGTCGAAGTTCGGGCGGCGGCTGTTCGCGCAGATCGCGAGCCTGGGGCGGGCGGACTACTTCGTGACGGATGCGGAGCCGCCGGAGGAGCTGGCGGGGGCGTTGCGGGAGAGTGGGGTGGAGATCCTCGTTCCCTCCACCTGAGCCAGCCCTGCAGCAAGACCACCCGGTCAGATTCTTCTCGATCCGAACTTACGGATCAATCTCGACGATGAGCCACGTTTGTCAACCATAGGATCGCCATGACCTGAGGCCGCCAGCGGCCAGGGCACGCGATCTGGGGGATCTGTGGCACGCCTGTCTGACCTGACTGAGTCAACCGCCGTAGAAGGTGCGATCAGCGAGTTCCGGCGGCTGGGCCGGCATGCCTTCCTCAGTCAGTACGGATTCCGAGAGTCTACGGACTACTTCATCCTCGACGACGGGGACATGATCGACAGCAAGCCCGTTGCGGCTGCTGCGCTCGCGCGCCAACACCCCAACGCCGCACAACCCGGCCCGAAGTACTTCGAACGGGGAACGTCTAGAACAGTCAGAGCCCTAGAAGCTCTCGGATTCACCGTTGTCACCCGCGCACAGCTCCACCCCCCGCTGCCGGGAGCCCAGTATCGGAGCCGAACTGAAGTCCAAGCGGCTTTCGGCGGGGACAATGTAGCCGGGCCAATCCGCTTCCCCGGCGAGGACGTCGTCAACCTCTTCTCAGACGAGAACGGGCCATACACGGATGATCCCCCCTCCCTGAGTGAGACCTTCGGCTACAGGGGGCAGGGCTCGTCTGGCCCTCAGCGCGTTGACTTCGGGGCGAACCCACTCATCGAAGATGCTCGGGAGTCCGGCTCTCCAGTGCGCTTCTGGCACAGACCTAAGGGTGGAGTGTTCACCTTCGAGTGCTGGGTCGTGGTCGAGAGTCGGGCCTGGGTTATGGGCATCGGCAAAGATAAGAAGCAACGTGTCGAGATCAACTGGCGGCTTAGGCCGGTGCCTGGCCCCAACCCAGCAGAGTGGCCAGAAGCTGCCAGGCTCGCTCATAGCGTGACACCGCTGACTCGCGAGGAAGTAGCTGGGGCCGCAGAGGTGACCCCCGCACCCACCTATGACGACCTCGTCCGACGGGTGGAGGAACTCCAGCAAACAGCCGAGCCGCATGCTGTCAGCAGGACCGCATACCAACGGCAATACGCTGCGCGACGGGCTGTGCTGATCCGGTCAGACGGACAGTGTGAGTCCAAGCGGTGCACAGGCATGCCGCCCGAACCGAACCGCCGAGGTCAGCCGATCCTCGATGTGGACCACATCGTGGAGCTCTCGCAGGGCGGAGAAGACCACCCTCTCAACATGGTGGCTCTGTGTCCCAACTGCCATGCAGCGAAGACACGGGGCAAGCACGCGAAGCGCTGGGAGAAAGAGCTCAGCCGAATCGCAGCGGCCGCACATGACCAGAGCCGATTCGCCGCGATTGAAGGATCCGGGGCCTGAGGGTCACCGTCCTCCTACGACGCGCGGTACTCGGGAATCGCGTCTGACGTCAGATGAGGCCATCGTCCCCGCCAACCGTAGATCTCGGCAGAGTAGACCTCGACGATCTCCGCGTCGTAGCCCTCCAGATCCTCACCATACGCATCGACGAACGGTGCCCAATCGTCTAACCACGTCAGAGGGCCATGGGCACCGCGGGCGTCGAGGATGTCACCCGATGGCATCCGCACACCTGCATGAACCCATCCAACGACTCCACCGTCACCATCTCCCACTGCTACGACGGGCCAGCCGGTCACCTCATGCAGAGCATCCGAGAGGAGATCGCACTCCCCCTCGGTGAACCGCTCTTCGAGTTCGGGACTGAGAGCTGAAGCCCCCGATGCGTTGGGCGGGCTGGCCGTCCTGGCTGCGAGGATGGCATGAGCCGCAGACAGCGCCAGAGCGTAGCGATCCCCCTGGCGCTCGAACGAGTCGGCATCACAGGGGGATCGCATGCGGTTCACGGTACTGAGCTACAGACCTGGTCGTCCGCGCCCGTCAACCAGGTCTATTCGCCGCCAGTCTTCAAGTTCTCGATCGCCGCGTCGTTCTCCGGCGACTCGATGCTCTCGGTGACGGCCGCCTCTTCGTTGACCTCTTCCTCGGAGGCATCGCGAGGCTCGTCGGCGTGCGGGTTGACGTCCTGGTCTTCCTTGAGGTTCACGGGGACCAGGGGTACGGGGTAGCCGCCCTGTCCACCAAATGCGTTGGTCGTCATGGTGTCCTCCTCAGCGTCGTTGCGGATCGGTGCCCTCTCATCCTCACCGACTGACGGGGTGCTCACACCTCGAGAACGGCTCAGTCCTGTGGACGCAGAGTGGCAGGCACAGGAGAGGGGCGCTGCTGCGGCACCCGATCCGTTCCCATCCGCTCTAGCCCGCCCCATCTCCCCGGCACGCCGTTGTGCCT
>NZ_JACBYE010000005.1 GCF_013415325.1 Sanguibacter inulinus | reverse complement strand
GGGGTGGGGAAGACGGTGTGCTGCGGGCTGTGCTGGTGAGGCCTGCTGGGGTGTCGAGGCTCGCCGGGCTGTGCGACGGTCGTGACACATCAGGTCGACCTCGGTGGTGCGGTGCCTGCTGGGTCGATCTCCGTCAGCCGGTCGATTGCTCGCAGCAGGTGGGGGAGCGTCGGCTTGTCGAGGGAAGACTCGACGAAGGCGTAGGTCTCGTCGCCCAGCAGCCTCCGCGCGGCGGGTGCGTCGGCGGGGTCGTCGAGGTCGACACCGAGCAGCCGGAGCCTGGTGCTCGCCGTCGCACGGACCGCGCGCACAGCCCGTGGCGAGACGGCGTCGTCCTTCGACAGCAACGTCCAGGACAGGTTGGAGACGTCGTCGCGTGCGCCGTCCTTGACCGAGACCTCGGTGCGGGGCCATCGCGGCGACCGCGGCTCGGGCTGGCCGACCACGAAGACCGTGACCGCTACGGCTGCGAGGAAGGCCATGAGGGTGTGCGCGAGGTCGGTCCCCGCGGCCAGCAGCAGCATCGCCGCGACTGCGGCCTCGATCGCTCCGTAGACAGCCAGGCGGATCATGCGCCGTCCTCCGTCGATCGGCGAGCCGGCGGCTGGCCCCCCGGAGCAGGTTGTCGCGCCTGACGGCCAGGACCGCCTGCGCCACCAGGTCCGGCAGGCCCACCAGCTCCAGCCTGGCCGCCCGGAACTCCGTTCTCCGCAGATCCCGACGACCGGAGGTCCTCCACGAGCCGCTCGAGAGCATCGGCAGCCGTCGCACCCTCGGCAGGGGTGATGCGGTGCTCGGTGAACCTCGCGCGGTGGTACAGCCGGAGCAGCGTCTGGACGTCCGCAGGCCTCGCAGACGTCGTCCCGAGGACCGCGACGGTGAACTCTGTCGGCGTCTGCGCGGGCGTCCGGGCTGTCCCGCTCTCCTCGGCGGCGCGCTCGAGCGCGACCCAGGCTGCCACCACGTCGTCGGTGGGGTCGGTCGAGGCGCGCAGCCGCTGCGCGGCGAGCCCGGCCGCCTCTTCGAGAGCGGCCACGGGTACGACGGCGATGATCGCCGACGCGCCGTCTCCGACGACAGGGTCGGGTTCTTTCTCGCCCCGGTGCCACGGCGGCAGCCGGCGCCGGACGACCTTGCGGACAGCCGCGACGATCGCGGCGAGCAGCAAGATCCCGAGGATGACCATGAGGACCGTGCTCGCGCCGTCGCCCTGGTTCTCCCGCTCTTGCAGGAAGTCCTCTGGGGTCGGTTCTGGAGAAGGTGTCGCGGTGATCTCCTCGAGCGGCGCCATCGTCACCGGGACGGGGTCAGGCTCGGTGACCTGCCACGGACCGCTGAGCGCAGACCCGACCACGACCAGCAGCAGGAGCAGGGCCGCGAGCGCTGCGGCGGTCGCGGGACCACGGCGCGGCCGACTGGCACCGGGCCGTTGTGCTCGCGCCTGCGCGGGGAGGCTGCTCGCAGGCGCTGAGGTGCGGTTCTGCTGGTGTGGTGACGTCATCGTGGCGCCCACCTTAACGTGCTACGGGCCACAGGGCGGGAGGTCGGAGAAGTTGTACGGCTCCTCCCCGGTCCGCTGCTCGAGCGGAGGCCGGTGCTGCGCTCGGCCGAGTGGCGGTGTCACGAGCGCTTGCGTCCTAGGACGAAGGCGCGCATCCGTTCTCTGCCGACCGTGGCGATCGCGGACAGCGGTATCCCGGCCGGACAGACGATCGCGCACTCGCCGAAGGTCGAGCAGGGCCCGAAGCTGCGCTCGGCCTCGTCGATCATCGCGACGGCTCGTGAGGATCGTTCCTGCTGGGCCTGCGGCAGGAGCGCGAGGTGCTGGAGCCGTGCCCCTGTGAAGAGCTGGGCGGAGCCGTTGGGGCAGGCTGAGACGCACGCGCCGCAGCCCGTGCAGGCGGCGAAGTCCAGTGCGGTCTCGGCGGTCGTCGTGGTCACGGGCAGCGCGTCGGCGTCGGGCGCGGTGCCTGCGTCGACCGAGACGTACCCGCCCGCCTGGATGACGCGGTCGAGGGCGGACCTGTCGACCACGAGGTCTCGGACGACCGGGAAGCCTGCGGAGCGGAACGGTTCGAGGACGATGGTGTCTCCGTCGGCGAAGGACCGCACGTGCTGCTCGCAGGCAGGGGTGTTGTCGAGGGGGCCGTGCGGGGAGCCGTCGACGTCGATCCCGCAGCAGCCGCAGATCCCTTCGCGGCAGTCGGAGTCGAAGGCCACGGGTTCGAGGCCCTGGGTCACGAGCTGGTCGTAGAGCCGGTCCAGGAGCTCGAGGAGCGTCATCTCGGGGGTCGCGTCCGTGACGAGGTAGGTCTCGAAGGATCCACGGGCGCGTGCCGACTGCTGGCGCCAGACCCTGAGTGTGAGCCTCACGTGTAGCTCCTCGTCTGCAGCGGGACGGCGGTGAAGGTCAGCGGTTCGTCGTGGCGCACGAACCGTCCGCCGTCCTCTGGGGGTGTGGTGGGTGACTCCCAGCCGGAGACCAGGCACCAGGCGTCGTCGTCGCGGCGGGCCTCGCCGTCGTCGGTGACGTGGTCGGCGCGGAAGTGGGCTCCGCAGGACTCGTCCCGGTCGAGGGCGTCGAGGCACAGCAGCTCTGCCATCTCGAGGTAGTCGGCGACCCGGCCTGCGCGCTCGAGCTCTTGGTTGAGCTGGTCGCCGGCGCCCATGACCCGCACGTCGCGCCAGAACTCGGCGCGCAGCGCGCGGATCTCCTCGATGCCCCGTGAGAGCCCTTCGGGGGTGCGGGTGACGCCTGCACATCTGTAGAGGATCTCGCCCAGCTGCTGGTGGAACCTGTCTGGTCCCCGGGTGCCCGTGCTCTCGAGGAGGCGGGCGATGCGTTCTTCGACGGTCCGCAGCGCGTCGGTCACGGCGTCGTCGTCGAGCGGCAGGACCGGGGTGCCGAGCAGGGGTGCGAGATAGCTGGGCACCGAGTAGGGGAGCGTGAACCATCCGTCGACGCAGGCTGACAGGAGGGAGTTCGCGCCGAGCCGGTTGGCACCGTGGTAGCCCCAGCCGGCCTCGCCGCCGACGAAGAGACCGGGGACCGACGTCATCATGTCGTAGTCGGACCACAGGCCGCCCATCGCGAAGTGGGCACCGGGCGCGATCCGCATCGGTGTCTCGAAGGGGTCGTCGCCGGTCGCGCTCTGGTACATGTCGAAGAGGTTCGAGTAGCGCGCGTGGACGACGTCCCGTCCGAGGCGTGCGAGGGCGTCCGAGAAGTCGAGGTACACGGAGTTCGCGAGCGGGCCGACACCGAAGCCGGCGTCGATGCGTTCCCGTGCCGCCCTGGAGGCGACGTCGCGGGGGGTGAGGTTGCCGTAGGTGGGGTAGCGACGCTCGAGGTAGTAGTCCCGCTCGGCCTCGGGGATCTCTCCGGGCGCACGGGGATCGCCGGCGACGAGAGGGACCCAGATGCGTCCGTCGTTGCGCAACGACTCGGACATGAGGATCGTCTTCGACTGCCACTCGCCCGAGAGCGGCAGCGCCGTGGGGTGGAACTGGACGAAGCAGAGGTTGGAGACGAGGGCGCCGCGCTTGTGCGCGCGCCACACGGCCGTCGCGTTGGAGCTCTTGGCCAGGGTGCTCTTGTGGAAGATGTTCCCGTACCCACCTGTGGCGAGCACGACGGCGTGCGCCGTGACCGCTCGGACCGCGCCTGTCACGAGGTCTCGCACGACGACCCCGTGGGCGCGGCCGTCCGCGACGACGAGGTCGAGCATCTCGTGGCGGGTGTGCAGCACGACCGTCCCACGGTCCACCTGTCGCAGCAGAGCAGCAGCGCCGGCAACCTGGAGCTGCTGGCCGGTCTGGCCCCGTGTGTAGTAGGTGCGGGAGACCTGGACGCCACCGAAGGAGCGGGTGGCCAGGCTGCCGCCGTACTCCCGGGCGAAGGGGGCACCGATCGCCGTCATGTGGTCGACGACCCGGACCGACTCTTGCCCGAGCCTGAAGGCGTCTGCCTCGCGGCCGCGGAAGTCACCGCCCTTGATGGTGTCCTTGACGAACCTGGAGACCGAGTCGTTGTCGACCGAGCGTGCCCGGGCCGCGTTGATGCCGCCCTGGGCGGCGACGGAGTGCGCCCGGCGCGGGGCGTCGTGATAGGTGAAGCTCTCGACGTCGTACCCGAGCTCCCCGAGTGCCGCGGCTGCGCCCGCGCCGGCCAGGCCGGTGCCGACGACGATGATCTTCAGCCGGCGGCGGTTGCTGGGGCTGACGAGGTTGTAGTGCAGCCGTCGGTCGTCCCAGGCACGCTCGGGCTGGGTACGCGGGACGTTGCCGTCGATCGCGTCCCCGATGATCCGGAGCGTGTCGACGTCGAGGACACCGTCTCCGGTCTTCTCGTGCGTGGTCATGAGACGGCTCCTGTCAGGACGGCGAGCGGGATGAGTGCGTTGCCGAGCAGCAGCGCGAGACCGACGACGCCGGCGAGCGCTGCGGCCACCGCACGCAGACGCCGGCCCGTCCCGCCGAGGTCGTTGACGACGCTCCACAGGCCGTGGGCGACGTGGAGCAGGAGCACGACCATCGCGGCGACGTAGAAGAGGGCGACGACCGGTCGCTCGAAGCTGTGGACGAGGTTGTCGTAGGCGTTGCCGTGCTCGAAGCGGTCGCTGGCCACCGGTGCTGCTCCGACGGTGAGGTCCAGGACGTGGAAGACGACGAAGAGCAGCAGGACAGTGCCCGTGACCATCATGGAGCGGGCCTGGAACGCCCGGACTCCTCGGAGCCGCCTGCGCGGGTAAGGACCGCGGGCACGACGGGCACGGCCCCGGACGACGACGGCCGCGCAGACGTGCACGACGAGGCAGAGCGTGAGGACAGCCCGGAAGATCCACACGAACCAGCCCTCGGGCACGAGGGGCGCGAGCAGGTCGCGCTGCAACCAGAAGGCGTAGTGGTTGAGCTCATCCTTGCCGAGGAACACCTTGAGGTTGCCGAAGAGGTGGAACACGGCGAAGGCGACGAAGACCGTCCCTGTCACGGCGAGCGCCATCTTGAGCACCCAGGTGGGTGGGAGAGGCTGACGGGAGGTGACAGGACGAGCTGAGGAGCGCGCCCGCCGGTCGACGGTTCTGACGGGGTGGCTCACGCAGCAGGACCTCCTGGTCGGCGAGCCGCCCGTCCGGAATGTGACGTGGCTCCCGGTCAGCGTAGGAGGGACGTGACCTGCAGCACTGGGACGAGAGTCCTGGTGCGCGGTGGTGCGCGGTGCTGCGCGCAGCCTCCCGCTACGCCAGCAGCGACACGGCGTGCTGCCCGGCGACCGCCGCGGCCAAGAAGGCCGCAGGGTCCTGGGCCGTCCCACGCCCCATCGTCGAGAGTCGGACCGGTGAGCCCTCGAGGGCGTCTGCGAGCGCCTGGGTCGCCTCGACGTCGACGAGGGTGTGCCGGGCTGTCGTGCTGGCGAGGGTGAGCGCCTGCTCGCGGACCCTCGCCTCGAGCGCGCGCGGGTCGTGGTCGGTCTCGGCGAAGCTGTCGGCGACCTGGCCGAAGCCCGGGACGGGGACGTCGGCCCTGAGCAGCGCGACCCGTCCGTAGGCGGTGAGGGAGTGGTGGGAGATCCCCTGGTGGCGGGGGCGGGGGTCGGCCCCGGACACCCGCAGGGAGGCGACGGGGCGTCCGCCGAGGGTGGCTGCGGCGTTGACGGCCTCGCCCGCGACGACACCGGAGAACCCCCAGCGGGTCCCTGTCCCGAGGTTCCCCGGTCCCTGGGCGACGACGGCGAGGTCGGCGTCGAGGACGTGGCGGGCGGCGAGGAGCCCGGTGTGGACGGTCACGGCCTCGTGGTCGCCGCCGTAGGCCTGGCCGACGGTGATGGTGGCGTCGGTCCAGCCTGTCTGGCGCAGGGTCGAGACCGTGCGGGAGAACCAGGCGGGGAGCGCGCCGCCGTCGGTCATGACGTAGACGATGCGCGGCTGCGTGCGTCCGAGGACCTCGGCGTGGTGGCGGGCGCCGGCGATGATCGCGGGGAGCGCGGAGTGGAGGTCGGCGACGACCACGGGCATGGCGTCGAGGTCGTCGGCGTCCTCGAGCGTCTCGTGGTGGGGCGACTCCTGCTCGTCGATGCCGAGCACCATGGTCTGGTGGGGTGTGTAGCGGGCCTTGACGAGGTGCCCGGGCCCGTCGGGGACCGATGCGCGGGCCACCTGGCGGTCGTCGCTCGGCAGGACCGCGACGACGAGGGCGTAGCCACCGGTGCCAAGGCCCCTGTCGAGGGCCGTGGTGTTGAGCAGGACGTGGTCGCCGACGACGGTCGGTCCGACGAGGGCCGGGTAGGCGAGCGCACGGAGGGTGCGGGGCGCCTCGGTCGAGCCGTCGGGCGCGGTGCTCGGATCTGTGGTGACGGTGAGCTCGAGCGCCCCGTCCCAGCTGTTGCCTGTCGAGAGGATGCGTGCACCGCGCCAAGTCATCACGGGTCAGACGCTACTCGACGTCGCGGGAGTCCGGTGGTCCACAGCCTCCCTCCGGTCTCCTCACCCACCACGGCCGTCTCGTGTCGGGCGTTGCGCGCGCGTGGCGGGCGCTAGCGTAGGGGCGTGCCTGCGACCACCCCACCTGCTGCCCGACTCCTGAACCTCGTCATCGCGCTCATGAACACGCCGTTGCGCATGACCAAGGACGACGTCCGCGCATCCGTGGCGGGCTACGACGAGGCGGCGACGACCGAGGCCTTCGAGCGGATGTTCGAGCGTGACAAGGACTCCCTGCGTGCCCTCGGCGTCCCGATCGTCACGGTCGACTCGGGCGGGCACGCGCAGGACGTGGGGTACAGGATCGACAAGGACGCGTACGCCCTCGAGGAGGTCGACCTCACCCCGGCCGAGCTCGGTGTGCTCTCGCTCGCCGCCCAGTTCTGGCAGGACAGCGCGGTCGCCGTGGACACGACACGGGCACTGACGAAGTTGCGGTCGGCGGGGGAGTCGGCCGAGCTCGGTGAGGCCGCCGACGCCGTGGCGGGTCTGGCCCCGCAGGTCCGCTCTGTCTCCGACGCCTACGAGACCCTGCTCGACGCCGTCGTCGAGCGTCGCGCGGTCACCTTCACCTACAGGGCCGCGAGCACGGGACAGGTACTGCGGCGGACTGTCGAGCCGTGGCGCGTGGTCGTCCGCGACGGCGGCTGGTACCTCCTCGGGCACGACCAGGACCGGCGCGCCGCACGCGCCTTCAAGCTGACCCGGGTGGAGGGACAGGTGCGGGCCACCGGACCAGCCGGGGCCTTCGACATCCCCGCAGACCTCGACGCCGACGCGCTCATCGGGTTGCGTCGCCCGGCGCCGCTGCGCTCGGCCGTCCTCGCGCTGCGGCCCGAGCGGGCCGGTGCGCTGCGTGCCCGTGCGCGGGTCCACGGCGACGAGACCGGTGGTGCGGTGCCAGGCCGGGACGTCGTCGTGGTGGACTTCACGTCGGTGAGGACGATCGCGGACGAGGTCGCCGGGTACGGTGACGCTGTCGTCGTGCTCGACCCCCCGGACGTGCGCGCCGCCGTGATCGACCGGCTGCTCGCCGCGACCAGACTCACCGGACCGACCGAAGGAGCGCACCGTGGCTGAGCGGGCGACAGAGCGCTTCGTGCGCCTCGTCGGTCTGGTCTCCTTCCTCGAGGCCTCGGGCCCCGTCCCCGTGGACGAGCTCGCGCGGCACTTCGGTGTCACCGCGAAGCAGATCCTCGCCGACGTCGACACCCTGTGGGTGTCGGGGACCCCGGGCTACTGGCCGGACGACCTCATCGACTTCGACGCCGACTCCTACGACCGCGGCGTCGTGCACCTCACCGAGGCCCGCGGCATGACCCGCCCGCTGCGGCTAGGCACCCGGGAGGGCATCGCCCTCATCGCCGCGCTCCGGGCGCTGCGCGAGGCCGTGTCGGCCTCGGGCGACGACGAGCAGGCGCGGGTGGTCGAGTCGGCCCTGACCAAGCTGACCGTCGCCACGGGGGACGCGGCGTCTGCGCTCGACGTCCGCGTGACGGTCGACGCGTCGCAGGAGGTCCTCGCGGCGATCCGGTCTGCCACGACCACGGGCCGCAGGCTCCGGATCGACTACGTCGACGCCTCAGACGTGACGACCCGACGTGTCGTCGAGCCCTTCCGCCTGGTCCCCTCGGACGACGTGACGTACCTGCACGCGTGGTGCCTGGACGCACAGGGGGAGCGGACCTTCCGCACCGACAGGATCCTCGCGGCCGAGGTGGTCGACGAACCTGTCACGCACACCGCCGGCCGGTCCGAGGGGACCCGCGCCTACAGGCCCGCAGGAGACACCGTCGTCGAGCTCGTGCTCTCGGCCCAGGCGCGGTGGATCGCCGAGCAGGTCCCCGTCGAGTCCGTGACGAACATCGACGAGACCCGCTTCGCCGTGACGCTGCGCGTCGCGAACCCGTCGTGGTTGCGCCTCTTCCTCCTGCGCAATGCCCCGCGGCTCATCGCGGTCGGGCCCGACGAGGTCCGCGAAGACGTCGCGGTCGCCGCACGCCTGGCTCTCGCGGAGTACGAGGCGCTGGGGTTGCACGGGGACGAGAGTGCAGAGCGTGGCGAGGGCGCTGACGGTACGCAGCGCGCAGCCCGCGCCGAGGGTGCTGCCGGTGCCGACGACCTCGACAGTGCTGGCAGGGCAGACGGGGCCGCTCAGGACGTGCAGCCCCCCGTCGGGGCCTAGGCTGGCTCGCATGTGGTTCTGGATCTGGTTCGTCCTCGTGGTCGCCGCCCTCGCGGGTGCGGTCCTGCTCGCGCGCTCCCTCTGGCGGCGCCTGCGCCGCACGGCACGTACAGGCGGTGAGGCCCTGTCCACCCTCGAGAGGTTCGCCGAACGGGTCGAGGCCCTCGAGGGCGTCCCCGTCGGGCCAGAGCCGCGAGGCGTCGACGTCTTCGCCGACGCGGCCGCCCGCCACGACCTCGCCGAGCTCGTCGCGGACCGCCGTGCGCGGCGTCGCAGCCGGCGCCGCGCACGCTACGCCGCAGACGCGGACCGCTACGAGACGTGGCGCACCATCGACCTCTGACGATGTGCCAGCGGCATTGAGCGCGGGCCTCGCGTGGTGCAGACTGGGTGAAGCGCTTCGACGAAGAAGCGCCTGCACCAGGCAGATACTTCGGGCAGGTACCCTTCGCAGTGCGTCACCGGATCTACGATGGAACGACCACGCCCACACCAGGAGGCACCCATGTTTGGGAACGCTGTCAAGCCCACGCACCTGCTCATCTTGCTCATCATCATCGTGCTGCTCTTCGGGGCGAAGAAGCTCCCTGACCTCGCCAAGAGCGTCGGCCAGTCCCTGAAGATCTTCAAGAAGGAGATGAAGGAGCTGACCGAGGACGACGACAAGCCCGCGCCCACGGTCCAGGTCGTCACCCCTGAGCAGGGCGCAGCCACACCCCCTGTCACCCCCGTGGACGTCACCGCCAACCCGCCGCGGACACCGTCCGGGAGCACCACCCCGCCGCAGGCGTGAGCGTGGCGCAAGGCTCCCGCCGGTCTGAGGAGCGCGCCGAGAAGCTGGCCGCGAAGGGCAAGATGCCCCTGCGCGGCCATCTCCTCGAGCTCCGCCGGCGACTCTTCCTCGCCGCCCTCGGCATCGTCGTCGGCGCCGTCGGCGGCTGGTTCTTGTACGACCCTGTGTTCAACCTGCTGCAAGAGCCTCTTCTCGACGCTGCCGCGCGCCTCAACCAGCCGATCAACATCAACTTCGGCGGCATGGCCACGGCCCTCGACATGAAGATCAAGATCTCGCTGTTCATCGGCGTGATCATCACCAGCCCGTGGTGGCTGTTCCAGCTGTGGTCCTTCATCACCCCGGGACTGACCAGCAAGGAGAAGCGCTACACCTTCGGCTTCCTCGGCTCGGCGGTCCCGCTCTTCCTCGCCGGCGCCTTCATGGCCTGGATGATCCTGCCGCACGCCGTGAAGATCCTCACCGACTTCCTCCCCGAGGGTGCGACGAACTTCCAGGACGCGCAGACGTACCTGAGCTTTGTCATGCGGCTGCTGCTCGCCTTCGGCCTGGCCTTCGTGCTGCCCGTCGTCATGGTCGCCCTGACCTTCGCGGGTCTGGTCCGGGCCGAGACCTGGGCGAGGGGGTGGCGGTGGGCCATCGTCATCGCCTTCACCTTCGCCGCCGTCATGACCCCGACCCCCGACGCGCTCACCATGATCCTCGTGGCGCTGCCCATCGTGATCTTGTACTTCGCGGCCCTCGGGGTCTGCGTCCTGCGAGACCGCGCGGTCGACAAGCGCACGGCTGAGCGCGACGCCGAGATCGACGCGTACGACGTCTGACCGTGCACCTGTGACCACGACCCCCGCACGAGGCGGGCCGGTCGCCAGAGCCTCGACGGGCGATGGTGACCGGCCCCCGGCCCGCCGCACCGTCGGCCTCGTCGTCAACCCGACCGCGGGGCACGGCCGCGGACGCGAGGCCGGGCTGCTGGCCTCACAGCTCCTCACCCGAGCCGGTATCGAGGTCCTCGACGTCTCGGGAGCCTCGGTCGCCGACGCCGTCGCCCGTGCCCGCGCAGCGGCCCTCGACGGGCTCGATGCGCTCGTCGTCGTCGGGGGAGACGGCATGGTGCACCTCGGCGTCAACGCGACGGTCGAGACACCCACACCGCTCGCCGTCGTGGCCACGGGGTCGGGCAACGACTTCGCGCAGGTCCTCGGGCTCCCTGTCCACGACGTCACCGCGTCGGTAGCCCAGGTCGTCGCCGCCCTCGAGCGGCCAGCGCGAGCCGTCGACGCCGTGCACGTCGAAGCCGTCGTGCCAGGTGGTCGGCCGCACGACCCCGCCCACGGCGACGACGCCTGGGGTGGCCGCTGGTACGCAGGGGTCCTGTCCCTCGGGCTCGACGCCGACGTCAACGCCCGCGCCAACACCTACAGCTGGCCCTCGGGCCACGGCCGCTACGTGCGGGCGGTCTTCGCCTGCCTCGCCGGGTTCTCGCCCTACGGGTACAGGCTCACGACCGACGCCGGGACGCAGACCTTCCGCGGGACACTCGTCGCCGTGGCCAGCTCCTCCCAGATCGGCGGCGGGCTGCGCATCGCCCCCGACGCCGCTGTCGACGACGGGCTCCTCGACGTCGTCTACGCGACCGAGCTCTCGCGCCGCGGCATCCTGAGGCTCTTCCCCCGGCTGTACAGGGGCACCCACCTGAGCCACCCGGCCGTGCACGTGGTCCGCACGACGAGCGTCGTCATCGAGGCCAGCGGCGACGGCCGCGTGCCCCCGGTGGCCTTCGCCGACGGCGAGGTCGTCGGGCCCGTGCCGCTGCGCGCCCAGGTGCACCCCGGGGCGCTGCGCGTGCTGGCCTGAGGAGCAGACCGAGACAACACGTCAGGGAAGCCTGCCGCCGCCGGCCTCCAGACCGCGGACCCGCCGACAGCGTCCTAGGCTGGACGCATGGCACCCCCTTCACGACGCCGCAGGTCCGCACCCACCCCGCAGACCAGCACCCGGTCCACCTCGAGCGGGCCGAGCCCCGCCGAGCGCTACCAGCAGTACCGCCAGCGGGCCGAGCTCGAGTCCCGCGAGGTCACCGCCTTCCGTCAGACCCTCGACTTCGAGCTCGACGACTTCCAGCTCGAGGCCTGCGCAGCGCTCGAGCGCGGCCACGGTGTGCTGGTCGCAGCCCCCACAGGCGCCGGCAAGACGATCGTCGGAGAGTTCGCGATCCACCTCGCCGTCACCGGTGGTCGCAAGGCGTTCTACACGACCCCCATCAAGGCGCTCAGCAACCAGAAGTACGCCGACCTCGTCGCCCGCTACGGAGCCGACAAGGTCGGTCTGCTGACCGGTGACACCACCATCAACGGTGAGGCACCCGTCGTCATCATGACGACCGAGGTGCTGCGCAACATGCTCTACGCGGGATCGCCGACCCTCGACAACCTCGGCTTCGTGGTCATGGACGAGGTGCACTACCTCGCCGACAGGTTCCGCGGTTCGGTCTGGGAAGAGGTCATCATCCACCTCGCCGCCGACGTCCAGCTCGTGTCGCTGTCGGCGACGGTCTCGAACGCCGAAGAGTTCGGCGACTGGCTCGAGATGGTCCGCGGCGACACGACAGTCGTGGTGAGCGAGCACAGGCCCGTCCCCCTGAGCCAGCACGTCGTGGCCGCCCGGCGCGGTGCCGCCCCTGGTGGGCTCTTCGACCTCTACGCGCACACCGTCGACCCGACGGCCCCGGGCCCCAACCCGCCGATCAACCCCGACCTGCTCGCCCTCATGCGCCAGGGCGACTCCTTCCGCGGAGGCGGCGGCCGGGGCCGCGGGTACCGCAGCGCCCGCGGTCAGGGCGGACCCGGCGCGCGGGGCAAGGACAGCGCGCGCGGCTCCGCAGGGACCACCGGACGACGCGGACCGGCACGGTTCACCGTGGTCGACGAGCTCGACCGTGCCCGGCTGCTCCCGGCCATCTACTTCATCTTCTCCCGCGCGGGCTGCGAAGGAGCCGTCGCGCAGTGCGTCGGTTCCGGGCTGCGCCTGACCACCCCCGAGCAAGAGCTCACCATCCGCGGGATCGTCGAGGCCCGCTGCGCGAACATCCCCTCCGAGGACCTCGCCGTCCTCGGGTACTGGGGCTGGCTCGACGCCCTGACCCGTGGGATCGCCGCGCACCACGCCGGCATGCTCCCGCTGTTCAAGGAGACCGTCGAAGAGCTCTTCAGCGCCGGTCTGGTCAAGATCGTCTTCGCGACCGAGACCCTCGCCCTCGGCATCAACATGCCGGCGCGCTCTGTGGTCCTCGAGAAGCTCGTCAAGTGGGACGGGTCCTCCCACGTCGACCTCACGCCGGGGGAGTACACCCAGCTCACCGGACGTGCCGGGCGACGCGGCATCGACGTGGAGGGTCACGCGATCGTCGTCGACCACCCCGGTCTCGACCCCGTCGTCCTCGCAGGGCTCGCCTCCAAGCGGCTCTACCCGCTCAAGTCGAGCTTCGCCCCGACGTACAACATGGCCGTCAACCTCGTGTCCCAGGTGGGCCGCGAGCGCGCCCGCGAGATCCTCGAGACGTCCTTCGCGCAGTTCCAGGCGGACCGCGGTGTCGTGGGGCTGGCGAAGCAGGCTGCCGCGAGCTCGGAGGCACTCGACGGGTACGCCGAGGCGATGCTGTGCGAGCAGGGAGACTTCCGGGAGTACATGCGGCTGCGCAAGGCGCTGTCCGCGCGAGAGACCGAGCTGTCGAAGCGGGCGACCAACGAGCGACGCAGCGAGGTGGTCCGGGCGCTGGAGGCCTTGCAGCGGGGCGACCTCGTCGAGATCCCGTCGGGTCGCCGCGCGGGCTACGCCCTCGTGCTCGACCCCGGGGCGGACGGTGGCTTCGACGGTCCGCGCCCGACGATCCTCAGCACGGACAGGCAGGTCAAGAAGCTCACGGTCGCCGACGTGCCGCAGGGGTTGCGGGTGGTCGGCGAGGTGCGGATCCCGAAGTCCTTCAACGCGCGCAACCCCGGGTCGCGGCGGGACCTCGTCTCGTCGATGAACACCCGTCTGGGGGCCTTCGCGGACACCGCCGACGGGCAGGTTCCCGGTCGGCGCTCGACACGCCGTGGTGCCGGTGACGACGCAGAGCTCGCCCGGCTCCAGGCGGCGCTCCGTGCGCACCCCTGCCACTCGTGCCCCGACCGCGAGACGCACGCGCGCTGGGCGTTGCGCTGGGAGTCCCTCGACAAGGAGCACAAGGCCCTGCTGCGACGCATCGAGGGGCGGACCGGCTCGATCGCCAAGGTCTTCGACCGCATCTGCGACGTGCTGCGCACCCTGGAGTACCTGGAGCGCGACGAGCACGGCGCGCTCGTGGTCACCCGGGCGGGGGAGAGCCTCAAGCGGCTCTACGCCGAGAGCGACCTGCTGCTCGCCGAGTGCCTGCGCCGAGGGGTCTGGGACGACCTCGACCCTGCAGGGCTGGCGGCGGCGGTCTCGACAGTCGTGTACTCGGCGCGCCGCGACGACCGCGAGGACGAGCCGCATGTCCCCGGCGGGCCCGACGGTCGCCTGGCGCTGGCCCTCGACTCGACGGTGCGCATCTGGTCGGCGCTCGACGACCTCGAGGACGCCCACAGGCTCGAGGCCACCGGACCCCTCGACATGGGTCTGGTCGAGGCCGTGCACAGGTGGGCGTCGGGACGCAGCCTCGACGTGGTGCTCAAGGGGACCGACCTGGCTGCCGGCGACTTCGTCAGGTGGTGCAAGCAGATCATCGACGTCCTCGGCCAGCTGACCAAGGCCTCGCCTCAGGACCACGTGAGGGTGACGGCGAACAAGGCGATCGACGCGATCCGGCGCGGGGTGGTGGCGTACTCGAGCGTGTGACCGGTGGGCGCGCGCGTCGCCCGGGGGCGCAGGCGGTGTCTGCGCCCCCGGTGGATCACCTGAGCCCACAGGTGGCCTATCGTGGTTCGTCGTGACTTCCATCGTGCTCCGTGGCGGCATCATCCACTCTCCGGCAGACCCCTTCGCCGAGGCGATCCTCGTCGACGACGGGGTGGTGACCTGGATCGGCGCGAACGACACCGCCGACGGCCTGGCAGCCCGGGCCGACAGGGTGATCGAGCTCGACGGGGCGCTCGTGGCACCCGGCTTCGTCGACGCGCACGTGCACGTCGTCGAAGAGGCGCTCGCGCGGGCAGGGGTCGACCTCAGCGCCGTGACGTCCCGCGCCGCGGCCCTCGAGGCGATCGCCGAGCGCAGCCGGTCGCACTCAGCGGCCGACGGTCCGCTGCTCGCCCACGGCTGGGACGAGAGCCAGTGGGACGACTCCCGTCCGCCCACGGCCGCCGAGATCGACACCATGACCGGCGGCGCAGCCGTGTACGCGTCGCGGGCCGACGTGCACTGCGCTGTCGTCTCCAGCAGGCTCGCCGACGAGGCCGGGCTGCGCGGTCTGCCCGGCTGGCGTGAGGACGGCTTCGTCACTGGGGAGGCGCACGTCGCAGCGCGAGGTGTCGCGCGAGCGCTGTCACCGCAGGCCCGGGACAGGCTCGTCGAGGCGGGCCTGCGTGCAGCCGCGGCCAGGGGTGTGGTCAGCGTGCACGAGAACAGCGCACCAGGCCTGGACACCCGCGAGGGCCTCGCCTCGCTCCTGGCGCTCACGGCGTCAGACGACTCAGGCCTGCCGCTCGTCATCGGATATCGCGGTGAGCTGTGCCGCACGGCCGACGAGGCTCGGGAGATCGCGAGCCAGATCCCCGGCCTGCGAGGTCTGGCAGGTGACCTCAACGTCGACGGGTCGATCGGTGCGCGCACGGCCGCGCTCCGGGCCCCGTACGCCGACGCGCCCGGGCACGCCGGTGCGCTCTCCCTCGACGCCGACCAGGTGCGCGACCACGTGCTCGCCGTGACCGAGGCGGGTCTCCAGGCCGGCTTCCACGTCATCGGCGACCTCGCGATGGACACGGCGCTCGCCGGGCTCGCGGCGGCTGCCGAGACGGCGCGCAGCGCCATGCGCAAGATCGGGCACAGGCTCGAGCACGCGCTGCTCCTCGACGACGCGGCCCTGCAGGCCCTCGTTCCCCTCGGTGTGGGTCTGAGCATGCAACCGGGCTTCGACGCCGCCTGGGGAGGCCCTGGAGGCCTCTACGAGGCACGCCTGGGCAACGAGCGGGCGGCGGGCATGAACCGCCTCGCCGCGATCGCGTCGGCGGGCATCCCGACGGCCTTCGGCTCTGACGCGCCCGTCACGCCGCTGCATCCCTGGGCGGCAGTCCGTGCAGCCGTGTTCCACCACACCGCCGACCAGCGCATCTCCGCGCGGGCCGCGTTCCGTTCGTCGACGCGCGGCGGCTGGCGCCTGGCGGGGCTCGACCACACCGGCGCCGGTGAGATCCGGGTCGGCGCGCCCGCGCACCTGGCGGTCTGGCGGGCCGAGCAGGTCACCGTGCAGTCCGAGGCCGCCGGGCTGTCGTCCTGGAGCACGGACGCACGGTCGGGTACCCCGCTGCTGCCGGACCTCACCGATCCCGCAGCCACCCCGACCTGCGTCATGACGCTGCGTGCCGGGCGGGCCATCTACGACACCCTCGGCTGAGGCTGGGGCTGGGTCTGGGCCTTCGGTCGCAGGGTGAGGCTGACGCTGGGTCTGGGTCTGGGCCTGAGGCGTGAAGGGCTCGTGAATCCACCCTTGACACGACTCCGAGGGGGACGAGTAGGTTCGTCTGGTGCGCGAGCGCGGCGCTCCGGCGTCCAGGGGTCAGAACCTCTCTCTGCGGGCACCAGACCGGCGACGTCGTCGCAGTTCTGGGTGGGTCCGCGCGTCCAGTAGAAAACGACGTCCTCGGACGTCGGCCCGAAGGACGCGCGGGCCGCCCGCCCACCACAGGCGACCACCAGCCTGTCCCCACCTCGGTGACGTACCCTGCACGGGTGCCCGCCCGACCTGTACCCCGCCTGCTCGCCCTCCTCCTCGCCGCCGCCGGTGGCCTGGTCACGGATCTCGCCTTCCCCGACACCGGCATCTGGGTGCTCGCACCCGTCGGCGTCGCGATGCTGTTCCTCGCCGGGAACCGCGACGCACCGTGGTGGAACGCCCTGCTCGGGGTGGTGTGGGGGGTCACCTTCTTCCTCAGGCACATCCAGTGGGCGCAGTACGCGGTCGGTGACGTCCCCTGGATCGCGCTGAGCGTCCTCGAGGCGCTCTTCGTCGGGGTGGTCATGCTCGTGTGGACGTGGGTGCGGCGCGTCCCGCGCATCGGGCGGAGCGTCCTGCTGCAGGTGCTCTCGTTCTCGACTCTGTTCGTCGCGGGGGAGGTCGCCCGGTCGGCGGTGCCCTTCGGAGGGTTCCCGTGGGGTCGGCTCGCCTTCTCCCAGGCCGAGTCGGCCCTCGGCAGGCTGGCCTGGGTGGCCGGGGCGCCGCTCGTCTCCTTCGCCGTCGCGGCGGCCGGTGCGCTGCTCGCCGTCGCCGTGCTCGCCATGCTCCGCGTCCAGCTCATCACTGTCGGGGCGTCGCTGATCGCCGCCGTCGCGATCCTCGCGGTCGGCCTCGCGGTGCCTCTCGGCACGCAGGCAGAGTCCGGCACGCTCGCCGTCGGCGCCGTCCAGGGCAACGTGTCCAAGCCCGGCCTAGACGCCTTCGAGAACCGCCGAGAGGTGCTCACCAACCACGTCGACGGGACGTACTCGCTGCTCGACTCGGTCGACCAGGGCGACCTGGACATCGTGCTCTGGCCCGAGAACGGCAGCGACTACGACCCCCAGGTCGACGCCGAGGCCGCGCGCGACATCGACGACGCGGCCGCGGCTGTCGGAGCACCCATCCTCGTCGGCGCGCAGGAGTTCCCCGAGAGCGGCGGCCGGTACAACGTCGGGCTGCTCTGGGAGCCCGGGGTCGGCGTCGTCGACAGGTACGCCAAGCAGCACCCGGCGCCCTTCGCCGAGTACATCCCGATCCGTGAGCTCGTCCGGCCGTTCTCGTCGGCCGTCGACCTCGTGACGAACGACATGATCGCCGGGACTGAGGTCGGCGTGGTCGACCTCGACTCCGAGCGGTTGGGCCGTACGGTCTCGATCGGCGACGTCATCTGCTTCGAGATCGCCTACGACGGCCTCGTGCGCGACTCCGTGGCAGCCGGCGCCGAGATGCTCGTCGTGCAGACCAACAACGCGAGCTTCGGCCCCACGGCCGAGTCCACCCAGCAGCTCGCCATGTCCCAGATCCGGGCGATGGAGACGGGCCGCGCGACAGTCCAGATCTCGACCGTCGGAGTCAGCGCCGTGATCGCCCCGAACGGGACGATCGTCTCGCGCACGGGTCTGTTCACCCACGAGCAGATGATCGAGGACGTCGCTCTGCGGACCTCGACGACGCCCGCCGTCGCCATCGGTCCTGCGGTCCCGTGGGTCGTGCTCGCCGCGACGCTGGCACTCCTCGTGGCCGCGGTCGGTGCCGGTGCCCAGCGCCGCCGCGAGCGGGCCGCCGAGGTCACCGGCCGAGGAGCTCCGCGGTCTCGCCCGTCCGCAGGCCGCTCGGCTCCGAAGAAGTAGTGACAGGGACGACTCGCGGCCGGCGGGCGCGCGAGGGCGCACCCCCGGCTACAGTCCTGGGGGTGCGCACAGCGCGCACGGCCTCGGGAGCGTCACCGAGCACGACCGAGAGCCGGCACGGCGAGCAGGGAGCAGGATGGATCCGCAGGTAGACCGCGTCCTCGTGGTCGTCCCCACGTACGACGAAGCACTCACGGTTCCCACGCTCCTCGCAGGGATCCGCGAGCACGCACCCGGCGTCGACGTGCTCGTCGTCGACGACGCGAGCCCCGACGGGACAGGGGACATCGCCGAGGCCCTCGCAGCGCAGCGCACGGCCGACATCGCGGCGGCCGACCTCACGTCCGAGGGGTCGCTCGGTGCCGTCCACGTCCTGCACAGGCAGGGCAAGCAAGGACTCGGGACCGCGTACATCGCCGGGTTCCGCTGGGGCCTCGAACGCGGGTACGACGTCGTCTGCGAGATGGACGCCGACGGGTCGCACCGCCCCGAAGACCTCCCACGGCTGCTCGCGGCGTCGTCCGCCCAGCCGCACCCTGCCCTGGTGCTCGGGTCACGCTGGGTGCCGGGCGGGTCGGTCGTCAACTGGCCGCGGCACCGCGAGGTGCTCTCTCGCGGCGGCAACACCTACGTGAGGGTTGCGCTCGGGCTCCGCCTCGGCGACGCCACAGGCGGCTTCCGCGCCTACAGGGCCGAGACCCTGCGAGGACTCGACCTCGGCTCCGTCGCGTCGCAGGGGTACTGCTTCCAGGTCGACATGGCGTGGCGGGTCGCCCAAGCCGGCGGCCGCGTCGTCGAGGTGCCCATCACCTTCGTCGAACGGACGGCGGGGGAGTCGAAGATGAGCCGCGGGATCGTCCAGGAAGCACTGCTGAAGGTCACCGTGTGGGGTGTCGCGCACCGCGCGCAGCAGCTCCGCGGGCTCGTCACCGGACGCCGACGCAGCAGGTGAGGCGTGGCGGCAGGTGAGACGACCGCCTACGCCGCGTCTCCCGGCGGCGTTAGTGCGGGACGCCGCCGGGACGTGCGCCGTCAGCTCGTGAGGGCTGCGCGCACCTTCTGCGACAGGGCCTTGCCGTCGACACGGCCGAGCCCGGCTGCGGCCGCCTGCACGGCCTTCATGACTGTGCCCATGTCCTTGGGGCCGCTCGCCCCGGTCGACGTGATGGCGTCGGCCACGAGGGCGTCGACCTGCTCGGCGGAGAGCGAGGCGGGCAGGTAGCCCTCGATGAGGTCGGCCTCGGCAGTCTCGTTGGCGGCGCGGTCGTCAGCCTTGGCGTCGGCGAAGATCTGCGCGCTCTCGCGGCGCTTCTTGACCTCCGAGGTGAGGACGGCCTGCACCTCCTCGTCGGAGAACTCCCGTGCCACAGAACCCGACTTCTCAGCCGTCCGGACGGCTCCGATGATCTGGCGGAGGGTGCCCGTCGTGAACGTGTCACGGGCCTTCATGGCGGTGGTCAGGTCTGAGGTGAGGCGCTCGAGCGTGGTCATGTGACTATCATGCCCGGCTGCGGCAGGGTCCGGGGACGACGAAGGCCGCACCCTCACATGTCGTGACGGTGCGGCCTTCGTCGTGCGGTGCTGCGGGCCAGCGCTCTCGACGACTGCTCTCGATCGACGCTGCCGACCTCGGCGGGTGCCTGGTGCTCAGGCGCTGCGGCGGAGCTTGCCAGCGCGCAGCAGTGCGAGACGCTCGTCGAGGAGCTCCTCGAGCTCCTTCATCGAGCGACGCTCGAGCAGCATGTCCCAGTGGGTGCGCGGCGGCTTGCCGGACTTCGCCTCGGGCCTGTCGGCGTCGCGGAGCAGAGCCTCTTCGCCGCACCGGCACTCCCAGACGACCGGGACCTCAGCCTCGGTCGAGAACGGGAGGATGATGGTGTGCCCGTTCGGGCAGTCGTAGTGGGCCTGGAACCGCGGGGCGAAGTCGACGCCCTCGTCAGATTCCATGCTCTTGGCGCCGATGCTCATGCCGCGCAGCGAGCGGTCTGCCATGTGTCCTCCAGATGTCTGCGGTCCCGGTCGTGCAGCTGACGGGTCAGCGTGCGTCCGGGCGGGTGTCCTGCTGAGTAGAACGGGTCGTGTGGTCGAGATGTTCCTGACGCGCGTGAAGGTCTCGTGAACCAGCAGACTGTGCAGCAGCGAGGCTGCGAGCCGGTGGGGGAGAGACCAGGACGACGCCGAGGTCAGCGTGCGGGCCTGGGCTCCTGGTGCGGCGTCGCGCGACTCGCGCCCGCCTGGCACTCAGGTCTCAGAACCGAACCACTGTACCGTGCCTGCGGTCGCTCTCGCATGCTGGGAGCGAGTCGCACCGGTCACAGCATCGGCACGGTCACGGTATCGACCCGGCAGCGCCAGCACGGTCACGGTATCGACCCGGCAGCGGCAGCACGGTCACGGTATCGGCCCGGCGCAGCGCCGGCTCGATCGCAGCATCCGCTCAGGCAGAGTCCCAGCTCATGGTGCCGACCGACCGCTCGTCATCGGTCGCAGCTCGCCCGGTCGAGCGGCACGGCGCGGTCGCTCCCGACCGCGGCCATGAGGTCGACCGTCCAGCCGGCGTCGTCTGCGACCTTCCACAGGGCCCTCGCCCACCGCTTCTCGAAGGCTCCGAGCCCACCACCCGAGGGTCGGCTGATCGCGACCAGGACTATCAGACCGTCGGGGTGCTGGGCGAGGACCGTCGAGACGACGTCGACGATCTCGGCGACGGGTCCCGACGAGGGCAGCCCGGGGAGGCCGTCGAAGGGGATCGCGAGAGGGACGACCTGCCGCGCCCCGTCGAGGAAGGTGAACCACAGCACCGGTGACGAGGACAGTCGCGGTCCGACCAGACCGACCAGGTGGTCGAGGACCTCTCTCCCGGTGATCAGCGTCGTCCCCGGCTGGCAGGGAACCTCTGGCCTCGGCCGGGTCAGCAGATCGGTGCTCTGGGTCGCAGGGAGCCGTGCGTCGTAGCCGGTGTCGTGGATGGGACGTGCGTCGTCGTGTGTCATGCGGTCGACCCTGCTGTGGTCGGGCCCTCCGGGACCACGACGAGTCGGCCCCCTGTGTAAGGACACCTCCGTCCACAGCTCTCGCGCGACCAGAATTGCCTGGAACCCGCCTGAGCAGAGGTGGCCAGCGTCCGGACGCTGGTCAGGCACTGCGTACGATGGAGCGCCCACCCCGCACCACCCAGGAGACGCTGACCCATGACCGAAAGCAGCGGCGAGTCCGCTCTCGCACGGTCTTTCAAGGCCCTCTCCGACCCGAGCAGGCTCCGGCTGCTCTCGCTCGTCGCCGCTCACGACGGGGGAGAGGCGACTGTCGTCGACCTCACCGAGCCGCTCGGGCTCAGCCAGCCGACGGTGTCCCACCACCTGAAGATCCTCGTCGAGGCCGGCCTGCTGACTCGCGAGAAGCGCAGCGTGTGGTCGTACTACGCGCTCGTCCCGGGCGCGCTGGGCACGCTCGGGCGGTATCTGCGGGACGCGGACGCCGCCTGGTCGCCAGCCGAGAACGGCTGAGCCACCCGGCACAGGGCTGACCTCTGCGGCACGAGGCTGATCTCAGCGGCACACGGCCGAT
Source organism: Sanguibacter inulinus (assembly GCF_013415325.1). Lineage (GTDB taxonomy): Bacteria > Actinomycetota > Actinomycetes > Actinomycetales > Cellulomonadaceae > Sanguibacter > Sanguibacter inulinus. The sequence goes on along the minus strand of NZ_JACBYE010000005.1, from coordinate 110,648 downwards.
CCCTCGAGCCGCCCGACCACCGCTCCGACCGCGCGCCTCCGACTCAGCGCGGAGACCGCTCGGCCGGTCGACCGCCTCCCCTCGAAGACCTGCGCCGCCATCGTCAGCTGCCGTCGCGCAGGTCGGCGAGCCTGTCTTCCCTGTAGACGATCTCGTCGAAGCGCGCGACGCACCGCTCACCCATCGGGGCCTGGGACAAGAACCCGACAGTCGGGACCTGCGTCGAGCCGATGCGGAACACGCGGACGAAGTCCCACCTCGTCCCGTCGACCGAGGAGTGGAAGGCCCAGGCCTCGCCGACACGGCTGAGCCGCAGGTAGACCTCACCACCGGTGACCAGCACGGAGTTGCAGTCGTCGGAGTATCCGTCGGTCACGACGCTGACGACCATCACGTCGCCCTGCGGCGACCGCTCGAAGCAGAGCTTTGCCCAGTGGTCGGCGTCGATCCACAGGCACAGCGCACCGGCGTCGAAGGTCGACCGGGGCGCGTCGACCCGGACCCTCGCCGAGAGCGTGAGGTCGCCGGTCGGCTGGAAGCCGAGCGCGGCCGCTCGGTGCTGCTGCGGTCCTCCGGTCGGGTCGTTGCTCCAGTCGACACCCGCCGCGGCGGTCAGGACGAGGGTGCCGTCGTCGTCGATGTGGGCGTCGCCCTCGAGAGGCGCCCAGGAGAGCGGTGGGAGGCCGGGGATGTGGAGTGCCACGGTGCAGTCCTTCGTACGGTCGGGTGATCGGTGCGGCGAGCCCGCGTACGGGTCGACGCCTAGAGGATGCTAGCGAGCGAGCCCAGTGCCTGGACAGGGTCGTCCCCGACGGGCTGCAGGACCACGCAGTCAGCCCCCGCCGCACGCATCCGGGCGAGCGACGCCCTGGCGTCGTCCCTGGTCCCGCTGACCGTCAGGGCGTCGACCCACGCGTCGGGGAGCGCGGCGACGAAGTCTGCCCGGGAGGCGGAGCGAGCCCGCAGCGCGACGATCTCGTCGGCGAAGGGCAACGGCCGCAGGTGGGCTTCCCAGCCCGGCTCGCCGATCCACTCGAGCCCTGGACGGACCGCCTGACGAGCAGCGTGGGCGTCGACGTCGACAGCGGCTGCGTTGTACGCGACGACGCGGTGCTCAGCCGTGCCGATCTGCTGGCGGGCCTGGGCGATGTACTCGGGTGCCGACGGCTCGGCGAGCACGGTCCCGTCGGCCACCCGTCCGGCGAGCGCGAGGGAACGCGGACCACGGACCCCGGCGAGGATCGGCGGCGCCGTCCGCGGCCCACCCTCGAGCTGCACGGCGTCCAGGTGCACGTAGCGTCCGTCGACGCTCACCGACTCGCCGGACAGCAGACCGCGCAGCGCGGTGACGTGCTCCTCGAAGGAGGTGAGGATGCTCTCGGGCCAGGCGCCCACGCTCTGCATCCACGCAGGCATGCCGTGCCCGATCCCGAGGTGCAGGCGGTCCCCGAAGAGGTCGACGAGCGTCGCTGCCTCCATCGCCGTGAAGGCGACGTTGCGCGCCGAGGCTGGCAGGATCCCGACCCCGACCCGGATGCGTGAGGTGACCGCGAGCGCGGCCGAGGCCTGCGCGATCCCGCCGCGGAACCCGAGGTCTTCGACGACCCAGAGCTCGTCGAAGCCTGCGTCGTCTGCGGCGCGGGCGAAGTCGAGGATCTGGTGGGCCGGGAGGTCCCGGGGGAGCATGATGCCGATCTCAGGGAGTGCGCTGTCCGGGGTCGCGTCGTCACGAGTCATGGGTACTACCGTACACATGGTGGCGGGGGCCGGGAAGGGCTCTGGGCACCACCCGCGACCTCGCCCTCAGCCGGGCGAGTCTCCGGTCTCGGCAGAGGCGACGGCCGCTCCGGGAGGCACCGGCGCCCCGTCCGACGTCGCCCGGCCCCGAGGCCTCGCGGCCGACGTGAGCAGCGAGGCGAGGGCCACGACGACGAGCACGACGACCATCGCCCCACGGAGCCCGTAGTGCTCTCCGAGGAAGCCGAGCAGGGGTGGGCCGACCAGGAAGGCGACGTAACCGGCCGTCGCGACGGCGGCGACCGAGGAGGTCGGGTCGTCGCTGTCGCCTGCGGCCGAGAGCGTCACGGGGAACCCGAGCGCGGCACCGAGGCCCCAGAGGATCACGGCGCAGCCTGCGACGACCACGTTGTCGGCGAACACCACGAGGGCGATGCCGGCGGCCGAGACGAGGGCGCTGACGCGCAGGACCGCGACGTTGCCGAAGCGGGCGAGCAGCGGCTCGCCCGAGAACCGGCCGATGGTCATGGCGGCCGCGAAACCCGTGAAGATGACGGACCCGAGGGTCTCGGACATGCCGTGGCCGTCGACCATGAGCAGCGGCAGCCAGTCGCTCGCCGAGCCCTCGGCGAGGGCGAGGGCGAGGACGATCAGCCCGAGCATGAGGATGCGGCTCTGCTTCCAGACGGAGAGCTGCTCACGCCAGGTGGACGAGGCTTCTGTGCCCTTGCGGGCGAGCCCCGTCGTGGCCGGTACGGTCGGAACGGCCCACAGGGCGGCCGCGGCGCCTGCCACAGCGATCGCGGTGAGGTGCCAGACGACCGGGAAGTCGACAGCGGTGAGACCGATGCCGACGGTGGCCCCGACCACCGTGCCGAGGCTGTAGCACCCGTGCAGCATCGGCAGGACAGACCGGCCCGAGGCGTTCTCGATGTCGGCACCCTCGATGTTGATCGCGATCTCGGACATCCCCACGCCACCGCCGACGAGGGCGAGGCCGACGAAGACGCCCGCCGTGAGACCCAGGCCTGACGCGATGCCCACGAGCGCGAGCCCCACGACGAGGCTGGTGCCCCCGATCGCGATGGTCCGCCGGGCGCCGTGCGCCCTGACGACGGAGGCAGAGGACAGGACACCCGTCATCGAGCCGACCGAGAGCCCGAAGAGCACGAGGCCCATCTGCCCGGTCGAGGCGTCGAGCAGGTCGCGCACGGCCGGGGTGCGGACGACCCAGGAGGCCATCGAGACGCCGACGACGAGCATGAACACGAAGACGGCCGTCCGTCGACGGCGGAGCTCGGGGCTGAACGGCGGGCGGGTGCCGACGGGGGTGCTGTGCATGTGTACGAGCGTACCGTCGGGGTCGTGGCTGCGAGGGCGGGTCTGAGAGGATGGCCCGATGGCCAGGCGATTCGACCCCACACGACGAGACCGGATCGTCGACGTGACCATCGAGGCCGTCGCCGAGCTCGGGGTCGCCGGCATCTCGGCGAGGCGCATCGCCGCCCGCGCGGACGTCCCCCTCGGGTCGATGACCTACCACTTCACCGACATGGACGAGCTGCTGCACGAGGCGTTCACGCGCTTCTCGCTGTCTGTCGCGACCCGCTTCGAGGCTCGGCTCGTGGCCGCGACCACCGTCGACGAGGCGAAGCAGGCCGTCGCGACGCTCGTCCTCGACGACCTGGCGCAGTCGCCGCGCGAGCTGGTGCTGACCCACGAGCTCTACACGCTGGCCGCCCGGGACGCGAGGTACCGGAGCATCACGCGCGAGTGGATGCGCCGCAGCCGCTCGGCGCTCGAGCGGCACTTCACCCCGGACGTCTCGCGCCAGCTCGACGCCCTGATCGAAGGGCTGACCATCCACCAGGCTCTCGACACCGAGCCTCACGACCCGCAGGTCACCGTCTCGGCGATCGACGCGATCTGCCGCGGAGCCTGACGGACCGGTCCTTCCCGCCGCCACCTCGGACGTGGCACGATCGGTGCCGTGACAGCCAGGGCATCGGGCGAAGACCAGCTGCGCGACCTGGCGCGGCTGCGGCGGGTGCGCGACAGGATCGACCGCGACTACGCCCAGCCCCTCGACGTCGAGGCGCTGGCACGTGGCGCGAGCATGTCGGCAGGTCATCTCAGCCGCCAGTTCCGCGCGGCCTACGGGGAGTCGCCCTACTCCTACCTCATGACCCGGCGGATCGAGCGGGCGATGGCCCTGCTGCGGCGCGGGGAGATGAGCGTGACCGACGTCTGCTTCGCCGTCGGCAGCTCGTCCCTGGGGACCTTCAGCACCCGGTTCACCGAGCTCGTGGGCATGCCCCCGAGCGCCTACAGGAAGCGGGCGGCATCTGCGGCGGGCCTGGTCGCCGGCGAGCTCCCACCGTGCATCGCCAAGCAGATCACCCGACCCGTCAGGAATCGAGAAGCACCGACCGTCGCGGCAGACCTAGCGTGAGCCGCATGGACCTCATCATCCACTGGACCTTCCTCAACCACGACGATGCCGACGCGGCCCTGGCCTTCTACCGCGACGCCCTCGGTTTCGAGCTGCGCAACGACGTCGGCTACGGCGGCATGCGGTGGCTCACCGTCGGCCCTCCCGGGCAGCCGGAGACCTCGGTCGTCCTGACCCCACCAGCCGCGGACCCGGGCATCACCGACGACGAGCGCCGCACGATCACCGAGATGATGGCGAAGGGGACCTTCGGGCACCTCGTGCTCGCCTCCTCCGACATGGACGCGGCCTTCGCCCAGGTCCAGGCCAGCGGCGCCGAGGTGGTCCAGGAGCCGACCGACCAGCCCTACGGGGTCCGCGACTGCGCCTTCCGTGACCCCGCAGGCAACCTCATCCGCATCAACCAGCTCGGCTGAGGGTCGGTGCCGCACCGGCACCTCACCGGCACCTCACCAGCACCGTCGGAGCACTCCTGACGAGACTGACCTGGCCCGATGCACAGCCCTCACGACGGGTGTTCCGCCTGGGGGCACAATCAGACATACTTCTCAGTCAGGGTCCGGCGCATCGCTCGGACCTGGTCAGCACGCTCGAACCTGGCGAGCACCGAGAGACCACCCAGCGGGCGTCCGTCGGGTACGCCAGCGGAGCGCCACAGCCGCCGCGGCCGCCCGAGGCACCGCCGATCCACTCCACAGACAGGGACACGATGGCCACGAGCACGACGACAGGGACCGCCCCCGGCACGCAGCCGCACGCGGCTGACACCCACGACCTCATCAGGGTCCGGGGTGCCCGCGAGAACAACCTGCAGGACGTGAGCCTCGACCTGCCCAAGCGCCGGTTGTCGGTCTTCACAGGGGTGTCAGGGTCAGGGAAGAGCTCGCTGGTCTTCGCCACGATCGCCGCCGAGTCGCAGCGGATGATCAACGAGACGTACAGCGCGTTCCTCCAGGGGTTCATGCCCAGCCAGGCCCGACCCGACGTCGACCTGCTCGAAGGGCTGACCACCGCGATCATCGTCGACCAGGAGCGCATGGGCGCGAACTCGCGCTCGACGGTCGGGACCGCGACGGACGTCAACGCCATGCTCCGCATCGTGTTCAGCCGGCTGGGCCAGCCCCACGTCGGCTCGCCCCAGGCCTTCTCCTTCAACGTCGCCTCGATCAGCGGCGCCGGCGCCGTGACCATCGAGCGTGGCGGGTCGACCGTCAAGGAGCGGCGCAGCTTCAGCATCACCGGAGGCATGTGCCCCCGGTGCGAAGGCATGGGGACAGTCAACGACATCGACCTCACCCAGCTCTTCGACGACTCGAAGTCGCTCAACGAGGGGGCGCTGACCATCCCCGGCTACACGGCCGACGGCTGGGGGGTCAAGATCTTCACGGGCTCAGGCTTCCTCGACCCCGACAAGGCGATCCGCGACTACACGAAGAAGGAACGGGCGGACTTCCTCTACAAGGAGCCCGTCAAGGTCAAGGTCGGCGACATCAACATGACCTACGAGGGCCTGATCCCCAAGGTGCAGAAGTCGTTCTTGTCCAAGGACCGCGAGGCGATGCAGCCGCACATCCGTGCCTTCGTCGACCGTGCGGTCACCTTCACCACCTGCCCGGACTGCGACGGCACCCGCCTCAACGAGGGGGCGCGGTCGTCCAAGGTCGCCGGGCTGAACATCGCCGAGGCGTGCTCGATGCAGATCAGCGACCTCGCGACCTGGGTCCGGGAGCTCCACGAGCCGTCGATGACACCGCTGCTCGACGCGCTGCGCGACACCCTCAACTCCTTCGTCGAGATCGGTCTCGGGTACCTGTCGCTCGACCGGCCCGCCGGGACGCTGTCCGGGGGAGAGGCCCAGCGCACCAAGATGATCCGCCACCTCGGGTCGTCGCTCACCGACGTCACCTACGTCTTCGACGAGCCGACGATCGGGCTGCACCCGCACGACATCCAGCGGATGAACCGCCTCCTGCTCCAGCTGCGGGACAAGGGCAACACCGTCCTGGTGGTCGAGCACAAGCCTGAGATGATCACCATCGCGGACCACGTGGTCGACCTCGGTCCCGGCGCAGGGACCGCCGGCGGCCAGATCTGCTACGAGGGCACCGTCGACGGTCTGCGCGAGAGCGACACCCTCACCGGACGGCACCTCGACGACAGGTCGCGCGTCAAGGAGACGGTCCGCCCGCACCGCGGCGCGATCGAGATCCGCGGCGCGAGCGCGAACAACCTCCGCGACGTCGACGTCGACATCCCGCTCGGTGTCCTCGTCGTCCTCACCGGCGTCGCCGGGTCGGGCAAGAGCTCTCTCGTGCACGGCTCGATCCCCGCGGGCGCCGGCGTGGTCTCGATCGACCAGACCGCGATCCGCGGGTCCCGCCGGAGCAACCCGGCCACCTACACAGGGCTCCTCGAGCCGATCCGCAAGGCCTTCGCCAAGACGAACGGCGTCAAGCCTGCGCTGTTCAGCGCCAACTCCGAGGGCGCGTGCCCGGTGTGCAACGGCGCCGGTGTCATCTACACCGACCTCGGCGTCATGGCGAGCGTCGCGTCACCCTGCGAGGTCTGCGAGGGGAAGCGGTTCCAGGCCTCGGTCCTCGAGTACCACCTCGGCGGACGCGACATCTCCGAGGTGCTCGCGATGTCCGTCGCCGAGGCCGAGCAGTTCTTCGGCGCGGGGGAGGCGCGCACCCCTGCCGCGCACGCGATCCTGGTCCGTCTGGTCGACGTCGGGCTCGGGTACCTGCGTCTCGGGCAGCCGCTGACCACGCTCTCGGGTGGTGAGCGCCAGCGTCTCAAGCTCGCCACGCACATGGCCGAGAAGGGCGACGTCTACGTGCTCGACGAGCCGACGACGGGCCTGCACCTCGCCGACGTCGAACAGCTCCTCGGGCTCCTGGACAGGCTCGTCGACTCCGGGAGGTCGGTCATCGTGGTCGAGCACCACCAGGCCGTCATGGCGCACGCCGACTGGATCATCGACCTCGGACCGGGAGCCGGTCACGACGGCGGCAGGGTCGTCTTCGAAGGAACCCCCGCCGACCTCGTCGCCCAGCGGTCGACACTCACCGGGGAGCACCTAGCCGACTACGTGAAGAGCTGACCTGAGGCACGAAAGTCCGCCTAGAACCACCTGAGGCGGACTTTCGTCCCGGGGAAGAGCGCCCTTCGACCAGCAGGATGCAAACGTGTGCATCGACAGATGCCCATGAGTGCAGACCTACGAGTCGCGGACCGAGGACGTTCTATGACACCCCAAGCCCAGATGCCCCAGAGCAGCACCGCAGCACCAGCACCGCTCACGCTCCACCCCGACAGGGCGCTCCCGACAGACCCGCGCCAGCGCGACGTCGCCCGGCAGATCTACGCGGAGACCCGTTCCCTCCCGATCATCTCGATGCACGGCCACGTCGAGGTCGAGGCCTTCGCAGACAACCTGCCCTTCGCCGACCCGGCCCAGCTGCTCGTGGTCCCCGACCACTACGTCACCCGCATGCTCGTCTCGCAGGGGGCAGCCCCTGAGTCCCTGGGCGTCCCGCGGGTCGACGGCGGCCCTGTCGAGACCGACAGCCGGGAGATCTTCCGCAGGTTCTGCGCGGGCTGGCACCTCTACAGGGGGACACCCTCCAGGTACTGGCTCGAGCACGAGCTCGTCGAGGTCTTCGGGATCGACCAGGTGCCCTCGGCGGCCACGGCAGACACGATCTTCGACACGATCGCCGCGCGCCTCGCCGAGCCCGACTTCCGACCGCGCCAGCTGCTCGACAGGTTCGGCATCGAGCTCATCGCGACGACCGACGCCGCGACGAGCACGCTCGAGCACCACGCCCGGCTCGCGGCAGAAGGCCTGGGGGACCGGGTGGTCCCGACCTTCCGTCCCGACGCCGTCGTCTACCTGGACCGCCCGACCTGGCGCGCAGACATCGACGAGCTCGGCACGGTCTCCGGGATCGACACCGGGCACTACGCCGGCTACCTCGCCGCCCTGCGCCAGCGCCGTGAGGCCTTCGTCGCCGCAGGCGCGCTGGCCAGCGACCACGGGCACCTGAGCGCCGACACCACACCGCTCTCCGACACCGTCGCCGCCGAGATCTACGCCCGCGCGCTCGAGGGCGCCGTCGAGCCCGCAGAGGTGCAGGCCTTCGCCGCCCACATGCTCTTCCAGATGGCCGCGATGGCCGCCGAGGACGGGCTGGTCATGCAGATCCACCCCGGGGTCCTGCGCGACCACCACGACGCCGTCTACCAGGCGCACGGTCAGGACAAGGGCTTCGACATCCCCGTCGCCACGGAGTACACCCGTGCTCTGCGGCCGATGCTGCAGGCCTTCGGCACGCACCCCGGCTTCCGCGCGATCCTCTTCACCGTCGACGAGACCGTCTACAGCCGCGAGCTCGCGCCGCTCGCCGGCGCCTACCCGTCCCTGCGCCTCGGCGCCCCGTGGTGGTTCCTCGACTCGCCCGAGGGGATGCGCAGGTTCCGCGAGACCGCGACCGAGACAGCGGGCTTCTGGAACACCTCGGGCTTCGTGGACGACACCCGGGCCTACGTCTCGATCCCGGCTCGGCACGACCTCTCCCGCCGCATCGACGCCGGGTTCCTCAGCAGGCTCGTGACCGAGCACAGGCTGACGCACGACGAGGCCGTCGAGACCGCGGTGGTCCTGGCGCACACGCTGCCGCAGACCTCGTACGCCAGGCGTCCCTGACGCCTGTCCCGGGTCGTCGGCCACAGCGTCGACGGCCCGGGAACCGCACTGCACCCCGCGAATCCCCCCTCGAAGCCCCCTTCCTAGCACCCAAGGACCCCCATGACCTCCGCACCTGAGGCAGCGCCGCCCAGCTCGCGTCCCGCAGCCGACCTGCACGGCAAGCTCTCGCTCCGCTCCAAGATCGCCTACGGCCTCGGCGACATGGGCAACGGCTTCATGTTCGACCTCGGACAGGCCTATCTGCTCAAGTTCTACACCGACGTCGCCGGCATCCACCCGGCCGCAGCAGCCGGCGTCTTCGTCTTCACCAAGATCTTCGACGCCTTCATGGACCCCGTCGCCGGGATCTTCGTCGACCAGCGCAAGGGCGGCGGCCGCCACGGACGCTTCAAGCCCGTGATGATGTACTCCTCGATCGCGCTCGCCATCCTCACCGTCGTCACGTTCCTCACGCCCGGCGGCACCGACGGCGTCAACCTCGTCTACGCCTACGGGTCGTACATGGCGTGGGGCGTCCTGTACTCCTTCACCAACGTGCCCTACGGCTCGCTCGCCTCCGTGATGACACAAGACCCCGAGCAGCGCGCCCAGCTGGCCTCGTTCCGCCAGGCAGGCTCGGTCACCGCCCTGCTCGTCACCGGCATCGCCTTCATGCCGATCGTGCACGCCTTCGACAACGAGCGCGTCGGATTCGCGACAGCCGCCGGAGCGATGGCTGTCGTAGGGATCATGGGCTTCTACGCGACCTTCCGCGGCACCCGCGAGGTGGTCCCGGTCGCACGGTCGACCGAGAAGATCACGCTCCGGGGCTTCGCGACCACCATCGGCCAGAACCGGGCGCTCCTCGTCCTCATCCTCATGACGGTGTTCTCCATCTCGGCGTACAACATCAAGCCCGCGATGATCGTCTACTTCACCGACTACAACCTGCAGAACCAGGACCTGCTGTCTGTCGTGAACTTCTTCGGCATCGGCTCGTCGATCCTCGCCATCCTCACGATCCCCTTCCTGGTCAAGCGCTTCGGCAAGAAGCAGGTGGCGATCTCCGGCTTCGCGCTGGCGGCGGTCGCCGACGGGCTCAACTTCCTGCTGCCGACCAACACCGTGGTGTTCACCATCCTGTACAGCCTCTCCTTCGTCGGGATCGCCCTGCCCAACGGGATCACCTGGGCTCTCGTCTCCGACGCGATCGACTACGGGCACTGGCGCTCCGGCGTCCGCCGCGAGGGCATCACGTACTCGATGTTCAACTTCTCCCGGAAGATCGCCCAGGCCGTCGCCGGCGGCGCCGCAGGGTTCGGGCTGTCCCTCATCGGCTACGTCCCGAAGTTCACCTCCGACCCGGCGATGGCGGACCAGGCTGACGGAATCCTCCAGGGGATCAAGTCGCTCCAGACGCTCTACCCGTGCATCGCGCTGACCATCGCCGGCGCCGTGCTGTTCTTCCTCTACCCGTTGACCGACAAGCGCATCACCGAGCTCGTCGCCGAGACCCGCGAGCGCGAGGCGGCGACAGCGGTCTCCGACGAGCCAGGTGCCCGCTGACGCGCGAGGAGCGCGTGAGGCCTCAGGCGAACCAGCCCACCCATCCCGAGCACAGGAGCTCTCCGTGACAAGCACCACCCCCGCACCAGAACCCGCAGCCCCCGACGTCATCGCCCACGCCGGCGGCACCCACGACATGGGCACCCCCACCGGCTCGACCGGGACCAGCGTTCTCGGCGACGACGGCCCGTCGCGCCTGACCAGCAGCACCCTCGCCCTAGCCGACTGCACCCTGCGCCTGGCGGAGGGAGACGAGGTCGTCGTGGCGATCCGCGACCTCCACGCAGGGACGCGACTCACCGCAGACGACGACACCCTGGTCCTGCGGTCCGACGTCCCGCGCGGCCACAAGCTCGCGGTGCGGGACGTCCCCGCCGGCGGGCAGGTCCACAAGTACGGCCAGTCGATCGGGCGGGCGACGGCTCCTGTCGTCGCGGGTGACCACGTCCACGTCCACAACCTCGGCATGGACGCCGCCGCCGCAGAGCACGAGCTCGCGACGGTCCACACCGAGCTACCCGTCCCGACAGGCCCGACCCGGACCTTCGACGGGTACCACCGCGCCGACGGTCGTGTCGGCACCCGCAGCTACGTCGCGATCCTCACCTCCGTCAACTGCTCGGCCTCGACAGCCCGGATGATCGCGGACAAGGTCACCCCGCTGCTCGTGGACTACCCGAACATCGACGGAGTCGTCGCGCTGACCCACCAGAGCGGCTGCGGCATGATCCCGGCGTCGTCGGGCGGGACGATGTTCCAGCGGACCCTGCACGGCTACGCCGCGCACCCCAACGTCAGCGGGCTGCTGGTCCTCGGGCTCGGCTGCGAGATGATCCAGGTCCAGTCGATCACCGACACGCTGCCCATCGCCACAGACACCCTCGTGGAGTCCCTCACCATCCAGGACCAGGGCGGCATCCGCGCGACGGTCGAGGCCGGCGTCAAGGCTGTCGCGGCGATGCTGCCGATCCTCGACACCCGTCGTCGCGCGCCCGCGCCGATCTCCGAGCTCGTGCTCGGTCTCAACTGCGGAGGGTCAGACGGCTACTCGGGCATCACCGCGAACCCGGCCCTCGGCTACGCCTCAGACCTCCTGGTCGCGGCTGGCGCCACCTCGGTCCTCGCCGAGACCCCTGAGGTCTACGGGGCCGAGCACCTCCTCACTCGGCGGGCCGTGTCCGAAGACGTCGCCCGGACGCTCCTCGAGCGGATCAGCTGGTGGGAGAAGTACGCCGAGGAGGGCGGCGGCAGCCTGGACAACAACCCGTCGCCCGGGAACAAGGAGGGCGGTCTGACGACCATCCTCGAGAAGTCTCTCGGTGCCGTCGCCAAGGCCGGTCACGCCGACCTCTCGGCCGTCTACCAGTACGCCGAGCCGATGACGACCCGCGGTCTCGGCTTCATGGACAGCCCCGGGTACGACCCCGTGTCGGTGACGGGCCTGGTCGCCGGGGGAGCGACGGTCGTCTGCTTCACCACGGGCCGTGGGTCTGTCCTCGGCTCCCGTCCGGCACCGACCATCAAGCTCGCGACGAACACGGAGATGTTCGAGCGGATGTCGGACGACATGGACCTCAACTGCGGTCGCATCGTCGACGGCACCTCGACCCTCGCGGAGGTCGGGCTGGAGATCTTCGAGTGGATCATCGCCGTGGCCTCGGGCCGCACGACGGCGAGCGAAGAGCTCGGGCTCGGTCAGGACGAGTTCGTGCCGTGGCAGCTCGGCACCGTCACGTGAGCGCCCGCAGGGCTGAACCGACGACCCAGGCGCCCGGGACCACAGCCGCGCCCGGCTCCCGCACGCCATCGACCGACGACCCAGAGGACACACCCATGCAGCCGCTCGACAGCACCACGGTCCGCCGCACAGCCCGACCTGTCACCGTGCTCCAGATGGGCGGCGGGAACTTCCTGCGCGGCTTCGTCGACTGGATGATCCACGTCGCCGACGAGGCTGGCGTCATGGACGCCGGTGTCGCAGTCGTCCACGTGACAGACCGGCCCGACCCCGCCTTCGAGCTGCTGCGAGCGCAGGACGGGCTCTTCCACGTCACGCTCGAGGGCATCAAGGACGGGCAGCCTGTCCGCGAGATCACCCGGGTCGAGTGCGTCCAGGAGGTCGTCGCCGCGCACACCGAGTTCGAGCGCTACAGGGACCTCTACCTGGGCGCGGACCTGCGGGTCCTGGTGTCGAACACGACCGAGGCGGGGATCGTCTGGGTCGAGGACGACGACATCACCGCCCGTCCGCCAGCCTCCTTCCCGCTCAAGGTCACGGCCCTGCTGCACGACAGGTTCGAGCACTTCGGTGGTGACCCCACCAAGGGGCTCGCGATCGTCCCGTGCGAGCTCATCGAGGACAACGGGTCGACCCTGCGGGAGTACGTGCTGCGGCACGCGGCCGCCGCCGGTCTGTCCGAGGAGTTCCAGCAGTGGGTCCGAGAGTGCTGCACCTTCAGCGACACCCTCGTCGACCGCATCGTCCCGGGCTTCCCGCGTGACGACATCGCCCGTATCCAGGCCGAGACAGGCTTCGACGACCAGGTCGTCGTCAAGGGTGAGTACTTCCACGTGTGGGCGATCAGCGGGGGAGAGGCTGTGCGTGAGGTGCTGCCCCTCGACAAGGCCGGGCTCGACGTGCGGTTCATGGAGGACATCGCGCCGTTCCGCGCCCAGAAGGTCCGGGTGCTCAACGGCTCTCACACTGCCCTCAGCGCCGTCGGGCTCCAGCTGGGACACGAGAGCGTGCGAGAGGCCTTCGAGGACCCGGCTGTCCGGCGCTACGTCGACGAGCTCGTGGCCGACGAGGTCCTGCCGACCATCGACGGGGAGCCTGAGGTCCTCCGCGAGTTCGCGGCCGGGATCCTCGAGCGTTTTGGCAACCCGTTCTTGCACCACCGACTGGCGGACATCGCGCTCAACGCCGTCTCGAAGTGGCGCACCCGGAACCTCCCGGTCTACGTCGACAGGGTCCGGGCGGGGGAGAGCGCACAGCTCACCGTGCTCTCGCTCGCCGCTGTGCTGCTGCTGCAGTCCGGGGCGGCCGCCGTCCCGGGCTTCGTCCCCGTGGACGACGCCGGTGCACTGGCGCTGCTCGCCGGCGGACCCGGTGCCGGTGGGGACGGAGGCGCCGGGGACGGAGCTGACGAGGCTGCCGTGTGGGTCGGGCGAGCTGTCCGTGGTCTCGACCTTGCCGCAGGGCTCGACCCGGTCGAGGCTGACGTGCTGATCGCTCGCACCGCAGAGATGGTCGAGTCGCTCACGACCGAGGGTGCACGCGCCACCCTCGCCAGGGTGCTCGCCGAGACCACCGTCGGCTGACGGGGCTGGCCCCACCCGCGATCGACCGCGGTCTCACGCTCCGGCGTGAGGCCGCGGTCCTGTGCTCTCCCTGACCACCAGAGACGTGGGGATGTCGAGCGGCGGGCCCTGGGGCCTCTCCCCGGACAGGTGCGCGTGCAGCCGGTCGACCGCGACGGCACCCGCGTGCCGCAAGGGGATCGCCACCGATGTGAGGGCGGGGGTGATCAGGCCGGCCATGACGATGTCGTCAAAACCGACCACGCTGATCTCACCCGGGACGTCGACACCCTGCCGGACGAGCCGGGCCAGCAGGCCCACCGCCATGACGTCGTTGGACACGAGGACTGCGCTCACGCCGGAGCGCATCGTGGCGTCAGCGGCGCTCGCTCCACCGTCGACGGTGGGCGCGAAGGTGCCGATCTCGACGCCGGACAGGCCGTGCTCGTGCGTCGCGACGTGGAAGGCCTGACGACGGTCTGCGTTGGACCGGCTGCTCCCTGTCGCCGAGACGAACCCGATGTCGCGGTGCCCGAGCCCTTGGAGGTGCTCTACGGCCTGCCGCACGCCGCCCGCGTTGTCGAAGGTCACGGGTGGCACGGCGCCCGGCGCGTCGGCACCGGCGCCGCGGTTGACCAGGACCATCGGTTGCAGCCTGGCGGCTGCAGCGAGCTCGGTGTCGCTCATGCGGGGCGAGCAGAGCACGAGGGCGTCGACGTTCCGCGCGAGGGTCGTCACCAGCTCGACCTCGGTCGTCGGGTCTTCGTCGCTGTCCGCGAGCAGGACGGAGTACCCGACGTCACGGGCGCGGTGCTGCACGCCCCGGACGATGTCGGAGAAGAACGGGTTCGACAGGTCGGGGACGACGATGCCGAGCGCGCCGGTGCGCCCGGTCTTGAGCGTGCGGGCTGCCCTGCTCGGCACGTAGCCGATCTGCTCGGCGAGCGTCAGGATGCGGTCGCGCGTCGTCTCGTCGACCTTCTCCGGCCTGGAGAACGCCCGCGAGATGGTGGACGGGGAGACCCCGGCGAGGGCGGCCAGGTCACGGATCGTCGCTGCCATGACCTGCGTGCTCCTCGCGTCCGGGCAGTCCTGGGCGGCCTGCGACTCACCACATCGTAGGGGGAGCGGCCGGCCGTCTGGTCCAGGTCAGCCGGGCGACGTGACGAAGACGTCGAAGAGCTCCGGGTGGTGGGCGTGCACGAGGACACCGAAGACGACGAGGTCGAAGAGGAGGTGCACCGCCACCACGTAGGTCAGCGACGCGCTCTTGGCGAAGATCCAGCCCTGCACGAGCGCGAAGGGCACAGTCAGCAACGGGCCCCACTCGCGGTAGCCGAGCTCCCACAGGAACGAGACGAAGACGACCGACTGCAGGACGTTCGCGGTCCAGGGCCCGAAGTGCGCGCGCAGCAGGGCGAAGACCGTGCAGATGAAGAACAGCTCGTCCCAGATCCCTACGGCGTTGACACCGAGGAACAGCCGCGCGATGTCCTGGTCGCCGTCGAGGTCGGGCCAGTTCTGGTACGCCCCCGACCCGATGAAGTACGGCGGGAGGATCAGGTAGCCGATGACGACGACAGCGACGAGGTAGACGATCTGCAGGCGGGTCCAGCGTCGACCCGTCGCGACAGGGAACGTGATCGACCGCTGCCCGAACACCCAGCGGGAGAGCCCCCACGGCACGAGCACGGCGAGGGACAGCGCGATCGTGAAGCGCAGCATGCCAGCGTCGGAGAGGTCGGCTTGGAGGGAGATCGTCGAGATGATCGCCATGCCGAGACCGATCAGGCCGAGGTCCCGTCCGAGCCGGCGGTCCACGGCGAGCGCGAGCGCGATGCCCAAGACGAGCGGGACGAAGCCGAGAGGTCTGACGTGCACGGCGAAGATCAGGACGGCCGAGCCGCAGACGAGCGCTGCGGCGAGCAGCCTGGCTGGGGAGCCCACAGACCATGGACCGAGCTGGACCTGGGCGGGCGCTGTGGGCGTCGTCGTCACCCCGCCCAGGGTGCCACGGGGCCACGGACGTCGCGCGTCGGACCTGGCTCGGTGCCCCCAGTGCGGGGTGCCCGGTGCTCGCCGGGCTGGACCGGGCAGCCTGCCTCGCGGCCGATGACGGGCCGTGGTCGTGGTCGTGGTCGTACGCTCGCACCATGGAGTACGACGTCCGCGGGACGAGGGTGCACTACGTCGAGCGCGGCCAGGGTCGGCCCGTGCTCGTGCTGCACGGCGCGGGCGTCGACCACCGCGAGACTCTCGCGGCCTTCGACCCTGCGCTCGCCCGGCACGGTGGGCTCCGGCGGCTGTACCCCGACCTGCCCGGCGCAGGACTGACGCAGACCGCCGAGACCGTGAGCAGCGCAGAGGACGTCCTCGACGTCCTGACCGCGCTGGTAGACGAGATCGTGGGGGACAGGCCGCTGATCCTCGCCGGGCACTCCGCCGGCGCCTACTACGCCCACGCCCTCGCCGACCGGGCGCCCCAGCGCGTCGCCGGTCTCGTGCTCGTGTGCCCGCTGCTGCCAGGCAGGCACGACGTCCCGCCGCTCCAGCCCGTCGTGGCTGACGACGACCTGGGTGACGCCGATTTCCGCGCGTACTTCGTGGTCCAGACCCCGGCCATGCTCGCGCGGTACAGGGAGGTCGTCGCACCTGGGGTCGCCGCGGTCGACGCCCCCACGGCCGAGCGCATCGGAGCGCGCTGGGAGCTGGCGACCAGCGACGAGACCTACGCAGGTCCGGTGCTCGTCGTCGCAGGGCGCCAGGACTCGACCGTCGGCTACGCCTCGGCGATCGACCTGCTGGGCCGGTATCCCCGCGCGACGCTCGTGGTGGTCGACGGTGCCGGGCACGCGCTGCCCCACGAAGCGCCCTCGGTGCTGGGTGGGATCGTCGACGGCTGGCTCACGGATGCCGTCGAGGCCCGTGGCTGAGCCGCTGTCCCATCTCTAACACTATGCCTGGGGGCTAAGTATGCGTATGCTGCACAGATGAGCCAGCACGCAGACACTCTCGACGAGATCTTCGTCGCCCTCTCGGACCCGACGAGGCGTCAGGTCGTGCGGCACCTCGGTCGCGGCCCTGCGAGCGTGGGGGAGCTCGCCCGCCCGCACCCGATCACCCTCCCCTCGTTCATGAAGCACGTGCGGACCCTCGAGTCCTGCGGCCTCATCCAGACCGAGAAGTCAGGCCGCGTACGGATGTGCACGCTCGACAGGTCACGTCTGGCCGTGGTCGACGACTGGTTGTCGGACCAGCGGCGACTGTGGGCCGACCGCACGGACCGCCTCGAAGACCTCGTGACCCACCTGGAGGAGACACCATGACCACGCCGACGATCGACCCTGAGCTCGACCTCACCATCGAACGTGTGATCCACGGCCCACGGTCCAGCGTGTGGCGCGCCTGGACGGAGCCCGCACTGCTGGAACGCTGGTGGATCCCTGCACCGATGGTCACGCGCGTCGACACCCTGGACGTGCGCCCGGGCGGCGGCTTCGTCACCCAGATGAGCGAGGACGGGGCGACCTTCGTCCCGCACACCGACACGGTGTTCCTGGTCGTCGACGAGGGTCACCGGCTGGTCTTCACGAACGCCGTCAACAGCTCGTGGCGCCCGACCCGGCCCGAGCCTGTCTCGATGACCGCAGAGATCATCCTGGTCGACCACCCCGAAGGGACCGCCTACACGGCCGTCGTGCGGCACGGCGACCCTGCACAGCGCCGCCTGCACGAAGACCTCGGGTTCTTCGACGGCTGGGGCACTGTCACCGCGGCGCTCGCGACCCTCGTCGAGCAGGGCGGGGCCGTCGAGCAGGGCGGGGCAGCCTGACCGCGACGGCCCAGCGGGGGAGTCGCAAGCACGCAGCAGGGGAGTCGCGCCGTTCTTCTGCTCGCGAGAACGCCGTCAGTCCTTGCGGACGGCGTAGCGGAGCCAGACCACCCCGCTGTCGAAGCGGTGGTCGTCGAGCAGGTCGAGGTTCAGCGGCAGGTCAGCGGGCAAGAACCGCAGACCGTCGCCGACCGACACGGGGGAGACGTAGGGCTGGACCTCGTCGACGATCCCAGCGCGCAGGGCGTGGGCCGCGAGCGTCGGGCCTTCGATGGTGACGTCGTGGTCGAGGGCGTCGACCATCGCCCGCACAGCCTGGGGGTCGAACGTACGTTCGAGGGTCGTCTTGGCCGTCGAGGTGGAGTCGAGCGTCGTCGAGTAGACGATCTTCTCGGCGCTCTGCCACACCGTCGCGAAGCGCCTGACGAAGTCTGGGTGCGACGGGTCGTCGAGCGCCGTCTCCCAGAACGTCATCATCTCGTAGATGCGCCGGCCGTACAGATACGTGGTCGCAGACGCGAACTTCTCCGCGATGAAGTCGTGCAGCTGCTCGTCGGTGCTGGCGCCCCAGTCGGTGTTGCCCGAGGCGTCCGACGCATACCCGTCGAGCGACGAGATCATGGAGTAGATCAACCGTCCCATGAGGTTCACTGTAGGGAGCCGCGTCAGTACGGTCTAGAGGCATGGTCGAGGTCATCGTCGAAGCTTCGGACCGCCACGAGAACGGCCTGATCAGAGCCCCTCTCGGCTACTTCCCCGTAACGCCGATAATGTACGTTATGACATTATGGCGATCGTCTGGCCCCCACGACCCTCTCCGGAGAGCCGACCCGGCGAGATCTTGCCGGGTCGACCCTCCGACAGATGTCGACGACAGCCGCCGCCTCACGACGAAGACGAGTCCAGAACCAGCACGCCTGCGTCATCGGCAGCGAACCCCCAAGACGTCAGCCATTCGGGACCGTGATGCGCGACAACTGTTGACCAGCCCAGATCTTCCACGGCATACACAGCGTCCATCAGCAACGCTCGCGTGACTTCGTGGGTGACGCCGGACGCGACGTCAAAGCTGCACACGGCGGGCGGATCTCCAGACTCTACGGATATCGCTCCGAGAATGTGGCCCGACTGGTCCGTGGAGATTGCGTATCGCCACAGGAGCAGCCTCCCCTCCTCCCTGACGCTCTGAGGTCTCGCGGCCTCAAAGCCCGCTGCCTGGAGTCTCCGCGTGTCCGAGTCACCAGGTTCAACGTCACGGATGTGGAACGCAGCGGTGGCGGGATCCTCCTTCAGGTCAAGCCAAGTCACTCCCTCGCTCCTGCTCCGAGGCGCTCTCCGTGTAAGGCCTGTCAGCAGCTCCTCCATGACGGTGACGCGAACTGCGTATTCGACCCACTCGTCAATCGTCCCGGGGTCCCATCGAGTCCAGATGGGATCCCTCGACGAGTTCGGTATGGCAAGCTTCACCCCGAAGATCGTCGGATTGTGTTCCCACCAGAAAGTGATCTGAAGCTCGCCAGCTTCCGCGACCACGGATCTCAATCGGAATTCCACCCCAGCCCCGGGATGCTCCAGCTTCTCCTTCGCCAGGGAGAGCACCTCTTGCACATCGATCGACTCGTCCACGGCTTTCAATCCAATCCTGAGAGTTCAGCGAACAAGAGAGACGCACGCCGCTACCCTGCGTTGACTGCCCCCTTGACCCAGTCAGGACACCACGTGACGCCTTCGTAGTAGGTCGCCATGACACCCTTCGGGCCCCCAATGACATTGTGGCGATATGGAGAGGCCAGGCTCGACCTCAGTCGCACTCTCCCGGAAGCTCTGCGTCACGGTCGACGAGCAGCACCTCGAAGCTGGCCTCACGCAAGCGATCGACCAGGTCCGTGCTGCACGAGATGTACAGCGAGTCGTGGTAGATCGGGCAGGCCAGCAAGAACGACCCGTCGTCCGGCCACACGAACACCGGCAGCCTCAGGTGCTCGTCGTCCGCGGTCCGGGCGCCGAGCCACGAGACCGGTGCTCGGTGCGGCACCAACCCTCCAGACCGTCGAGCCAACCCGGTGAGCCACGGCGGACAGCCGGTGTCGAGCCCGTCGGTCTCTCCGGCGTAGCCCTCCCACAGGAAGAACCAGCACTCGTCCGGAGTCGCGGTGTGCTCGCCGAGGACAGCGGCGAGCGCGACAGAGAACACCCGTCCGGGCGTGGCGTACGCCATCCTCAGACCGGTGCGCCCCACCGACTCCAGGCAACGCTCGAGATCTGACCACCGCACGTCTGGCGTCAGCACGCTGTCGGCCGCGCCCGTCGTCTCGTCGTGAGCGACGTCGAGCGCGGCGACCTGCGCGGCGACCTGGGCCACGAGCCCCTCCCAGGGCCACCGGCTGTCGCCCGGGCCGTGCAGAGGGAGGAAGATCCGTGCCGCGACCTCGTGCGTGGACGTCGTGAAGGCACTCACCCGCAGGTCCTCGGGCCCCAGGCTAGGGACGACGCCCATATGCCCCCACCCCCTCCCCTGCGACCACGACGCGCGCCCGTCCGTGGTGCGCTCCAGCCCATGCTAGACGAGCGCTACGGCGCGGATCAGCGCGTCACCAGGCCGAACGCCCCGCCGCCGTCTAAGGTCGTCGGTGTGGACGACCTCGAGCACACAGCCATCCGATTTGCGCAGAAGACGCTCAAGCGAGCCATCGTCCTGTCCGCCGTCACACCCTTCGTGGTCGCCGGCGGCGTCGTGGCCCTCGACCACTGGTCCAAGCGCAAGAAGTCGCGCAAGGCGGTCTTCCCGCACTCGAGGCCCGTGAGCTCGACTGTCGAGACGACAGGGACCACGATCTACACCTTCGGTGAAGACGTCTACGCCGCCATGCTCGAGGCGATCGAGGGCGCGACCGAGCGCATCTTCATCGAGACGTACATCTGGAAGGGCGACGAGGTCGGCCGCCAGTTCAAGGACGCGCTCATCGCGGCGCACGAGCGTGGCGTCGAGGTCTTCGTGGTCTACGACGGCTTCGCCAACGCCGTGGTCCCCCGGTCGTTCTTCAGGTTCCCCGAGGGCATCCACGTCTTGGAGTACCCGATCTTCCGCCCGCAGGTGCTGCTCATGGACCTCAAGCACACCGGCCGAGACCACCGCAAGATCTTGGTCGTCGACGACGAGGTCGGGTTCGTCGGCGGGTACAACATCGGCACGCTCTACGCGACGCAGTGGCGCGACACGCACCTGCGGGTCACCGGGACGGCGGTGTGGGAGCTCTCGAGCGCCTTCGTCGACTTCTGGAACCTCAACCGCAAGGACAAGCACCCGGCGATCGACTCCCCCGGCACCATCACGTGGGTCCCGGGCTTCCAGGCTGCGCGCAACGCGCCGGCCCGTCGGGTCTACCCGATCCGCAACCTGTACCTCGAGGCCTTCCGCAGGGCGACGAGCCACATCTACCTCACGCAGGCGTACTTCATCCCCGACCGTGAGCTGCTCGAGGTCCTCGTCGCCGCGGCGCGCCGCGGGGTCGACGTCAGGCTCATCGTCCCCGAGGCGTCGAACCACGTGCTCACCGACTGGCTGTCCCGCGGGCTCTACTCCCAGCTGCTCCGCGCCGGTGTGACCATCTGGTTGTTCCGCAACGCGATGGTCCACGCGAAGACCGCGACAGTCGACGGGCGCTGGACGACCATCGGCACGGCGAACATCGACAGGCTCAGCCTCACCGGCAACTACGAGATCAACATGGCGATCTACGACACGGGGATCGCCGCGCAGATGGAAGACATCTTCGCCCTCGACCTCACCAACTGCCGCGAGCTGCAGCTCGACGCGTGGGAGGCCCGCTCCCCCGTCGCGAAGATCGGCGAGCTGCTGCTCACCCCGCTCAGCCCTCTGCTGTGAGCACCCGCTCCATGGTGTCGAAGAACCCCCGGTAGCCCTCGGCGAGCTGGGCGTACTGCTCGTCGGTGAACCCGCTGTTCATCTGGGTGAAGATCATCTCGGTCCCGCCCTCGACCGCGACGAGGTCGACGGTCAGCGGCGCCCCGGGATCGGTCCCAGGCGCGTCGGTCATCGTCAGGACCAGCCGGTTCGGCGGGTCGACCTCGACGAAGGTGCCCTCCCAGTGGATCTGGTGCCCGTCGGGCAGGTGCATGACCGCGCTCCACGCGCCGCCGGGGCGCACGTCCATCGAGAGGGTGTCGAGCGGGACGTCCACGGCGTCGGTGCCGAACCACACCGAGAACACCTCGGGCATCGTCCAGGCCGCGAACACGCTCTCCGGGGTGACGGGGAAGGTCCGGGTGATCGTCAGGCCGTCAGTCATGGAGCGCTCCTCGGAGGGTGTGGTGGTGCGGTCAGGTGGTCGTCAGACCCTGTCGGCGTCGGCGATCTCCTCTTCAGGACGCGGCGGCACCGTCTCGTCGGCCTCGATGACGGGCACCTCGTCGTACTCCGGGTGCTCGTCGCGGATGGCCTCGGCGGCAGCCTGCAGGCTGTCGGTCTCGCTCGCGGGGGTGGCGCTCGGCTCGGGGACTGTGCTCTCGCTCATGATGCTCTCCTCAGCTGGTGGGACAGACCTTCACGCTAGACACCCCTGCTCACCTGCGCCACCGCGCAGGCGGGGACTGACTCCCCCACGCCACCGCGCACGCGGGGACAGACTCCCCGCGCCGCCGCGACGCGAGACCGCACCTGCTCGTCAGCCGACGACGAGCACGAGGTCGCCGCCCTCGAGCTGCTGCACCCCACCGATCGCCAGCCGCTGGACGACGCCCTCGACGGGGGTGGTGATCGCCGCCTCCATCTTCATCGCCTCGACCGTCGCCACGGTCTGGCCGGCCTCGACCCTGTCTCCCTCGGCGACCACAGGGGTCACGGCCCCCGCGAAAGGTGCTCCGATCTGCCCTGGGACCTGCGGGTCTGCCTTGTCTGCCACGGACCCCGAGACCTCGATGCTGCGGTCACGCACCGGGATCGGACGGATCTGCCCGTTGAGCGTGAACATCACGCTGCGGATCCCGCGCAGGTCAGGTTCACCCACGGCCTCGAGCCCGACCAGCAGCCGGACCCCACGGGCGAGGGCGATCTCGACTTCCTCGCCGCGCTGCAGCCCGTACAGGTAGGTGCTCGTCTCGAGGACGCTCACGTCGCCGTAGGCGGCGCGCGTCGCGCGGAAGTCCTTCGTCGGACCGGCGAAGAGCAGCTGGTTGAGCCGGTCCCGACGCTGCGCCGAGTCTCCCGCCAGGGCCGCGAGGTCCTCGTCAGAGAGCGGGGTGACCCCGGCCCGGACCGTCCGCCCGGCGAGGGCGCGCGTCCGGAAGGGCTCGGGCCAGCCACCGGGCGGGTCGCCGAGCTCGCCGCCGAGGAAGGCGATGACCGAGTCGGGGATGTCGTAGTCCTGAGGGTTCTCCGCGAAGTCCGCAGGGTCCGCGCCGCGCGCGACGAGCTGGAGCGCGAGGTCACCGACCACCTTCGACGACGGGGTGACCTTGACGAGCCGCCCGAGGATCCGGTCGGCCGCGCCGTAGGTCGACTCGATCTGCTCGAACCTGTCACCCAGACCCAGCGCGATGGCCTGCTGGCGCAGGTTCGACAGCTGGCCACCGGGGATCTCGTGCGTGTACACACGCCCTGTCGGGCCCGACAGCCCCGACTCGAAGGGGCTGTACAGCCGGCGCACGGCCTCCCAGTACGGCTCGAGGTCGCAGACCGCGGCCAGGGACAGCCCCGTGTCGCGCGGGGTGTGCTCGAGCCCGGCGACGAGCGCCGACATCGACGGCTGGCTCGTGGTGCCGGCCATCGCGGCGCTCGCCACGTCGACGGCGTCGACACCTGCCTCGACCGCGGCCAGCAGCGTGGCCATCTGCCCGCCGCTCGTGTCGTGGGTGTGCAGGTGGACGGGCAGGTCGAAGCGCTCGCGGAGCGCCGTCACGAGACGCGTGGCCGCGGCCGGGCGGAGCAGACCGGCCATGTCCTTGATCGCGAGGACGTGCGCACCGGCCGCGACGATCTTGTCGGCCAGAGCGAGGTAGTAGTCGAGGGTGTAGAGCGTCTCGTCCGGGTCCAGCAGGTTGCCCGTGTAGCAGAGCGCGACCTCCGCGACGGCGGTCCCGGTCGCCCGGACGGCCGCGATCGCCGGGGCCATCTGCTCGACGTCGTTGAGGGCGTCGAAGATCCGGAAGATGTCCACGCCCGTCGCCGCAGCCTCCTTGACGAAGGCCTCGGTCACCTCGGTCGGGTACGGGGTGTACCCGACGGTGTTCCGGCCGCGCAGCAGCATCTGGATCGCGACGTTCGGCAGCGCCGCACGGAGCTTCGCGAGCCGCACCCAGGGGTCTTCACCGAGGAACCGGAGCGCGACGTCGTAGGTCGCCCCGCCCCAGGCCTCGACCGAGAGCAGCTCGGGGGTGAGCCGTGCGACGTAGGGCGCGACGACCTCGAGGTCGTGCGTGCGGACGCGGGTGGCCAGCAGCGACTGGTGCGCGTCACGGAAGGTCGTGTCGGTGACCGCCACCGCCGTCTGATCGCGCAGTGCGCGGGCGAATCCCTCGGGACCGAGCTCGAGCAGGCGCTGCCTGCTGCCCGGGACGGCAGGCTCGGTCACGTCGACGGCCGGGAGCTTGTGCTTCGGCTCGATCGCGCCCGTCGAGGCACCGTTCGGCTGGTTGACCACGACGTCGCCGAGGTAGGCGAGCAGACGGGTCCCACGGTCGGCGCTCTCCCGCGCGGCGAGGAGCTCCGGACGCTCGTCGATGAACGACGTCGAGACGTCGCCCTCGACGAAGGCCTCGTCGGCCAGCACGGCCTGGAGGAAGGGGATGTTCGTGCGGATGCCGCGGATGCGGAACTCGGCGAGGGCACGCCGAGCACGTCGCACGGCCGTCGGGTAGTCGCGGCCGCGGCAGGTGAGCTTGACGAGCATCGAGTCGAAGTGCCCGGAGATCTCAGACCCGGCCGTGGCCGTGGCCCCGTCGAGGCGCACACCTGCGCCGCCCGGGGACCTGTAGGCGACGATGCGCCCGGTGTCCGGCCGGAAGCCGTTCGCCGGGTCTTCTGTCGTGATGCGCGTCTGCAGGGCCGCGCCGTTGACCCGGACGTCCTCCTGCCGGATGCCGAGGTCTGCGAGGCTCTCCCCTGCGGCGATCCGCATCTGCGACGAGACGAGGTCGATGTCGGTGACCTCTTCGGTCACCGTGTGCTCGACCTGGATGCGCGGGTTCATCTCGATGAACACGTGCTGACCGGCCCGCTCCCCCACGGTGTCGACCAGGAACTCGACGGTCCCGGCGTTCTGGTAGCCGATGGCGCGGGCGAACTTCACGGCGTCGGCGCAGAGCGCGTCACGGATCGCGGGGTCGAGGTTCGGTGCCGGGGCGATCTCGATGACCTTCTGGTGCCGGCGCTGGACCGAGCAGTCGCGCTCGAAGAGGTGCACCACCTCGCCGCTGCCGTCCGCGAGGATCTGCACCTCGATGTGGCGCGGGCGCAGCACGGCCTGCTCGAGGAACATCGTCGGGTCGCCGAAGGCGCTGTCGGCCTCCCGCATCGCCGCCTGGAGCGCCTCGCGCAGGTCTTCGGGGCGGTCGACGCGGCGCATGCCACGGCCACCACCACCGGCGACGGCCTTGGCGAAGATCGGGAAGCCGATGCGCTCGGCCGCTGCGACGAGCTCGTCGAGGTCGGCCGAGGGCTCGCTCGACTCGAGGACGGGGATGCCCGCCTCCCGTGCGGCTCGCAGCGCGCGGACCTTGTTGCCGGCGAGCTCGAGCACCTCGGCGGGTGGACCGATGAAGGTCAGCCCGGCGTCGACGCAGGCACGGGCCAGGTCAGGGTTCTCGGACAAGAACCCGTAGCCGGGGTACACGGCGTCGGCGCCAGCACCCTTCGCGACCCGGATGATCTCGTCGATGTCGAGATACGCGCGGACGGGGTGCCCCTCGTCGCCGATGAGGTACGACTCGTCGGCCTTGAGGCGGTGCTCGGAGTTGCGGTCCTCCTGCGGGAACACCGCGACGGTGCGCGCACCCATCTCGTAGGCGGCACGGAAGGCGCGCACGGCGATCTCCGCTCGGTTGGCGACCAGCACCTTGGTGAACACGCAGACATCCCATCGTTCGGGGGCTCGACAGCCTGGACGGCTGGCCCGATCCTCCCACGGACAGTCCCGAGGTGGGTGAAGCCTTCCGACCCACGGACGGTGATCGCCCGGAAGCACCCGATCACCCCTGGTCGCAGGGCTCTGGGCCCTTTCGTCCCACCACCTCGCACCGCTACAGTTGCCGCGTGCCAGTGCTAGGTGTCTGCAGTCTGAAGGGCGGCGTCGGCAAGACGTCCGTCACCCTGGGTCTCGCCTCCGCCGCCGTGGCCGCGGAGATGCGCACCCTGGTCGTCGACCTCGACCCCCAGGCGGATACGACCCTCGCCCTGGGCGCGACAGGTGCCGCGGCACAGGACGTCGCAGCCGTCCTGGACAACCCGGCCCGGTACGTCGTCGACTCGGCGATCGCCTCGTCAGCCTGGGACCCCGACCTGCTCGACGTCCTCGTGGGGTCCTCGGAGTCGGTCCGTCACGACGGTCCGACCTACGAGCACAGGCTCCAGAACCTCTCGAACGCGCTGAGCCCCCTCGACGAGTACGACCTGGTCCTCGTCGACTGCCCGCCCTCGCTCGGTGGCCTGACCCGGCAGGGACTCACGGCGTGCACCCGCGCCCTCGTGGTGACCGAGCCCGGGCTCTTCTCCGTCACGGCTGCGGCGCGCGCCTTCCAGGCGATCGACGCCCTGCGACGTGGCCCGGCGCCCGGGCTCCAGCCGCTCGGCGTGGTCGTCAACAGGGTGCGGGCGCGCTCCTCCGAGCAGACGTACCGCCAGCAGGAGCTCGACGGCATGTTCGGGCCGCTGATCCTCTCCCCCGCGATCCCCGAGCGCGCAGCCATGCAGCAGGCGCAAGGGGCTGGTCGGGCGATCCACGACTGGCCCGGCACCTCGGCGAGCGAGCTCGCGCAGGGCTTCGACGCTCTGCTGGCCCGGGCTGTGCGCGCGATGTCGGAGGTCTGAGACGCTCCACGCCTGAGCCGCCATGCGCCGATCAGTCGGGCGCCGAAACGGACGCTGCGACCGTGGCCCCAGTGCCGACCTGGTCCGGCCAGGGCCTCTGGGGTGCTCGGTCAGCCAGCCCCTGTCAGCCGGCGGTGCGGGCCTGGCGGCGTGCCGACAGCTCGTCGGGGACTGCTGCAGCCGGCTCGAGGCGCTCTGTCGGCAGGGTCGCGAGGGTGCCCTCGACCTCACGCCACACACGGCCGACGGCGATCCCGAAGACCCCCTGGCCGCCCTGCACGAGGTCGATGACCTCGTCGGCCGAGGTGCACTCGTAGACCGAGGCGCCGTCGCTCATCAGGGTGATCTGTGCGAGGTCGTCGACCCCGCGCTCACGCAGGTGCATCACTGCGGTGCGGATCTGCTGGAGCGAGACCCCGGTGTCGAGCAGACGCTTGACGACCTTGAGGACGAGGACGTCCCGGAAGCTGTACAGACGGTGCGTGCCAGAGCCTGTCGCAGGACGGACCGTGGGCTCGACCAGACCGGTACGGGCCCAGTAGTCGAGCTGGCGGTAGGTGATGCCAGCAGCACGGCACGCGGTCGGACCGCGGTAGCCGATGGACTCGTCCAGGTCAGGGAGGTCCTCGTCGAAGAGGAGTCCCTGCGTGCGTCGGGGAGCGGGCGTCCCACCAGGGACGCCTTCACGACCGGTTCCGCTCACAGCTGCCTCCGTCTCGATGCCTCCACCTGGACCGCGCCGCAGGCTGCTGCCCGACGCCGTGCGTCGGTGCGCCTGCCGCTGTGCGACGGACCCCTGGTCGCGTCGGCGGGACGTGCCCGCCGAGCACCCGGTTCGTGGATGACCATGCTCACGCTAGGGGTCCGCGGTCACCGGGTCAACGACCGTCGGCGGACGACTTCTGGCGTGTCGGCCAGCGTCAGCGCGGGAGCTCGTCGATCCCCTGGCGGACCCACACCGTGTGCAGGCGCGCCATGAGCTCACCGAGCTCGGACGCCGTCGCCGCAGCCTGTCCCCGGGCGGCCGGTGACTGCTGACCGCGCAACGGCGAGACGACCTGGTCGACGAGGGTCACGTGCCTGTCGGCAGCCGACCGGAGCGTGCGCAGGTGCCGCGCCTCGATGCCGTAGACACCGAGCTGGGCGGCCGTCTCGACGACGTCGCGCGCGAAGGCGTCAAAACGACCGCCGGCGTCAGGACGCAGCACACCGGCGTTGACGAGCTCTTCGACGAGCGCCACCGGCACCCCGCACTCGGCGGCGAGCAGGTCGGAGCTCGACGGCCCACGACCAGTCGTCGCGGTCTGGCCACCTCGTGCGACGAGCCGCGGGATGAGCGGCCTGTCGCTGCTCGCCACACCCTCGTCGAGGGCGCTCAGCTTGTCCTTGATGACCTTGAGCGGCAGGTACCTGTCGCGCTGCTCGATGAGCACGAAGCGCAGTCGCTCGACGTCGGCAGGGCTGTACTTGCGGTACCCGGACGAGGTCCGGACCGGCTCGACGAGCCCCTGCTCCTCGAGGAACCTCAGCTTCGAGTGGCTGATCGCCGGGAACTCCAGGCGCAGGCTGGCCAGCACGTCGGAGATCCGCATCGTCGCCTCGCGCGAGATGCCGTGGGGCCAGGTGTCGACGACCTCGGGAGCGGCTGCGTCGTCGCCCTGGTCCCTCGTCGGGTCGTGCGTGGGGCGCGCTGCGGTCACTCGGCGGCCGGCCCGTCGCTGGTCGCCTCGTGCTGGCGGGGGCTCGGGTAGAAGAGCATCCGGTACTTGCCGATCTGCACCTCGTCACCAGCCTTCAGGAGGGCCGAGTCGATGCGCTCACGGTTGACGTACGTCCCGTTGAGCGACCCGATGTCCCGGACCCTGAAGTCGTCGAGCTCGCGGACGAACTCGGCGTGCTTGCGCGAGACCGTGACGTCGTCGAGGAAGATGTCCGACTTCTCGCTGCGGCCCGCGACGGTCTTGTCGTCGTCGAGGAGGAACCTCGACCCGCCGCTCTGGCCACGGCGCATCACCAGGAGCGCTGACGTACGCGGCAGGGCGGCCACGGCCGCCTGCTCCTCGGCAGTGAGGCCTGGTGCTGCGGAGACGTCGTCCTGCAGACCGCTGCCGAAGCTGATCGTCGTGTCTCCGAGAGCCCTCTGGGCGGCAGCACGCGACTGGTCCGGCTGGCCCCCGGGGACTTCAGTGCTGCTACTCATGTCGCCTCCTGATCATGCGGTCCCGCGGTCGTCCACGGGTCTCTCTCGGCACTGACTGCGCTACCGGTCCGGCAGGCATCTGATCTGCACAACCTTAGATGGTCCGTCTAGGTGACGAAACCACCTCGACCCGCCCGTCTCACCCGTGCCGACCTGCTGGAGAGCACCGACGGGGCAGATCTCACCCGTCTGTCGCGGGCTTCGCGAACTGGGGGTCGGCCGGGTCGCGGACCGACCGGATCTGCACGAGCTCCTTCTGGGCGATCGTCGTGCGGCCACCGCTCGTGGTGATCGAGGCCATCGCCCCGCCCGGGATCGCCATCGCCGGCTCGAGGGTCTGCGGGTCGCCGATGACAGTCCAGCGGTAGGGCGGGGCCACGACGATCCCGTCGACCGAGACCCCCGAGGCCGTGTCCTCGAAATAGCTGCTGGTCACCATGCGGATCCCGTTGACGTCGATCGCCTCGGCGCCGGCGTTGCGCAGCTCTTCGAGGACGTTGAACAGGCGCGCAGCCGAGATCGGCGAGTCACCCTGCACGATCTGGATCTCGAGACCGGGGCCCTCGGCCGGCAGGCGACCGGAGAGGATCCCCTGGATCTCGGCGTTCTTCTCGGCGAGCTCGACGGCCGCCTGCTGGGAGTCCGAGCCGGACCTCAGCTCGAACTCGGTCTCGCGCAGCGACGACGCCTCGCGCTCGAGGCTGTCGGATCGCTTGCTCACGTCGTCGAGGATCCGCACGAGGTCGGACTGGCGCAGGCCGGAGAACTCGTCCTGCTGGTTCTGCTGCAGCTGGACCACGAGCGCGAAGCCGAGGACTGCGCAGAGGACCGCTGCGAGCACCTGCGCCCGCGTCATCCGGGGACGGAAGGCCGACCGGAGACGGCTGCCCGGGGTCATCGCGGCGCGGGCGGCGCGACGCGCCTCCTCCGGGCTCTGCGGAGCCTGCTCGGAGCCCGACTCAGACGGGTCGGGACTCGGCGCGGCGGTCGTCGAGGGCCTCGCTGCTGATCCGCTGGCAGCAGGGCGCGGGGCTGGCGACGCGGCGGCCGGACGACCAGGGCGTGCGGCCGCGGCAGGCGTCGAGGATCCCGCCTTCTTGACGGGTGGTGGCCGCATGGCTGTCTCGCCGTCGTGGGCAGGGTTGGGCACGACCCTGACGACGCTCAGCGGGAGGACGACCTCGATCTCGTCGGTGTCCGGGTGGGTCTCCGCCCGGCTGCGGGGCGCGGTCGCCCCGACGGGGATCGAGGGCGGAGGCGTCGCGGCGGCGGGAGTCTCGGCGACGGCTGCATAGGCCTCACCGGCAGCAGTCTCGGTCTCGCGGGCGACGTCGGGCTGCACCTGCGCGTCGGGCGTGGCCTCGGGAGTGTCACGCGTGCCCTCGTCGGGGCCTCCGGTCGGCGTGCTCATGCCTTGAACAGGTGACGGCGGATGGCCGCAGCGTTGGAGAAGATGCGGATGCCGAGCACGACCACCACGCCTGTCGAGAGCTGCGTGCCGACGCCGAGCTGGTCACCGAGGAACACGATGAGCGCGGCGACCACCACGTTCGACAAGAAGGACACGAGGAAGACCTTGTCGTCGAACATGCCGTCGAGCAGCGCGCGCAACCCGCCGAAGAGCGCGTCGAGCGCAGCCACGACGGCGATGGGCAGGTACGGCTGGAGGTACACGGGCACCGTGGGCTCGAGGAGCAGCCCGGCGACCACCCCGATCAGCAGACCGAAGACCGGAATCACGTGTCACTCCCCCACCCAGTAGTTCCTGACGCCTCGGTCAGCATGTCAACCCTCGTCATTATCCTTGCCGACGGGGCCTGCGTAGAACAGCACGCGTGTCGGCCCCGCAGGCACTGTGAGCTCGTCGCTCGACGAGACGTTCGTCTTGATCCCGTACTGCGACCCGAGAGCGCTCAGCTGCCGGGCCGCGGAAGAGCGCGCCAGGCCGGTCTCCAGGTCGTTCGTGCCACCGATGGCGACCACCTCGTACGGGGCGCTCACACCGACCAGGTCGACGAGGATCGCGCTCCCGGCGCTGCGGATCGCCGTCGTGGACGTGAGGCGCTGGTCGTTGACGGCGATCGCCTCCGCGCCGGAGGCCCAGAGGGCGTTGACCAGCATCTGCAGGTCCGAGTCCTGCACGAGCGCCGCCGGCTCGTCGGCCGCGTTGGGCCCGTTCTCGACGGTGACCACGATGCCCTGGCCGCGGGCCGCGATCGTCCCGTTGGAGAGCCCGTCCTGCGTGAGCTGCTCGACAGCCTCCGGGTCGGAGGACGACAGCGCGGCGTCCCGCAGCTCGTCGATCGACGCCTGGAGGTCGGTGTTCGTCTGCGTCCGCTCGGCGAGCTGCGCACGACGGCTCGTGATCTCCTCGACGAGGAGCTCGCGCGCCGCGACGACCCCGGGTTGGGGTGCACGCAGCTGCTGGGCCGCGCTCGCCGTCGAGAAGCCGAGCACGACAGCCAGGACGAGCAGCCAGATCACGGTCCGGTTCCGGCGCGGCGGCGCCTCGCCCCGCGCCTTGCGACGTGCTGCCTCCGCATAGCCCGCGTCGAGGGGTCGGTGCATCACCTCGTTGAGGAGGGTCATCGAGGCGTCGACGGGTGGGCGCTTCGCCAGGCTCGGGTCGTCCACGTGGTGGCCCGGCGTCACGACGGTGCCCCTGCGGCAGCGCGGTGCTCGGCGACGAGCTCGCGGGCCTGCACCACGTAGAGCGCACCCGAGGCCCAGTAGAGCCCCACGCCCCACCACGCGAAGGCCCAGCCTGCGGCGTGCGCGACCGCGCCGAGCGTCCCTGACGACTCC
The DNA here is from genome assembly GCF_013415325.1 of Sanguibacter inulinus. Taxonomy (GTDB): domain Bacteria; phylum Actinomycetota; class Actinomycetes; order Actinomycetales; family Cellulomonadaceae; genus Sanguibacter; species Sanguibacter inulinus. Next base: position 79,023 of record NZ_JACBYE010000005.1, on the reverse strand, counting down.
GCGAGCAGCAGCAGCGGGAAGGCGTAGAGCAGGGCGAAGGTCGCCGCCTTGCCGAGGAAGTTCACCGGCAGCGGCCCGTAGCCGAGGCGCGTGAGCGTCGGCAGGAGGCAGGCCATGAGGACGTCCCTGGACAAGATCACGACGAGCAGCCACAGCGGGACGACGTCGCGCCACGCGAGGGCGACCAGCGTGACGAGGATGAACAGGCGGTCGGCGGCAGGGTCGAGCACCTGGCCGAGCTTCGACACCTGGTCGAGCCGGCGGGCGACGGCGCCGTCGAGCCAGTCGGTGAACCCGGAGAAGGCGAGCACGAGCAGGGCGGCGACGTCGTGGGAGGTGATGATGAGGACGGCGAACACCGGCGCGAGGGCCAGGCGCAGCATGCTGATGAGGTTGGGGACCGTGAGCACGCGTGTGCTCACCTGCTGCTCGTTCACCTCGGCCACCGCTGCCTGCCCCTCACCGTGCGCGTCCCTGCTGTGCTGTCATCTTAGGGGGCGGCACCGTCACGCCCTCCCCTGCTGCGTGCGCGACCAGCACCTTGTGGTCGAGGTCACCGCGCCCGACGCTGGTCTGCGACACCCTCCAGGGCGTACTGTGGAGCCATCCCTCGGAGTTTGTCGCGGGTCCCGCGTGTGCGTGTGTCAGTGGCCGGTCACGGCCCAGTGTGTGTGTTTCGGGATTGCGACTCCAGATCGACAGGTCGAGCTGACCTCCGCTTCCCCCACACCACTGAACGGTTGTAGTCCTCCATGACGTCTTCTGACACCTCTGCGCCCGAGAGCGCCCTCACCACCCCCATCCCTGCTGCTGAGGCAGTCACCTTCGCGGACCTCGGCCTCCCCGCCGAGCTGCTCTCCGCGGTGCTGGACCTCGGGTTCACCATCCCGTCGACCATCCAGGAGAAGGCCATCCCGGCCCTCCTCGCAGGCAACGACATCACCGGTGTCGCCCAGACGGGTACGGGCAAGACCGCGGCCTTCGGGCTCCCGATGCTCGCCGCCGTCGACCCCGAGCTGCGTCGCACCCAGGCCCTCGTCCTGGCCCCGACCCGCGAGCTCGCCATGCAGGTCGCCGAGGCCATCGAGACCTTCGCCAAGCACCTCCCCGGCATCGAGGTCGTCCCCGTCTACGGTGGCTCGCCCTACCCGCCCCAGGCTCGTGCGCTCTCCCGCGGCGCGCAGATCGTCGTCGGTACCCCCGGTCGTGTGATCGACCACCTCGAGCGTGGCACCCTCAAGCTCGGTGACATCCGCTTCCTCGTCCTCGACGAGGCCGACGAGATGCTCCGCATGGGCTTCGCCGAGGACGTCGAGAAGATCTTCGGCGCCGCTCCGGTCGAGCGTCAGGTCGCCCTGTTCTCCGCGACGATGCCCCCGCAGATCCGCCGCGTCGCGCAGCACCACATGCGCCAGCCCGTCGAGATCGCCGTGTCGCGCCAGTCGTCGACCGTCACCTCGGTCACCCAGCAGTACGCGGTCGTGCCCTTCCGTCACAAGGTCGGCTCGCTGACCCGCGTGCTCGCCACCTCCGACGCCGACGCCGCGATCGTCTTCTGCCGCACCCGTGGCGCAGCAGAAGAGGTCGGCTCCGCCCTCATCGAGCGTGGCATCTCCGCCGCGACCATCTCCGGTGACGTGGCGCAGAAGGACCGCGAGAAGATCGTCGAGCGCCTCCGCGCCGGCGCCCTCGACGTCCTCGTCGCGACCGACGTCGCGGCCCGTGGCCTCGACGTCGACCGCATCGGTCTCGTCGTGAACTTCGACATCCCCGGTGAGCCCGAGGCCTACGTCCACCGCATCGGCCGCACGGGCCGCGCCGGACGCACGGGTGTCGCGCTCTCCTTCGTCACCCCGAACGAGCGCGGTCGACTCAAGCAGATCGAGCGTACGATCCGTCAGCAGCTCGTCGAGATCGAGATCCCGTCGCCCGCCGACGTGTCGGCCCACAAGGTCGCCACGCTCCTCGGCCGCGTGGACGCCCGTCGTGACGCCGGCCGCCTGTCGATGTACAGCGACCTCATCCGCACGCACATCGACACCCACGGCACCGACCCGGCCGAGCTCGCCGCGATCCTCGCAGCCCTGGCCGTCGGCGACGACGGCCCCCAGGCTCGCGAGGAAGAGGCAGCCTTCGAGGCGCAGCGCGCCGAGGCCCGTGACGCCCGCAAGCGTCGTGACGACGACCGCGCCCCGCGCGAGCGCCGTGACAACGACCGTCCGTCGCGCGGTGTCCGCCGCGAGTCGACCGGCACCCGGTACCGCCTCTCCGTCGGTCACACGCACGGCGCCCAGCCGAGCGGCATCGTCGGCGCGCTGACCAACGAGGGTGGCCTCTCGGGCAAGGACCTCGGCAAGATCGACATCTTCCCGTCCTTCTCGCTCGTCGACATCAGCGCCCCGCTCGACTCCGAGACGATCGACAAGATCTCCCGGGCCCGCGTCGCCGGCAAGGCGCTGCGCATCAAGCTGGACGACGGCCCCGCGCCGACCCGTCCCGCCGCTGGCGGCCCGCGCAACAGCGCACCGTCCGGCCGTCGCGAAGAGCGTTTCGACCGCAAGCCGCGCACGGACGCCCGCTACTGAGGCGCTCCTGACCGGTCGTCTCTGCGGGGACGACCGGTCATAGGCACCGCGCACAGCACGACAAGAACCCCCTGCCTCTTGAGGCAGGGGGTTCTTGTCGTCTCGCTGACGGGCGGGGCTGACCGGCCTGCGGGTCCGAGCGCGTGCTGCTGGTGTCAGACCGCGGGGCCCGAGCCGTCCTGCTCCTGGCCCTCGCCGTGGCGGACCACGAGGGCTGCGAGGCGCCGGGCCTCGCGCACCGCGTACTCGCCGTCGGCTCGTTGGACGGCCATGACCGGCCAGGTCGTGCCGTCGGAGATCTCGAGGAGCACCCAGGGGTCGCCCGAGCCGAACCGCACTGCGAGGACCTGCGTCCACTCGAGGGTGCGCACTCGCAGGAGGTTGCGGACCGTGACGCCGTGCTCGTCCACGCGGGCGCGGACCGTGGCCTGACGCCAGAGGAAGACGCACCCGGCGACCAGGACCACCGAGGTGCCGAGGGCGTCGGCGGGCTCGTAGCCACGGCCGTCTGTGCCAGGAGCCTGCCAGAGGACGAGGAGTCCCCCGAGCACGATCACGACGATCGCACCCCAGGCCACGTAGCGGACGAACCGTGGCCTGAGGTCTGCGTAGACGTCACGTGCCATGGGCACTCCTCTCCGACCGGTCAGACGGCCGGGACCGTCAGAGCCTGCAGGCGTGGATCGAGGTCACCAGGATCGCACGGGCGCCGACGTCGTACAGCGCGTCCATCACCTGGTTGGTCTCGGCGCGGCGGACCATCGCGCGGACGGCGGCCCAGTCTCGGTCGTGCAGCGGGGAGACCGTCGGCGACTCGAGGCCCGGGGTGATCGCCACGGCAGCGTCAACGAGGGACGCGGGGACGTCGTAGTCCATGAGGACGTACTCGTGCGCGGTGAGCACACCCTGGAGACGACGCGTCAGCGTGTCGAGACCGGCGGGCGACTCGACACCCTTCCGGCGGATGAGCACGGCCTCGGACCTGAGGATGGGGTCTCCGAAGATCTCGAGCCCGGCGGCACGCAGCGTGGTGCCGGTCTCGACGACGTCGGCGATGACCTCGGCGACACCGAGACGCACCGAGCTCTCGACGGCACCGTCGAGGTGCACGATCGCTGTCGGGGTGATGCCGTGCTCGGCCAGGTACTGGCCGACGAGCACCGAGTACGAGGTCGCGACGCGACGTCCTTCGATCTGCGCGATGTCGGTGATCTCACCGGTCGGCGCGGCGAAGCGGAAGGTCGAGCGGGCAAAACCGAGCGGGAGGTGCTCCTCGGCGTCGGCGGCCGAGTCGAGCATGAGGTCGCGGCCGGTGATCCCGGCGTCGACGGTCCCGGCACCCACGTACACGGCGACGTCGCGCGGGCGGAGGAAGAAGAACTCCACGTCGTTGTCGGGGTCGGCGAGCACGAGCTCGCGGGTGTCACGACGCTGGCGGTAGCCAGCCTCGCGCAGCATCTCGGAGGCGGGCTCGGACAGGGACCCCTTGTTGGGGACGGCAATACGCAGCACAGGAGGACTCGCGTTCGTGAGAGAGGACGGGCGGTTCGTCAGAGGTAGGAGTACACGTCGTCGAGGGTCAGCCCCTTGGAGACCATGAGCACCTGCAGGTGGTAGAGGAGCTGGGAGATCTCCTCGGCCGTCTCGGCGTCGCTCTGGTACTCGGCGGCCATCCAGACCTCGGCGGCCTCTTCGACGATCTTCTTGCCGATGGCATGGACCCCTGCGTCCAGCTGAGCCACTGTGCCGGATCCGGCGGGTCGGTCAACGGACTTGGCGGTGAGCTCTACGAACAGCTCTTCGAACGTCTTCACGCCGACTACCTTAGTCGCCGGATCCGCTCTGCACCGACCGGTGTCCGACGGGTGGCACCCGTCGGACACCCCGGGGTCAGAGCGAGCGGAGCGCGAGGACGGTGGCGATCGCCGCCTCGACGGCCTCGGCGCCCTTGTCCTCGGAGCTGTCGGGCAGCCCGGCACGGTCCAGGGCCTGCTGCTCGGTGTCGACGGTCAGGACGCCGAAGCCGACGGGCACACCCGTGCGGACCGCGACGTCCGTCAGCCCGAGGGTCGTCGCCTGGCAGACGTAGTCGAAGTGCGGGGTACCCCCACGGACGACGACACCGAGGGCGATGACGGCGTCGTAGCCGGCCTCCGCCGCACGGGCCGCCGCGACCGGCAGCTCGAAGGAACCCGGCACCCGGACCTCCTTGACGTGGGTCACGTGCGCGGCGACGAGCGCGCGCCGAGCACCCTCGAGGAGACCGTCCATGATCTGCGTGTGCCACTGGGCGGCGACGACGACGACCCGCAGGCCCGTCCCGTCGACCGTGATGCTGGGTGCTCCTGCGCCGCTCATCGTGCGTCCTCCGTCTGCTGTGTGGTGCTGGTCGTGGTGGTGGCTTCGGTCCCCTGGGTGGTCGTGTCCCCCGCGGCCTGGGCGGCGAGGACGTCGCTCTCGGCGACGATGTCGCTCTCGGCGACGACGGTGTCGAGCACGTGGCCCATGAGCTCCTTCTTCGTGCGCAGGTACCGCTCGTTGTGGTGGGAGTGGCCGACCTCGAGGCGGACGGTCTCGGTGACCTCGACGCCGTGCGCAGCGAGCCCCGTGGACTTCGCGGGGTTGTTGGTGAGCAGCCGGACACGCTGCAGACCGAGGTCGACGAGGATCGCCGCCGCTCCCCCGTACTCGCGCCGGTCCGCAGGCCAACCGAGGTCGAGGTTCGCCTGCACGGTGTCCCGGCCTGCGTCCTGGAGCTCGTAGGCGGCGATCTTCGCGAGCAGACCGATGCCACGGCCCTCGTGGCCCCGCAGGTACACCACGGCGCCGCCCTCACGGGCGACGGTCTCCATCGACGCCTCGAGCTGAGGACCGCAGTCGCAGCGCAACGACCCGAAGGCGTCCCCGGTGAGGCACTCGGAGTGCACCCGGACGACAGGGACGTCGTGCGGGGCCTCGACGCCGACGGGCACGAGCGCGACGTGCTCGGCGCCCGTGCGCATGTCGCGGTACCCGTGGATCCTGAAGGTGCCGTGCGCCGTCGGCAGGTCGGCGACGGACGTCGCGTGGACCCGTTCGCCCGGGAGCGGGAGCGGCTCGGCCTCGACGACGGGGTCGTGCTCGCGCCGCCAGGCGATGAGGTCTTCGATGGTCAGCAGCGCGAGCCCCTCACGCTCGGCCAGCGCGGAGAACTGCGGCATCCGCATCATGGTGCCGTCGTCGTTGACGAGCTCGGCGATCCCGCCGACCTCGCCGAGGCCAGCGAGACGCACGAGGTCGACCGCCGCCTCGGTGTGCCCAGCGCGGTGCAGGACACCGCCCGCGACAGCGCGCAGCGGGAGCACGTGGCCCGGTCGGATGAGGTCTCCCGACCCTGAGGCGGGGTCGGCCAGCACGCCGAGGGTCCGGGTGCGGTCAGCGGCCGAGATTCCTGTCGTGACCCCCGTCGCCGCGTCGACCGTGACCGTGTAAGCCGTCCGACGAGGGTCCTGGGACTGCGGGACCATGAGCGGCAGCTCGAGCGCATCAGCCCGCGACGCGGGCATCGGCGCGCAGAGGTACCCCGACGAGTGCCGGATGGTCCAGGCCACCCACTCGGTGCTGACGGTCGACGCTGCGAAGACCACGTCGGCCTCGTTCTCCCGGTCCGGGGAGTCCGAGACGAGGACCGGGCGTCCAGCGCGGAGCTCGTCGAGAGCCTCCTCGACTGTCGCGAGACGGGCGCTCATGCTCGTGCCCCGAGCAGACGCTCGACGTACTTCGCGATGACGTCGACCTCGAGGTTCACGGCGTCGCCGACCACGAGGGAACCGAGGGTGGTCGCCTCGAGGGTGGTCGGGATGAGCGAGACCCCGAAGGTCGTCGCGGTCACGCTCGTGACGGTCAGGGACACCCCGCTCACAGTGATCGAGCCCTTCTCGGCGACGTACCGCGCGACGTCGGTGGACGTCTCGAAGACGAGGTCGTCCCACCTCTCCCCGGGGGTACGGCTCACCAGCGTGCCGACGCCGTCGACGTGCCCCTGGACGATGTGCCCACCGAGCCTGGCGTCGGCCCGCATCGCGCGCTCGAGGTTGACCCGCCGTCCGACGGCCAGCGAACCGAGGGCCGTGCGGCTCAGCGACTCCGGCATGACGTCGGCGGTGAACCCGCCCTCGGGGAGCGACGTGACGGTCAGACAGACCCCGTCGACCGCGATCGAGTCCCCGAGCCCGGCGTCCGAGACGACGAGCGGGCCCGAGACGGTGAGGACGGCGTCGCTGCGCGTGCCGTCCGGGAGCTCGAGGGCCGTGACGGTCCCGAGCTCTTCGACGATTCCTGTGAACATCTGCTTCTCCTGGTCGGTGGTGCAGGCCGCTGACGGCGGCCGAGGTGGTGAGGCCACGCCCGCGCGGGAGACGGGCGAGACCTAGGGACGAGCGGAGGGCTCAGCACGCTGTGCGCGGAGCCGCTCGACCGTCAGGGCGGTGGTCGCACGGCCCGGGCCACGACGAGGACGTCCTCACCGAGACGCTCCACGGTGCTCGTGGACCATCGGACGGCGTCGTCGATGCTCTGGCCACCGAGCGACCCGACGACCCGTCGGCCCTCGCCCACGAGCACGGGCGCCACGTAGGAGTGGATCTCGTCGACCATGCCGGCCGTGACGAAGGCCGTCGCGACAGTCGGACCACCCTCGACGAGCACGTGCCGCACCTCGAGCGCGGCGAGCCGTGCGAGAGCCTCGTGCACGTCGTGGGTGGTGAGGTGGATGAACCTCCCGTCGTCACCGCGGATGCGGGCGTCGTCCGGGACGGGGCGCTCCCCCATCACGGCACGGAGCGGCTGGTGGACCGGTGTGGTCGACGACCTCTCGTGGTCCTCAGCCTCGCCCGTCGCCGGACGCGCTGTGAGGGTCGGGTCGTCTGCGGCGACGGTCCCCGAGCCGACGAGGATGGCGTCGACGGTCGCTCGGACGCCGTGCGCGTGGCCGCGGGACTCCGGTCCGGTGATCCACCGGCTCGATCCGTCGGCGGCAGCGACGCAGCCGTCGAGGCTCGTCGCCGTCTTGAGCGTCACGAAAGGACGCCCGAGGCGGACCGAGGCGAGCCAGACCCGCAACAGCTCTTCACCGGCGTCGAGCATCAGCCCGGTGCGGACCTCGACACCGTGGGCGCGCAGGTGCTCTGCCCCGCCGGCTGCGACAGGGTTGGGGTCGCTCACGCTCACCACGACCTCGCCGACCCCCGCGTCGAGCAGCGCCTGCGCGCACGGACCCGTCCGGCCCGTGTGGTTGCAGGGTTCGAGGGTCACGACTGCTGTCGCTCCACGGACGTCGACGCCCGCGGCCTCAGCACGCGCAAGAGCGTCAGCCTCGGCGTGAGGTGTGCCCGCACCGCGGTGCCACCCGACGGCAAGGACGTCACGCGCGAAGATGCCTGGCGCGTCTGGTCCTGGGGCGGGCGCCAGCAGCACGCAGCCGACCTGCGGGTTGGGGCCGTGCGCGGGGCCCCGGCGAGCGAGGTCGAGGGCGTACGCCATCGCCTCGTCGAGGGTGAGTGGTGCTGCGTCCACGGAAGTCGCCTGTCTCTGCCTGTCGGTGCGGACGCGCTCCGGGGCAGGACGAGCGTGCCCCCGGAGGGTGCACGACATCACGGTGCGCCTGAGGCGTCGTGAGACACCGGCGCACCGCCACGAGACTCTTCCCATCCGGACTTTGACCGTCGGTCCTGGAGTTGCACCAGATCAACCGCACCGAGGTGCGGGTCGCGGACTGTTACCGCCGGCTCGGATTTTCACCGACCCCAGAGCACGTGTACTTGCTGGGGTCCACTATGCCACGAGCCCCGGACAGTCGTCTGGGTCGTCTGCCCGCGGCGCAATTCCCTGGCCAGGGACCTCACCCTCGGAGCAGGATGAGCCGATGCCCGACGACAGCACAGCCCTCAGCCAGGACGACAGACCGCATCGCTCCCCCGTCTGGACCGCCGACGTGCCCGGCGCGTCCGGGACCCGGCTCGTCCGGCTGCCGACCGACGCCGTCGACGCCCTCGCGGCCGGCGATCTCGCGACAGCCCAGGACGCCGTCGGCGACGGCCTGCGCCTGACCCCGTTCCTCGTGAGCCCGGAGTGTCGACGAGTCTGGGCTTACCGCAGTCGCCAGCTCGCTCGCACGCCCTCGGACGCGGCCTGGGTGACGCGGCTGCTGGTCACCCCGGCGGGCGAGGTCGTCGGACGAGCCGGCTTCCACGGCGCCCCGGAGAGCGGCACCGTCGAGGTCGGCTACGAGGTCGACCCAGCGCGCCGCCGGAGAGGCCACGCCCGCGCTGCCCTGCGCATCCTCCTCGACGTCGCACGCCGTGAACCGGACGTGCGGACGCTACGTGCGACCGTCAGCCCTGACAACGAGGCCTCTAGGTTGCTCGTCGAGGCGCACGGCCTCGTCGTCACCGGCGAGCAGTGGGACGAGGAGGACGGACTCGAGACGATCTTCGAGGTCGGGGTCGAGGCGTAGGTGAGGCGGCCGCTGCGCGGCTAGTGCCTGTGCGCCGACGCCATCGTGCGCAGGGTGTCGATCTCAGCCGGGATGTCCTCGGCTCCGTAGACGGCAGAGCCCGCGACGAAGACGTTCGCACCGGCCTCCGCCGCACGGTCGATGGTCGAGCGCGAGATGCCGCCGTCCACCTGCAGCCAGACGTCGAGGTCGGCCTCGCCGATCGCGCGGCGGGCCCGCTGGATCTTCGGGAGCGTGCCCTCGATGAAGGACTGGCCGCCGAAGCCGGGCTCGACGGTCATCACGAGGATCATGTCGATCTCCGAGAGCAGGTCGAGGTACGGCTCCACGGGCGTCGCCGGCTTGAGTGCGAGCCCGGCGCGCGCCCCGAGACGGCGCAGCTCGCGGGCGAGCCTGACCGGTGCGGCTGCTGCCTCGGCGTGGAAGGTCACCGACTGCGCGCCGGCCTCGGCGAAGCCCGGTGCCCAGCGGTCCGGGTCTTCGATCATCAGGTGCACGTCGATCGGGATCGGCGACACCTGGACGATCCGCTCGACGACAGGCAGGCCGAGCGTGAGGTTCGGGACGAAGTGGTTGTCCATCACGTCGACGTGCGCGTAGTCGGCGGTCGAGATCGCCTGGAGGTCACGCTCGAGGTTCGTGAAGTCCGCCGACAAGATGCTGGGTGAGACGAGTGCACTCATGCGGCCCACACTAGGCCGTGCAGCACGACGATCCCAGCCGAGCAGCAGCCCGGACAGGCCGCACAGGTCACCGTCGGGCCCGGTGACCTGCAGGCCCGGTCGCCCACAGACCCGGCCGTCTACAGACCCGGTCGTCTACAGACCCGGTCGTCTACAGACCAGTGCGGCGCAGCAGCGTGAGGTGCATCGCGTCCGTGCCGTGCAGGTGCGGCCACAGCTGGACGTCGAGGCGCTCGGCGAGCGGGACGTCGGTGCCGGCGATCTCCGTGACGAGGGCGCGCGCGTCGAGCATCTCGACCGAGCCCTCGGGGAGCGCGGCGAGCACGTCCGAGACGACAGCACGCGTCTCGGCGAGGTGCGGCGAGCACGTCACGTAGCCCACGACTCCCCCGTCGCGGACGGCGTGCAGTGCCGACGTGAGCAGCTCCCGCTGGAGCGCGGCGAGCACCTTGACGTCCGCGGGCGAACGGCGCCAGCGCGACTCGGGACGCCTGCGCAGCGCCCCCAGCCCCGTGCACGGTGCGTCGACGAGGACGCGGTCGTAGGCACCGGGCTCTTGCTCGCCGATGTCACGACCGTCCCACACCTGCACCCGCTCGACGGAGTCGGCCGGCACGGCGACGAGCGCCCGGTCGACGAGGTCTGCGCGGTGCGGCTGCACCTCGTTGGCCACGACCCGCGCGCCGCGCGTCCCGGCGATCGCCGCCAGGAGCGCAGCCTTGCCGCCGGGGCCCGCGCACATGTCGAGCCAGCGAGCGTCGGCCCCCTCGACAGGCGCCTGGGTGAAGGCGAGGGTGACGAGCTGGCTCCCCTCGTCCTGCACCCCGGCGAGCCCGGCGCGGACCGCAGGCACAGCGCCCGGGTCGCTGCCGTCGAGCACCACCGCGGTCGGCGTCAGACGCCCGGGGCGAGACTCGACCTGCTCGCCGAGCTCTTCCTGCGTGACCAGACCAGGACGGGCGACGAGGGTCACCCGAGGAGCCGCGTTGTCGGCCTCGAGCAGCGACCCGAGCTCGTCAACGGGACGCCCCGAACCCACGAGCGAGTCGCGCAGCGCCCGGGTGATCCACTGCGGGTGGCTGTCGACCACAGACATCCGGGCGATCTCGTCCGTCTGTGCCGCCTCGACGGTCTCGAGCCACTCTTCGAGCTCGGTGCGCGAGATCTTGCGCAGCACGGCATTGACGAACTGCGCGCTGCCGGCGCCGACACGCTCACGCGCCAGACCGACAGTCTCCGAGACAGCCGCGTGCGAGGGGACGCGCATGCCCAGCAGCTGGTGCGCGCCGAGGCGCAGGACGTCGAGGACCGGGGCGTCGATCTTGTCGAGAGGGCGGTCCACGCACTCGGCGATGATCGCGTCATAGCGACCGCGCAGCCGCAGCGTGCCGTAGGCGAGCTCGGTCGCGAAGGCGGCATCACGGCCGGAGATGCTGCGGGACCGCAGCATCGGCGGCAGCACGAGGTTGGCGTAGGCATCGGAGTCGGCGACCTCGCGCAGCACGTCGAAGGCGACGAGACGGGCGGAGTCGGTGCCCTTGCGGCGCTCGCTCGGGGCGAGCGAGCCGCGGTGGCCCTCTCCGCGGGCACGAGCGCCGCCGCGCTCGCGACCCTTGGCGTCGCGTCGGTCGTCGGAGCCACGCCGGTCGTCAGCGCTGCGTCGGTCGTCGGTGCCGCGCTGCGGGGTACGGTCGTCGGCGCTCATGCGGAGGCCTCCTGGCCGAGGCGGATACCGTCGCCGAGGCGGGCCCCGCGGGCCCAGTCGGCGGCGTTCATGGGCTTCTTGCCTGCGGGGCGGACCTCGCCGAGCTCGACGGGCACAGTCGCCGTACCCACCCGCACAGCCGACTTCGTCACCTGGACCTCACCCGGCGCGAGGGACACCTCGAGGGGCTCGTCGAGCGGGTTCACCGGGCCGAGACCGAGACGGGAACCGTCGGGCAGGGTCGTCCAGGCCCCGGGGGCGGGGGTGCAGCCGCGCACCAGACGGTCGACGGCGTGGGCAGGGTGGGTCCAGACGACCCGGGCGTCGTCGACGGTGAGCTTCGCGGCCAGGCTCACGCCGTCGGTCGGCTGCGGCACGGGGATCATGTGGCCGTCCTCGATCGCGTCGAGGGTCGCGACGAGCAGTCCTGCGCCTGACCTGGACAGCCTGTCGAGCAAGTCGCCCGAGGTGTCGCGGCGGCGGATCGTCTCGGTCGCGGTGCCGAGGACGGGTCCGGTGTCGAGGCCTTCCTCGATGAGGAAGGTGGTCGCGCCGGTGACCTCGTCGCCCGCGATGACGGCCCGCTGGACGGGCGCCGCACCGCGCCAGGCGGGCAAGACCGAGAAGTGCAGGTTGACCCAGCCGTTGCGGGGTACGTCGAGGACGGCCTTCGGCAGGATCTCGCCGTAGGCGACGACAGGCGCGCAGTCGATCTGCAGGGCTTCGAGACGCTCGACGAAGCCCTCGCTGCGCGGGCGGTCGGTGATGACCTCGATACCGGCCTCCTCGGCACGCTGACGCACCGGGCTCGGGACGAGCTGTCGTCCGCGCCCTGCCCGTGCGTCAGCACGGGTCAGCACGGCGACGACCTCGTGCCGCGACCCGATGAGGGCCTCCAGGGCAGGGACAGCTACGGCCGGGGTCCCGGCGAAGAGCAGACGCATGCCCCCAGTCTACGAGGGCGACAGCAGGGGCCTGACGCACGGTCGGCCACGGAGCCGGGTGCCCTGGCCTGAGGCTCGCATGTCCTCAGCCCAGCAGCCCCAGCCTGACGAGCTCGAGGCGCAGCGCCTCGGCCGAGGTGAAGTGCACGGCGTGCAGCCCGACGCTCCGAGCGGCCTCGACGTTGCGAGGTGAGTCGTCGACGAACACCGTGCGTGCCGGGTCGAGCGCGAACCTGTCGATCGCCAGCCGGAAGATCTCAGGGTCCGGCTTGGCGAGGCCGACCTCGCCGGACACGACGATCCCCTCGAGCAGGCCGATCGACGGGGCCGCGGGGACGGCGTGGTGGAAGAGCTCGGCCGACCAGTTGGTGAGCCCGTAGAGCCTGGTGCCCGTCGCGAGGAGCTCGTCGACGATCTCGGCCGAGCCTGGGACCGGACCGGTGAGGCTCGCTGCGAAGCCGTCCACGTACCTGTCGACGAGGTGGGCGTGCTGCGGCCAGCTCTCCTCGACGAGGGCCCTGAGCTCGGCCCACGGTCGCCCGGCATCCTGCTCGTGGTTGCGCGCCAAGAAGTCGGTCTCGGCGAAGAACGCGTCGACCTCGTCGTGGCTGAGCCCCTCGAAGGGTCCGTAGGGGTCCCAGCCGACGAGGACGTTGCCCAGGTCGTAGAGGACGGTGTCGACGACGGGGACCGCTTCGACCACGCGGACCGCTTCGATCTCAGGGGCACTCTCGGCGCTGGTCACAGCATCTCCTTGGGGTCGAGGACGACAGTGATGAGCCCAGCCTCTCGGCGGGCGCTCGCGACGGCGAGGGCAGCCGCGAGGTGGCGGGCGAGCTCGCGCCCTCGGGCGACCGGGACACGCAGGATGGCACGGACCTCGGCCTCGAGGCCTCCCCCGGCGCGCGACCGCGCGGTCCCGCTGCCGGGCTGGACAGCTCGGCTGACCGCGGGTCGACCGGTGCGGCCGACCGACGGCGCGCGCTCGGGCTGGGCGGCCACGACGGGCTCGGGGAGCTCGACAGGCCCGAGGACGGACCCTCCCTCGGGGAGGGTCACCCTGGAGAGGAAGAGCGCCACGGCGTGCCGGTCCCCGGTGACCGACGCGATGCGGACGGCCGGGGGCATGCTCAGCTCAGCCCGCTCGTCGAGCTCGCGTCCGGCCAGGCCCGCAGGGTCCCAGCGGACCAGGGCGTTGGTGGGGGTCGGGGCTGCGTCGCCGACGAGCAGCAGCCGCCCGCCGAGCCGGCTCGGTCGCACGAGCGCCCCGGCGGTGATCCAGCGGTGCAGAGCCTCCTGGTCGGTGTAGAGACCGACGTGGCTGGTCGAGACCGCTGCGTCGAGCAGCACCCCGACGGAGTAGCCCGAGGGGGCGACAGGCTCGGCACCGGGCGTCGAGACCACGAGTGCTGGCTTGTCGGGCACCTCGGAGAGGATCCCGGAGGCAGACCGGGCGCCCGAGACCCGCACGGTGGCACCCGGGAAGGCCTTGCCGAGCTCTTCAGCGGTGCGGTCGCTGCCGACCCGGACCGACCGGAGGCCTGTCGCGGAGCACTCGGGGCAGCGCCAGCCGCCGGCGAGAGCGCCGCACCACGAGCACTGCGGGACCGCGTGCGCTCCGTGGAGGGCGAGCGGGCCGTTGCAGGCCGTGCAGCGGGCAGCCGTCCTGCAGCGGACGCAGGCGACGACGGGCAGGTACCCAGCCCGCGGGACCTGGACGAGCACGGGGCCGTCGAGCAGCCCCTTCGTGATGGCCTGCCACGCAGCCCCGGGCAGGCGCGCAGCCCCGGCTGGTCCCTCACGGGCGACCTCGACCGAGGTGAGCGCCTCGACGCGAGGGGTCTCGGTGCGCACGGTCTGGCGGTCGGCGACGATCTCGCGCGCCCACCCGCTGCGGACGAGGGCCTCGGCGTGGATCGACCGGCTGAGTCCGCCGACGAGCACCGCGCAACCTGTCTGCTCGGCCCGCAGCGCGAGGACCTCACGCACGTGCGGGTACGGCGCCCGACGCTCCTGGTGCATGGCGTCGACGTCGTCCCAGCACACGGCGAGCCCGAGGTCGGCGACGGGCGCGAAGGCCGCAGCCCGGGTACCGATGACGATCTGCGCCTCGCCGCGCAGGGCGGCGAGGAAGTTGCGGTAGCGCGGCGTCGGTCCGAGGTCGGCGGTCAGCGGGACGAAGCAGGGTGCCTCCGGCTGCTCGGCAGCGTGCTGGGGCGACCACCCGGGCACGCCAGCCTCTACGAGGGCCTGGGCGAGCCTGTCGACGTCGTGGGCGTCCGGGAGGACGACGACGGTGCCCCGGCCGCCGGACGCTGTCGCGAGAGCCGCCTGCGCCAGCGCCGCCGGCCACCCGGCCGTCCGGCCCTGGCCGGGGAGCGCGGTCCAGACGGCGCGCGGAGAGTCCCCTGCCCGCAGGCGCCCGAGGAAGGCGTCACCGCCGCGGTAGACGGACCAGGCCGTCACGCTGCCGGCTGTCGTAGCCGTCGGGACCGGGGCGGTCAGGTCCGGCTCCGCGCCAGTCGCTCCGGGCTCACCTTCCGCCCCGGACGCTACCCGCGTCTCGAGGGCTGTCGGCTCCTTCTCGACGCGGGCGAGCCGCGGCGGCACAGCCAGCCGCAGGACGTCGCTCAGCGAGCCCGCGTAGTAGTCCGCGACCCGGCGCGCGAGGTCGGCGACCTCAGGGGTGAGCACAGGCTGCGGTGAGACGACCTTGCGGATCGCGACCAGGTTGCCCGTGTGCGTGGTGCTCGCGGCGCGCTCCATGACGTAGCCGTCGACGTCTTGAGCGCCGAAGCGCACCTTGACCCGGACCCCGGGCTGGGCGTCGTCTGACAGCGCCGCCGGGACCGTGTAGTCGAAGAGCCTGTCCAGGTGTGCAGGTGCGACGTCGACGCACAACCGCGCGATCGGCAGGTCGGTGGCGAGCGCGAGACCTGTCTCCGACCTCGACGGGACCGGCCTGGGCGCAGAGAGGCCTGGCAGCATCTGCTGCTCGCTCTCGGGCTGGGCGGTCACCCGTCTCCTTCGTCTCGTCTACGGCTCCCCGGGCACGTCGTGACGACAGCCTCGGGCACCAGGTCTCCTCCTACCCTAGGAGACCGGACCGACAGCCTCGTCCAGCGCGCGGGTCCTGTGCACGGAGACCGCCGAGACCGCGCTGTGGACGAGCACGCGTCCTGCTGCGCCTCAGGAGACGAGCGTCAGACGGCGGACTGGAGGTCGGCGACCCTGTCGGTCCGCTCCCAGGTGAAGTCGGGCAGCTCACGGCCGAAGTGACCGTAGGCCGCGGTCTGCGCGTAGATCGGGCGCAAGAGGTCGAGGTCACGGACGATCGCGCCTGGACGCAGGTCGAAGACCTCCTTGATCGCCGCCTCCAACCGTGCGCTCGGGACGGTCTCGGTGCCGAAGGTCTCCACGTAGAGGCCCACGGGGTGCGCCTTGCCGATCGCGTAGGCCACCTGGACCTCGCAGCGGCGGGCGAGCCCTGCGGCCACGACGTTCTTCGCGACCCAGCGCGTGGCGTAGGCGGCGGAGCGGTCGACCTTCGACGGGTCCTTGCCGGAGAAGGCGCCGCCGCCGTGGCGGGCCATGCCGCCGTAGGTGTCGACGATGATCTTGCGTCCGGTCAGACCGGCGTCACCCTTGGGCCCGCCGACGACGAAGGTCCCGGTGGGATTGACGATGAGCCGGTGGTCGGCGGAGGAGAGGTCGAGCTCGGCCAGGACCGGGGCGACGACGAGCTCAGCGACGGCTGCGCGCAGCTCGTCCTGGCGGACGTCGGGGTCGTGCTGGGTCGACAGGACGACGGTGTCGATCGCGACGGCCTGCTGACCGTCGTAGGCGACGGTCACCTGGGTCTTGCCGTCAGGACGCAGACCGGCGAGCGTGCCGTCCTTGCGCACCTGCGCGAGGCGCTCGGCGAGACGGTGGGCGGCGAAGATCGGCAGCGGGAGCAGCGTGGCGGTCTCGTCGGTCGCATAGCCGAACATGAGGCCCTGGTCCCCGGCGCCCTGGGCGTCGAGGGGGTCGACCTCACCGCTGTCGACGCGCATCTCAAGAGCCTTGTCGACACCCTGCGCGATGTCCGGCGACTGCTGGCCGATCGAAACCGAGACCCCGCAGGAGTCCCCGTCGAAGCCGATCGAGGACGAGGTGTAGCCGATCTGCTTGACGACCTGACGGACGATCTGCGGGATCTCGACGTAGGCCTCGGTGGTCACCTCGCCGGCCACGTGCACGAGGCCCGTGGTCACGAGAGTCTCGACCGCGACACGGGAGGACGGGTCCTGCTCGAGGAGGGCGTCCAGGATGGAGTCGGAGATCTGGTCGCACACCTTGTCCGGGTGTCCTTCGGTCACGGACTCGGACGTGAACAGGCGCAGAGACTCAGTCATGCCGGACAGGATACGGGGAAGGTGGTCGGGCTCGTGCAGCAGGTCAGTCGTGTGAGACAGAAGTGCCTGCGGCTCCGCGCACCGCGACGACCTGGTCGAGGACCGCAGCCGCGACCTCGCGCTTGCTGCCCTCGGCGGACCCGAGGGCCTCGCCGTCGGCCGTGAGGATCGTCACCGCGTTCGTCGGGGCACCGAAGCCGAGGTCGTGACCGACCTCGTTGAGCACGAGCAGGTCTGCCTTCTTGCGACGCGCCTTGGCGCGCCCGTGGAAGAGCACGTCCCCGTCGGCGTCGCCCGTCTCGGCGGCGAACCCGACGATCGTCTGGTGCGGCGCACGCCTCTCGACCAGCCCCGCGAGGATGTCGGGGTTGACGACCAGCTGGATAGGAGCGACCACGCCGTCGGACGTCTTCTTGGTCTTGTGGTCACCGACGCTCGCCGGACGGAAGTCGGCGACAGCCGCGCTCATGACGATCACGTCTGCCGCGAGCCTGTGCTCGTCCACGGCCTCGGCGAGCTGGGCCGTGGTCTCGACGTGGACGACGCTCACACCCTCAGGGTCGGGGAGGATCACGTTGGCGGCGACGAGGACGACCTCGGCCCCGCGGTCGCGGGCTTCTTCGGCGACGGCGTAGCCCTGCATCCCGGTGCTGCGGTTCCCGAGGAACCTCACGGGGTCGATGGGCTCGCGCGTGCCGCCTGCGGTCACGACGACCCGGGTGCCCGCGAGGTCGCCGCTCTCCCCCGCTGTGGCGGGCGTCGGCTGGCCGTCAGCGGCGCCGCTCTCGGCGGCCTCCAGGCGCGACGACGTGCTGCTGGTCGGCGTCTCGACGAGAGCTAGTGCGGCCTCGGCGATCACCTGAGGTTCGGGAAGGCGGCCCGGTCCGGTGTCGGCACCGGTCAGACGCCCCGACGCAGGCTCCAGCACGTGAACGCCACGCTCGCGCAGCGTGGCGACGTTGGCGACGGTCGCCGGGTGCAGCCACATCTCGGTGTGCATCGCCGGGGCGACGAGCACCGGGCAGCGTGCCGTGAGGAGGGTGGCGGTGAGGAGGTCGTCAGACCGGCCTGTCGCCATCCTGGAGAGCAGGTCCGCGGTCGCAGGTGCGACGACGACGAGGTCGGCCTGCTGCCCGAGCGAGACGTGCGGGACGTGCGGGACGTCCGCGAAGACCTCGGTCGAGACAGCGCGGCCTGAGAGTGCCTCCCAGGTGGGAGCCCCCACGAAGCGGAGAGCCGCGGCTGTCGGCACGACGGTGACGTCGTGCCCAGCCTCCGTGAAGGTGCGGAGCAGCAGGACGGCCTTGTAGGCCGCGACCCCGCCGCTCACGCCGAGGACGATACGCATGCGCTCGGGCACCCTCTCAGCTCTTCGCGAGTGTCTAGCGGTCGGTCAGGACGCGTCCGCGTCGGCGGCCGGCTGCTCGATCGGGTTGATCGTGAGGAGGCCGGCGTTGATCTCGCGCATGGCGATGGAGAGCGGCTTCTCCTGGTTGCGGGTCTCGACGAGCGGGCCGACGAACTCGAGGAGCCCCTCGTGCAGCTGCGAGTAGTACGCGTTGATCTGACGGGCGCGCTTGGCCGAGTAGATCACCAGGGCGTACTTGGAGTCAGCGCGGTCGAGCAGGTCGTCGATGGGCGGGTCGGTGATGCCCACAGGGGCGGCAACGGTTCCAGACACGGGTCAACTCCGAGGGTGGTGAGGATGGATCAATGGACCAGTCTACTCGGTCGCGGGCGCGCCGAGGCCTGCCGCGTGGCCGCACCGTCGTGTGACGTGCGACCCCGCGGCGGGACGAGGCTCAGCGCCCGACGACGGGGTGCGGGGTGAGCCCCATGACCGAGACGAGCTCGTCGGCCGCGCGCTGGACGTCGTCGTTGACGATCACGTGGTCGAACTCGGAGGCTGCGGCCATCTCGACCTTGGCCGTCGCGAGGCGGCGCTCCCGCTCTTCGGGCCCCTCGGTGCCACGCCCGACCAGGCGACGCTCGAGCTCTTCCCAGCTGGGCGGGGCGAGGAACACGAAGCGGGCCTCGGGCATGGAGGCACGGACCTGACGAGCCCCCTGGAGGTCGATCTCCAGGAGGGTCGCCACGCCCGCGTCGAGCTTGTCCTGCACAGGCCCCCGCGGGGTCCCGTAGCTGTTGCGACCGTGCACCACGGCCCACTCGAGGAGGTCGCCGTGGGCCACCATGTCGGCGAACTTGTCAGGTCCGACGAAGAGGTAGTGGACGCCGTCGACCTCGCCGGGGCGGGGCTGGCGTGTCGTCGCGGAGACGGACAGCCAGATGTCGGGGTAGCGCGCGCGGATGTCAGCAGAGACCGTGCCCTTGCCGACAGCCGTGGGTCCGGCGAGGACCGTCAGGCGCGACGACGTGGGTGCGGGGGGCGTTGCAGGAATGATCAGCCGAACCTTTCG
This sequence comes from Sanguibacter inulinus, assembly GCF_013415325.1. GTDB lineage: Bacteria > Actinomycetota > Actinomycetes > Actinomycetales > Cellulomonadaceae > Sanguibacter > Sanguibacter inulinus. The sequence continues at coordinate 59,796 of NZ_JACBYE010000005.1, read as the reverse complement.
ACGAGCGCCGCTGCCTGGTGCGGTCCGAGCCCACGGACACGTCGGGACTCGGCGATGCCGACCTCCGACATGATGGCGCGGGCCTTGACCTTGCCGACTCCCGGCAGGGACTCGAGCAGCGACACGACTTTCAACTTCCCGATGACGTCATCGGTGCGTCCTTGCTCGATGACTTCGGAGAGGACCCCTGAAGAGTACTTCAGACGGTTCTTCACCTCAGCACGCGCCCGCCGGGCGGCGGCCGCCTTGTCGAGCGCAGCAGCGCGCTGCTCTGGGGTCAGTTCAGGTAATGGCACTCCGGTCACCTTCTTCGGACGAGCGGAAACGTACTTGCGAAACTAGCCACGTTTGGGCTGGTCGGCAACGGGAACGTGGCCTGGGCCACACTCGGGGTGCCGGTAGGTCGCGATTGAGCCGAAACGTGACGACGCCGGGGCCTCGTGCGTGAGGTCCCGGCGTCGTCGTCTGTGCTGGGTGCGGTCCTGCTCAGCGGGTCGCGAGGGCTCCACGAGCCTCGTCGGCCGCGGTCTTGGCCGCGGTGCGCAGGGCTGCGACATCAGGTCCGGCGGCGAGGACCCCGCGGGAGGACGAGGCGAGGACCTGCGACCTCGCATCGCCGAACACCGCGGCGAGCTCCTCGGCACCGGCGCCCTGGGCACCGACACCGGGTGCCAGCAGGGGGCCGCGCACGGCCGCCAGGTCGACCCCAGCGGTGCGGGCAGCGTCGCCGATCGTCGCACCGACGACCAGGCCGATCGACCCGAAGCCACCGCTCCCCCAGTCGGCTGCGCTCTCTGACGCCTCTGAGCCGGGCGCCTCGAGGTCGACAGCGCCGAGCTCGACGGCGCCGAGCTCAGCAGCGTTGAGCTCGGCGGCGAACCGCGCCACCTGCGCGGCCACGCTCTCCCCACCTGCGGAACGCGCGTGCTGCACCTCGTGACCTTCGGGGTTCGAGGTGAGGCACAGGACGAACAGCCCGCGGCCTGTCGCGAGGGCGAGCTCGACGGCAGGCGTGAGCGACCCCGGTCCGAGGAAGGGTGAGACCGTGAGGGCGTCACCCGCGAGGGGCGACCCGTCGGCGAGGTACGCCTGGGCGTACCCGGCCATCGTCGAGCCGATGTCACCGCGCTTGGCATCGACGATGGTCAGTGTCCCGGCCTCGCGAGCCGCGGCGATCACCTCTTCGAGGACCGCGACCCCCTTCGACCCGTGCCGCTCGAAGAGTGCCGACTGCGGCTTGAGCGCGGCGACCCGCCCGCCGAGGGCATCGACGACAGTCAGTGCGAAGGTCCGCAGGCCGTCCGCGTCGTCGGACAGTCCCCAGGTGTCGAGCAGACCGGGGTGCGGGTCGATCCCTGCGCAGAGCGGGCCGTGCTCGGCCATGGCCGCGGCGAGCCGCGCCCCGAAGGGGGCGCGGCTGCCGGCTGGTCCTGCGGTCGGGGTGCCCGTCACCGGGCGCCCTGCACGGTGACGTACTCCTGGAGGCTGCGGACCGTGAAGGGCCCGGCCAGGACGGCCTCGATGCCCTGGACGGCCGCGGCCAGCTGGGAGACCGTCGTGATGATCGGCTTGTCGGCGGCTGTCGTCGCTGCGCGGATCTCGTAGCCGTCGGCGCGTGCGCCCTGACCCGAGGGGGTGTTGACGACCATGTCGACCTCGCCGTCGGTGATGAGGTCGACGATGGTGGGCTCACCGTTCTCACCGCGTCCGGCCGAGTGCTTGCGCACGACGGTCGAGGTGATGCCGTTGCGGCGCAGGACCGTCGCGGTCCCCTCGGTCGCGAGGATCTCGAAGCCGAGCTCCGCGAGGCGCTTGACCGGGAAGACGATCGAGCGCTTGTCGCGGTCGGCGACCGACACGAAGACCGAACCGCTCGTCGGCAGGCCGCCGAAGGCCGCCGCCTGGGACTTCGCGAAGGCCGTCGGGAAGTCGTCGTCGAAGCCCATGACCTCACCCGTCGAGCGCATCTCCGGGCCGAGCACGGTGTCGACGGCCACGCCGTCGGCGGTGCGGAAGCGCTTGAAGGGCAGCACGGCCTCCTTGACGGCGATGGGCGCGTCGAGGTCGAGGGTCGCACCGTCACCCTCGGCGGGCAGGACGCCCGAGGCGCGCATGTCGGCGATCGAGTGACCGACCATGAGCAGCGCGGCCGCCTTGGCGAGCGGGACGCCGGTGGCCTTGGACACGAAGGGCACGGTCCGCGAGGCGCGCGGGTTGGCCTCGAGGACGTAGAGCACGTCGGAGACGAGGGCGAACTGCACGTTGAGCAGACCGCGCACGCCGACGCCCTTGGCGATGGCCTCGGTCGAGCGGCGGATGCGCGCGATCTCGGCCTCGCTGAGCGAGACCGGGGGCAGCACGCAGGCGGAGTCGCCCGAGTGGATTCCGGCCTCTTCGATGTGCTCCATGACGCCGCCGAGGAACATCTCCTCGCCGTCGTAGAGGGCGTCGACGTCGATCTCCATCGCGTCGTCGAGGAACCTGTCGATGAGGATCGGGGCGAGGTGTCCCCCGGCCTTGGCGACCTCGCCGAGGGCGCGCTCGACGTAGCCTGTGAGCTGCTCCTCGGAGTAGACGATCTCCATGCCGCGCCCGCCGAGCACGTAGGACGGGCGGACGAGGACCGGGTAGCCGATGCCGTCGGCGATCTCGCAGGCCTGCGCGAGGGTCGTCGCGGTGCCGAAGGCGGGGGCCGGCAGACCGGCCTCGCCGAGGACGCGGCCGAAGACCTCACGGTCCTCCGCGGAGTCGATGGCCTCGGGCGAGGTGCCGAGGATCGGCAGACCGGCGTCGGCGAGACGCTGGGCGAGGCTCAGCGGCGTCTGCCCGCCGAGCTGCACGATGATCCCCTTGATGGGGCCCGCGGCGAGCTCGGCCTCGTAGACCTCGAGGACGTCTTCGAAGGTCAGCGGCTCGAAGTAGAGGCGGTCGGCCGTGTCGTAGTCGGTCGAGACGGTCTCGGGGTTGCAGTTGACCATGACGGTCTCGTAGTCGCCCTTGAGGGCGAGGGCTGCGTGCACGCAGGAGTAGTCGAACTCGATGCCCTGACCGATGCGGTTCGGACCCGAGCCGAGGATGATCACGGCCTCGCGCTCGCGCGGCTTGACCTCGGTCTCGGCGTCGTAGGACGAGTAGTAGTACGGGGTCTCGGCCTTGAACTCCGCGGCGCAGGTGTCGACGGTCTTGAAGACCGGGCGCACCCCGAGGGCCTTGCGGACCTCGCGGACCGTCGCCTCCCCCGCGGAGCGGCTGCCGCCGATGCCGCGCAGCGACGCGATCTGCGCGTCGGAGAGGCCGTGACGCTTGGCACGGTCGAGGACCACGCGGGTGAGCGCCGGTGCGGCGGCGACCTCGGCGGCGATCTCGTTGACGAGCTGGATCTGGTCGAGGTACCAGGGGTCGATCTTCGTGGCGTCGAAGACCTGCTCGATGGTCGCACCGGCACGCAGGGCCTGCTGGGTCTGCACGAGGCGGGACTCGGTCGGCCGGGCGATCTCGACGAGGAGCGCGTCGAGGTCGGCGCCCGTGGGCACCTCCCCGTCCCAGTGGAAGGTCGCGCCGGACTTGTCGATCGAGCGCAGCGCCTTGCCGAGGGCCTCGGTGAAGTTGCGGCCCATGGCCATCGCCTCGCCGACGGACTTCATGGTCGTGGTGAGGGTGTCGTCGGCCGCCGGGAACTTCTCGAAGGCGAAGCGCGGCACCTTGACGACCACGTAGTCGAGCGAGGGCTCGAAGGACGCCGGGGTCGACCCGGTGATGTCGTTGGGGATCTCGTCGAGGGTGTACCCGACGGCGAGCTTCGCGGCGATCTTCGCGATCGGGAAGCCCGTGGCCTTCGAGGCGAGGGCCGAGGAGCGCGAGACGCGCGGGTTCATCTCGATGACGACCACGCGGCCGGTCTCGGGGTGCACGGCGTACTGGATGTTGCAGCCACCGGTGTCGACGCCGACCTCGCGGATCACGGCGATGCCGATGTCGCGCAGGTTCTGGTACTCGCGGTCGGTGAGCGTGAGCGCCGGGGCGACGGTCACCGAGTCACCGGTGTGCACGCCGACGGGGTCGACGTTCTCGATCGAGCAGATGACGACAACGTTGTCCGCCTTGTCGCGCATGAGCTCGAGCTCGTACTCCTTCCACCCGAGGATCGACTCCTCGAGGAGCACCTCCGTGGTCGGCGAGTAGTGCAGGCCCTGGCCGACGATGCGGCGCAGGTCCTTCTCGTCGTAGGCGATGCCCGAGCCCAGGCCACCCATCGTGAAGGAGGGGCGAACGACCATCGGGTAGCCGAGGTCGTCCGCCGCCGCGAGGGCCTCGTCGACGGCGTGGATGATGACCGAGCGGGCGGACTCGCCGCCGCACTTCTCGACGACCTCCTTGAACTGCAGGCGGTCTTCGCCCTTCTGGATCGCGGCGATGTTCGCGCCGATGAGCTCGACGTCGTACTTCGCCAGGACACCGGCCTCGTCGAGGGCGATCGCGGCGTTGAGGGCCGTCTGCCCGCCGAGGGTCGCCAGGACGGCGTCAGGGCGCTCCTTCGCGATGATCGAGGTGAGCACCTCGGTCGTGATGGGCTCGATGTACGTGGCATCGGCGAACTCGGGGTCCGTCATGATCGTCGCCGGGTTGGAGTTCACCAGGACGACACGGATGCCCTCCTCCTTGAGCACCCGGCACGCCTGGGTGCCCGAGTAGTCGAACTCGCACGCCTGGCCGATGACGATCGGCCCGGAGCCGATGACCAGGACGGAGTTGATGTCTGTTCTGCGAGGCACTGGTCAGTTCTCCTTCTGCGACGTGGCGGTCTGGGTCCCCGCGGCCGAGAGGCCTGCGGCGGACGACGCACCTGACGTCATGAGGTCGAGGAAACGGTCGAAGAGGTACGAGGCGTCGTGCGGGCCTGCGGCTGCCTCCGGGTGGTACTGGACGGAGAAGGCCGGGATGTCGAGGCACTCGAGACCCTCGACCACCTGGTCGTTGAGGCCGATGTGCGACACGATCACGCGCCCGTAGCGGTCGGTGTGCGGCGCGACGGTCTCGGCGCCCACCGGGGCGTCGACGGCGAAGCCGTGGTTCTGCGACGTGATCTCGACCTTGCGGGTCGCGAGGTCCATCACCGGCTGGTTGATCCCGCGGTGACCGTAGGCCAGCTTGTACGTGCCGAAACCGAGGGCCCGCCCGAGGATCTGGTTGCCGAAGCAGATGCCGAAGTACGGCAGGCCGCGGTCGAGGACCTCACGGAGCAGCTCGACCTCGTGGGTCGCCGCCCCGGGGTCCCCGGGGCCGTTGGAGAAGAACACGCCGTCGGGCGAGAGCGCCACGACGTCCTCGATCGTCGAGGACGACGGCAGCACGTGCACGCGGATGCCGCGCTCGGCGAGACGCTGCGGCGTCATGGCCTTGATGCCCAGGTCGATCGCGACCACGGTCTTCAGCGGAGCCTTCCCCGCGAAGTCGCCGAGGGGTTCGATGACATAGGCCTCGTCGGTGCTCACCTCGCCGGCCAGGTCGGCGCCCTTCATCGACGGGGCCGCGAGGACCTCCGCGACCAGGTCGTCGATCGACCGCGGGTACCCGCCGACCAGCAGCGCGTCACCGGAGAACACCGCGCCGCGCATCACACCGCGCTCGCGCAGGTGACGTGTCAGCGCGCGGGTGTCGATGTCGGAGATGCCGACGACACCCTGACGGACCAGCTCGTCCTCGAGGGTGCCCACGGCACGCCAGTTCGACGGACGTCGGGCAGGGTCGCGCACCACGTAGCCGCTCACCCAGATCTTGCCGGACTCCGGGTCGTCGTCGTTCACACCCGTGTTACCGATGTGCGGCGCCGTCATCACGACGATCTGCCGGTGGTACGAGGGGTCGGTCAGCGTCTCCTGGTAGCCGGTCATGCCGGTGTTGAAGACGATCTCGCCGACCGTGGTGCCGTGCGCGCCGTAGGCACGACCGGAGAAGGTGCGACCGTCTTCCAGGACGAGGAGCGCTGCGTCGGAGACGTCGGTCTCGGGGGTCTTGGTCGCGTGGAGCTGCGTAGTCACTCGGACTCCTTGATGTCGGTACGAGAGTCGGGGGAAGAAGGAGACGACGACGCGAGCGCGCTCACGGCGTCGAGGAGGAGGGGGCGGTCGGCCTTGCGCTGGGTCCGCACGCCGGTCTCGAGGGCCGTGCGCTCACCCGTCGGCGACAGCGTCGACCACGCGATGACCACGAGGCCCTCGCCGCCGACGTACTTGCCGGCCATACCCGAGGTGCGCGATGCGCCCGTGAGGTCGGCCACCGGGACGAAGAGGTCGGAGGCACCCGCACGGGCGACCACCACACCCGCGTCGAAGACCTGCACGACGGCCTTGGCCCTGTACCCGAGGTCGCGCGCAGCGACCCTGTCGAGCCAGTCGCCGGCCGTGGTCGTCGACACGTACGTGCCCTCGATCGGCGCCGTGCGTGCGGCACCGAGCTCTGCCTCGGCAGGCACCTCGGCGAGCGTCGACACCTTGGTCGCGCTGCGCGCCTGGAGCGAGCGCCAGCCACGCCACATGATCACCAGCAGCAGTGCGCCGACAGAGAGCATGATCGCCACGGCGACCGGAAGAGGCAGGTTCATCGAGCCACCTCGGCCTGCTCGACCGGACGGCCCTCGAAGACCGTCGCCCGACCCCGCAAGAAGGTCGCCACGACAGCGCCGGGCAGCTCGTGGCCGCCGAAGGGCGAGTTCGCGCTCGCGGTCGCCTGCTCGGCGGGCACCACGACGCGGGTCGCGGACGGGTCGACCAGCACGACGTTGGCGGGCTCGCCGACCTCGAGCGGACGACCCTGCGGACGGGCACCCTCGTCGATGCGACCGATGCGCGCCGGCGCTGTCGAGAGCACACGGGCGACGTCGGCCCAGGTCATGCGACCGGTGTCGACCATGGTCTGCTGGACGACGCTCAGCGCAGTCTCGAGGCCGGTCATGCCGAAGGCCGCCGCAGCCCACTCGCAGTCCTTGTCCTCGCGGGTGTGCGGGGCGTGGTCTGTCGCGACGATGTCGATCGTCCCGTCGGCCAGACCCTCACGGACGGCCTCGACGTCTGCGGCCGTGCGCAGCGGCGGGTTGACCTTGAAGAGCGGGTCGTAGCCGCGGGCGAGCTCGTCGGTGAGGATCAGGTGGTGCGGGGTGACCTCGGCCGTCACGTTGATGCCCCGGGCCTTGGCCCAACGGATGAGGTCGACAGACCCGGCGGTCGACAGGTGGCACACGTGCAGGCGGGAGCCGACGTGCTCGGCGAGCAGCACGTCGCGGGCGATGATCGCCTCCTCGGCGACAGCCGGCCACCCGGCCAGGCCGATCTCGGCCGAGACGACACCCTCGTTCATCTGGGCGCCCTCGGTGAGGCGGGGCTCCTGGGCATGCTGGGCGATCACCCCGTCGAAGGACTTCACGTACTCGAGCGCGCGGCGCATGAGGACCGGGTCCCACACGCACCTGCCGTCGTCCGAGAACACCCGGACCTGGGCGGCCGACGAGGCCATCGAGCCGAGCTCGGCGAGGTGCTCCCCCGCCAGGCCCACGGTCACGGCGCCGACAGGGTGGACGTCCGCCCAGCCCGCCTCGGTTCCGATGCGCCAGACCTGCTCGACCACACCGGCGGTGTCCTGGACCGGGGTCGTGTTGGCCATCGCGTGGACGGCCGTGAACCCGCCGACGGCCGCGGCGCGGGTCCCCGACGCGATCGTCTCGGAGTCTTCCCGGCCAGGCTCCCGCAGGTGGGTGTGCAGGTCCACCAGGCCCGGGAGGGCGACCAGCCCGGAGCAGTCGACGACCACGGTCTCGTCGGAGCCGTCCGCGCTGAGCGTGCCAGCCGGGGCGACAGCCTCGATCACACCGCCGGCGAGGACCATGTCGACACTGTCGCCACCGAGGGGCGACACGTGGGAGAGGAGATACCTGGTGGTCATGACTGTCCTGCTTCCTTTGGGGAGACACCGTTCTTGTCAGAGGCACCGTGCTTGTCGGACGCCTCGTGCGTCACGTCTCCTGCGAGCAGGAGGTAGAGGACGGCCATGCGGACCGCGACACCGTTGGCGACCTGCTCGACGATCACCGCGCGCGGCGAGTCCGCCGCCTCCGCCGAGATCTCGAGCCCACGGTTCATCGGGCCAGGGTGCATGACGATGGTGTGGTCCTCGAGCAGCCGCAGGCGGCGCGCGTCGAGACCGTAGTTGCGGGTGTACTCGAGAGGGCTCGGGAAGAACCCGCCGCCCGAGCTGCTCATGCGCTCGCGCTGCACGCGCAGCATCATCACCGCGTCGGGCTTCCCGTCACCGAGGACACCGTCGAGGTCGTAGGACACGTCGCAGGGCCACGCCTCGACCCCGACGGGAACGAGGGTGGGCGGCGCGACGAGCGTCACCCGGGCACCGAGGGTGGTGAGCAGCTGGACGTTCGAGCGGGCCACGCGCGAGTGCAGGACGTCACCCACCACGGCCACGTGCAGACCGGAGAGGTCCTGACCCGTCCCGGCGCCGAGCAGCGGTGCGCTCGCGGGGTCCCGCGCGTCGCGGCGCTCCCCCGTGAGGTGGCGGCGGATCGTGTACGCGTCGAGCAGCGCCTGCGTCGGGTGCTGGTGCATGCCGTCGCCCGCGTTGATGACAGCCGAGTCGACCCAGCCCGCGTTGGCCAGCGTGTGCGGCGCCCCGGAGGCCTGGTGCCGGATGACCACGGCGTCGGCCCCCATGGCCTGGAGCGTCAGCGCGGTGTCCTTGAGGGACTCCCCCTTGGACACGCTCGAGCCCTTGGCGGAGAAGTTGATGACGTCGGCCGAGAGGCGCTTGGCGGCTGTCTCGAAGGAGATCCGGGTGCGGGTCGAGTCTTCGAAGAAGAGGTTGACCACGGTGCGCCCGCGCAGCGTCGGGAGCTTCTTGATCTCCCGCGACTGCGTGGCGGCCATCTGGCCGGCGGTGTCGAGGATGCGGATCGCCTCGGCGCGCGACAGGTCCGCCGTCGTGAGGAGGTGCTTCACAGCCCTGCCTCCTCTGCCTGCGTCTCGGCTGCCACCGGCGCCTGGCTGATGAGGACGGCGTCGTCTCCGTCGATCTCGGCGACCCGCACGTGGACGCGCTCGGACACCGAGGTCGGCAGGTTCTTGCCGACGTAGTCCGGGCGGATCGGCAGCTCGCGGTGACCACGGTCGACCAGCGCGGCGAGCTGGACGGCGCGCGGTCGCCCGATGTCGCTGATCGCGTCGAGGGCTGCGCGGATGGTGCGGCCGGAGTAGAGGACGTCGTCGACGAGGACGACCACCTTGCCGTCGATCCCGCCTGCGGGCAGCGTGGTCGTGCCGATCGCGCGCGGTGGCTGGCGGTGCAGGTCGTCGCGGTGCATGGTCACGTCGAGGGTGCCGACGAGGCTCGTGGCGTCGAGGCCGGGCTCGACCTCGGCGAGGCGCAGCGCGAGCCGCTCGGCGAGCGGGACACCCCGGGTCGGGATCCCGAGCAGGACCACGTCGGCGCCGCCCTTGTTGCGCTCGAGGATCTCGTGGGCGATGCGGGTCAGCGCCCGGGCGATCTCGGGGGCTCCGAGGACCTCGGTCGGCGCTGGGGGCACGACGGGTGGGGACTCGAGGGGGGACGACGCAGGAGCGTCGTGGGGCACAGCAGGGCCAGATGTCATCTGGCGACCTCCTTCTCCGCCTCTCTGGACGGCTCTTAAAGGATGTCTTGCAGGACGTCACCCACCTTACAGCGACCCCGGGCGGCGCCCGTGCGGGGTGGCGCATGGTGAGACGACCTGTCCCTGCTGCGGGTCGTCAGGCTGCCGCCGGGCGCTCTGGCGCCGTGCTCGTCGAGATGCCACGGACGCACCGTCACTCGGAGACCGGGCGTTCTGTCAGGCGACTGCCGAGCCCTCTGCCCCGGCTGTCGTAGGGGCGTCCCGGACGCCGAGCCAGCTCACCAGCCCGCCGAGGGCGAGCAGCACGGCTGTCAGCACCAGGGCTCTGTGGAACCCCGCAAGGTCGAGCGTCGGGCCGAGGACCACCCCGGCGCAGGCGATGACCACCAGCCCGGCCACCCGCGAGACCGCGTTGTTGACCGCGGAGCCGATGCCGGCGTCCTCGGGCGGGACCGCAGCGAGGATCGACGCCGTCAGGGGAGCCACCGTCGCGCTCAGACCGAGCCCGAAGAGCAGCACACCCGGCAGCAGCTGGGTGAGGTAGTCCGCGTCCTGCGTGGTCGTCAGCATGAGCAGGTACCCGGCGGCGGCGAGCAGCGGGCCGGCGGTCATGAAGACGCGCGCACCGTAGCGACCTGCCAGCGACCCGGCGCGGGACGACAGCACGAGCATGAGGAGCGTGACGGGCAGCATCGCCAGACCGGCCGCCGTCGCGCTGTAGCCGGCGACCTGCTGCAGGAACAGGACGACGACGAAGCCGCCGAAGGCGAGCGCCCCGTAGACGAAGGCCGTGGTGAGGTTGCCGGCCGAGAAGTTGCGCACGGCGAAGAGCCGCAGCGGCAGGACAGGGTCGGGCACGCGCCGTTCCCACAGCACGAAGACGTCGAGCGCCGCGACGCCGAGGAACAGCGGTCCCCAGACCAGCGGGTCGTCCCAGCCGAGCCGTCCTTGCTCGATGAGCGCGAAGACCGTGCCGGCCAGACCCAGCGCGACGAGGGCCGCGCCTGCGACGTCGACACGGCGCGACCTGTCCCGCTCACCCCGGGCGGTGCCCCGCAGCAACCAGGCTGTCACCGCGACGGGGAGCACGTTGACCGCGAAGACCCAGCGCCACGACGACGTGTCGACGAGGATCCCTCCGAGCAGCGGCCCGGCGATCATCGCTGTCCCCGTCCACGCCGTCCAGGTTCCGATGGCCCGCCCCTGCGCCTCGCCGCGGAAGGTCGCGACGATCATCGCGAGGGAGCTGGGGACCAGGAGCGCCCCGGCAGCGCCCTGGACAGCGCGGGCGACCACGAGGACCACCCCTGTCGGGGCGACAGCGCAGGCGAGCGACGCGAGACCAAAACCGACCAGCCCCCACGAGAGGACACGCCGTCGGCCGAGGACGTCGGAGAGCGACCCGGCCACGAGGATCAGCGCACCGAGGGTCACGAGATAGGCGTCGACGACCCACTGCTGGAGGGCGAGCCCGTCGAGCACTCCCCCGTCGAGGTCACCGGCGATCGCGGGCAGGGCGACGTTGACGACCGACCCGTCGAGGAACACGACGAAGGACGCGAGGATCGCGACCACGAGGACACGGCGTTCGGCAGGCTTCACAGGCTCACGCTAGACCCCGGGGTGTCCGCGTGCTGCTCCTCGGCTCTGCGGTCTGACGACCCGGGGGCCGTCAGGTCCCCGAGATCACCCTGTCGCGCACGACCCTGCGCAGGACCTTGCCGATCTGCGACCTGGGCAGGTCCTTCATGATCACCAGCTGCTTGGGCAGGGCGTAGCGGGCGACGTTCTTCTCGCACCAGGCCCGGACGGCCTCGAGGTCGACACCCGTGGCGTCGCGTGCCAGCACGAGGGCCGCGACGACCTTCTCCCCCAGGTCGCCGCCCGGGAGACCGACCACGGCGACGTCCTCGACGCCGGGCATGGTCCGCAGGCAGTCTTCGACCTGTGACGGGAAGACCTTGAACCCTCCGGTGATGATCATCTCCTTGATGCGGTCCACGGCCTGGACGAACCCGCCGTCGTGCATGACGACCACGTCACCGGTCCGCACCCAGGTCTTGCCCTGGAGCTCGACGAGCGACTCGGCAGTGTCCTCCGGGCGCTCCCAGTAGCCCGCGAAGACCTGCGGTCCGCTGATGAGCAGCTCGCCGCGCTCCCCGGACCCGAGGATCTTCGTCGGGTCGTCCTGGTCGACCACGAGGATGTCGGTCGAGGGGAAGGGCAGACCGAGCATGCCCGGCCGACGCTGGTCGGAGAGAGGGCTGCCGAGGGCGACCGGGGAGGTCTCGGTCATGCCGTACCCCTCGATCGCGAGACCGCCGGTCACCTCTTCCCAGGCCTCCGCCGTCGCGAGCGGGATCGGCATCGCACCGCAGATGGCGTACCGGAAGCTCGTGAGGTCGGCGCCGGACTCCTTCGCCGCCGCCGACAGCCTGTCGAGCATCGGGGGCACCGCGGGCAAGAACGACCCGGGCAGGCGCTTCTGGGTCGCCAGGACGGACGTCACGTCGAACTTGGGGAACAGCACGAGCGTCGCGCCGATCCGCATCGCGTAGGTGAGGCAGAGCATGAGACCGAAGGCGTGGAAGAACGGGAGCACGCCGTAGACGACCTCGTGGCCGTCCTCCTCGACAGACTCACGCTCCGCCCCGGTCCACTCGGTGCCCTGCACGACGTTGGCCACGAGGTTGCGGTGGGTGAGCATCGCGCCCTTAGGAGTCCCGGTCGTGCCACCCGTGTACTGCAGGAGAGCAAGGTCTTCGGACTCCGGGTACGGGTGGTCGGCGGGCAGCGGCGACGACTTCGAGACCAGCTCGTGCCAGTAGGTCGTGCCCGAGGGCAGGGCGGCACGCATCGTCGCCCGGAGGGCCTTGGCCTTGCTGATCGGGAGGGAGAGCGCCAGGCGCTTGAGCGTGGGCAGGTCGCGAGACATGTCGACGGCGATCACCGTCCGGACCGGCGTCTGCGCCTGGACCTCGAGGACCCTGACCGCTGTGTGCTCCCAGCAGATCGCGACCACGGCGCCAGAGTCCGTGAGCTGGTGCGCGAGCTCGCCGGCGGTGTACGTCGGGTTGTGCTCGACGACGACAGCACCGATCCGCAGCGTCGCGTAGAAGGCGACCACGTGCGAGGCGAGGTTCGGGAGCGCGATCGCGACCCTGTCACCCGGGCCGACACCGAGGTCGAGCAGGGCGCTCGCAGCGCGGCGGACCTGGTCGAGGAGCTCGGCGTAGGTGGTCGTCGAGCCCATGAAGTCGAGGGCCGGCCTGTCCGGGAAACGCTCGGCGGCGCGCTCGAGCGAGGCTGTCAGCGGTTCGTCGGGCACGGTGATGTCGTGCGCGACTCCGGGCGCGTAGGAGGACAGCCACGGGCGGTGTTCGATCGACGAGGTCACCCGTCGAGAATAACCTACGGACCCGTAACCTACGGGGCCGTAGGTCCCGAGAGGCCCGACGGTCGCAGAACCTCCCCACCTGCTACGACTCCTCGCCACAGGACGCACGCAGGCCCGGACCGTGAACGGTCCGGGCCTGCGCGCGGTGGCGTCTCCCTCGAGGACGAGAGGTCAGGCCAGGATGGTCGGCTTCAGCTCGAGGATGCGGCCGAGGAGACCGTTGACGAAGACCGGCGAGTCGTCGGTCGAGAGCGACCTGGACAGCTCGACGGCCTCGTCGATCGCGACGGCGTCCGGGACGTCGTCGTTGAAGAGGATCTCCCACGTGCCGATGCGCAGCAGCGCACGGTCGACGGCGGGCATGCGGTCGAGCGACCACTCGTGCGAGTACGTCTCGAGGAGCTCGTCGATCCGGTCGAGGCGGTCGATGACCCCCTCGACGATGTCGGCGGAGTACTGCGGCAGGGCTGCCTCGGTCCCCGGCTCGGCCACCCGGTCCGCGAGGAGGGTGATCGGGTCGAGGTGACGCTGCTCGGCCTCGAAGAGCACGTCGAGCGCGCGCTTGCGGGCCTTGGTCCTGGCTCCCACGTCAGTCGTTCACTCGGCCGAGGTAGCTCGAGTCGCGGGTGTCGACCTTGACCTTGGTGCCCTGCTCGAGGAACAGCGGGACCTGGATCACGTGACCGGTCTCGAGGGTGGCGGGCTTGGTGCCACCGGTCGAGCGGTCGCCCTGGAGGCCCGGCTCGCTGTAGGTGATCTCGAGGACGACCGACGGCGGCAGCTCGATGTAGAGGACCGTGCCCTCGTTGGTCGCGACGTTGACGACCTGGCTCTCGAGGAGGAAGTTGGCGGCGTCGCCCACGACCACCTCGGGGATGTTGATCTGGTCGTACGTGGTCTGGTCCATGAACACGTAGTCCGTGCCGTCCTTGTAGAGATACTGCATGTCGCTCTTGTCGACGGTCGCAGTCTCGATCTTCAGGCCGGCGTTGAAGGTCTTGTCGACCGTCTTGCCCGAGGTCACGTTCTTCATCTTGGTGCGGACGAACGCGCCACCCTTGCCGGGCTTGACGTGCTGGAAGTCGATGACGGTCCAGAGCTGGCCGTCGAGCTTGAGCACAGTGCCGTTCTTGATGTCGTTGGTGGTAGCCACGGTGGTCTTCCTGTCGAGTGTTCAAGGATCAGGCACCCGACGACCGGACGACGAGCCCCGGCACCGGCGAGGTGCAGGGCTGATCAGGGAGCGGACCGCACGAGAGCGTGGGCCAGTCTACCTCAGCCGATCCACCACAGACCGAGGACCCCGAGACCAGCAGCCCAGACGATCGAGGCGAGCGTCCCGACGACGAAACGCTCCGAGGCCCCTGGGTTGTCCTTGAGCTCGGGGTACCTGCCCAGCCCCTTGATCGCCACGAGGATCGCGATGCCACCCGGATAGCCGACGAGGATCAGGCCCGTCACCGCGAGCCGCTCGAGGATGCCGATCCAGGTTCCGCCGCGCAGGGCGGCGACGGCGGTGGGGCCGGTCGGGCCGGGATCGGCGGGGCTCGAGGCGGCACCCGCCTGCTGTCCGGTGCCGGTCGGGTCTGCGGCACCGGGGGCAGAGGTGCCCGTCGGCGGACCGGCGGTCGAGGTGGCTGGGCCCGCGGGATCACTCGGGGCACCTCCCCGGGCTCCGCTGGCCGACTCGGCAGCACCTGTGCGCGCGGCGAGGTGCAGCACGCCACGCGTGACGTAATAGCCACCGACGATGCTCAGCACGATCAGCCCTGCGGCGATCGCCAGGGCGACACCGATGCTCGTCTGTGCGTGCACCGGTGGGTGCCCGTCGGGCAGATAGGGCTGGACCTCCGCGAGGAGGGTGGCGAAGTTCCCGATGCCGAGCACCGTGCCTGTCATCAGACCCATCAAGACATCTCCCCTGCAGTCGACTGAGCCGCACGCTACACGCAGGGTCCGTCACAGGGAACGCTGCGACGGATGGGACTGCGCGTCGCGCTCAGATGGTGTCGAGCTCGCCGAGGAGCCTGGCGACCACGGGTCGGGCGGCACGCTCTTCGGCCCAGAGGGCGGCGCGCACGCGCTGGCTCACGGCCTGCTCGCTCACCCCGAGCCTCCGCGCGACCTCGCGCTGGGTCGCGTCAGCACCAGACCTCTCGAGGTCGACCAGGAGGTCGACGACCTCCCAGCCAGCGGTAGACCGGCGCTCGACCACCGCGCCGAGCAGGTGGACGACCGCCTCGACGTCGGCTGACGCCGGGCCGTCCCCACCCTGGACCGCGACGGGGACAGCCGAGGAGCGCCGCTTGGCACGATCGATCGCGGCGCGGGCCCTGACGAAGGCGGGTCCGGAAGCCTCGCGGCTGTGCTCTGGGAGCGGGTCCTGCACCTCCCCCACGCCGACGCCGGCCCGCCATCCGCCGAGACGGACGATCTCCAGCACGAGCGCGAGAGCCGTCGAGGGCGACGAGACGACAGCCTGGACCTCGTCCCCGACGGTCCGCTCGAAGGGCAGCTCGATGCCGTCGAGGCGCGCACCCCAGATCTCCGCGCAGGCCAAGAAGTCGGGGACCTTGTCCCCGCGGGTCGTGCTGCGCTGCTGGTCTACCGTGAGGACGAACATGGCTCAAGGCTAAGCGCTTGATCCTTGGTGTTCAAGGATGTGTTCTGGACTTCAGGTCGAGGTGCTGAGCTGTAACGGGCGTGTGCATGCGCTTGGCACACTATTTTTGAAGCATGTCAGAGGCGGTCTCTCAGGTCGACTCCGGACCTCAGCCCAGCGGTTCAGCCGGCGAGAGCGAGCAGCGCCAGCCTGTACGAGTCGAAGCCGAATCCCGCGACGGTCCCCGTGGCGACAGGCCCGACGACCGAGAGATGGCGGAACTCCTCCCGGGCGTACGGGTTGGAGATGTGCACCTCGACCAGGCGCAGTCCTCCCTTGGTCACCTGCGCGGCCGCGTCGCGGAGTGCGTAGGAGTAGTGCGTGAACGCAGCCGGGTTGAGCACCACGTCGCTGCGCGTGTCGACGGCCTCATGCAACCAGTGGACCAGCTCGGACTCGTCGTCGGTCTGGCGGACCTCGACCTCGAGACCGAGCTCGCTCCCCCACCGGGCGCCGGACTCGACGAGGTCGGCGAAGGACAGAGAGCCGTAGACCTCTGGCTCTCGTACGCCGAGTCGTCCGAGGTTGGGGCCGTTGAGGAGCAGCACACGTGTCATGCCCGGGAGCCTAGTACGCGAGTCCCCCGACGGGAGACCTGTGCCCACGGACACCGGACGGGAGGCGGCGCGTCAGGTTGCCGCTGTCTGAGCCTCGACGATCGGAGGGCGCCGCTCGGCCGACTCGACGGCGTTGCCCGCCCACCACTCGCGGTGCCCGTCGCTCGACCGGACACGCACCGGGCCGCCGATGCCACGGCCGCGACCCGTGCGGCGGAAGATCTCCACGGTCACCGGACCCGTGATGTCCCCGTGCTCAGCACCACCCGGGAGCGTGAGGTGCAGGTACGGCAGACCCTGCGCATCGCGGTCGTCCCAAGCGACCACCTGGCGTCCCTGGCTGTTCCCGCTGCCGAGGCCGCGGGCGCTGCGCACCTCGACAGGGATGCCGCGGGCAGCGACCGCCCAGCTCCGGCGGTCCGAGACAGCCATGAGCAGCACCCCGACGGCGAAGGGTGCCAGGAGCAGCACGAAGAAGGCGCACGCCCACCCCGCAGTCTCGCCCCAGAACGTCACGGCGCCGACGACCACTCCCGCGGTCGCGGCCCAGAGCAGCGCCACCCCGATCCACAGGCTCGAGGAGAGCGAGGAGCGTGCGGCCCGGAACGAGGCGTCCGCGGTGAGTGGAGTGGTCATGCCGTCATGCTGCACGGCCGGGCGCCCAGGCGCACCCTGCCGCGGTGGGGAGTCCTGCCCTGCGCCCTGAGCACGGACCTCTTCACCCCCCTCGACACTCTCGACGAGCCGCCGGGCACAGCGCGCTCTTCTGCCACGACGACCGCGCCTGACCGACGGAACACCGCTCTTCGACGAGAACGGCGGCGCGTCGACCGGAGCGTCGGCTAGAGCGAGATGGCCCTGCTGGTCGGTGCGTCTGCGCTGATCTCGGCGTAGGCGGCGGCGAGCAGCGTCGGGTCGGGGCCTTCGAGCCGGGTCGGCTTGCCGATGCCGTCGAGCACGACAAAGCGCAGCAGGTCGCCACGGGACTTCTTGTCGCGGCGCATCACGGCGAGCAGCTGCTCCCAGCGGTCGCCGCGGTACGTCAGCGGCAGACCGACCGACGCGAGGATCGACCTGTGGCGGTCGACGACCTCGTCGTCGAGGCGACCGGCGAGACGTGCGAGCTCGGCGGCGAAGACCATGCCCACCGACACAGCAGCCCCGTGACGCCAGGCGTAGCGCTCGACCTGCTCGATCGCGTGGGCGAGGGTGTGCCCGTAGTTGAGGATCTCGCGGAGCGAGGCCTCCTTGAGGTCTTCGCTGACGACGCGCGCCTTGACGGCGACGCTGCGCTCGACGAGCTCACGGACGACGTCCCAGAGATGGTCGTCGATGCTCGCGGGCCAGGTGCCGAGGGCTTCGGCGTTGGCCTCGACGAGGTCGAGGATCACCGGGTCGGCGATGAACCCTGTCTTGATGATCTCGCCGAGCCCCGCGACGAAGTCCCAGCGCGGCAGCGTCTCGAGGGCGACGAGGTCGCACAGCACGCCGACGGGCGAGTGGAAGGCACCCACGAGGTTCTTGCCCTCAGCCGTGTTGATGCCCGTCTTCCCGCCGACAGCGGCGTCGACCATCGCGAGCAGGGTCGTCGGGATGTGCACGACCGAGATGCCGCGCAGCCACGTGGCGGCGATGAAGCCGGCGACGTCGGTCGTCGCTCCCCCGCCGAGCGAGACGATCGCGTCGCTGCGGGTGAAGTCGGACTGGCCGAGCACCTGCCAGCAGAAGGCGACGACATCGACAGACTTCGCTCCCTCGGCGTCGGGGATGACGGCGAGGAGGGCCTCGTAGCCCTGGGCGAGGAGGTCTTCACGGACGACGGCGGCCGAGGCCTCCATCGCCTCGGTGTGCACGACGAGGACCTTCTTGACGCCGGTGCCGAGCAGGCGCGGCAGCTCGCCGAGCAGCTGCTTGCCGATGAGCACGTCGTAGGAGTGCTCTGCGTCGACGCGCACGACGGAAGGGGACGGCGCAGTGGCGGTCTCGGGCGTGGCAGTCGTCTCGTCGGTCACGACGGGTCCTCCGGTGGGGTGGGACGGACCAGGGCCTCGTGGATCTCACGGGCGACCTGGGCGGCGGTCTTGGCGTCGGTGTCGACGCGGTGCGTGGCGATCCGCTCGTACACGGGGCGGCGCGCCTCCATGAGGCTCGCCCACTTCGCACGAGGGTTGCCGAGCAGCAGCGGGCGCGCCTGGTTGAAACCGACGCGGGGCGCGACGTGGGTGAGGCTCACGTCGAGGAACACGACGGCGCCGCCGTCGTGCGTGTACGCCTCGAGGGCGGCCTGGCTCAAGGTGTCGAGGACGGCTCCGCCCCCGAGGGCGAGCACCCCCTCGTGGACGGCCAGGGCTGTCGTCACGGCCTCGCGCTCGAGAGCACGGAAGTGCGGCTCGCCGTCGTCGACGAAGATCTCGGCGATGGCCTTGCCGGCCGTCACCTCGATGTCGGTGTCGGTGTCGCGCAGGTCGACGCCGAGCAGCCCGGCGAGCAGCCGGGCCGTGGTCGACTTGCCGGACCCGGGCGGGCCGACGAGCACCACACGCGGGCTCTGCGCCCCTGCGCCAGTCGGTGACACGATCAGCGCAGCAGCTCGGGGATGGCGGCCAGGTACGCCTCGGCGTTCCGGCGGACCTCGCCGACGGAGTCGCCGCCGAACTTCTCGAGGACCACGTCGACGAGGGTCAGCGCGACCATCGCCTCGGCGACCACGGCTGCCGGCGGAACGGCGCAGACGTCCGAGCGCTGGTGCTGGGCGGTCGCCGGCTCCCCCGTCGCGACGTCGACAGTCGCGAGAGCGCGCGGGACCGTGGAGATGGGCTTCATCGCGGCGCGGACCCGCAGGACCTCACCGTTGCTCATGCCGCCCTCGATACCACCAGCACGGTTGGTCCGGCGGCGCAGACGGCCGTCCTCGTCGCGGTCGATCTCGTCGTGGGCCTGCGAACCGCGGCGGGCGGCCGTGCGGAAGCCGTCGCCGACCTCGACACCCTTGATGGCCTGGATCCCCATGAGGGCCGCGGCGAGCTTCGCGTCGAGGCGACGGTCGCCGTGCGTGTACGAGCCGAGGCCCGTCGGGACGCCGTAGGCGAGGACCTCGACGACGCCACCGAGGGTGTCGGCGTCCTTGTGGCACGCGTCGATCTCGGCGACCATCGCGTCCGAGGTGGTCTTGTCGAAGCAGCGGACCGGGTCGGCGTCGAGGTACGCGACGTCGTCTGGCGACGGGAGCACGGCGTCCTCAGGAGTGAAGACCGGGCCGATGCTCGTCACGTGCGACACGAGACGGATGCCGAGAGCCTGCTCGAGGAACTTCGCGGCGACGGCGCCGAGGGCAACACGCGTCGCGGTCTCCCGGGCGGAGGCGCGCTCGAGCACAGGACGAGCGTCGTCGAAGGCGTACTTGCGCATGCCCACGAGGTCGGCGTGGCCCGGACGCGGACGGGTGAGCGGCGCGTTGCGCGCACGGTTCAGCAGCGCCGGGTCGACAGGGTCGGAGGCCATGACGTCGACCCACTTGGGCCACTCCGTGTTGCCGATCTCGATCGCGAGCGGACCACCCTGGGTGATGCCGTGCCGCAGACCGGCGAGGATGCGCACCTCGTCCTGCTCGAACTTCATCCGGGCGCCGCGGCCGTAGCCCAGACGACGGCGCGCGAGCGCGTCCTGGATGTCGGAGGTCAGCACCTCCACACCTGCGGGGACACCCTCGACGATGCCCACGAGTGCAGGGCCGTGCGATTCACCTGAAGTCAGCCAACGAAGCATGCGGACATCTTCCCACGGACCAGGGCCGACGACGCCGGGCGCCCGAGTGTCGGACGCCCGGCGGGGCGAGGTGTGCCGGGCGCCGACACTCGGTACCAGCCAGGTCAGCTGGTTGTCACCGCAGGCTCCTCGGCAGTGGGAGCCGCCGGCGCAGGTGCGGCATCGGCGTCCAGGACGTAGACGTAGCCGCTGATGACGATCTCCGCATCACCCTTGGCCGTCGCGGGGCGCCCACCGCTCGCGCCGGTCTCGTCCTGGCCGGTGAGGGAGACACCGGTCGCGAGGAAGAGCCTGGACGTCGCGGTCTGGAGAGCCTTGACGTACTCGAGCGTCGCAGTGGGGTTACCGAGGACGGTGACCGTGACCGGGACCGCGTAGAGGCCCACCGGCGCCCCGGTCACGGCCGCGACTCCAGGGATGGCGGCCAGCGACGCGAGGACCGGCGTCGAGGTCGACGTCGTGACGTCGACGACGAACGCACCCGTGCCGAGCGAGACGTTCGCAAGCTCGACGTTGAACGCCGCCTGCTCGAAGGTCGCGGGAATCTGGCTCTGGAGCCCGGCGAGCGTACCGCGGAACTCGTCGATCTTCTCGAAGTCTGACTTCAGCTGTGCGATCTGCACCTCGAGCAGATCGTTCCGGTCCGCCTCCTGGACAGCCTGCTCGCGGGCCAGGCTCGCCTCGTCGAGCTGCGGGGAGATCGCCAAGAACCAGGCGATCGCGAGCAGCGCGGTCGAGATGGCCGCCGTGCCGATGATCCACGGGGTCGATGCTGACGTCTTCACTTGGAATCTCCTTCAGGGCCGAACCGGCCAGAGAGCGCGTCGACGCTCAGCTGCACGGTCGAGGTGACCTCGTAGTAGACGACACCGTCTTCCTCGCCGACCGTCTGGGTCAGCACCTGGGCGTCGTGCATGCCCTCGATGCTGTTGAGCATGTCGATCCAGGCTGCGGTGTCCGGCAGCGTGGGCGACCTGTGTGTGATCGCGACCGACGCGATCCCGGCCCCCACCAGGGGGTCTGCTGGGACGGGCGGACCTTCGAGCGGGTTCATCGCGGTCGTGGCGAACCCGGTGAGCTGGGAACCGGCCGGCATCTGGAGCAAGACAGCGTAGAGGTAGTCGCTCCAGAGGATCTCGCTGCCCATGCCGACTGTCCTGGCGAGCTCGGCGTTCGCGATCTGCCCCTTGATCTGCGGCACCTCGGAGTACGTGCTCTGCTCCTGCTGGAGACGGAGAGTCTCCGCCTGGACCGTCTCGAGCTCGGACTGGGCTGAGCTCACCGAGAGCATGCTCGCCACGTACCCGAGCAGAGCCACGATCAGCACGACACCGAGGACGAGCAGGAGCCACACCTTGACACGCTGGAGAGCGCGCCCCGCGCGGACCGAGGCTGGGAGCAGGTTGACCTGAGGCAGCGAAGGGGCGCCGGCGATCATGCCGGTCGATGCGGCCCCTGGTGCCTTCTTGGCCTTCTTCACGGAGAAGCGGGGCTGTGTGTCGGTGCTCATGCTGCGACTCCGAAGGCCAGGCCGAGCGGGACGCTCAGCACGTGCTGTATCGCCTCGAGCTCAGGGCCCTTCGGCATGTCAGGACCGGTCTTCATGGTCGACAGCGGCAACGCGACCGAGACGCCGACGCGGGCTGCGGAGGAGACGTACTGCCCAAGACCTGAGAGCTGGGCTGCGCGGCCGGTGAGCAGGACCATGTCGAGAGCCTCCCCCGGGTGGTTCATCGCGAAGTAGGAGAGCGTGCCCCGGACAGCCTCGACGAGGACGTGGCCGACCTGGGCGACGGCTTCGGCTGCTGGTCGCAGCTCCGGCGGGACAGCCAGGCCGATCCCCACCTGTCGCTTGATCTGCTCCGCCTGGGTGTCCGAGACCCCCATGGCGGACGAGACCGCGTCGGTCATGTCCTGGCCGCCGGTGGGCAGGACACGGACGAACTGCGGCATGCCGCGCGAGACGATGACGACCGTCGTGATGCGGGCGCCGATGTCGACGAGGGCGACGGTCCTGTCGACCCATGGCCCGCGTGCGAGGCTCCGCGTCAGTGCAAGAGCTGTGAGGTCGACCATGACAGGACGCAGCCCGGCAGCCGTGACGGCAGCCACGTTCGACTCGACGGTGTCTTTCGTCGCGGCGACTAGGAGCCCGTGGACGACGGGGCCGTGCTGACCCTCGGACGTGCCCGTCGGGACGTAGTCGAGGAGCGCGTCCTCGACCGCGACCGGGATCTGGTCCTGCACCTGGTAGGGCAAGGACTGGCGGATCTGGTCGAGGGGCATCGCCGGGAGGTCGAGGTCACGGACGAGGACGCGCTGGTTCCCGACACCGATGACGACGTCCTTCGACCGGAACTTCGTCTCGCGCCACAGCTGCTTGATCGCCGTCGCCACGACGTTCGGTTCGACGACCTCGCCGTCACGGATGGCACCAGCTGGCAAGGGGACCTCACCGAACCGGACGACCTCGGGCGTCTTCGTGGCTGCGGGGCCCTTCGGCCCGAACTCCACCTCGACGGCACGCACGCTGGTGCTGCCGATATCTAGCCCGATCACTCGTGACTTCGCCACCGCACATCTCCTTCACCGGACCCCGGATAGGTCCGGAAGGAGTATCGACGCCTGTCAGGCTGGTCTTGAGCCGGGTGTGAGGCCCGCTCCACTCTTCACCCGTCAGGTGAAGGTCGAGAGGTACGCGTCCCAGACCCGCTCACCGACGACCATGCCGACCACGGCACCCAAGAGCATCCACGGTCCGAAGGGGATCGCCGTCTTGCGGCCCGCGGACCGAGCACCGAGCAGCGCGATCGAGAACACCCCGCCGAGCAAGAATCCCGCGAACCCGCCGACGACCAGGGTGCCCCAGCCAACCGACGCCAGATAGGCGCCGAGGATCGCCGCGAGCTTGACGTCCCCGAGGCCCATCCCGGGCGGGTAGACGATCACCAGCAGCAGGTAGAAGGCGAAGAGCACGACAGCTCCGACAGCCGCCCGGAGCAGCGATGACCAGTCCCCGCTCCCCCACGCGGCCACCGCGAGCAGGACTGCGACCACGGGGTACGAGCCGACGACGATCACGTTGGGCAGGCGCTGCGTCTCGATGTCGATGAGAGTGAGTGCGATCGCGATCGCGACGCCGTAGAGGTACGCAGGCAGGGTCCACGCAGGACCGACGGTGAAGGCGACGACGGCGAAGGCCACCGCAGTCCCTGCCTCGACGAGGGGGTACCGGGCCGAGATGGGCTCGCGGCAGTCGCGGCACCGCCGTCCGAGCAGGACCCAGGAGAGCACGGGAACGTTGTCCCGGGAGCGGATCTGCGTGCTGCAGGCCGGGCAGGCGCTCGGCGGCGAGACGACAGACTCGCCCCGCGGGACGCGCCAGACGACCACGTTGAGGAATGACCCCACGGCAAGGCCGAGCACGCCGGCGAGGAGCGCGACGAAGAGGTCCGTGGTCACCCTGTCTTCAGCCTCCCGTCGGTCTGCAGCTCTCCGCTGTACCGCGACGACCACTCAGAGTTGGCCCAGTGCGGGAAGTACGGCGGCGCAGAGAACTTGAGCCGCAGATCATACGTGTAGAGCTTCTCGTAGCCGGTCATGCCCGGCCCGGTCCCAGACCCCACAGCCCCTCGCCAACGCTGCGCAATCGATCCGGTGACCTGCAAGGTGCCCTTCTTGGGGCCGATGTTGTACCTCTGGACGAAGAAGGAGTGCTGGAGCGTCTGGATCGAACCGGCGATCTGGATTCCGCTCGTCGGGACGATCTGGTTGGTCGTCGGGTCGGTGTAGCGCTTCGGCCAGGTCCCGTCGTTGACGTAGCTACCGGTCCCCGCCTCGTCCTCGTTGGCAGGGGTTGCCCAGCTCCACGAGTTGTTGCGGCCGGTCGCGCTGACCGTCACCATCCGCGGGTGCATGACCTCGACGGAGTTGGTGGCGACCAGGCCGAGCATGTCTTCACCGAACCGGCCTCCGGCGAGCACCACGTCGCCCGTCGCGATGACCGACTGCTCCGCAGCGACGGTCAGTCGGCCCTTGAGGACGCCCTCGACGTAGAGGTTCCCCTCGCCGTTCAACCTTGTGGCGTCGGTCATGTTGAGGTCGTACGTGTACGACGCGCCGCTGCGCGGAGTGAGGTTCTGGGCATAGGTGCCCAACGGCAGCTTGCTGCCCGCAGGACCGCCGATCTCACCGCCGTAGAGCTGGCGGCGGTCAGCCGACGGCGAGGATGCGACGTAGACGACCTGCTCGTGCGGGACCGGTACGGTCGCGCCGTTCGCCGAAGCCAGAGCCGAACCGGTACCGCAGCTCGGCACCTTGCCGTCGGGCGTCGGGATCGCGATCTTGGCGCCGGAGAAGTTCGAGTCCTTGCTCCAGACCGTCATGGTCCCGCCAGCGTTGAAGATGATCCTCGTCGCACCGTAGTAGTGGCATCCAGGGTAGGTCGCAAACTCTGCGGACGTGTCCTGCAGGTAGAGGGCGCTCGAGTACACGGGCTGCTTACCAAAACGACCCGTCGATCCGCTGCGCAAGCACCTGTTCCACGTCGAGGTCGTCGCGGTCACGTTGACGCAGCTCGAGTTGGCCGACTCGATGCCCATCTGGAACTGCGCGTTGCTCGAGAGGATCGCGTCGTTGGAGAACACACGTCCGTCAAGCGTGTCGTTCGCGATGAAGGTGATCTCGGAGCACCCCGACCGCGTCTGCCAGAAGTACTTCGCCAGACTGTTGCCACGCTTCCCGCAGCTGTCGTTCGGCGCCCCGTTGGGGTAGCTGATCTTGTTGGCCGGGTCGGCTGACTCGAAGTCCGTGTAGTACACGAAGTCCGTCGAGCCTCCCTTGCCGACAGCAGCCTCGATCGTGCGGTAGACGCCCTTCGACCGGCCGGTCGAGGTGACCATGACGGTCCCGTCGGTGAGGGCCTTGGAGGAATCGACGGAGTAGTGGAAGTGCGGTGCGTCCGCCGCCTGGGTCCCTGGGCTGACGGCCTGCCACCCGGCCGGGGTCGAGGCCGACCAGCCGCAGGAGTTCACCGTGGTCATCGGACCCTTCAACGCGACGTTCGCGCAGTCCACCCGCGCGTAGTACGAGTCGTTCCGGTTGAGCTGGCTGATGTAGTCGTCGATGCCAGCCTGGGCTGCCGACATCGCGCTCGAGTAGTCCTGGTCGTGGCGGGCGAAGCGCTCGCTCTGCATGACGTACGCGAGCCCGGCGAGCACGAGCACCATGAGAGTGACCATGGAGCCCATGACGAGGACCATCGCCATGCCGGAGTCGTCCGCGGCGCGGGGTGTCCTCTTCATCACTCAGTTCCCGTCTTGATGAGCGACTGCGCGTTCGGCAGCAGCACCCGCTGGATGTAGGTGGTCGGCTCTGCCCTGTAGGAGCCCTTGCCCTGGACGGCCACGGTGAGCTCGACGGAGAGCACCTTGCCGAGCTGGTCGGCAGCCAGGGTGCCGTTCGAGGGCAGCGTCATCTTGGCCCCGTCGGCGTCGAAATACGTGAAGACCGGCTTGCTGGTCTGGACCCCCCGAGCGAGGACGCGGGTCTTGATGGTCGCTGCGCATCCCGCTCCCCCCGTGCAGTACGCGTACCCGGAGGCCCCGGGGTTCGGTGAGCTGGGTCGTTGGACGGTCTCGACGAGCTCACCCGCACGAGCCCCTGTCATCACCTCGTAGGTGACCCGGCTCGGCCCGACGGAGTTCTTGGGGTTGTCGAGGTTCGAGTAGAACTGCACCTTCGCGGTGGACCCTTGGACGAACCCCGGGCTGGTGCAGCCGGCACAGGTCGCCGCCAGCTGGCTCGGTGTCACCGCGGCCCGCAGCGTCTTGGTCATGCTGGCGACCGCCACCCGGGCCGCGTCCACCTGGTCCTGGCGGGAGATGTTCTCCTGATTGGTCCGCTGGACACCGATGACCAGGGCTGCGGTCATCGCGGCGACCAGCGCGGTGACGATCATGGTCACCATGAGCTCGACGAGGGTGACCCCTCTGTCGTCGGCGGAACGTGAACGGACCCGCCCCAGCAGCGTCGGCTGCCGCGTCGCCTGCACTAGACCGCGCCCGGCAGGACGGGTCTCGAGATCTGTGGTCACGGCTGCGCTCCAGGTCCGGTCCAGGTGAAGGTCGTGTCGGCGCCGTACGGGACGGCGACGAGGCCTGTGCTCGAGCACGGCTGGTCGGTCGCGGGTCTGCCACCCGCGTCCTGTGCAGCGAAGACGTACCAGTCCCCCGCAGGCAACGTCACGGTCGCAGTCGGGCCGGCACCGATGATGACTGCCGCACCCTCCGGGTCGGCTGGCAGGCACGCGTCGTCGGCCGCGTGAGCGGGGACCGCCCAGAGGGGACCCTGGTCGGCCGGTGCCTTGGTGATCGTCAGCGTGCTCGGCTTCCAGACGACCTCGGTCGCGCCACCTGCACTGAGACTGACGGCCGCCGGTCCGGGAGAGCAGCCGACGAGGTCGCTCTGAGCCGCGAAGCTCCACGACCCAGGAACGAGCTCGAACCCAGCCGGGTCGACCGCGATGGCCCCAGGTGCAGCGCAGTCGGTGACGCCAGGCCGCATCGCGAGGATCGTCGTCCCGGCGGGAGCACCCGTGATCGAGCCCTGGGCGAGGATGATGGGGACGTCGAGACGACCGGTCCCGCCCGGGGTTAGGACCACCGACGGGTAAGAGCTCGGGGCAGTCGTCCCGTAGAACGCCCCGTACGTCGTGGGCCAGAGGCCGCCGATCGTCGTCCGGACTCCGGAGAGGACGTGCGAGGTGAGCCCGCTCGACCCCTGGAACACAGACTGGTAGACGCTGAGCGAGCTGCCGGCGACGTCCGCGTCGACCACGTCGCCGCCGACCACGGTCAGCTGGAGCGAGGCGGCACGGTCGTAGGCCATGTCGATGGAGGAGTTGAGCTGCCCCTGGGTGACGTTGCCGACGAGACGGGTCGGGGCGGCGTTGCCGGCCATGTCGACATGACCGGGATCGGACAGGCGGACGGAGTACGACGTCCCCGTAGCGCCGGTCTTCGGGCGGACCTCGACGACGGCGCAGCCGGCATCGTCGGTGGTTCCCGACCGGGACTCCCCGGTCGAGAAGACGGTGACCGTCCGACCCGGGTTCGGGCCGCCAGCAGCATTCGTGACCTTCACGGCGACATACGACGTGGTGGTGGACAGACCGACACCCTTGGGCGGAGCCAGGTTCGTCGTGTTGACGACAGGCTTCGTCTGCCCCATCGACGGCCACGTGACCTCGACACGAACATTCATGGTGGGGTACTTCACGAGGGACCCGCCCTCGCAGGCCGAGGCCGCGGAACCTGTGACGTTCCAGGCGACCGAGCGCTTCACGGTGTACGGCTTGCCGTCGACGACGAGGGCTGAGCCAGCAGCACCGAAAGAATGGGGGTTGATCACGGTCCCCGCAGTCATGAGGTCCAGCGGACCCTGCTCCGACTTCATGAACTGCTCGCGGACGTAGTCGACCTCGCGGGCCGCCAGGTTCGAGGCAGCGACGCGGGCGCGGTTGTTCACCGTCGACGCCTGCGTCTGCAGCACGATCGCGAGGACCGTGGACGTGAGGATGCCGAAGAGCACGACCGCCACGACGACCTCGATGAGGCTGGTGCCGCGGTCGCGCGGACCGTGCACGTCCGAGCTGGGGAACTTCATGGGGGCCTCTCACGTCAGCCGATGTCGTCGAGTCTTCTCAGCGCGTGTGGGGCGGGGGCACACGGCCCACGCCCCACACGGTCAACCGTCGATCGTCTCCAGGGAGAAGATCAGCAGACGCCTTCCTGCAGGCCACCCGCAGCCGAGTACTTGTAGCCGGTCTTCGACTTGTCACCCTTGGGGTTGGTGACCGCGACGCACCAGTCCTCGGATGTCGTGCCCTTCAAGCCCGTCAGCACCACGTTGGCGCTCGCGTTGCCGATCTTCACGTCGTTGAGCTGGTACTCGCCACCGACCGCCGTCTGCTTGATCGTGGGGGCCGTCGCACTGTCCACGAAGTAGGTGGCGACCTCCTTGCCGATCGTCGACACGTCAGCCTTGGCCGCAGCGTCCTGGGCCTTCTTCTGCTGGTTGAGGAAGAGGGGGATCGCGACGGCGGAGAGGATGCCGATGATGATGATGACGACGAGCAGCTCGATGAGCGTGAAGCCCTTGTCGCTGTTCTTTGCCGCATTGATGCGAGCGAGCATGATGCGCTCCGGTTTCTGTGACGAGGTAAGGGGTAAGTCCCGGTCGCGATCGTTCCCGTCCGGGTTCACTGCTGGTATCGGCACCGGGGCTCTACGCCTTGAGCACAGAATCTGCGTCTTCGCCATTCTTCACCCGCTGACCAGCGCGGAGGCTCAGCAGAGCCCCTCGGAGAAGCCCTCTTCCGCGGAATAACGCAGGCCGTCGGCGCTGGCTCCCCCGAGATCGTTGACAACAGCGACGCACCAGTCGTTGCGCGAGGTGATGGTCGTGCTCGCATGCAGCACGACGTGCTCCGAGCCTGCGGCGATCTTCTGCGTCCCGAACAGATATCCGCGCGACGAGTCCTGGGTCAGTGCGGGCGCTTCTTCGTGGTCGACGAACCAGGTGACGAGCTCTTTGCCGAGCAGCGCGACGTCGGCAGTCGCTGCGGCGTCTTGTGCCTTCTCCCGCTGCGACAGGAAGACCGGGATCGCGATGGCCGCGAGCAGGCCGAGGACGATGATCACCACGAGCAGCTCGACGAGGGTGAATCCACTGTCAGGTCGCACCCGCAGAGCACGGCTCGTCTGCGAGGTGCGGAGACCCTTCATCCGACGAGCTCGAAGATCTTGAAGATCGGCATGTACAGCGCGATGATCATCGATCCGACGATCGCTCCGAGGAAGACGATCATGATGGGCTCGATGAGGCTGGTGAGCTGCTCGGTTGTCGACTCGACCTCCTGGTCGTAGAACTCGGCGATCTTCTCGAGCATCTCGTCGAGCGCGCCGGTGTCTTCACCGACTGCCATCATCTGCACGACCATCGCGGGGAACACGTCGTGCTGCGCGAGCGGTCCGCTGAGCGACTTACCGCTGCGGACGGAGAGCTGGACGTCCTTGATCGCGTCCGCGATGACGACGTTGCCGCTCGTCTCACCGACGATGTCGAGCGCCTGGAGGATCGGGACACCTGCGTGCAGCATGGTGCCGAAGTTGCGCGTGAAGCGCGCGATGGCCACCTTGCGGAACAGCCCCCCGAAGACCGGGATCTTCAGCTTGATCGGGTCGAGCGCGTACCGCACCTTGTCGTCGTTCTTGTGCTTGTTCCACCAGAACGAGCCCGCGACGATCAAGAGCGCGAGCGGGATCGCGGCGATCTTCAAGACCTTCGAGAGGAAGACGAGGATCTTGGTCGGCGCCGGGAGGTCGCCGCCGAGGTTGGTGAACATGTTCTCGAAGACGGGCACGATGAACAGCAGCATGCCGGTCACTGCGAGGAGCGCGATGCAGAGCACGACGACCGGGTACGTCATCGCAGACTTGATCTTGGCGCGAAGCTTGACCTCGGACTCGAAGTTCTCGGCGACCGAGACGAGCACCTGGTCCAAGAACCCGCCGACCTCTCCGGCGCGGATCATGTTGAGCATGATCGGCGGGAAGACCTCGACGTGGCGTGCGAGGGCGTCGGACAGCGACGAGCCGGCCTCGATGTCACCGCGGACCGTACCGAGCACCTTGCTGAGGGTCGGGTTCTCGGTCTGCTCGGTGAGGATCGAGAGCGCACGCAGCAGGCTGAGCCCCGAGTTGATCATGGTCGCCAGCTGGCGCGCCATGATCGCGAGGTCCTTCATCTTGACGGTGCCGCCCTTGCGGCCGAAGGTGATCTCGCGCTGCAGACCCGTGTTCTGGACCTCGGAGATCGACAGCGGGGCCACGCCCATCGTCTTGAGGCGGTTCGCGACGGCGATCTCGGTGCTCGCCTCGATCCGCCCCTTGATGAGCTTCCCCTTGGGGTCGCGCAGCGTGTACTCGTAGGTGCGCTGGCCAGCCATCTCAGAAGCCCCCGATGTTCGTGGCGGCCTGCTGGAGCGCAGCGCCACCCTGGTTCATGCGGGCCTGGCGCCCGGTGAGCTTGTTGAAGTCCTCCATGTGGTGGCACTTCTCGAGGCCGGTGTCGTACGTGATCTGGTTGGTCCGCACGAGGTCGGCAAGGTGCTGGTCCATCGTGTGCATGCCCAGCTGCTGGCCGGCCTGCATGGCCGAGTAGATCTGGTGGGTCTTGCCCTCGCGGATGAGGTTGCGGATCGCCGGCGTGCCGATCATCACCTCGGTCGCGACGATCCGGCCCGGCCGTCCCGTGCGCTTGCAGAGGGTCTGGGACACGACACCCTGCAGGGCACCGGCGAGCTGGGTGCGCACCTGCTGCTGCTGCTCGGGCGGGAACACGTCGATGATGCGGTCGACCGTCTGGGCGGCATCCTGCGTGTGGAGCGTCGCGAAGACGAGGTGACCCGTCTCCGCCGCCGTGAGGGCCACCGAGATCGTCTCGAGGTCACGCATCTCACCGACGAGAATGATGTCGGGGTCCTGTCGCAGCACGTGCTTGAGCGCGCTCGCGAAGCTGTGCGTGTCGGTCCCGACCTCGCGCTGGTTGACGATCGACTTCTTGTGACGGTGGAGGAACTCGATCGGGTCTTCGACCGTCATGATGTGGTCGGCACGGGTCCGGTTCGCGAGGTCGACGATCGACGCGAGCGTCGTCGACTTGCCCGAGCCTGTGGGACCTGTGACGAGGACGAGCCCGCGGGGCAGGCCTGCGAAGTTCGCGACGACCCCCGGGACCCCGAGCTCTTCGAGCGGCTTGATCTCGTACGGGATGACACGGAAGGCCGCACCGACGGACTCGCGCTGCTTGTAGAAGTTCACGCGGAACCGGGCCAGCCCGCGGACCGAGTACGAGAAGTCGAGCTCGAGCTTCGACTCGAAGGCTTCACGCTGGCGCTGGGTGAGGATGTTGTAGAGCGTGCGCTGCAGGTTGTCCTGACCGATCTCGGCCTCTCCCTCGAGCGGGACCAGCGAGCCCGTGCGACGGATCACCGGAGGCGCGCCGACCGTGAGGTGCAGGTCCGAGGCGTTCGCCTCGACCATCGCCCGGAGCAGGCCGTCGAGGTCGAGGTCACCGGCCTCGGCCTGGCGTGACATCCCCATCCGGGCGCTGCCTGCGGCGGGCTGTGCGGCAGGAGCAGTCCGCGCTGGGGGCCCGGCAGGGCGCTGAGCGGTTGCAGCAGTCTGGACCGGCTGTGAGGTCGGCGCCGATCCGGTCGGGGAGCCGCCTCCGACGTGGCTCGCCGAGACCGGCGGTGAGAGCGGCGCCGAGTGCGGCTGACCCGTCGGAGCGGCCCACTGGTTCGTCTCCTCAGGGGCTACGTCGAGGACCCGGACCGTCGGTGCCGGAGCAGGCTCGTTCCGGGGGCCACCCCACCGAGGGCCTGACGTCTGAGCGGCGAGTCCTTGTGCTTGTGGGGCGGCAGCCTGGACATGTCCAGCTGGGGCGGTCCCGGCCCCGGGAGCCACACCGGACACCACACGCACCGGAGCGGCAGGAGGCTGGGCCAGGTAGGCCGGGGCTGCAGTGGGAGCGGGAGCTGCGATGCCGAAGCCCTCAGCAGTGACCGCTGGCACCGCAGAGCCGAACCCCTGCATGTCTGCAGCAGGCCGCTGTCCGCCGGACGGGGCACCGACAGGAGCGACACCGCCGTCCTGCTCTGGGGTGTGGCCGTAGAGCGAGCGTCGCGTCGGTGCGGCTCCGTCCTGCGGCGCCGTCCGCATCCTCAGCGGCGCAACCTCGGACCCTGCAGCACGGGGAGCCTCCTGGAACGGAACGTCGACGTCACTCACAGATCTACCTCTCACCGGGGCACCGCACCGAATGCGCGACGCCACCTCATCGGCGCTCTGCGCCCCCGACTTAAGCCACGACGCGGAGGATCTCTTCGATCGACGTCTGCCCCGCCACGACCTTCATCCAGCCGTCGTCGCGCAGGCTGCGCATCCCCTGTGCGAGCGCCGTCTTGGCGATGTCAGCCGACGAGGACCCGGCGACAGCGTGCCGCTCGATGTCCTCGGTGACCCGCATGACCTCGTGCAGCGCGAGCCGCCCGCGGTACCCGGTCCCTGAGCACGTGGTGCAGCCACCCGGCCTGTGCAGCACAGGCTTCGCCTCCCCTTCAGCCCAAGGGAACCGCGCAGCAACGAGCTCGACCTCGCTCGGCTCGTACGGCACCTTGCACTTGCCGCACAGCCGCCGCGCGAGACGCTGCGCGACGATGCAGTCGATCGCCGACCCGACGAGGAACGGTTCGATCCCCATCTCGACGAGGCGCGTGATCGCCGACGGTGCGTCGTTGGTGTGCAGGGTCGAGAGCACGAGGTGACCTGTGAGCGCTGCCTCGATGGCGATCTGCGCGGTCTCGTGGTCGCGGATCTCACCGAGCAGCACGACGTCAGGGTCGGAGCGCAGGATGGACCGCAGCGCCCCGGCGAAGGTCAGGCCGGCCTTGGGGTTGACCTGCACCTGGTTGATGCCGGGCAGGCGGTACTCGACGGGGTCTTCGACGGTGATGACGTTGATCTCCGGCTTGGAGACGGCGTTGAGCGTCGCGTAGAGCGTCGTGGACTTGCCCGACCCTGTCGGGCCGGTCACGAGGATCATGCCGTAGGGCTTGTTGTACGCCTCGGAGTAGACCTCGTAGTTCTCGTCGCCGAAGGACAGGTCCCGCAGGTCCAGGCTGGCCGTGGAGTTGTCGAGGATACGCATGACGATCTTCTCGCCCCACACTGTGGGCAGCGTCGCGACGCGGAGGTCGATCTTGCGCCCGTTGTGCGTGACGGACATGCGGCCGTCCTGGGGCTTGCGGCGTTCCGCGATGTCGATGTCGGAGAGGATCTTCACCCGGGAGACCACTCCCCCGGTGATGTTCTTGGGCGAGCGCTGCATCTCGTGGAGCACGCCGTCGATCCGGTAGCGCACCCGCAGGTCGTGCTCGCTCGGCTCGATGTGGATGTCGGAGGCGCGATCGGTGATGGCCTGCGTGACGATGAGGTTGACGTACCGGACGATCGGTGCGTCGTCGTCGACGGAGTCGCCGATCTTCGTGAGGTCGACGTCGTCAGCGCGCATCTCCTCGGAGAAGGCGCTCGTGAGGTTGTCCATCTCGTCGTCCGCACGGACGAACCTGTCGATCGCGCGCGAGAGGTCTTCGTGCGTGGCGACGACGGGCAGCACCTGCATGCCGGTCGAGGAGCGGACGTCGTCGACCGCGAGCACGTTGCCCGGGTCGGCCATGGCGAGCACGATCGCGTCGCCCTCGAAGGCGATCGGCAGCACCGTGTACCGCCGGCAGACCGCCCCGGTGAGCCGGCCGACGGCAGCGCGGTCGACGGGGAAGGTGTCGAGGTCGACGAACTGCATGCCGACCTGCGCGGCCAGCGCCGAGACGAGCTGCCCCTCGGACAGCACACCCAGCTCGACGAGGACACGACCGAGGCTGGTGCCGCGGACCACCTGCTCGTCGAGGGCTGCCATCAGCTGGGCCTCGCTGACGAGTCCTTCCTCGAGCAGGATCTCTCCGAGCTGCTTCATGACCACTCCTCACCTCGCTGCCGCAGGAGGTCCCGCGGCAGTCTTGACGTGAAAGGTGTCTCGGCACGACGAGGACCGACCTTGAGCAGGAGTAGCGCACGTCACCCTGACGATGAGACGGGGACGAGGGCCGGCAGCCGTCCCTCAGTGCGCGAGGGCCGCCTCGAGCGCGTCGTCCATCGCCTGGACCGGCGCGACGTGCCCGGTCATGAGCCGGACCTGCTCGGCGGCCTGGTGCAGCAGCATGCGCTGCCCGGGGACGGCCGTACCGCCGGCGTCGCGCCAGGCGGCTGAGAGCGCGGTGACGCGCGGGTCGTACGCGACGTCCAGCAGGACACCGTGGACAGGCTGACCCAGCGCGAGGATCTCCTCAGCGACGTTGTCTGCACCGTGCGCGGGGAGCGTCGAGACGACGACGTCGGCTCGCACGGCCGCAGCCGCTGCCTCGGGGATCGGGTGGAAGCGTGGCACGAGGCCCATGCGGTGCGCTGCGCGCTGCAGGTCTCCGGTGCGACCGAGCGAGCGGACGTACACGTCTGCTGTCGGGACGCCGAGCTCTGCGAGAGCCGCCAGGGTCGAGGCCGCCGTGGCACCGGCACCGAGGACGACAGCACTCCGCAGGCCGGGGTCCCGCGTGCTCCCTGTGCTCGCAGCTGCGCTGGTCGAGGCAACTGGACCGGACCCGGCGACCGGGTGCCCGTCGTCGCCCCCGCGCGAGCCCGCCGGCGCACCGCCCTCACGCAGAGCAGCGACGAGCCCGTAGACGTCGGTGTTCGCGCCCACCAGCGTCCGCGAGGCACCGGCCCCTTGGAAGACGACGGTGTTCACCGCACCCGTGACGACAGCGAGAGGATCGACGTGGTCGAGCATCCCCATCACGGTCTGCTTGAGGGGCATCGTCAGGCTGAGCCCCTTCCACGAGTCGTCGAGACCTGCGAGGAAGGACTCCAGCGTGTCCTCGGTGACGTCGACGGCCTCATAGCCCCAGTCGTCGAGTCCCAACGAGTCGTATGCCGCCCTGTGGAGGACGGGCGAGAGCGAGTGCCCGATCGGGTGGCCGAGGACGGCGGCGCGCGATCCTACTGCCGCGCGTCCAGCCATGCCTTGTACTCCTTGCGGTTCTCGTTGTGCTCGTCGTTCGTCTTCGCGAACTTCGTCTCGCCCGTGTCCGGGTTGACCGTGACGAAGTAGAGGTAGTCCGTCGCCGGGGCGTTCAGGACCGCCTCGATCGACGTGCGGCTCGGCGCGGCGATCGCCGTCGGCGGCAGGCCGGTGTTGAGGTACGTGTTGTACGGAGAGTCGATCGCGCGCTGTTCTGCCGTGGTCGTCGCGTCCGCCGAGGTACCCACGAGGTAGTGGATCGTCGAGTCCATCTGCAGGCGCATGCCGTCGGCGATGCGGTTGTTGATGACCCCGGCGACGAGCGCCTGGTCCTCCGCGCTGATGTTGCCCGACTCCTGCTGGACGATCGAGGCCTCGGTGAGCACCTGCTGGCGGTCTGCCGCAGGGACTCCGAGCTCGTCGAGGGTCGCCACGGTCCCGGCGACCATCTCGGCGATCATCTCCGTCGGCGCCGTGTCTTCGCCGAACTGGTACTGCTTGGGCGCGAGCCAGCCCTCGTAGCTGCCGCCGGCCTCGGCCGGCAGACCGGTCGCAGCGACGTCAGCCATCGCCGTCTCGAAGTCGGCCTCGGGGATCCCGGTGACCTCAGAGAGCTTGGTGACCGTCGTGGCGACGCTGTACCCGGGGCGCTGGTCGACGAGGAAGTCCGAGCGGTTGCCGGTGTCGAGCAAGAACTCGACCGCACGCGCAGCGGGCATCTCCTCGCGCAGCGTGTAGGTCCCCGGCTGGATCGAGCCCGCAGCAGGGTTGGCGGTGTACGCGGAGACGAAGGCCGGCACCGAGGCCACCACGTTGGCGTCGAGCAGAGCCTGACCGATCGCGGTCCCCGTCGCGCCCTGCGCCACGGTCACCTGGACGGAGCCTGTGCCGGGCCCGGGGAAGTCCTGGGCTGCCTCGTCACGGCTCAGCGGGTTGAGCCCCGAGAAGAAGTCTCCTCCGCGGTCCCAGACGACGTAGCCGATACCACCGAGCACGGCGAGGGAGAGGACCACGGCGACCAGGGCGCGCCGACGGCGCTTCGCGGCACGGCGACGTGCTTCGCGCAGCGCCCGCTTCTGAGCCCTGGAGAGCTGTCGCTCGTCCTCCGGCTGCTCAGAGACGGCGGGTCCTTCGAAGAGATCGTTCACCGGATGGAGCCTCCACTGTCATGACGAATGTCCTGCGCCCCCACAGACAATCTGACAACCTACTGCACCACGCCACAGATTGACATCTGACGTCAACCCGTCGGCGGGCCGCGCCCGCACCCTCAGGATACGTCCTGCGCGCTCCGGCCAGACTGGGCTCAGGCGTTCGCGTCCCGCCACGCCTGCAGCGCCTTGAGGCTGTCCTGGTACTCGGTGTACGTGTCGGAGAACTCCACGACCTTCGCGACGGGGTCGACGACGACGAAGTACCGGGCCGTGGTCTCGGCCGGCGCGACGGCCGCCTGGAGGGCCTCAGGGCTCACGGTCGAGATGGGCGAGGGCGGCAGACCGACGTGCAGGTACGTGTTGTACGGGAGGTCGGTCTCACGGTCTTCCTGGGTCACCGGGGCGTCGTCGGCGAGGCCGAGCGCGTAGCGGACCGTCGAGTCCCGCTGCAGCACCGTGTCGCTCTCGACACGGTTGGAGAGCACCCCCGCGACGGCCGCCTGGTCCGCGGGGAGCACCTGCTCCTCCTCGACCAGGGAGCCGAGAGTCAAGACCGCGAGGCGGTCCTCAGGAGCGACGCCCGCGGCGTCCAGGGTCGAGACCGTCGAGGCGATCATCGCCCGGATCATCTCGACCGGCGTCGTGCCGAGGGTGAAGTGGTAGGTCCCCGGGGCGATCCAGCCTTCGTAGACCCCTCCGGCCTCGGCAGGCAGACCCGTGCCGGCGACGTCGGCGAAGGCCTCGTCGAGCTGCGCCACGGAGACACCGGTGATGCGGGCGAGCTCGGTCTTGATCTCGGGCACGGTCAGCCCCGCC
The DNA here is from genome assembly GCF_013415325.1 of Sanguibacter inulinus. Lineage (GTDB taxonomy): Bacteria > Actinomycetota > Actinomycetes > Actinomycetales > Cellulomonadaceae > Sanguibacter > Sanguibacter inulinus. The sequence goes on along the minus strand of NZ_JACBYE010000005.1, from coordinate 23,096 downwards.
GTCACCTCGACGGTGAGGTCGGCGAGGTTCTCCGGGTCCAGGAGCGCCGTGATCGCGTCGGCGGCCCGCATCTGCCGGAAGACGTTGTAGGTCCCCGGGGCGATGCTCGCCGCGTCGGGGTTCTGGCCGTAGGCGGCGACGAAGACCTCGACCGAGCTGACGACGCCGGCATCCACCAGCGAGGCACCGAGCACCTCGGGCGTGACGTCTGCGGCGACGGTCACCTGGACAGGTTCCCCACCAGGCCCTGGGAAGTCCTCGACGGGTGCCTCTGTCGTCGCGACCAGCGTCGGCTGCTCGTCGGCAGAGAACATGTCGGCCCCACGGGTCCACATGACGTAGAAGACCGCGCCGACCACGAGGATGCCGACCAGGACAGAGAGGAGCACGCGCTGACGGTGCCGGGCCGCAGCGGCACGCTCGGCCCGCTGGGCGTCGCGTCGAGAGGGCACCGCACCGTCGCCGGTCGCCGTGCCTGGTCCCTCCGTGCCCCGCTCGTCCACGCTGGTCGCTCTCTCTTCTCTCGTGTCGTGCTCGTCGTCGCGCCGTCGTCGCACAGTCCGCTCGGTCGCTGTGCCGTCACTGCGTCGTGCTGTCGTCGTCCTGGCCGTGCCTGCTCTCCACCGCACCGAGGTCACCGTGGTCACCCGCGTCGTGGCTCCCTCTCGACCCGCCCGTCGGGATCGACCTCAGGGCCGTGGTCCGCGGTCGCCGCCTCTCAGCGGACTCCGCCCGGTCAGGCTCAGACCTCGACGAGCTCACCCGGTCGACGGTGCGACCCGCGCTCGAAGTCGAGCGCGGACTGCAAGATCACCACGGCAGCCACCTGGTCGACCACGGCCCGGTGCTTGCGGCCGGCCCGACCAGAGGCGTGCAGCGCATGGTGCGCGGACACCGTGCTCATCCGCTCGTCGACCAGACGCACCGGGACCGGTGCGACGAGACGAGCGACCTGGACAGCGTACGCACGTGCCGAGGCCGACGCTGCACCCTCGGCGCCCGAAAGGTGCCGTGGGAGCCCGACGTACACAACCTTCACACCACGCTCGACCACCTGCTCCGCGAGCACTGCAAGATCTGTCGGCACAGCAGCAGGGTTCTTGGTCGCCGTGACGAGGTCGCGCGGGAGCGTCTCGACGGGGGTCGCGATGAGCCCGTCGGGGTCGCTCACAGCGACCCCGACGCGCACGCTCCCGACGTCGACGCACAGGCGCGCGCCACGTTCGAGCGGCTGCTCCTCGCTCACGCCAGCTGCGCCGCGACGCCGTCGCGCAGACCGGCCAGCGCAGCGGGCACGGCGGTGACGTCCTGGCCACCACCCTGTGCCATGTCGTCCTTGCCGCCGCCGCCACCACCGAGGACACCCGAGGCGGCCTTGACGAAGGCACCAGCCTTGAGGCCACGCTCGCGTGCGGTGGCGTTCGTCACGACGACGACCAGCGGACGCTCCTTGCTCACACCGGCGACCGCGACGACAGTCGGCGCAGACTCGCCGAGGCGACCGCGGACGTCGAGGGCGAGGGCGCGCAGGTCGTCGGCCGAGGCCACCTCGCCGGCGTCGTGGGTCACGACGCGGGCGTCGCCGACCACCTCGGCCGAGGCGGCGAGCTGACCCGCAGCAGCGAGCAGCTGCCCCTGACGGACTGCGGCGAGCTCCTTCTCGGCCTCCTTGAGGCGCGTGATGAGACCGCCGACACGGTCCGGGAGCTCCTCCGTGCGGACGTTGAGCATGCCCGTGAGCTGCCCGACGAGAGCGTGCTCCTTGGCCTGGAAGCCGTAGGCACCGTCACCGACGAGGGCGTCGACACGCCGGACGCCCGAGCCGATCGACGCCTCGCCGAGCAGGGTCACCAGACCGAGCTGCCCGGAGCGCTTGACGTGGGTGCCCGCGCAGAGCTCGCGCGACCAGTCGCCGCCGATCGAGACCACGCGGACCCTGTCGCCGTACTTCTCACCGAAGAGGGCCATCGCGCCGAGCGCACGGGCCTCGTCGATGTTCATGATCTGCTCGGTGACCTCGAGGTCTTCGGCGAGCTGGGTGTTGACCCGCTCCTCGATCTCGGCCAGCGCGCCCTGAGGCACGGCCTGGCTCGACCTGAAGTCGAAGCGGATGCGGCTCGGCGCGTTCTCCGACCCGGCCTGGGTCGCGTCCTTGCCGAGCGACTCCTGGAGCGCCTTGTGGATCATGTGCGTCGCCGAGTGCGCACGGCTGATCGCCTTGCGACGGGCTGTGTCGATCGTCGCGGTGCCCGACTCCCCCATCGTCACCGTGCCGTCGACCACGCGGCCGCGGTGCACCGACAGGCCCTTGATGGGCGCCTGGACGTCGTCGACCTCGATGGTCGCACCACCGTCGAGCACGATGGTGCCCTGGTCGGCGAGCTGACCACCGGCCTCCGCGTAGAAGGGTGTGCGGTCGAGGATGACCTCGACCGAGGCCGGGGCTGTCGCGACAGGTCCTGGGACGCCGTCCACGATCAGACCGACGACCGAGGCACGAGCCGTGGTGTCGGTGTAGCCGAGGAACTCGACAGGAGCACCCAGACCGCTCTGGAGGGTCTCGTAGGCCGCCTTGTCGGCGCCGCCCGTCCGCTTGGCCAGAGCGTCGGCACGGGCACGCGAACGCTGCGCCTGCATGAGCGACCTGAACGCGGTCTCGTCGACGGCGACCCCGTGCTCCGAGGCCATCTCGAGGGTCAGGTCGATCGGGAAGCCGTAGGTGTCGTGGAGCTGGAAGGCCTCGGCACCGCCGAGGACCGCCTTGCCCGCACCGGCCGAGGAGAGCGCCGAGCCGACAGCGTTCTCGAGGATGGTCGTACCCGCCGTGAGGGTGCGGCGGAAGGCCTCTTCCTCGGCGTAGGCGATCGAGGTGATGCGGTCGAAGTTCTCACCGAGCTCGGGGTACGAGGCCTTCATGACCTCGATGCTGGCCGGCACGAGGGCGGGCAGAGCGGGCTCGTCCACGCCGAGCAGGCGCATGGCGCGCACCGAGCGACGGATCAGGCGGCGCAGCACGTAGCCGCGGCCCTCGTTCGAGGGGCGGATGCCGTCGCCGATGAGCATCACGGCAGAACGGATGTGGTCGGCGACGACACGCATGCGCACGTCGTCGTCCTCGACAGCGCCGTAGGCCTTGCCCGAGAGCTCCTGGGCCACCTGGATGACCGGGAAGACCTCGTCGATCTCGTACATGTTGTCGACGCCCTGGAGCAGGAACGCGACGCGCTCGAGGCCCATGCCGGTGTCGATGTTGCGCGAGGCGAGCGGGCCGATGATCGGGAAGTCGTCCTTGGTGCCGCCGTCGGCACGCTCGAACTGCATGAAGACGAGGTTCCAGATCTCGATGTAGCGGTCTTCGTCGACGACGGGGCCACCCTCGGCGCCGTACTCGGGTCCGCGGTCGATGTAGATCTCCGAGCAGGGCCCGGCCGGTCCACGGGCACCCGTGGACCAGAAGTTGTCACGCATGCCGCGGGACTGGATGCGCTCGTCCGGCAGCCCGGCCACGCGCTTCCAGATCTCGCGGGCCTCGTCGTCCTCGTGGAAGACCGTCACCCACACGAGCTCGGGGTCGAAGCCGAGCTTTCCGTCATCCACGGATCCCGTGATGAAGTCCCAGGCGTAGGCGATGGCCTCTTCCTTGAAGTAGTCCCCGAAGGAGAAGTTGCCGTTCATCTGGAAGAACGTGCCGTGCCGGGTCGTCTTGCCGACCTCTTCGATGTCGAGGGTGCGCACGCACTTCTGCACGCTCGTCGCCCGCTTCCACGGAGCCGTCTGCTGCCCGGTCATGTACGGGATGAACGGCACCATGCCGGCGATCGTGAAGAGCGTCGACGGGTCCGGCGAGATCAGGGACGCCGACGGGACCACGGTGTGCCCGCGGTCGGCGAAGTAGGTGAGCCAACGCTGGCGAATCTCGGCGGTGCGCATGAAGTCCTCTGGCTGGGCGATGGGGCGGCGGACGGCACGACGAGGTCGTGCCGCAGACGGGCGTCGATCAATCTTAGTCTCCGTGCGTGCTCTGACGAGGCAGGGCGCTGGAGGGCAGAACAGGGTGGGGCACCACAGGGCGCCTGAGTGTTGTGCAGCGGACCGTGGGACAGCGGTGCCATCGGTGCCGTTGGTGCCTGTGAGGACGGCAGCTGCGCGAAGAGCTCCGCGTGGCGCCTCAGAGCGTCAGAACGAGTAGCCGAGCTCGTCGTCCTCGGGGTCGTCCAGGTCGCGGTGCCGGCCCGGGGCGCGGTGCCCGGGAGCAGGACGTGGGGCGTCGCGACGGGCGCGGAGGTCGTCGGCCGAGCCCTGCGTGCGGGCCAGCAGCGAGTCGCTCAGCTGCTCGGCACGCTCGTCGCGCGCAGCGCGGAAGTCGTCGAGGAACGCCGAGGCGGCCTCGGAGAGCCTGACGCCCGTCGCCTGGGCTGTCGCGGTCGCCTGGTCGACCAGGGTCGCCGGTGCGTAGCGGCGGACCACCTGGCGGCCCTTGACGACCACGACCACGGTGAGCGCGACCCCGGTCCCGAGCCAGAACAGCCGCGACATCAGCTGTCCTTCCCGGTGCCGCGGACCTTCGAGGCAGCCTGGCCGAAGGCCTTGCGCACCCCGTAGGAGAAGGCGGCGACCTTGACCACAGGAGCGCCGAAGGCTGCCGCGTACAGGCCCGTCAGCGCCGAGACGTTCTGGCTGACCTCGGCTGCCGACGTCGTGATGGTGTCGACCTTGACCAGCTGGGAGTTGGCGCTCGCGACGGTCTGCGCGGACTCGTCGAGGATAGGGACCGAGTGCGCGGTCAGGTCCTTGATGCTCTCGGTCGTGGTGTCGAAGACCTTGCCGAGCTTGACGAGCGGGACGGCGAGCAGCCCGACGAGAGCGACGAACGCGACGGCCGCGATGAGTCCTGCGATGTCACCGATCACTGAGTACTCCTGCACTGTTCTCCGGGCCGCTCCGGACCCGGGACGAAGACGACCAGGGGCCCTGCCCCCACCCGCCTGTTGGCTGGTGCGACCTTACCCGCCCACGGCGGTCCGATCCATGCGAGCACCTGTGCGCGAGGCAGGCCGCCCGGCGCCATGCTGCCCCGGCGGCACCAGGGCAGACCAGGAGCGGGCACGCGGGTCGGCGCAGCTCCCCCACCTGCGCCTGGATGCACGACGCCCCGCCCGCAGAGTCTGCGGACGGGGCGTCGTGGATGGAGCAGGTGCGGGTCAGCGCGAGTAGTGCTCGACGACCAGCTGGACCTCGCAGGTCACGGGGACCTCGACACGCTTCGGTGCACGCGAGAGCACGAAGGAGAGCTTCTCGAGGGAGACCGTGAGGTACGGCGGGACGGCCGGGAGGACGTCGCGGTGGGCACCGGCAGCGGCGACCTGGAACGGCGTCATGGCCTGGCTCTTCGGCTTGACCTGGACCGTCTGGCCCGGCTTCACCTTGAACGAGGGGCGGTCGACGATCTTGCCGTCGACGAGGATGTGGCGGTGGACCACGGCCTGGCGGGCCTGGAGCGTCGTGCGGGCGAAGCCGGCACGGAGCACGAGGGCGTCGAGGCGGGTCTCGAGGATCTCGACGAGAGCCTCACCGGTCAGACCCGGAGCCTTGCGAGCGTCCTCGAACGCACGGGCCATCTGCTTCTCGCGGAGGCCGTACTGGGCGCGCAGACGCTGCTTCTCACGAAGACGGACCGCGTAGTCCGACTCGGTGCGGCGGCGGGCACGGCCGTGCTCGCCGGGCGGGTAGGGACGCTTCTCGAAGTGCTTGACGGCCTTCGGGGTGAGCGCGATGCCCAGCGCGCGGCTCAGGCGGACCTGGCGGCGCGAACGGGTCACTGAAGACATAGAGAGTTCTTCCGTTCCTGTCGTGGATGTCGATCACACGCCGCTGCGGTGCAGCAGCGTGCGGGACCAGCCGACGGAGACCCACGATCGTGCTCGAGCGGGTCTCACCGGGCCGAGGTCCCAGGCGGTCGCCCCAGAGGGCAACCTGAGAAGTCTAGCACCGGGGACGGGCAGCTCCGGCCGGAGTGGTCGGAAAGGTCGGAAGGACGAGACGACCCGCTCAGCCCGGTTCGCCGCGCAAGATCTTCTTGACCCGCTCCATGCGCTCCGACACCGAGCGCTCGAAGCCACGGTCGCTCGGCCTGTAGTACGTCGTGCCGACGAGGTCGTCCGGGAGGTACTGCTGGGTGGCGACGGCGTGCGGGGCGTCGTGGGCGTACCTGTAGCTCTGCCCGTGCCCGAGAGCCTTGGCCCCCGAGTAGTGGGCGTCCCGCAGGTGCGGCGGCACCGTGCCGACCTTGCCGGCCCTGACGTCGGCGAGGGCCGCGTCGATCGCCATGTAGGCCGCGTTGGACTTCGGGGCCGACGCGATGTGCACGACAGCCTCGGCGAGGATGATCCGCGCCTCGGGCATGCCGATGAGCGCGACGGCGTTCGCCGCGGCCGTCGCGGTCTGCAGCGCGCTCGGGTCCGCCATGCCGACCTCTTCGGCTGCGGCGATGACGATGCGCCGCGCGATGAACCGGGGATCCTCCCCCGCAGCGATCATCCGGGCGAGGTAGTGCAGCGAGGCGTCGACGTCGGAACCACGCATGGACTTGATGAAGGCGCTGATGACGTCATAGTGCTGGTCGCCGTCCCGGTCGTAGCGGACAGCGGCCACGTCGATCGCGCGTTCCATCGTCGCGAGGTCGACGACCACAGGCGGGTCGTCGGCACCAGCGACGGGCTCACCAGACCTGTCGTGGTCGGAGAGCGCGGCCCCGGCGGCCGCCTCGAGGATCGTCAGGGCCTTGCGCGCATCTCCCCCGGCGAGCCGCAGCAGGTGGTCCTCGGCGTCGTCGTCGAGGGTGACGGTCCCGCCGAGCCCTCGCTCGTCGGCGACAGCACGCCGTACGAGCACCCGCACGTCGTCGGTCGTCAACGGCTGGAGGGTCAGCAGCAGGGAGCGGGAGAGCAGCGGGGAGTTGACCGAGAAGCTCGGGTTCTCGGTCGTGGCCGCCACGAGCGTGACCCAGCGGTTCTCGACGCTCGGCAGCAGCGCGTCCTGCTGCGACTTGGAGAACCTGTGCACCTCGTCGATGAACAGGACGGTCTCCGACCCCCCGGTCGCGAGCCGCCGCCGGGCGTCCTCGATCACCGAGCGGACGTCCTTGACACCCGCGGTCACAGCCGAGAGCTCGACGAAGCGCCGCCCAGAGCTGGTCGCGATGAGGTACGCGAGCGTCGTCTTGCCGGTGCCGGGCGGACCCCAGAGGATCACCGAGCCCGGTGCGGCACGTCGGGAAGAGTCGTCGGCGGGCTCGACGAGCCTGCGCAGCGGCGAGCCCTGGACGAGCAGGTGCTTCTGCCCGGCGACCTCGGCGAGGGAGGCCGGGCGCATGCGGACGGCGAGCGGAGACCCGGAACCGACCCTCGGGACACCGCTCACGTCCTGCGTCGTCGAGTCGAACAGGTCCATGGCTCCAGCCTAGGCGCTCCCACCGACGCCGGCGGTCGACCCCGCACGCCGCAGACCTCTCGCGTAGCCCTCGACCCCTCCGGGATGGGATGCTGGCCAGCGTGTTCGAGAACCTAGGACGTCGCGTGAGCGACCACCCCCGCACCACCATCTCCGTCTGGGCCGTGCTGACGGTCCTGGGCATCGCGCTCGCGCTCTTCGGGGTGCACGGCGAGAGCCTGTTCTCGAGGCTCACGACGGGTGACCCGACGGTCGCCGGGTCGGAGAGCTCGGAGGGTCAGGAGATCCTCGCGGCGATCGGCGATGACGGCGAAGACGTGACGCTCATCGTCGATGGTCTGCCTCCGACGGCCGACGGTGTGGCGGAGGCGCTGCAGCCCGCCCTCGCGGCCGTGCTCGCGGTCGACGGGGTCGAGACCGTCCTCGACCCGGTCTCGCTGCCTGACGGCCCGACGAGCGACGCCGGGAAGCTGCTGACCGCGGCCGACGGCGACGGCTTCGTGGTGATCGTCTCGCTCGACCCGGCACTGAGCGAGGACGAGGCGTCGGCGACTGTCACGGCTGTGGTCACCGCCCTGGACGCGACGACCGCGGCCCTCCAGGGGCTCGAGCCCGCCGCGACGGGTCTTGTCGGGTCCACATCGCTCATCATCGATGCGATCACCCACCAGGTCGAGCAAGACCTCGCGACGGGCGAGGCCGTCGCGCTCCCGGTGGCGCTGCTCATCATGGTCCTCGTCTTCGGCGGCTTCCTCGCCGCGGCCATGCCCATGGCGGGGGCGCTCGCCTCGATCGGCACCGGGCTCGGTGTGCTGCTCGGGCTCTCGTACCTCATGGAGGTCGACGCCTCGATCGTCAACGTCGTCACGGTCCTCGGGCTCGGGCTGTCGATCGACTACGGCCTCCTGATCGTCTCGCGGTTCCGTGAAGAGCTCACCCGCCTCGACGGCCTCGAGAGCACCGAGGCCGCGGACGCACCACGACGTCGCAGCCGCAAGGACACCCGGGTCGCCGACGCGCTGGTCCGCACGATGGCCACAGCAGGACGCACCGTCGCCTTCTCGGCGCTGACCGTCGCCATCTCGATCGCCGGGCTCATGGTCTTCCGCCCCGACATCCTGCGGGCCATCGGTGCTGGCGGGCTCTCGATCATCCTCGTGGCTGTCGCGACAGCCCTCACCCTCGTGCCGGCGCTGCTCAGGCTCGCCGGTCGTCGTCTGGTCCGGCCCGGGCTGCTCACCAAGGTCCCGGGCGCAGACCGCGTGCTGCGGCACACAGCCGCTGTCGACACCGACGAGGGCGTGTTCTCCAGGCTCGCGGCACGCGTCCAGCGGCGACCAGCCTGGGTGGCTGCCGGGTGTGTCGTGGTGCTGCTCGGGCTCGCCTCGCCGGTCCTCGGGCTGCAGATGCGCAACTCGGGGATCGAGATGCTGCCGACGTCCTCCGACCAGCGGCAGTTCGTCACGCGGCTCGCCGAGCAGTTCCCCTCGACCACCTCCCCCGAGATCGTGGTGGTCGCCCAGGCGCCCGCCGCCGACGTCGCGGGCTGGGCTGCCGACGTCGCCGAGATCGAGGGTGTCGACACCGTGGGCGCGCCCACGACCGAGGGTGAGTACTCCGTCGTCGGGGTGACCCTCGAGTCGGGCGACGCCGGCGGCGAGCAGGCTGTCGACGTCGTCACGAGCATCCGTGATCTCGACCCCGCCTTCGCCACGTGGGTCACCGGCCAGGCGGCCGCGCAGGTGGACTTCGTCTCGGCGCTCGGAGACAGGGTCTGGTGGGCCGTGGCGATCGTCGTCCTGGCCACCTTCGTGCTGCTGTTCCTCATGACCGGGTCAGTGGTGATCCCCCTCAAGGCGCTGCTCACCAACGCGATCTCGATCTCCGCGTCGATGGGGATCCTCGTCTGGGTGTTCCAGGAGGGGCACCTGTCAGGTCTGCTCGGCTTCACGTCGACGGGCGGGATCGAGACCTTCGTCGTCGCGCTCGTGGTGGCCTTCGCCTTCGGGCTCGCGATGGACTACGAGGTGTTCCTGCTCTCGCGGATCAAAGAGCTCTACGACGAGGGAGTCGACCCGGAGACCTCGGTGCGCCTGGGGCTCCAGCGCTCGGGCCGGATCATCACCTCGGCCGCGGCGATCATCATCGTGGTCTTCGCAGGGTTCGTGCTCGGCGACCTGCTGATCATCAAGCAGGTGGGCTTCGCGCTGGCCGTCGCCGTCTTCATCGACGCGACCCTCGTCCGGATGCTGCTGGTCCCGGCGACCATGACCCTCCTGGGCCGGTGGAACTGGTGGGCTCCGGCTCCGCTGCGGAGGTTGCACGAGCGGCTGGCGATCATCCACTGAGCGGGAGCCTGTGAGCTGGTGGGGCCTCGCGCGGAGACCCCACCAGCATCACCTGCTCGTCCTGAGGCGCACGCCAGGCCGGCTCAGCCTGGAGCGCGCCGCACCGACATGAACTGGTGGTCGAGGCTGAACCCGAGCCGCTGGTACACACGCCGGGCGCGGTCGTTCGTCGCGTAGAGCCCGAGGTGGACCATCGGACCGCCGACACGAGGCGTCCGCCGCAGACCGTCGTCGACGGCCGCTGCGAGCACGAGACCGGCCAGCCCTCGGCCACGGTGCGCAGGGTCGACACCGAGCGAGACGAGGTGCGGGGGCGCGCCGGGGAAGATGTCGAGAGCACCGACGGTCGCGACGAGAGCCCCGTCCTCGCTCTCGCGCACACCCCACCAGCCGGTGAGTCTGGGGTCGCCGGGCAGCGTCGACGCGATCGGGTGCGCCCTGTCGAGGCAGTCGGTCACGAGCGCGTCGGTCTCCGGACCCGGGGTGAACCTCTCGACCGTCACCTCACGCGACCCGGACCCGTCGGGCAGGACGACCGGCGCGTCGGGCAAGACCAGCGGTGCGCGGGTCGACATCCAGTCCCACTCCGACGTCGTCGTCGACGGCCCGGCGAGCTGGTCGCGGACCTCGCCGTCGACAAGCTCCCACGACCCCCGGGCGAGGGTGAGCGTCTGCGGCGCGGGCGCGGCGAAGGCCGCCGCCGACTGCGTGAGCAGCCGGGCGACGGCCTCCGGGCGTCCGATGCCGACGAGCGAGCGACCCGGGTGGCCGTCGAGGACCAGCACGCACGCCTCGTCGTCGCAGGCGTGCGCGTGGAGCTCGTCGTCAGCGCGTTCCCCCACCAGGTAGGGGTCCGCGTCCCACGGGGTCGGCAGCGAGCCGACGGTCCTCACTCGACAGGAGCCTTCGGGACGCTGTCGACACCTGCTTCCTTGCGCTGCTGGGCCGTGATCGGCGCAGGAGCCTGGGTGAGCGGGTCGAAGCCGCCACCGGACTTCGGGAAGGCGATGACGTCGCGGATCGACTCCGAGCCCGTGAGCAGAGCGAGGATGCGGTCCCAGCCGAAGGCGATCCCGCCGTGGGGCGGTGCACCGAAGGCGAAGGCGTCGAGCAGGAAGCCGAACTTCTCCTGCGCCTCCTCCTCGCCGATCCCCATGACCGCGAAGACGCGCTCCTGGACGTCGCGGCGGTGGATACGGATCGACCCACCACCGATCTCGTTGCCGTTGCAGACGATGTCGTAGGCGTAGGCGAGAGCCTCGCCCGGGTTCTCCTCGAAGGTGTCGATCCACTCCGGGGTGGGCGACGTGAAGGCGTGGTGGACCGCGGTCCACGCGCCCTCGCCGACAGCGACGTCGTCGTCCTCACCCGTGGGCTTGAACAGCGGGGCGTCGACGACCCAGACGAAGGCCCAGGCGCTCTCGTCGATGAGCTCGGCCTTCTTGCCGATCTCCAGACGAGCCGCACCGAGGAGAGCACGCGCGTCGGTCGGCTTGCCAGCAGCGAAGAACACGGCGTCACCGGGCTTGGCGCCCGTCGCAGCCGCGAGGCCCTCGCGCTCGGAGTCCGAGAGGTTCTTCGCGACGGGGCCGCCGAGCTCGCCGTCCTCGGTGAAGGTGACGTACGCGAGGCCCTTGGCGCCGCGCTGCTTGGCCCACTCCTGCCAGGCGTCGAAGCCACGGCGCGGCGTCGAGGCACCGCCGGGGAACACGACGGCACCCACGTACGGCGCCTGGAACACGCGGAAGGGGGTCTCGCTGAAGTACTCGGTCAGCTCGACGAGCTCGAGACCGAAGCGCAGGTCCGGCTTGTCGGAGCCGTAGCGCTCCATCGCGTCCTTGAAGGTCATCCGCGGGATCGGCGTCGGGATCGTGACCCCGATGAGGTCCCAGAGGGCGACGACCAGCTGCTCGCCGAGGGCGATGACGTCGTCCTGCTCGACAAAGCTCATCTCGACGTCGAGCTGGGTGAACTCCGGCTGACGGTCCGCACGGAAGTCCTCGTCGCGGTAGCAGCGGGCGATCTGGTAGTAGCGCTCCATGCCGGCGACCATGAGCAGCTGCTTGAACAGCTGCGGGGACTGCGGCAGCGCGTACCAGGACCCGGGGGCCAGGCGCGCGGGCACGACAAAGTCGCGGGCACCCTCGGGGGTCGACCGGGTGAGGGTCGGCGTCTCGATCTCGACGAACTCCTGCGCGTCGAGCACGCGGCGCGCGGCAGCGTTGGCCTTGGCGCGCAGACGCAGGGCACGGGCGGGCGCCGGGCGGCGCAGGTCGAGGTAGCGGTGCTTGAGGCGGGCCTCTTCACCGATGGTCTCCGTGCCGTCGAGGGCCGTGGACACCTGGAAGGGCAGCGGCGCGGACTCGTTGAGCACGACGACCTCGGCCGCGACAACCTCGATCTGGCCCGTCGCGAGATTCGTGTTCTCGTTGCCGTCGGGACGGCGCGAGACCTCTCCGGTCACCTGCAGGACGAACTCGGCGCGCAGCGGGTGCGCCACGGCCTCGTCACGGATGACGACCTGGGCCACACCGCTCGCATCACGCAGATCGATGAAGGCGACGCCTCCGTGGTCACGACGACGGTCGACCCACCCGGTCAGGGTGACGGTCGTGCCGATGTCCTCGGCGCGCAGCGATCCGGCGGTGTGGGTGCGTAGCACGAAGAAGCCTCTCAGACGTAGGGTTCCCGTCCGGTCGGACCGGACGGTCGGGGTCGAGTCTAGTGCTAGCCGACGGGCAGGACCCGCGGCCACCAGTCCTCGGCCGAGGGCTCCCACGTCGCGGGGTCGGCCTCGACCTGCTCCCCCGAGCGGATGTCCTTGACCTGGTGCGCGACAGGCTCGCCGTCGTGCCCGAGCCCGGCCGGGAACCAGACGAAGGGCACCCCGCGGCGGTCCGCGTACTTGATCTGCTTGCCGAACTTCGCCGCAGCCGGGGCCACCTCGACCGGGATGCCGCGGGCACGCAGTGCTGTCGCGACGGCCTCGGAGGCTGGGCGGGTCTCGTCGGAGGTCACGGCGACCACGACCGCGCTCGGCACCGACCGTGACGCCTGGACGAGGCCTGCGCCCAGCAGCCGCGAGACGAGCCTGGAGATGCCGATCGACAGACCGACCCCCGGATAGGTGTTCGCCCCGTCGGAGGCGAGGGTGTCGTAGCGTCCGCCCGAGCAGATCGAGCCGAGCTCTTCGTGGCCGACCAGGACGGTCTCGTAGACCGACCCTGTGTAGTAGTCGAGGCCACGGGCGATCTTGAGGTCCGCGACGACGACGCCCGGGGCGCGCACAGCAGCCGCCTCGATGAGCGCACCGAGCTCGACGAGGCCCTCGTCGAGGAGCTCGGACTCGACGCCGTGCGTCTGGGCCAGCGCTCGCACGCGGTCGACGACTGTGAGGTCCTCACCCGAGATCGACGCGAGCTCGAGGCACGCCTGCGCCTGCTCGTCGCTCGCCCCGAGGTCGGCGACGAGAGCCGCCGCGACCTTCTGCGGTCCGATCTTGTCGAGCTTGTCGATGATCTGCAGGACACCGCCGACAGCCTCGAGTCCCAGCCCGCGGTAGAAGCCCTCGGCGACCTTGCGGTTGTTGACGAGGATGCGGACCGGCGGGACGCCCACGGCACGCAGCGCACCGAGCGCCTCGGCCATGACCAGGGGGACCTCGACCTCGAAGTGGTAGGGCAGCGCACCGGCGCCGACGACGTCGATGTCGGCCTGCACGAACTCGCGGAACCGGCCGTCCTGGGGGCGCTCGCCGCGCCACACCTTCTGGATCTGGTACCGCTTGAACGGGAAGGCGAGGTGGCCGGCGTTCTCGAGCACGTACCGCGCGAAGGGCACGGTGAGGTCGAAGTGCAGACCGAGCCCCTGCTTGTCGGCCGCCGAGAGGTTCGCCTCGGCCTGTTCGCCCTCTGTCGCCTGCAGACGCTTGAGCACGTAGACCTCCTTGGAGGTCTCCCCCTTGCGCAAGAGCTGGTCGAGGGGCTCGACGGCGCGGGTCTCGATGCCGACGAAGCCGTGGAGCTCGAAGGTGCGACGCACCGAGTCCAGGACGTGCTGCTCGACGATGCGAGCCGCGGGGAGCCATTCGGGGAAGCCGGAGAGGGGTGTGGGGCGTGCCATGAGACGACATTCTTCCAGAACTCCCGGTCCCCTCCGAGCACGGTGACCGGCCCCCGCCGCTCCCTGCGCGACCCTCGCGAGCCCTCAGGCGCGCGACGACTGTGAAATACGTCAGCACATCGGCGCATACTTCCCTAGACTGTGGGCAGTCCGTGGTGCGGGCGCGGCCTGCGCGCGCTCACGGACGGATCGCACACATCGGCCTGGGGCACCCCAGGCAGTCGCTGGCCCCGCGGGAGCTCGTCTTGCGCGCAGGAGCCATCATCCAAGGAGTTGAGCCCCAATGAGCGAGAGCACCGACAGCACGACGGATGCCGTCCCGGACGCTGCAGCGACAGCAGACGACGCTCAGGGAGCGTCGACCACGCAGCAGCCCCAGGCTGACGAGGCTCCTGCCGAGGCAGCAGCCGTCGCCGAGAAGGTCGAGGACGCACCGGCGGACGACGCGCCGGCCGCAGAGCCCTCGGCCGCAGAGCCGGCCGCAGCCGAGCCGTCCGCGCCTGAGGGGGACGCACCCGCGGACGAGGCGACCACCGCAGACAGCGCCGCACCTGAGGCGCCCGAGGCACCCGAGGCAGCGACCGCCGCCGCAGAGCCGGCAGCGGCTCCCGAGGCACCAGCTGCCTCGTCCCGCCCGACTCCTCGTCCCGTCCCGCGCCCGGTCCCACGTCCCGCGGCGCGTCCGCAGGCCGTCGCGACGCCGAGCGCCGCCACGGAGCAGCCCTCCGCACCGGCCCCTGACGAGAGCGCCCAGACCCAGGCCGCCCTCGCCTTCGGTCGTGTGGAGGAGGACGGCACGGTCTACGTGACCGAGGCCGCTGGAGAGCGCACCGTGGGCCAGTTCCCCGGTGTCTCGACGGACGAGGCCATCGGCCTGTACGTGCGACGGTTCCTCGACCTCCAGGCGAAGGTCGCGCTCTTCGAGGCTCGCCTCGGCACCGCCGACCTCACGACCAAGGAGATCGACTCGACCCTCGCCAAGCTCGGCGCCGAGGTGGCCGAGCCCGCTGCCGTCGGAGACCTCGACGGGCTCCGCGCCCGCGTCGAGGCGCTGCGCACCGTCGCGGCCGGTCGCCGCGCCGAGCTCGAGCAGGAGCGCTCGGCCGCCAAGGCCGTGGCCCTCGCCGCCCGCACCGCGATCGTCGAGGCTGCCGAGAAGCTCGCCTCGACCGACCCCTCACGCATCCAGTGGAAGCCCGCCGGCGAAGAGCTCCGCTCGCTCCTCGACACGTGGAAGGACGCCCAGCGCAACGGACCGCGTCTGGACCGCCCGAGCGAAGAGGCCCTGTGGAAGAGGTTCAGCCACGCCCGGACCACCTTCGACCGTGAGCGCCGGCACTTCTTCGCCGAGCTCGAGAAGCAGAACTCCGGGGCCAAGGCCACCAAGGCTGCTCTGGTCGAGGAGGCCGAGAAGCTCTCGACCAGCACCGAGTGGGGCGCGACGGCAGGTGCCTACCGCGACCTCATGGCCCGGTGGAAGTCCGCTGGCCGTGCGAACCGCAAGGACGACGACGCGCTGTGGGCCCGCTTCCGCGCCGCTCAGGACGCGTTCTTCGCGGCCCGCGACGCCTCCAACGCGGAGATCGACGCCGAGTACGGCGAGAACCTCGTCGTCAAGGAGGCCATCCTGGCCGAGGCCGAGGCGCTCGTCCCCGTGAAGGACCTGGCTCAGGCCAAGGTCACCCTGCGCACGCTGCAGGACCGCTGGGAAGCCGCAGGCAAGGTCCCGCGTGGCGACGTGCAGCGTGTCGAGGGCCGCATGCGCGCCGTCGAGACCGCCGTCCGCGACGCGGAGCAGGCCAAGTGGACGCGGACCAACCCCGAGACGCGTGCGCGCGCCGAGGGTGCGGCCGCGCAGCTCGAGGCCGCGATCGTCGGGCTCGAGGAAGACCTCGCCAAGGCCCAGGCCAAGGGCGACGCTCGCAAGATCAAGGACGCCGAGGCGGCCCTCGAGGCACGCCGGTCCTGGCTCGAGCAGGTCGTCAAGGCTGCCGAGGACGCTCAGGGCTGACACCCGAGCTCCAGAGCGAGACAGCTCAGCACCGGAGGCGGTGCCCGTCCACAGGACGGGCACCGCCTCTGGCGTCTGCTGGCCGTGACGGGCAGGGTGAGCCCGTGCCCCCCACCCTCAGCGAGCTGCTCCGTCACCCGCCCGAGGTGGGACGGATGCTCTCCCCCGCGTCGCTGGGCTGCTCGCGGGTCACCTGGCAGGTGCTCTGCCGCGACGGCGCTGTCGTCGAGCTCCGCCCAGGCTTCGCGCTGCTCGCGGGCGTCACGCCGACCCCTGCCGACCGTGCTCAGACGCTGGTGGGTGCTGTGCCAGCAGGTGTGGTGGTCGCCCGGGCCTGGGCTGTGTGGATCCACGCCGGTGGACCTCCGCCGACCCCGCCGCGACGGGTCGGGGTCGTCTACAGGCCGGGTACCTCACGGCCTCGGTCGATGCCTGGTCTCGAGCCCGTCCAGACGTCGCTGCGTCCCTGGGACGTGGTGCTGGTCGGAGACCTCCCAGTCACCAGCCCGGTGCGCACCGCGATGGACGTCGCCACCTGGTCGACAGGTGCCGAGGCGGCCCGAGATCTCGTCAGGCTGCGGACGAGTGGGGCAGACCTGCTTGCAGGCATGGCGGAGCTCAGGCGCGTCACCGGCTGGCGCGGGTCGCTGCAGGCGGTCCGCAGGATCGAGGCAGCAACCCTGGTCGCTCTCGGCACGTCTGACGTCTAGCCGGACAGCGGTCCCCCGATCACCAGAGAGCCGGTCGACCGGGAGCCGCTCGATCGCCGGACGCTCGAGCGGCAGCCGGAGCGTCCGTCGGTCGAGCGGCCACGGGCCGGGAGCCAGCCGGTCGGAGACTCAGGTCAGGCGTGCACCACGTTCTCGGCAGCCTTGGAGCCGGTGATGCGGTAGACGTCGAACACGCCGTCGATCTTGCGCACAGCCGTGAGGACCGAGGCGAGGTGCCCGGGCTCGGCCATCTCGAAGACGAACTTCGACAGCGCGACCCTGTCGCTCGACGTCGAGACCGTCGCCGAGAGGATGTTGACGTGGTGGTCCGACAGCACCCGGGTGACGTCGGAGAGCAGACGAGACCTGTCGAGCGCCTCGACCTGGATCTGCACGAGGAACAGCGCGCTGCTGCCCGTCGTCCACTCGACGTCGACGATCCGCTCGGGCTGCGACTTGAGAGCCTCGAAGTTCGCGCAGTCCGTCCTGTGCACGCTGACACCCTGGCCGCGCGTGATGAATCCGACGATCTTGTCTCCGGGGACAGGGGTGCAGCACTTGGCGAGCTTGACCCAGATGTCGTCGACACCCTTGACGATGACGCCCGGGTCTCCCGTGCGTGCGCGTCGCTGCGGGTGCCCGGGTCGGGCGATCTCGGCGAGGTCTTCGGCATTGTTGTCCTCGCCGCCCATGGCCTGGACGAGCTTGTGCACGACGTTCGCGGCCGAGAGCTGCCCCTCGCCGACGGCGGCGTAGAGCGCGGAGACGTCGGCGAAACGCATCTCGTGCGCGGTCGTGACGATCGACTCGTGCGAGAGGATCCGCTGGATCGGCAGGTTCTGCTTGCGCATCGCCTTCGCGATCGCGTCCTTGCCCTGCTCGATGGCCTCTTCGCGGCGCTCCTTGGAGAACCACTGGCGAATCTTGTTCTTGGCACGAGGGCTCTTGACGAAGGCCATCCAGTCGCGGCTCGGCCCGGCGGTCTCAGACTTCGACGTGAGCACGTCGACCACGTCGCCGTTGTCGAGCGCCGAGTCGAGCGGCACGAGGCGCCCGTTGACACGCGCACCCATGGTCCGGTGCCCGACCTCGGTGTGGACCGTGTACGCGAAGTCCACGGGGGTCGACCCAGCGGGAAGGGCGACGACATCGCCCTTCGGTGTGAAGACGTAGACCTCGGCGCCGCTGATCTCGAAGCGCAGCGAGTCCAGGAACTCCGACGGGTCGGCGGTCTCCCGCTGCCAGTCGACGAGCTGACGCAGCCACTGCATGTCGTTGCCCGCAGCGTCGGCGCCGTCCTTGGCAGCCTCTTTGTACTTCCAGTGGGCCGCGACGCCGTACTCCGCACGCCGGTGCATCTCGTGCGTCCGGATCTGGATCTCGACAGGCTTGCCGCCAGGCCCGATCACCGTGGTGTGCAGCGACTGGTACATGTTGAACTTCGGCATCGCGATGTAGTCCTTGAAACGCCCGGGGACGGGGTTCCACCGCGCGTGCAGGGCTCCGAGGGTCGCGTAGCAGTCACGCACCGAGTCGACGAGGACCCGGGTGCCCACGAGGTCGTAGATGTCGGCGAAGTCGTGGCCGCGCACGATCATCTTCTGGTAGATCGAGTAGTAGTGCTTCGGCCGGCCGGTGACCGTCGCCTTGATCTTCGACGACCGGAGGTCGGCCGTGATCTGCTCGCGGACGAGGGCGAGGTACTCCTCGCGGGCCGGGGCGCGCTCGCTCACCAGGTGCACGATCTCGTCGTAGACCTTGGGGTAGAGGGTCTGGAAGGAGAGGTCTTCGAGCTCCCACTTGATGGTGTTCATGCCGAGCCTGTGCGCGAGAGGCGCGTAGATCTCGATGGTCTCGCGCGCCTTGCGCTGCGCCGACGACGAGGGCACGAACTTCCAGGTACGGGCGTTGTGCAGGCGGTCCGCCAGCTTGATGACGAGCACGCGGATGTCGCGCGCCATCGCGACGACCATCTTGCGGACGGTCTCGGCCTGCGCGGCGTCCCCGTAGGTGACCTTGTCGAGCTTGGTGACGCCGTCGACGAGCATGGCGATCTCGTCGCCGTAGTCGCGGCGCAGCTGGTCGAGGGAGTAGTCGGTGTCTTCGACAGTGTCGTGCAGGAGGGCCGCGGCGAGCGTCGGCGGGGTCATGCCGAGCTCGGCGAGGATGGTCGAGACGGCGACGGGGTGCGTGATGTACGGGTCGCCGCTCTTGCGCATCTGGCCGCGATGGGCCTTCTCGGCCGTGACGTAGGCACGCTCGATGATCGAGACGTCGGCCTTGGGGTGGTTGGCGCGGACAGCGCGCAGCAACGGCTCGAGGGCCGGCGTCCCGACGGCGTGGCGCGAGCCGAAGCGCACGAGGCGCGACCTGACCCGGCTGGCCGAGCTGATGCCGAGCGGCGGCGTGGTCACGGCCGCGGGCTCGGTGGGCGCGTCTGTCGAGCGGGTGTCCTCAGTCATGCGCGCCTCCTCGTCCGGCATCGGGTCGAGCCCCGAAGATGCGATTCTACGACCCGGCCAGCAGCACCGTGGACACGGAGCGCCCGGCCAGCCTCTCGCGGCCGCCCAGGCCCTCGAGCTCGAGCAGGAACGCGAGGCCGACGACCTCGGCCCCGAGCTGCTCGAGCAGCTCGGCACCTGCCGCGGCCGTGCCACCTGTCGCCAGGACGTCGTCGACGAGCATCACGCGCGCGCCGGCCGGGACAGTGCCCTCGCGGATCTCGACCGTCGCCTCCCCGTACTCGAGCCCGTAGGTGAGGCTGCGGGTGGGCGGCGGCAGCTTGCCGGCCTTGCGCACGGGCACGAAGCCGACACCGAGCCTGAAGGCGAGGGCGGCGCCGACGATGAAGCCACGCGCCTCCATGCCCGAGACGAGGTCGACGTCGTCGGGCACCAGGGCTGCGAGCCTCTCGACAGCCTCGGAGAGCGCCTTCGGGTCGACGAGCAGACCGGTGATGTCCTTGAACATGATGCCGTCGTTCGGGTAGTCCGGGACGTCCCGGACGAAGCCTGAGAGCTCGGCGTCCGACATGGTGCGGGCGGTCATCGTGAACCCTTGCGACGACGCGGCTGGGCCGCGTGACCCTGGTGCGAGCCCGGGCTCAGCTGACCGACGAGCTGGATCTTGGCGTCAGGCGTCCCGGCCACGGGCTGCCCGGAGGCGTCGGTCCCGGCGGCGAGGGCCTCGCGGCGCTTCTCGAGCACGAGCGCCGTGTGCTTCGCGATCGTCGGCTCGCTGGTGCGCAGCGTGACCTCGAGCGGCGTGGCGAGGAAGATCGACGAGTACGTGCCGACGGCCATGCCGATGAACAGCGCGAGGGCGATGTCGCGCAGCGTGCCGGCCCCGAGGATGAACGCACCGATGAAGAGGATCGAGGCCACGGGCAGCAGCGCGACGACCGACGTGTTGATCGAGCGGACCAGGGTCTGGTTGACGGCCAGGTTCGCGCGCTCGGCGTAGGTGCTGCGGGTCTGGTCGGTGATCCCCGCGGTGTTCTCGCGCACCTTGTCGAAGACCACGACGGTGTCGTAGATCGAGTAGCCCAAGATCGTGAGGAAGCCGATCACCGTCGCCGGGGTGACCTCCCAGCCGATGAGCGCGTACACGCCCGCCGTGATGACGAGGTCGTGGAAGAGCGCGACGAGCGCCGCTGCCGCCATGCGCCACGCACGGAAGTAGGCGGACATGACCAGCCCGACGAGCACGAGGAAGACCACGAGTCCCGTGATGGCCTTCTTGGACACGTCGGCGCCCCACGAAGGTCCGATGAAGGAGCTCGTCACCTCGTCGGCGCTCACGCCGTAGGCGGAGGCGAGGGCGTCGCGGACCGCGACCACCTCGTCTTCGCCGAGCTCGGCGGTCTGGATGCGCAGGGAGGTCGCCCCGACGCTCGAGATGCGCGGCTGCTCGGTCGGCGCGACCGAGGCCACGGCGTCCGCAGCCTCCTGCTGGCTGAGGCTCGTCAGACCGGAGACCGTGAACTCAGAGCCGCCGCGGAACTCGATGCCGAGGTTGAAACCACGGGTCAGGAGCACCACGAGGCTGAGCACCACGAGGACGATCGAGACGATGTAGAACTTGCGGCGCTTGCCGACGATGTCGTACGACGTCCGGCCTGTGTAGAGGTCGTTGCCCCACTGGGCGAATCCGACGGCCATCAGAGGTTCCCGTCCTTGCGCTCGTCGGACGCCGGCGTGCCGTCGGTCCGTGTCTCGTCTGCCGACAGTGCGTCGGTCGGTGCTGTCGTGCTCTCGGGTGCCTGGGCCTGTGCCTCGTCGGCGACCGAGCCGGTCGCAGCAGGCTCGGCTGCGGTGGCCTCAGCGGGCGTCGAAGCCTCCGAGGAGGTCGTCGCAGCTGCCGCGGCGGCTGCACGACGCTCGGCGATGGTCATCGCCGGGCGGGCCGCAGCCGGAGCCCCTGCCCCGACCAGCTGCTTCTTCTTCGGGCGCTTGCCCGTGCCCTCGGCCGGGCTCTCGTCCTTGGCCAGGCTCGTCGAGCCAGCGGTCTTCGAGACCGACGGCTGCACGACGCGTCCACGACCCGCGTAGCGGACGCCCGTGGCACCCAGGCGGTGCGGGTCGAGGCCCGAGGCCGGGTGGCCGTCCGCGAAGAATCGCGTCTTGGACAGGAGCTTCATGAGCGGGTGCGTGAAGAAGAACACGACGATGAGGTCGACCAGGGTCGTCAGACCGAGGGTGAAGGCGAAGCCGCGCACCCCGCCGACGGCGAGGAAGTAGAGCACGACGGCCGCGAGGAAGTTGACGGTGTCCGAGGCCAAGATCGTGCGGCGTGCACGGTCCCAGCCGGTGTCGACGGCCGAGGTCAGGGAGCGACCGTCGCGCAGCTCGTCACGGATGCGTTCGAAGTACACGATGAAGGAGTCCGCCGTGATGCCGATCGCGACGATCAGTCCTGCGACACCCGGGAGCGAGAGCCTGTAGCCCTGCGTCCACGAGAGGAGCGTGATGAGCCCGTAGGTGATCACCCCGGCGAAGAGCAGCGAGGCCACGGTCACCAGGCCGAGCGCGCGGTACTGGAACAGCGAGTACACGACGACGAGGGCGAGACCGATGAGACCGGCCAGCATGCCCTTCTCGAGCTGCTCGCTGCCGAGCGTCGCCGAGATCTGCTGCTCGCTCTGCACCTCGAAGGTCAGCGGAAGCGCGCCGAAGTTCAGCTGGTTGGCGAGCGCCGTGGCGGTCTCGCGGGTGAAGGACCCGGTGATCTCCGCGCGACCGTCAGGGATGGTGCTCGTGACGCCCGGGGCCGAGATCACCTGGTTGTCGAGCACCATGGCGAACATGTTCGGCGCCTGGGTGGGGTTCTCGGTCGAGATCCAGGTGGTGTAGGTCGGCAGGGTCGACAGACGCGTGGTGACGTCGGCGAACTTGTCGGTCCCGGCAGCCGTGAAGCGCAGGTTGACCGCCCACGTGTTGAGCGTGACGCCCTGGGAGTTGACCTGGAGGCCTGAGGAGGCGCTGTCGATGTCGGTCCCGGCGATCTCCATCGGGCCGAGGATGTACTTCATCGTGCCGTCGACCGAGCAGACGGCGATCGGCGACGCCGGGTCCTTGGGGGCTGTGCCCGCGGCGCTCGAGTCGGGGGTGCAGGTCAGCGCCTGGAACTCGGCGGCGAGCTCAGGGGTGATCTGCGCGAGGTCGCTCGGGTTCGTCGGCGTCGTGGCCGCCGGAGCCGTGGGCTCGACAGCGGGCTCGGTCGGCTCGACGGCGGGGTCCGCGGGGGCCTCGGTCGCGGGGGCTGTCGCCGGGTCGGTCGCGGTGGACGCGAGTGCCGCGCCCCCGCCTGAACCGGCGGGGTCCGTCGTGGCCTCGCCCGCGGGGTCGGTCGTCGCTCCCTCGGCAGGCTCGGTGGCGGCATCCGTCGGAGCCGCCGTCGTCGGCGCGTCCGTCGGGGCGAGCGGACCGACCGCGGGGTCCTCGACCTCGCCGACGGACGGGGTGACCATCGCGAAGGAGAGGACGGGCCGGAACTGCATCTGCGCGGACTCGCGCACGAGGTCGAGGGTCGCCTCGCTCGGACGCCCCGGGAGGGCCACCACGATGTTGCTGCCACCCTGGCTGGTGATCTCCGCCTCGGAGACTCCCGAGGAGTCGACACGCTGACGGATGATCTCGATCGCCTGGTTGATGTCCTCGGACGTCACCTCCTGACCGTCGGTCGTGACGGGCTGCAGGATGATCTGCGTGCCGCCCTCGAGGTCGAGCGCGAGCTTCGGCGTCCAGGACGCGTCAGACTTCCATGCGCCGATGCCGATGGTCGCGAAGAGGACCAGGACGATGAGCCCGAGCCCCAGGAGGGTCCGTCCCGGGCGGGAGGTGGAGCGGTTGGTGGTGGCCAACGGAGTGTCTCTTCTCGTGCGCGCACCTGGCCTTCGGGCGGCAACAGGCGCTCAGACCACGCCCCGCCCTGCCCGGGCGGGAGCGTGGTCTGAGC
>NZ_JACBYE010000059.1 GCF_013415325.1 Sanguibacter inulinus | reverse complement strand
GGCGGGACCGTCGGCCCAGGCCTGGTAGGCCTCCTCGGACTCCCACTTGGTGTAGACGAAATAGCGGGTCTCGCCCTTGACCGGGCGGAGCAGCTCGAAGCCGAGGAACCCGGGTGAGTTCTCGACGGCTCCCTTGCGGGCGGCGAACCGCTTCTCGAGCTCGGGGCCGGAGCCCTCGGGTACGTCGATGGCGTTGATCTTCACGACTGTCATGCGGTTCAGCGTCTCACAGGCGGCCCGTCCCGTGACCTGCGTGAGGTTCGCATCGCGAGATCCGTATCCCGACACGTGGGACTGTGTCTAGACTCTGGACCATGACGAGGAACATCGAGCTGGCAGTGGTCGCAGGCGACGGCATCGGGATCGAGGTCGTCGAGCAGGGGCTCGCCGTCCTGGACGCAGCCCTGGCCGGGACCGGCACCACGATCTCACCGACCGCCTTCGACCTCGGCGCGCAGCGCTGGCACCGGACGGGGGAGACCCTCACCGACGAGGACCTCGCCTCGATCCGCACGCACGACGCGATCCTGCTCGGCGCCATCGGAGACCCGTCCGTTCCGTCGGGCGTCCTCGAGCGCGGGCTGCTGCTCAAGCTGCGCTTCGCGCTCGACCACTACGTCAACCTTCGCCCCGGCAAGCTCTACAAGGGTGTGAAGTCCCCCCTCGCCGAGCCCGGCGAGATCGACTTCGTCGTCGTCCGCGAGGGCACCGAAGGTCCGTACGTCGGCAACGGCGGCGCGATCCGCGTCGGCACACCGCACGAGGTCGCCAACGAGGTCTCCGTCAACACGGCTTTCGGTGTCGAGCGCGTCGTCCGCGACGCCTTCGCCCGCGCCCAGGCCCGCCCCCGCAAGCACCTGACGCTCGTGCACAAGCACAACGTCCTCGTGCACGCAGGTCACCTGTGGCGCCGGACCGTCGAGGCCGTCAACGCCGACTTCCCGGACGTCACGACGGACTACCTCCACGTCGACGCCGCCACCATCTTCCTCACGACGAACCCGTCGCGATTCGACGTCATCGTCACCGACAACCTGTTCGGCGACATCCTGACGGACCAGGCCGCCGCGATCACCGGCGGCATCGGCCTCGCGGCCTCGGCGAACATCAACCCGGACCGCACCGCACCCTCCATGTTCGAGCCCGTCCACGGCTCTGCGCCCGACATCGCCGGGCAGGGCAAGGCCGACCCCACGGCCACAGTCCTCTCGGTCGCGATGCTCCTCGACCACCTCGGTCTGACCGACGAGTCGCGTCGCGTGGAGGCTGCCGTCGCGGCAGACCTCGTCGAGCGCGGCGCGCGAGTACGGTCGACGGCCGAGGTGGGCACAGAGCTCGCAGACCGCGTGCGCGGCTGACGCTCAGACCCCTTCGGCCGTCTTCACCGCCACTGCTCCACCGGACGCCCGTCGCCGGACGTGCGTCCCCGCAGACCGGACGGCCTCTTCCCACGCCGTGCCCCATCACGGGGCGCGGCGTGGGAAACTCGTCTGGTCGCCAGGTGAAAGGCCTACCACCATGAGTTCCACGCTCGACCAGACGTCCGACGCCGCAGCCCGCGCCGCGTCCTTCGACATCCGCCCCTCTGACGCCCCGCTGCCCGACGCGGAGCGCGAGGCGCTCCTCGCCGACCCGAAGTTCGGCACGGTCTTCTCCGACCACATGGCCAGGGTCACCTGGACCGCCGGGACGGGGTGGGCCGACCACCGCGTCGAGAAGTACGGGCCGCTCCAGATGGACCCCGCCAGTGCGGTGCTGCACTACGCGCAGGAGATCTTCGAAGGTCTCAAGGCGTACCGCCACGCCGACGGCTCGGTCTGGACCTTCCGTCCCGAGGCGAACGCCGCCCGCTTCGCGCGGTCGGCCCGTCGCCTCGCGCTCCCCGAGCTGCCCGAGCAGGACTTCCTCGGGGCCATCACCGCGCTCGTGCGCGCCGACGCCGCCTGGGTGCCCTCGGGCGCCGAGGCCAGCCTCTACCTGCGGCCGTTCATGTACGGCTCCGAGGCCTTCCTCGGGGTGCGTCCCTCGCTCGAGGCCGAGTTCCTCGTCATCGCCTCGCCCGTCGGTCCGTACTTCGCGGGCGGCGTGAAGCCCGTGTCGATCTGGGTCTCCCAGGACATGCACCGCGCAGGAGCCGGCGGCACCGGCGACGCCAAGTGCGGCGGCAACTACGCGGCCAGCCTCAAGCCGCAGATCGAGGCCTACGAGCACGGCTTCGAGCAGGTGCTGTTCCTCGACGCCTCGACCAACACGGCGATCGAAGAGCTCGGCGGGATGAACGTGTTCTTCGTCCGTGCCGACGGCTCGGTCGAGACCCCGGAGCTCTCCGGCTCGATCCTCGAGGGCGTCACGCGCATGTCGATCATCCAGCTGCTCGAGGACCGCGGCCACGAGGTGGTCGAGCGGCGCATCCTGCTCACCGAGGTCCAGGAGGGCCTGGCCGACGGCTCGATCGTCGAGGCCTTCGCGTGCGGGACCGCGGCTGTCGTCACGCCGATCGGTCGGCTGGCGGGCGCGGAGTTCGACGCGACCATCTCGGGCGGCGGACCGGGCGAGCTCAC
Organism: Sanguibacter inulinus; assembly: GCF_013415325.1. Classification (GTDB taxonomy): domain Bacteria; phylum Actinomycetota; class Actinomycetes; order Actinomycetales; family Cellulomonadaceae; genus Sanguibacter; species Sanguibacter inulinus. The sequence continues at coordinate 20,534 of NZ_JACBYE010000059.1, read as the reverse complement.
GCTGTCGATCCGTGACGAGCTCACAGGGATCCAGACCGGACGGGTCGCGGACCCGCACGGATGGATGACGCGCCTCGTCTGAGCGACCCTTCAAGGTGACCAGACAGGCTGCCCGGCGACGAGCGATCGTCGCCGGGCAGCGTGCTGTCTGCACGGGGGGCCGTCGGGCCTGAGAGACCCGGACGGGACGGCAGTCGCACATCGCGGACAGGAAGTTGACTCTGCGAGCAGACGTGGCATGATGTGAGGCGTGACACACCACGTCAGCACTGCGCTCCTCATCATGTAGCGCGTCCGGTTCCTTCCTCCGGACGCGCAGACCTCCCGTACCCCGGGGGGTTTTTTGTTTGTCCGGCACACCCCGCCGGGCAGCGAGCGCGGCGGAGGGGAGGGGCACCGAGAGGTACCAGCAGTCCCGAAGCATGTGACACACCGAGAGAAGAGCAGACGAGTGACCTTCCACGTCTACGACACCACCCTGCGCGACGGCGCCCAGCAAGAGGGCATGAACCTCTCGGTCTCCGACAAGCTGGCGATCGCACCGCTCCTCGACGAGCTCGGGGTGGGGTTCATCGAGGGCGGGTGGCCCGGCGCGGTCCCGAAGGACACCGACTTCTTCGCCCGGGCGCAGAAGGAGCTCACGCTGCGAAACGCCGTGCTCGCGGCCTTCGGCGCGACGCGAAAGGTCGGCCTGCAGGCGAGCGAAGACCCGCAGGTGCTCGCGCTCCTCGCGTCGCAGGCGCCCGTCATCACCCTCGTGGCGAAGTTCGACGTCCGCCACGTGGAGCGGGCGCTGCGCACGACGCCCGAGGAGAACCTCGCGATGATCACGGACACCGTGTCCTTCCTCGTCGCCGAGGGGCGCCGCGTGGTCGTCGACGCCGAGCACTTCTTCGACGGGTACAGGTTCGACCCTGAGTACTCCCGGCGTGCGGCCGTCACGGCCTTCGAGGCCGGCGCCGAGGTGGTCGCGCTCTGCGACACCAACGGTGGCATGCTGCCCAACTGGGTCGGCGAGATCGTCGCGGCCGTCCGCGAGACCGTCGGCGAGGGCCCGATCCTCGGGATGCACGCCCACAACGACACCGGGTGCGCCGTCGCGAACACCCTCGCGGCCGTCGACGCCGGAGCCTCGCACGTCCAGGGGACCGTGAACGGCTACGGCGAGCGCACAGGCAACGCCGACCTGATCACCGTGGTGGCCAACCTCGAGCTCAAGGGTGGCCGCACCCTCCTCGCCGGGAACGGGCTCGCAGAGTCCAGCCGCCTGGCGCACGCCATCAGCGAGATCACGAACATCTCGCCCTACGCCCGTCAGCCCTACGTCGGGGCGAGCGCCTTCGCCCACAAGGCGGGCCTGCACGCGAGCGCGATCAAGGTCGACCCCGACCTGTACCAGCACATCGACCCGACGCTCGTGGGCAACGACATGCGCATGCTCATCTCCGAGATGGCCGGGCGCGCGTCGATCGAGCTCAAGGGCAAAGAGCTCGGATTCGACCTCGCGGGGCAGGGGGAGGTGCTCACGCGGGTGACCACCCGCGTCAAGGAGGCCGAGGCGAACGGCTACACCTACGACGCCGCAGACGCCTCCTTCGAGCTGCTGCTCACCGAAGAGGTCCGTGGAGAGCGTCCGCAGTACTTCACCGTCGAGAGCTGGCGGACGATCGTCGAGCGCACCGGGCACCGGGGCACGGTCCCGGTGTCCGAGGCGACGGTCAAGCTCCAGGCGGGTGGGCAGCGCCAGGTCGTCACGGGGGAGGGCAACGGGCCTGTCAACGCCCTCGACCACGCGCTGAGGCTCGCGCTGGCGACCGTGTACCCCGAGATCGCGCACTTCGAGCTCATCGACTTCAAGGTGCGCATCCTCGACCAGATGCACGGCACCGACGCGGTCACCCGGGTGCTCATCGAGACCACGGACGGTCAGCGCAGCTGGTCGACCGTCGGGGTCGGCGCGAACCTGCTCGAGGCCTCGTGGGAGGCGCTGACAGACTCCGCGATCTACGGCCTGATCCACGCCGGGGTCGACCCGCGCTGACGGCTGCGGCGGCTCTTAGGGAGACACAGGCTGGCGGACCAGAGGTAGCTGCGTCATCGCTGTATGGCTGCGGTCGTTCGGTTCGGCGGCTGGGCGGCTGGCATCGGCCTCGACATCGTGACTTTGGAGCGAGATCGACCCTCGGGAGTCACGATCTCGCTCCGAAGTCACGATCTCGCTGGCTTGGGCTGGACGTCCGGTCTGGTCTGTCCCGGCTGGATCGGCGCACCGCGTCCGCGCTGCGGAGGTGGTGTGGCGGGGGTCTCACCTCGCCTCTGTCGACGGTGGGCATAGGGTGACCTGTGTGAGAGGCGAATACAAGGTCCCAGGTGGCAAGCTCGTAGCGATCGACCTCGAGGTCGAGGAGGGTCGGCTGGCGCACGTCGCGGTCAGCGGCGACTTCTTCCTCGAGCCCGACACGGCCCTCGCCGACATCGACAGGGCGCTCGAGGGCATGCCCGTCGACGCGTCGGTCGCGGCCCTCGCCGAGTCGATCAGTCGCACGCTCGACCCGACAGCCGTGCTCGTGGGCTTCAGCCCCGAGGCCGTCGCGATCGCGGCCCGTCGCGCGCTCGGCCGGGCGACGGGGTGGCACGACCACACCTTCGAGATCGTCCACGACGGTCCGCAGGCCCCCGAGATGCACATGGCACTCGACCAGGCGATCTCCGAGTCCGTCGACGCCGGGCTCCGCCCGCCGACGCTGCGCATCTGGGAGTGGGGCGCGCCCGCCGTGGTGATCGGCTCCTTCCAGTCGCTCAAGAACGAGGTCGACCCTGAGGGCGCCGAGAAGCACGGCATCACCGTCGTGCGCCGAGTCTCGGGCGGGGGCGCGATGTTCATCGAGCCCGGCAACACCATCACCTACTCGCTCACCGTCCCGAGCTCGCTCGTCGAGGGCCTGAGCTTCGAGAAGTCCTACGCCTTCCTCGACGACTGGGTGCTCGGCGCCCTCGCCGAGCTGGGCGTGGCCGCGACGTACCAGCCGCTCAACGACATCGCGTCGCCCGCCGGCAAGATCGCCGGTGCCGCGCAGAAGCGCTTCGTCGGGGGAGCGGTGCTCCACCACGTGACGATGGCCTACGACATCGACGCCGACAAGATGCTCGAGGTCCTGCGCATCGGCCGCGAGAAGATGAGCGACAAGGGCACCAAGAGCGCCAACAAGCGTGTCGACCCCGTGCGCTCGCAGACGGGCATGTCCCGCGCGGAGGTCATCGAGGCCTTCAAGGCGCACTTCCGCGGACGTTACGAGACCGTCGAGGGGAGCGTCACCGAGGCCGAGTGGGCCCGAGCGCGCGAGCTCGTCGAGACGAAGTTCTCCACGACGGAGTGGACCGCACGCGTGCCGTGACGGGCGCGGCACCGAGAGGCCGGCGTCTGTGGCTAGCTGCCGTGCGCGGGCCGCAGCGGGCCAAGGCTGCGCACGACGAGTCGACCCCGAGAGCGATGCTCTCGGGGTCGACTCGTCTCTGTGCTGGCGGTGCGTGCTGCGGTCGAGGTGCGGGCGCGACCCTCAGGTCCGGCGGTCGACGACGACGAAGGTGATGACACCAGTCGCGATGAGCAGGTAGGGCAGGACGCGCAGAGCGGTGTCCGCGTCGAGGCCGAGACCCGAGGCGGCGGGCAGCAGGGCGCTGACCACGAAGGCGACGAAGCCGACGACCGACATGGTCACGAGGTAGACGCGGGTGTCTCGCTCGTCTCCTCGACCGGAGAAGACCCGCTCCGCGGTCGCTGCGTCGGCGCCCCTCCGGGTGGCTCGGCGGCCGGCGACCCACAGCAGGACGAGGACAAGACCTCCGCCGCAGAGGACCCCAGCGCCCGTCGCCCAGTCGTCGAAGGCGGCATAGGTCCCCGCGATGGCCAGGAGCAGACCGACGGTCGCGAGCAGCAGCACGTGGTGGGCGCGGGGGCTGAACCCGCCGCGTGCTCCGTGGGCGGTCGAGCCGGGCCCGTCCTGGTAGTTCTCAGGCGTCGACATGGAAGATCTCCTCGACTGTCGTGGCGAAGTGGCGGGCGATGGCGATCGCGAGGGGGAGGGACGGGTCGTACTTCCCGGTCTCGATCGAGTTGATGGTCTGGCGGGAGACACCGAGGGCGGTGCCGAGCGCCCCTTGGGACAGCCCCGCGGCCTCGCGCAGGGTGCGGACGTCGTTGCGCATGCAGGTCACCTAGCTCGGGTCTGGACGGGGTGCTGGGGTGACAGAGGAGGTCGTGCCGGCCGTGGCCTCGCCGTCGGCGGCGGTGCCGATCCGCGTCGTCGCGGGCTCGGCAGGCACCGGGAGCATCAGTGCCCGGAGATCCACGAGCGTGTGCAGGACCATCGGCAGGAGGAGGCTGCCCGTCACGAGGAAGAGCCCGGCCATGAGAGCGCCGAAGATCCCCGTGCTGACGATCCCGGTCCATCCCTGGTACCAGTGGGCGAGCCCGAAGGACACGGCTGCGACCGTGACGAGCAGGGCCGTGGGGGCGTCGCTCGGCAGGACGACCGCGAGCGTGAGCAGGAGCAGGCCGCGGTAGGTGATCTCTTCCGTGACACCGGCGCTCAGCGAGAGCATCGCCCATCCGCGCCGGCCGGCTGCGGTCCTGGGGAGCATCGGCAGGACGGCGGCCATCTGGCCTCGAGGTCCCGCGGAGGGGGCCTCTGACTCGACTGAGGCGGCCGCGGCGGTGGGTGCGCTGGCCGCGGCGCGGCGTGAGCGCCACCTACGGACGAGCATCGCCAGTGCGACCACGACGATCATGAGCAGCACGCCGGCGATCATCCCGCGCACGGCGCTGCTGGCCACCGAGTCGCCGCTCGGCCACGACGGCCAGCGCGCGCCGATGTCGGCGAGGCCCACGCCTGGGAGGGCGAGGACGAGTGCGACGGCCAGGATCGCGGACGTGCATCCCTGGAGCGTCCACGATCTGTAGTGGCGCAGCCGGGCTGGTTCGCCCTCGGCTGCCTCTTCGACGCGGAACCGCGCGAAGGAGCGTCGGCCTGTGATGGGCTCGCGCAGGACGAGCACGAGCGAGGCGACCGCGAGCAGGACCACTGTGGCGGCGGGTGGGTCGAGCGACTGGAGGTGCGAGACGAGGTCGTTCACGGATACTCCGTTCAGGTGTCAAAGGAGCTTGACTCCTGTCAAGCATGCTTGACTGCGAATCGGGTGTCAAGGGTGCTTGTCTCCCCGCGACCCGCGACCTGCGACCTGCGACCCCGGGGCACCAAGAGCAAGGGAGGACGCGCGGCACAGGACGCGAGCACGCCTGCCGGTGCTGAAAACCTCCGAGGCCTGCAGGACGACAGACGCCCCGGACCTCCCTGCAGGGAGGTCCGGGGCGTCCGGAGGCATGCTGCTGGCGTCAGACCGGGGTCTACTTCCTGCCCTTCTCGACCCGCCAGAGACGAGCCGACCCGAGTCCGGCCTTACCGACAGGTCGGCCGGCAGCCGGTCACCTGGATCGCGGTCAGCGTCCGGCGAGCATCTCGACGACGGTCTCTCGGGACTCTGTCATCGCGACGAAGTCCACGCGGGTGTCCTCGAACTGCTCCTCGCCGTCGGTGAACATCTTCTCGGTGAGAGGGCCGGCAGCGTCGTCGTTGACGACCACGGTGATCCACACCGCGTAGTCCTCGGGGGCGTCGGCAGGGATCAGCTCGCGGACCGCGGGGGTCGCGAGCGACGCGATGGTCAGCTCGACGAGGCGGCGCAGGTCGACCTGAGTCTGGGCGTCCGCCCCGGTCTCGCCCAGCACGACGATCTCGGTGCGCAGGCGTGAGTTCTCCTCGTCCCAGACGAACACCCCGGGCACCAGACCCTTGCTCGGCTCGGGGCCGCGGACGACGGGCTTCGCGGGGACCGCAGGCGTGACAGCGGCGGCAGCAGCGGGCTCTTCCTCGACGACGACCGGCAGCGGAGTCTCGACGACAGACAGCGGGATCGACCGGCCCAGGCGCTCCTGCAGGATCTCGACGTTGCGCTTCGCGAGCGGACCGAGCGGGGTGGTCGCGTCGACCTGGATCCGGACGCCGGCGCCCGAGGTGCCCTCCGGGATGCTGTGGCCGAAGTCGCCCGCCTGGACCGAGCGCACCACGGCGACGATCGCGTCGGACAGGGTGTCGGCGACGAGGCTCGCGTCAGGGCTGCTCGAGTCGAACGGCAGGTGCACGACCACGCTGTTCCCCTCGGCGTCCCACACCTCCGTGACACCCGGCGGGAGTGCAGTGACGGCGGGCTTGCGGGAGAAGGGCATCTTCATGGTCTGACCTTATCTGCCCGGGCCCGGCGCACCGCACGTGAGAGTCAGCGCGCCCCGAAGACCGCCGACCCGACGCGGACGATCGTCGCACCCTCGGCCACGGCCCACTCGAGGTCCTGGGACATGCCCATCGACAGCTCCCGGGCGCCCTGGGTCCCGTAGGCCCCCGAGCCGATCACCTCGTCGCGGATCTCGCGCAGCCGGGCAAAGCCGGCCCGGACCAGGCCCTCGTCGGTCGACCGTGCGCCGATCGTCATGAAGCCGGACAGCCTGAGACCGCTCACCTGGGCGACAGCGAGCGCGAGGTCGACGGCTGCGTCGGGGGAGACGCCAGCCTTGGACTCTTCGCCCGAGACGTTCACCTGGACGTAGACGTCGAGCACGGCGCTCGCGGACGGCGCTGAGGGCTCGGGGTGGTCGCCGCCCTGGGCACCGGCCGGGGACGCGTGCGTGGTAGCCGAGGCGAGGACCCGGCTGCCGATCTTCTCGGCGAGGGCGAGCGAGTCGACGGTCTCGATGCAGCCCCGGCCGTGCTGGGCCAGAGCGCGCAGCACGTGGTTCACCTTGTTGGACTGGAGGGGGCCGATGAGGTGCGCGGTCAGCCCGAGGTCGGCGAGTGCCGGTGCCTTCTCGGTGAGCTCTTGGACGCGGTTCTCGCCGACGAGGACCGGCGACCCGCGACCTGCGGCGCGATCGGCCTGCACCGCAGCCCGCACGGCGGCGGCATCCTGAGTCTTGGTGGCCAGGAGCAGGCGGACCGACGAGGTGGCTTCATCCGAGTCGCTGACACCAGACGACCCGAGCCCGGCGTCGCTGCGCGCCTGCTCGATGCGGTCGTGCACACGGGCCAGCGCGTCGGCGTACGTCGCGTGGGCCGGGGACGACGCAGCCTGAGGTGTCGAGGAGGTCGGGGGCATGGACAGCATCGTAGTTCTCGTGGTCGTGCGACAGACTGTCCCGGTGGACCACGGGTACGACGAACGCGAGCAGACCGCCGAGCCGAGGACAGAGCCGGCCGCGGTTCCTCCCAGAGCGCCCGCAGCCGGCGGTGGGGACGACGCCTCCGACGGGCGGGTCGTCGACCCTGGCGCGCTCCCGGAGGGCCGCGTCCCCAGGGTGCTGAGGTCCGCCGTGCGCGGCCCGCTCGTCCACTGGCCGGTGACGCTGCTGACCTTCGTGGCCTTCGCCGCCTACCTCACGCTCTCGCTGGCCCGCTGGTACAGGTGGGAGAACCCGTCCTGGGACAACGCGATCTTCGAGCAGGCCGTCGCCGGGTACGCCCGGCTCGGTGCGCCGATCGTGCCCATCAAGGGGCCGGACTTCAACCAGCTGGGTGACCACTTCTCCCCGCTGCTCGTGGTGCTCGCACCCTTCTACCGCCTGTTCCCCTCGCCCGTGACGCTGCTCGTCGCGCAGTGCGTGCTCGTCGCGGTCTCGATCGTGCCGATCACGCTCGTCGCGCGACGCCTTCTCGGCGCGTGGCCCGGGCTGGCCGTCGGCTTCGCCTACGCCTTCGCGTGGGGCATCCAGTCGGCCGTCGACGTGCAGTTCCACGAGTACTCCCTCGCGGTGCCGATCCTCGCCTTCGGCATGGCAGCCTTCCTCACCGAGAGGTGGCGGGCGAGCGCGATCTGGGTCGTCCTGCTGCTCGGGGTCAAGGAAGACCTCGGGCTGACTGTCGCTGCCTTCGGGGTCGTCCTCTGGTTGCGCGGGCAGCGACGGCTCGGTGCGGTCGTCGCGGCGACCGGCGCCGTCGGCTTCGTGCTGGTGCTCACGGTGATCATCCCGTTCTTCAACCCGCAGGGCCGTTACGACTACTGGGGCAAGCTGAGCGAGGACGGCTCGGCGGCGAGCTCGGGGAGCACGGTCTCGGGGCTGCTCGACACCTTCGCGGGGCTGCTGACGCCTGCGGTCAAGATCGAGACGCTCGTCATGCTCGTGGTCATCACGGCCCTCGTCGCGCTGCGGTCGCCGCTCGCGCTCGTCGCCGTGCCCACCCTCGTGTGGCGCTTCGCGGGGTCGACGGTCTTCTACTGGGGGACGACGTGGCACTACTCCGTCATCCTCATGCCGATCCTCTTCGCCGCGGCGATCGACGGGATCGTGCGCCTGCGCGCATCCAGGTTCGAGCTGCTGCGTACCTACGCCCGGCTGGCACCTGTCGCGATGGCCGTCGTCGCGGCGGTCCTCGTGACGCAGTTCCCGTTCCGCGACCTGTGGTCGCCCGCCACCTACGAGCGCAGCGACCGGATCGCCGCGGCTGAGCGCGCCGTCGCAGCGGTCCCGGCCGGTGCGAGCGTGGCGAGCGACCGCGGACTCATCGTCCAGCTCGCGACGGACCGTGAGGTCTACTGGATCTCGACGGACCCGTCCGTGCGGCCCGACTACGTGGTCGTCGACAGGCTGTCGTGGGGCGGGAACGCCCCTGTCGACGTCGAGCAGTACGCCGAGCGGGCCTACCCGGGGACGACGTACTCCGTGGTCTTCGACGAGGACGGGTACGTGATCGTCGAGCGCACCGCGGGCTGACGGGGCTCGCGGCGGTCCGGTACGAGCGCTGGGGCGACGGTAGGGCCGTGCGGAGCCGCGAGGGAGCGGTGCGGATCTCGCGGCGAGGGCGCTGAGACCCTGCCGGCGAAGGGCTCTGGGCCTACGCTCAGACCATGAACACGATCCTCAACATCATCTGGTTGGTGTTCGCCGGCTTCTGGATGGCCGTCGGGTACGCGGTCGCGGGCATCGTCTGCTGCGTCCTCATCATCACCATCCCCTTCGGCATCGCGTCCTTCCGCATGGCGAACTACGTCCTGTGGCCCTTCGGTCGGACTGTCGTCGACCACCCGGGCGCCGGTGCGTGGTCGACGATCGGGAACATCGTGTGGCTGGTCGTCGCGGGGTGGTGGCTCGCCATCGGGCACCTGCTCACCGGGATCGCGTTGTGCATCACGATCATCGGGATTCCCATGGGCATCGCGAGCTTCAAGCTCATCCCGATCTCGCTCCTGCCGCTGGGCAAGGAGATCGTCTCGACGGACAGGCCCTTCGGGCGGTACTGAGCCGCGCTGGTCCCCGTCAGGCGGGGCGGGAGGCTCTCGGTCCTGACCTGAGCGGGCGCCGAGGTGCTGCGTCGAGGTCCGTCGCGCTGTGCGCCGCGCACAGGTCCGGGCTGCTCGACTCCGCGTGACCGATGACCGTGCTGAGGCGTCCGAGCGTGGCGGTGAGGTCGTCGATCGTGGCCGCGATGCGGTCGCGCTCGCGGACGAGGAGCTCGAGGGCGTCCTCTGTGGCGCTGCCGGCATCCACGCTCGGCAAGATCCCGCGGATGGTCCGGCTCGACAGGCCCGCGGCGTAGAAGTGAAGGACGAGACGGACACGGTCCACGGTCTCGTCGGCGTAGTCGCGCTGACCGCCAGAGGTCCGGGTGGACTCGACGAGGCCCTGCTGCTCGTAGTACCGCAGCGAGCGCACGCTCGCGCCTGTCCTGGCGGCGACGTCACCGATGCGCACAGAGTCCTCCTCGTCACGGGCTTGCACCTGACACGGGTGTCAGGTCTTACGGTACCGGGACGTGGCCGACGCCCCGTCCGAGCCGCACCCCTGGACGAAGAGAGAACGACGTGAACCTGTCTGAGCACACCGCCCTGGTCACCGGCGCCAACCGAGGGATCGGCAGCCATTTCGTGGCCGAGCTGCTCGAGCGTGGGGTCCGCAAGGTCTATGCCACGGCCCGCCAGCCCGAGCTGATGTCGACGCCCGGCGTCGAGGTGGTCCGGCTCGACCTGCTCGACCGAGAGTCCGTCGACGAGGCAGCCCGCGCCGCGAGCGACGTGACGCTGCTGGTCAACAACGCAGGGATCGGCACGTCCGCGCCTCTGCTCACCGGGGATCTCGCCGAGGCCCACCGTCACATGGACACCCACTTCTGGGGGACGCTGGACGTGGTCCGTGCCTTCGCCCCGGTGCTCGCGGCCAACGGCGGGGGGAGCATCGTCAACGTCCTGTCGGCCCTGTCGTGGTTCGTCTCACCGGGCAACGGTGCGTACGCGGCCGCCAAGTCGGCCGAGTGGAGCCTGACCAACGCGCTGCGGCTCGAGCTGGCGGCGCAGGGGACCTTCGTCCAGGGCGTGCACCTCGGTGCCGCGGACACCGACATGATGTCCGGCTACGACGGACCGAAGACCGACCCGAGGGATGTGGCCCGAGCGTCGCTCGACGGTCTGGCCGCGGGTCGGTTCGAGGTGCTCGTCGACGACACCGCGGCGATGGTCAAGGCCGCACTCGCGGGGGACCCTGCGGAGCTCTACGGGCCGATGCTCGCCGGCTGACCCGGGTCGGCCTGTGACGTGCCCGGCCGGGTCGGTGAGGAGACCCAGATCCGTGCCGGCAGGGGAGCGCGGAACCGGCCGGCGTGGGGCGCGCTGGCTGGTCCAGCCTGCGGTGCCTCAGTCGCGGGCGATGTCGGCTGTCGTGGCGCTCGTCGCCGACACGAGGTCTGTCGGCGACAGGCCGATGTCCAGCCCGCGGCGGCCGCCCGAGACGTAGACGGTGTCGTGGGTGAGCGCGGAGGCGTCCACGACGGTCGCGTGCGGTGTGCGCTGCCCGAGGGGGGAGATGCCCCCGACGACGTAGCCGGTAGCGCGCTCGGCGTCGGCCTTGTCGGCCATCGTCGCCTTCTTGCCCCCGACGGCGTGCGCGAGGACCTTGAGGTCGAGCGTGCGGTCGACCGGGACGATGCCGACGACGAGGCGCCCGTCGACCGAGGCCATGAGCGTCTTGAAAACCTTCGCGGGTTCGACGCCGATCGCCTGCGCAGCCTCGAGGCCGTAGCCGAGGTCGCTCGACGGGTCGTGCTCGTACGGGTGGACGGTGTGCACGACACCGGCCTTCGCGAGCGCGACGATCGCAGGGGTGGCGCCGTGGGCGGCGTGGTCGTCCTTCTTCGCGTGCTTCGACATGCCTCCACGCTAGCCCCTCTGACCGGGCGCGACGCCCTGAGCGTCCGGGGCTGCGTCGTCCTGCCGGATGGTGGGCGGACCTGGCCGCGGTCGAGCGCCACGGCTAGGGTCGGCGTCATGACTCGCAGCCGTGACTTCGCCCAGGTCGACGTGTTCACCTCCGTGCCCTACCAGGGCAACCCCGTTGCGGTCGTCCTCGACGCCGACGGCATGACCGAAGAGGAGATGGCGGCCTTCGCCCGCTGGACCAACCTCTCCGAGACCACCTTCGTGCTCCCTGCGCGCGAGACCGGCGCCGACTACAGGCTGCGCATCTTCACCACGCGGGGCGAGCTGCCCTTCGCTGGCCACCCGACGCTCGGCAGCGCGCACGCGTGGCTCGAGGCCGGTGGGCGCCAGTGGGGCGTCGACATCGTGCAGGAGTGCGAGGTGGGGCTCGTGCGGATCCGCCGCGACGGGTCTCGGCTCGCCTTCGCGGCGCCGCCGCTGCGCCGGTCCGGCCCTGTCGACGAGACCACGAGCGAGCACGTCGCCGCCGCTCTCGGGCTAGACCTGAGCGACCTGCGTGACCTCGCGTGGGTCGACAACGGACCCGGGTGGCTCGGGGTGCTGCTCGCCGACGGCGACACCGTGCGCCGCGTGCAGCCCGACTACTCCGTGATGGGTGAGCACGACCTCAAGCTCGGTGTCGTCGGGCTGTGGGACGCCGAGTCGGCACCGGGGAAGGAGGGCATCGCCGCCGAGGTCCGGGCCTTCATCCCTGGCGAGGGTGCCCCCGAGGACCCGGTGACGGGCAGCCTCAACGCCGGGCTCGCCCAGTGGCTCGTGCCGCTCGGCGTACTTCCCGGCACCTATGTGGCCGGTCAGGGCTGGGCCCTCCAGCGCGACGGCCGCGTGCACGTCGAGCAGGACGGCGCCGACATCTGGGTCGGCGGCAGCGCCGTCACCTGCATCCGCGGGACCGTCGAGGCCTGAGGCCTGAGGCCTGAGGCCTGAGGCCTGAGGCGCCGCGCCCGGTGAGGTGCGGCCCTGAGCTGCCCTCCCGCGAGGTCGCAGGATCGAGACCCTGGTCGCACCAGCGGCGCCGAGGTCGTACGTACACGCCGGATCCGTCCCTCAGGCGGCGTGATCTGGCGTGTCTGTACGACTTCGGGGCAGAGGTGCGACCTCGACGGCAGAGGTGCGACCTCGGCGCTAGGAAGGGCTGCCGGCGGGGCTCGGGCCGTCCTGCGTCCAGCGTCCCCGCGCTACATCGCCGCGACGTCCGTCACGTGCAGGACGACCTCGCCGGCCTCGTCGCTCGCGTCCAGGTCGACCGTCGCGGTGATGGCCCAGTCGTGGTCGCCGTCGGGGTCGTCGAGGACCTGGCGGACGGTCCAGAACCGGGGGTTGCCGTCGACACCCTCGGTGATGGTGAGCAGCTTGGGGGAGCGGGCCTGCGGGCCGAAGCCGATCGCATCGTCGCCGTAGTGCTCGAACATCGGGTCGAGGGCGTCGGCCCACGCGTCGGCGTCCCAGCCGTCGGCGCCGTCGAGGGAGCCGAGGGTCGAGTACGCCTCGCGGGAGGCGAGCTCGACCCGCTTGAACATCGCGTTGCGCAGCAGCACGCGGAAGGCGCGGACGTTCCCGGTGACCGGGCGGACCGGCGCCTCGACGGACGTCCCGTTGAGCGGTGAGTCACCGGTGAGGGTGTCGGCGTCGTCGTCGACGGGGTTCGACAGCCGCTCCCACTCGTCGAGCAGGCTCGAGTCGACCCCGCGGACGAGCTCGCCCAACCACTCGACGAGGTCTTCGACCTCTTCGGTCTTGTGCTCGGTCGACACCGTCTGGCGCAGGGTGCGATACGCGTCGGCGAGGTAGCGCAGGACGACACCCTCGGTGCGGTCGAGCTGGTACTTCGACACGAACTCCGCGAAGGTCATGGCCCGCTCGACCATGTCGCGGACCACGGACTTCGGCGAGAGCTCTTGGTCGGCGACCCACGGGTTGGTCTTCTTGTACGTCTCGAAGGCCGCGGTCAGCAGCTCTTCGAGGGGCTTGGGCCACGAGACGTCCTCGAGGGCGGCCATGCGCTCCTCGTAGTCGTAGCCCTCGGCCTTGAGCGCCCCGATGGCCTCGCCGCGGGCGGCGCGCTGCTGGCCGTAGAGCACCTGGCGCGGGTCGTCGAGGGTCGCCTCGATGACCGAGACCACGTCGAGGGCGTGCGTGGGCGAGTCGGGGTCGAGGAGGTCCTGGGCGGCGAGCGCGAAGGGAGAGAGCGGCTGGTTGAGCGCGAAGTCGCGCGGCAGGTCGACCGTGAGACGGACCGTGTAGCCACCCTTGCCGTCCGAGACCTTCTCGACGATCCCCGCCTGGCGCAGCGAGCGGTAGATGCGGAAGACCTGGCGCACGTGCGCGGCCTTGTTCTGCTCCGAGTCGTGGTTCGCGGTGAGCAGGTGACGCATGGCGCTCACAGGGTCGCCGCTCGCCTTCGTGCTGCGGGCCAGCACGTTGAGCACGAGGGCGTGGCTCACCGTGAAGTGGCTGGTCAGCGGTTCGGGGTCGGCGTCGCGGAGCCGCTCGAAGGTCTTGTCCGTCCAGTTGACGGCACCGGCCGGCGCCTTCTTGCGGACGATCTTCTTGAGCTTCTTCGGGTCGTCGCCCGCCCGCTCGAGGAGCTTGCGGTTCTCGATGACGTGCTCGGGCGCCATGACGATCACGTCGCCCATGGTGTCGTAGCCCGCGCGCCCGGCCCGCCCGGCGATCTGGTGGAACTCGCGGGCGGTCAGGTGACGCATGCGCTCGCCGTCGAACTTCACGACGCTCGTCAGCAGCACGGTGCGGATCGGCACGTTGATGCCGACGCCGAGGGTGTCGGTGCCGCAGACGACCTTGAGCAGACCCTTCTGGGTGAGGCGCTCGACCACCCGGCGGTACTTGGGCAGCATGCCGGCGTGGTGCACACCGATCCCCGCGCGCAGGTACTTGCTGAGGGACTTGCCGAAGCCCGAGGTGAAGCGGAAGTCACCGAGCTCCTCGACGATCGCCGCCTTCTCCTCCTTGCTGGCGAGGTTGGTGCTCAGCAGCGACTGGGCGCGGTCGACGGCGTCCTTCTGCGTGAAGTGCACGACGTACACCGGGGCGCGGTGCGTGTGCACGAGGTCTTCGATGACCTCGCCGAGGGGCTCGACCACGTAGCTGAAGCTCAGCGGGACCGGGCGGTCGACGCTCGTCACCTCCGCGACTGTGCGGCCCGTGCGCTCCTCGAGGTCGGTGCGGAACATCTCGGTGTCACCGAGGGTCGCCGACATGAGCAAGAACTGCGCCTTGGGCAGCTCGAGCAGCGGCACCTGCCACGCCCAGCCGCGCTGAGGGTCGGCGTAGAAGTGGAACTCGTCCATGACCACCTGGTCGACACCCGGGTCCTCAGCGTCGACCCCGCCCGTGCGCAGGGCGATGTTCGCGAGGATCTCCGCGGTGCAGCAGATGATCGGGGCCGTCGGGTTGACCGACGAGTCACCCGTCATCATGCCGACGTTCTCGGAGCCGAAGACCTCGACGAGGGCGAAGAACTTCTCGCTCACGAGCGCCTTGAGGGGAGCCGTGTAGAAGGACCGCTTGCCCTCGGCCATCGCGACGTAGTGCGCGCCCGTGGCTACGAGGGACTTGCCCGAGCCCGTGGGGGTGCTGAGGATGACGTGCGAGCCCGAGACCAGCTCGATGAGCGCCTCTTCCTGCGCGGGGTACAGGTTCAGGCCCTTGTCCTGCGCCCACGACGCGAAGCCCTGGAACAGCTCGTCCGGGTCCGGTGCGGCACCGCCCACGGCGGGCGGGATGTGGTCGAGGAGGCTGATCTGGTACGGCGTCGTGGAGGTCACCCGGTCTAGTGTCCCAGGTTCGCCGTGCTGCTGCTGCGGCCGACCCCCGCGGCCGGTCGGCCGGACGGTCGGCTCCGACGAGAGGCGCGCTGCGCGGGTGGTGGGTGCACCGGCGCGCGAGGCCGCAGGCGTGGCTCGAGGACGGCGGCACCGAGCTCGGCACATGCCAGCCACGCCGAAGGCGCCCCGCGCTCGCACGCGAGGGCGCCTCGGGCCGACCTGGGTCGGCCTACTACTGGTTGCCGGGCTGCTGGTTGCCTGGCTGCGGGACAGGCGGCTGCGGGACCGCCGGCTGTGCCCACTGCTGCTGGGGACCGGGCTGCGGGACCGACGGCTGGGCGTTCTGCTGGTGGGCACCGGGCTGCGGGACCGGCGGCTGTGCCCACTGCTGCTGGGCCATCATGGCGGCCTGGGCCTGCTGCGCCTGGAGGGCCGCTCGCGAGGTGTCCATCATCTCACCGTGGCGGAGACCGGCCTGGTCGGTGAAGAGGACGTTGTTGATGTCGTCGCGAAGCTGCTCGAGCTTCGCCCTCTCCAGGACCGAGACCCTGACACCGCTGACAGCACCGCCGTTGTTCTGGATGGTCAGGGTCGCGTTGACCGCGTTCAGCACCATCGAGACGGCGACCAGCAGGAGGATCCAGCCGAGCGGGTTGTCGATCAGGCCGAAGGCGACGAACGCGAGGAAGAGACCGAAGAGGCCGCGCCCGAGTGAGAACTTCACGTCGACGCCAGCCGAGGCGACGTTGGAGAGCGGGTAAGCGTTGTCACGGTAGCCGAGCGGGATGACACCGAGGAGCGTGTTGGGCGCACGAGTGACCACGCGAGTGTTGGTTGCCGCGATCTCGGTCTTGAGCCAGAACATCGTCACCGATGGGCTGAAGGCTGCGGCCCGGACGGTGGTCTCGCCTGGAGCGAACTTGAGGTTGGACATGCTTCCCACTTTCATGGTTGTCGCGTCACACGACGCAGGTTGGAAAATCGTGGTTCGGCCGGGCTGCTACCGGTCGGTGCCTTCCTCGCTCTCGTCGCACCCATGAAGAGTGCGAGGCTCAGCGCGCACCAGAAGACCCGACCGGCCGCGAGCTCGATCTCCAGGTGCCACGGACGTCCTTCTCGGAGTGCCGCGGCATTCCGCTCGGATCGTCGACGAACGACGCCCCGTCGTCGTCTGCGGCATCGGCGGTCGGTGTCCCGAGCGCGCGAGGAGCCCGACGGTGCACCCCGCCGCATCCCGGCACGGCACCCGGGCGAATACGGCACTGCTGGCTCTTCGTCTATGAGGTCCGCTTCCGTCTAGCTATCCTGTTGACCGCTCGGGCGTCGGTAAGAGGGCTTTGGCCGAGAATCACCCGTTCCCCGGTGCGGATGAGGCCGGTCCAAGCAAGGTGTGCTGTCACGGACCACGGAGGCCACGAGTGACGTCCGCGAGCCCGCGGGGGGTGCTGGGGGCGAGCTGCTAGCGGGAGTCCAGCTCGACGAGTGTCTCCTCCTGTGCCGGGTCAATGCTCAGCCCGCGGTCCTGCGCCCATGCCCGGCATAGTGAATGACCAGTCAAAGAGCCGCACTGGTGACTATCTTAACGGATCAGGCGTAAAAGGTAAAGTCGGTCGCTTCGGCCATACTGCCCAGCCGACGACGGACGGACGTGTGATGGGCGCCCTCAGGTCAGCCCTCATCGACCCCGTGAGCAGATTTCTCCACACCTACGTGCTCGTGTACGTGCTCGTCGGGCTCGGCACACCTCCTTCACCGTGCGCACCGCGCCGTCCAGGTCCGGCTCGCCCGGCACATGTGGCAGGTGGTGGTCAGGTCCCGCGGTGGTGCTCACGGCGGGCTCGCCGCATCCGCCGTCTACGAACTCGGGGTCACGACCGACGCGGAAGGCGCCACGCTCACCACGCTCGCGGTGACCGACGCGCCCGGCCCCTGGGCCACCCCGCTGATGACGCTGCTCATCTTCGTGTTCGCCTTCACGTCGCTGTTCGGCAACTACGCCTACGTCGGGGTGAACCTCACCTACCTGGGCATCCGCTCGGCGCAAGGTGTCGCGGCCTTCCGCGTCCTCGTCCTCGCGGCCGTCGCGACAGGTTCCGTGCTGAGCCTCGAGCTCGTGTGGGACACCGCCGACATCGCCGACATCGCCATGGTCAGCATGGCCCTGGTGAACCTCACCGCCTGCACGCTGCCGCTGCGCTGGGTGCTTGGCGCGCTGCGCGACTACGAGCACCGGATGCGCACCGGGACCCTCGCCGAGAGGTTCGTCGGGCACGAGAACAGGTTCCTGCCCGGTGACCTGCCTGGGGCGGTATGGGCGCCGAGGGTCACCGAGTGGCGCTGACCCTCTGGGCACCACCGCCGGGTGCACGACCTGCCTCCCGAGCCTGTCGGGGGTACGCTCCGGTGATCTGTCAGCCTGCCCGACCCCGCACGAGGAGCACCGCTCATGGAGAACCTCAGGAACGCAGTCATCGTCCCGGTGAGCGACTTCCTCTACACGTACATCCTCATCGCGCTGCTCGTCGGTGCGGGGATCTACTTCACCGTGCGTACCCGGGCCGTCCAGGTCCGCCTCGCACGGCAGATGTGGCGGGTGGTCGCAGGTTCCCGCGGCGACGCCGACGGCGGGATCTCGTCGTTCCAGGCCTTCTGCGTCGGTCTCGCGTCCAGGGTGGGCACGGGCAACATCGTCGGTGTCGCGATCGCCCTGACCCTCGGCGGGCCCGGAGCCATCTTCTGGATGTGGATGGTGGCCCTGCTCGGCATGGCGACAGCCTTCATCGAGGCGACGCTCGGCCAGCTGTTCAAGGTCCGCTCGGCAGACGGCAGCTTCCGCGGTGGCCCGGCCTACTACATCCAGCGCGGCCTCGGCTCCCGGCCTGCGGCCGTGCTCTTCGCCGTCCTGCTGATCTTCGCCTTCGGCTTCGCGTTCAACATGGTCCAGGCGAACACGATCTCGGACGCGCTGAGCTCCGGTCACGGCGTCGACGCGTCCTGGACGGCCGTGGGCCTCATGGCGCTCGCGGCCCCTGTCCTCTTCGGCGGCGTCAGGCGCATCGCCTCGGTCGCCGGGATCATGCTCCCGATCATGGCCCTCGTCTACGTGCTGCTGGCCCTCGTCGTCGTGGCCCTCAACGTCACCGAGATCCCGCGTGTCCTCCTGCAGATCGTCGAGGGAGCCTTCGGGATCGACGAAGCCCTGGCCGGGACGGCCGGCGGGATCCTCGCGGCGCTGCTCAACGGCGTCCGTCGCGGGCTCTTCTCCAACGAGGCCGGGATGGGGAGCGCCCCCAACACCGCGGCGACGGCCACGGTCAGCCACCCCGCCAAGCAGGGTCTCGTGCAGTCCCTCGGCGTGTTCGTCGACACGATGATCGTGTGCTCGGCGACCGCCTTCATGATCCTCGTCGCCGGACCGACCGTCTACGACCCGGGCACGACGACCGAGGCCAGCGGCGCCGCGCTGACAGCCAACGCCGTCGCCGAGTCCCTCGGCACCTGGACCACCCCGCTCATGACGGTCCTCGTGTTCTTCTTCGCCTTCTCCTCGGTGCTCGGCAACTACTCCTACGCCGAGGGCAACCTCGAGTTCCTCGGGGTCCGTGGCCGTGGGCTCACGGTCCTGCGCGTGCTCGTCCTCGCGGCGGTCGGAGCCGGAGCCCTGCTCAGCCTCGAGGTGGTGTGGGCGCTCGCAGACGTCGCGATGGCCTTCATGGCGATCGTCAACCTCGTCGCGATCGCGCTCCTCGGCAGGTGGGCCTTCGGGGCGCTCCGCGACTACGAGCACCAGCTGCGCTCAGGCTCGGGCGTCCAGGACTTCGTCGACGGCAACCGGTTCATGCCGGGGAAGCTCCCGGGCGACGTGTGGCCGGCTCAGGAGTCGGTGCCTCAGGACACCACGTCCTAGGCGACGACGTCTGGCCGGACATGGCCGACCGCGCGGGCCAGGCGCCTGACCCGGCGGCTGCGCGACGCTCCGCCAGCACCCTCGGCGGCGGCGCTCCGCACTGTGACGGTGGCCGTAGCGCCAGCCCTCAGGCTCGGTCGGCTCCGTCGAGCAGCGCGTCGCAGGCCTCGACGATGCGGGCGCGCAGCGGAGCACCGCGCTCGGCAAACTCGCGCTGACGCCGCGCGTACTCGGCCTTGCCCTCGGGTGTCTCGATCTTCACGGCCTCCTCGCCGAAGCGGGAGACGTCGTAGGGGGAGGCCTGCATGTCGAGGAGGCGGATGTCACGGGCGAGCTCGAAGCAGTCGAGCACGAGGTCGCTCGGCAGGGCGGGGACCAGCTTGTTGGTCCACTTGAACAGGTCCATGCCGGCGTGCAGGCAGCCCGGCTGCTCGAGGGCGGGCTGGTCGTCGCGCGTCGGCTGGAGGCGGTTGAGCGGGACGGCCTCGGGGGTGAAGAACCTGAAGGCGTCGAAGTGCGTGCACCGGATCTGGTGCGACTCGACGACGGCGTCGGTCCCCTCGGCCCCGAGCCGCAGCGGCAGCATGTGCCGGGTGTCCTCGCCCTGCTTGTAGACCATGGCCCACTCGTGCAGCCCGAAGCAGCCGACGTTCGTCGGGCGCCCGGCCGTCGCCGCGACGAGCGAGCGGACGTAGCGGACCGTCGACCCACGGTCGGCGAGGAAGGTCGGGACGTCGACGGTGAGACCGCCGTCCGGCGTCGCCTCGTACCAGCGCCAGGTGGCCCGCTCGGCGAAGGCCTCGGTGCCGCCCGGGGCGTCGTGCAGGGTGACACCGGCACCCGGGTGCCAGCGGCGCAGCTGCGCAGGGCGCGTCGTGTAGTAGGTGAAGAGGAAGTCGTCGATCTCGTGCTTCTCGCCCGCGAGACGGCGCGAGCGCCAGCCAGCCGTGAGGGCGTCGGCGTGCTCGGCGTGCGCCGCGGCGAGCGGGGCCCAGGTGTCGTGGGCGAGGGCGGTCTGGGTGAGCACGGCGGTCTATCCCTGCGTCGTCGTACGTGCGTGGTCCGCCTC
Organism: Sanguibacter inulinus; assembly: GCF_013415325.1. Lineage (GTDB taxonomy): Bacteria > Actinomycetota > Actinomycetes > Actinomycetales > Cellulomonadaceae > Sanguibacter > Sanguibacter inulinus. Next base: position 457 of record NZ_JACBYE010000059.1, on the reverse strand, counting down.
GGTCGCGTAGGTCTCCATGACCTCGCGGATCCCGGCCAGCATGCGGGTGAGCTGCTCGATCTCGTCCTGCGAGTACGGCTCGAGCAGCGCGGTGATGCGCTCGCCGAGCGGGTCGAAGAACCTGTCGGCGACCTCGTGCACGGTCGAGGTCGAGTGCAGCGTGACGATCCTCCGGTCCGCGTGGCCGCGGCTGCGCTCGATGTGGTGCGCCGTCTCGAGGCGGTTGAGCAGGCTCGACGTCGCGCCGAAGCTCAGCCCGATCCGTTCGCTCAGCCGTGCGGGGGTGAGAGGGGTACCGCGCTCTTCGGCGCCGAGGATCTCGACCAGCGCTGTCGCATCGGTCGTGTGCAGCCCTGCACCCGCCGCGAACTCTCGGCCGACCTGCGCGTACGTGGTGCCGTAGGCGGTGAGGGCCTCGAGCAGCCGATCCGTCGCGGGGCTCTCGTCGGGGTGGGTC
>NZ_JACBYE010000058.1 GCF_013415325.1 Sanguibacter inulinus | reverse complement strand
GGCTGCTCGAGGCTCGTGGGGGTCGGGCGTGGGCGCCACGACACGAGAGGCACACCCTCGTGCTCGACCGTGAGCTCGAGGTCGCTGGGGTCGAGGTCGCCGAGGTCGCTGCGTCCGGGGTCGCCGGGGTCGCCGGGGTCGCCGGGGTCGAGCGTGCCGGTGCGGTCGAGCACGACCGTCGCGACGTAGGGCGCACCGGGGGCGAGGTCGACCAGGACGTCGTGGACGACCTCCGCCCCCAGGCGCAGGACGACACGTGCACCGGACCGGACCGCTGTCACCGCAGCCGCGACGCGCACGCGGGCCGCGGGACCGGTGGTCTCGACGTCGAGCCTGACCGCGGCGTCCAGGGTCGCCTGGTGCACAGGGCCGGTGTCCTGGATGGGGTACCAGTACTGGGAGAAGACCTTGGTCTCGCCGGGGCGCAGGAACGCGAAGTCGGGCTGGTTGTCCGTGAACACCCCGGCCATGAGCTCGACGTACGGCCCGTTCGAGTCCGTGAGGTGAGCGTTCCAGGCGTGCCCGAACGCGGCGTCCCCCCACGTCCACATCTTCTTGCCCGGGGACACCCTGTGGTCTGCCCAGTGCACGAACCCCGCGCCGATGCCGTGGTCGTAGCCGCCGAAGAAGTCGTCCTGGGACCCCAGGCACATGTACGACGTCGGCACCGGGATGTTCCGGTACCAGTCGAGGCGGTCGCCGTCAGGGCGCTCCGGGGTGCGCCGGGACGGGTAGTCGACGCCGTAGTAGCGACCTTCGGCCACGGGGAACGAGGTGACCGCGCGCTTGGCGTGGTCCGCGACGACGTGCACGTCGGTCGGGAAGAACGCCTGGTAGTCCTCGTTCACGGCAGCAGCGACGCTCGCCCACCAGAGGAAGGTCTGCACGTCGTCCGTGCGGTTGACGAGCTGCGCCCGCAGCTCGACCAGCGCGCTGCCGGGCGCCAGCCGCACGCCGTGCATACCCTGCATCCGCGCGAAGGGGTCGTGGTCCGAGCACCAGACGACGACAGAGCCGTCGTCCTCGTGCTCGATGGTCGACTCGGTCGGCAGGTAGGTCGCGGGCCTGTGGTGCTGAGGCCAGTTGAGCTCGACGCCGCCGGACACCCAGGGGCCGAGGAGCCCCACGAGCGCAGGCTTGAGGACGTCGTTGCGGTAGAAGAAGTCGTAGCCGCGCGTCTTGTCGTGGCCGACGTGGATCCGTCCGCCGAGCTCGGGCAGCAGCATGAGACGCACGTAGTCGTTCTCGAGGTGGATCGCGTCCCACGAGCGCGGGACCTTCTCGAGCGAGACCCCCTCGACGAAAGGCATCGGGTACACGGCCCCGGACGAGCCCTGGTAGACCCGCCGGTCGAGGTACGCGGGATATGGGCTCGGGTCGTCGGGCTCGTAGGTGTCGATCACCACGGGCTCACGCCAGGCGCGGACCTGGAGACCTGCGAGGGCGGCGGGAGCTGGTGGGAGGACGATCCGCGACTCTTCGGTGAGCATCCACCGACCGTACGGGTGGTTGACCGGCCCGACGATAGACGTTTCACTGCACCATATGGACGGATCGACTGCCGAGGACCTGCTGGCACCCCGGCGTGACGGCTTTGCCGGGCAACGGATGCTGGTGACCCCACGGTCTGCGGTGCGGGCGTCGCTGAGCCTGCCGGTCACAGGCCGGCTCCTCGTCACCGAGGCCGGGGTGTTCCCGCACGCGTCCCGGCACGGGCGCTCGCGGCCCGGCGGGGCGGAGCAGCACATCCTCCTCGTGTGCACCGACGGAGCCGGCTGGTGCCGGGCCGGGGCCGGGGCCGGGGCCGGGGCCGAGCCTGTCAGGCGTGGCGACGCCGTGCTGCTGCTCGCGGGCGCACCGCACGAGTACGGAGCCGACGCCGACGCCCCCTGGACACTCTGGTGGTTCCACGTGCTCGGGACCGACGCCGCCGAGCTCGTGAGGGCAGGGCTCACGACGGCGGGCGGGCCGGTGATCCACCTGCGCGACGCCGCGCCTGTCGCGAGCCTCGTCTCCCAGGTCATCGACAGCCTCGACTCCGGGACCCGGGCCGGGGACCTGCTAGCCAGCGGCGCGGCCTTCCACGCGCTCACCCACGTCGTCGCGACAGGGCGACGGGCACCCGGCCCGGCTCCCAGCCCCGTCGAACGGGCGCTCGCTCATCTGCGGACGACGAGCCCGCGGCGGACCTCGGTCGCCTCGCTCGCGGCGATGGTCGGGCTGAGCACCTCACGCCTCGGGGCGCTGTTCCGTGAGCACGTCGGGGTGTCGCCGATGACGTACCAGTCGCAGCTGCGGATGGCGCGGGCCCGCGAGCTGCTCGACAGCACCGAACTCCCGGTCGCGTCGGTCGGTGCTGCGAGCGGCTACGACGACCCCCTGTACTTCTCGCGGCAGTTCACCCGGACCCACGGGGTGGCACCGAGCGCGTACAGGGCGCGCCAGACCTGAGAGAGGTTGGGCCGGGGGCGGGGGCTGGGTTGACGTGACCAGGCTGGCCGGGCCTGCTGGGCCTGGTCGGGCCTCCCGGGCCGGGCCTGCTGGGCCTGGTCGGGTCTCCCGGGCCGGGCCTGCTGGGCCTGGTCGGGTCTCCCGGGCCGGGCCAGGTCTGCGGCTGGCCGTAGGCGTCGGTGTGGTCAGGTGTGGGACGCCACGGCGGCGCGCAGGGTGTCGCCCGTGAGCCCTGCGGAGAGCAGGAGCGCGAGGAGCACGCGAGCCTTCACGGGTGAGAGCCGGCCCGCCGTGAGCACGCCTCGCTCCACGAGGTCGATCTCTCCGCCCGGGTAGCCGTAGGTGCGCTCAGCGACGGGGCCGGCTCCGGTGCGGCTGGCCAGGAGCACCGGGATGCGCGACGCCGCGGCGGAGACGTTCTCGACGGCTGACGCGGCGACGTGGCCCGCACCCACCCCGGAGAGCACCACCCCGTCATAGCCGGCGTCCGCGAGGCTGGGCAGCATCGCGAGGTCGTCGCCTGAGCCCGTCGAGACGAGTGCGACCCGTGCGGTCGCGCTCTCCGGGGCCGCGAGCGCGGGGCGCCGACGGGGCAGGTGCTCGAGGTGCGCCTGGCCCTCGGCGACGTAGCCGATCGGGCCGAGAGGGTCGGAGGAGAAGGCGTCGACGTGGAAGGTGCTGCGCTTGCTGACCCACCGGGCCGAGTGCACGAGGTCGGCGAACTGCACGAGCACCCCTGCGTCGCGGGCCTGCTCGCTGGCTGCGACGAGAGCCGACGAGACGAGGTTGGCTGGGCCGTCTTCGCCTGCGGCGGCGCGGCTGCGCATCGCGCCGGTGACGACGACGGGCCGGTCTGCGGCCGTACCGAGGAGGTCGAGGGCGAAGGCTGTCTCTTCGATGGTGTCGGTCCCCTGGGAGACCACCACGCCGTCGACGTCGTCCGGGAGCGCGACGACGTACCTGTGCAGGGCCAGGAGGTCGTCAAGGTGCAGAGACGGCGACGGGACGAGGCGCAGCTCGTGCGGGAGGAGCTCGATTCCCGGCACCCAGTGCTCGACCTCCTGCCGGAAGAGGTCGGCGCCGCTCACAGGGACGACGCCGGAGGTCGCGCGGGTCGCCTCCGAGCTGATGGTGCCGCCGAGGGTGATGAGGCTGATGCGTCGCTGGTTCACCGCCCTAGTCTCCCAGCCGTGCGGGCCCAGGGGCCGACCGGAGCCCGACCCCTGGACCTGCGTGTCACGCGACCGTCATGGCTGCCTCCCGGGTGACGGGTCTGGAGCGTCGGGAATGCCGGCGGTGCGAGATGCTGAGCCGCCCAGAGATCCACGGGGTAGCGTTCCCGCATCCCCCGGCGCGTCTCCGGCCCCGGCTGCTCCGACGAGTCGACGTGCAGCCGCTCGGTGCTGGGCGATGCTCGCGAGCAGCAGGCCCGCCACGAGCATCAGGAGAGCCGCGCCTGCGGAGGTGGATGCCTGGGCCCCTGTGGAAGCCAGTGCTCCTGGAGCCGCCTCGTGGGGTGGGGCGGCGGGTGGCACAGGCACGTCGACGACTGTGGTCGTCTCCCCCGGGAGCCTGGGTTCGCCGACGTGGAGGACCTCGCCGTCTGGCCCGGTGAGGGTCTCGACCCAGTAGTAGGTGCCTGGTGCGTCGAAGGTGACCTCGGGCGACTCGTAGGTGCCACCGTGGTAGATGGTCGTGGGGGTCTTCGAGGTGTCGACGACGAGCTCGTCGAGGGCGACGTCGTCACCGGCGTGCTGCCTGTACGCGGCGAAGGTCAGGGTCGACGCGTCGACAACAGGCCCTGAGACATAGGCGACGTCGTGGCTCGGGGATCCGAGGACGCTCTCCGGGACCGCCAGTGTCGTGACGAGCGGTTCGGGTTGCTCGACCACACGGGTGATCTCCGACGGGTCGCCGAGCTCACCCCGGACGATTCGCTCGCTGTCGGGCCCGTAGTAGGTGGCTATCCAGTAGACGTCTCCCCACGGAGCGCCGTCGGGCAGCTCTGCGGTGATGACGCCTGACCTGTACGTCCCGGCCCTGGAGGCCGGGATCTGCTCGGAGGTCCACAGCAGCGTCTCGGGTGACTCTGCGGGTTCCTGCCCCTCGACGAAGGGCCCGTAGGCCTCGAACTCGAGGTAGCCGCCCTCGACCGTCGTGCCGGTGAGGTGAGCGGTGTCCTTGAAGGGTTGTCCGGCGGGGACCTGGGCGTCTGCGTCGGTAACCAACCAGGTCTCGACGTCGGTGGTCCGGTCGGTCGGGACGAAGGCCATCTCCATGCGGTCACCCGGTGAGGTGGTGAAGGCGTCGAGACGGTCGTCACCAGGGAAGCTGGAGACGACCACGTACCAGCCGGCGGCAGTGTTGTCCGCCGCGACCTGGAACTCCCCTCCCGTGCCAACGACGTGGGAGCCGTTCTTGGCCGGGGACGTCGCCACACCCAGGACGGGTGCGGTGCTCAGGTCGAGGTCGTCGGTGGGTTGGGTTGCGAGGGGCCCGTAGGCGGTGTGGGTGATCTCGTCGACGTCCCCGGTCCATCCGCCCAGGCCCTCGAAGTCGCTGTGGTCCTCGGGCAGACCGGAGACGGTGACCAGGTCGTGGATCTGCCCACCCTGGACGACGTTGAAGTCACGGACCATCGTGGAGATCGCGGCGGTGTGGCGGACGGAGGAGGTCTCGTCCTCGATCATGAACGAGGTGCGCACCGACACGGCGATGTAGGGCTGGGAGGCGACAGGCTGGGTGGCCTTGTCCATCTCCCAGACCCAGGTGTAGAAGCCCGGCGCTGAGGCTGAGGCGGCAGCGTCGGTCGACTGCACACCGGCCTCGGAGGCGATCAGGGTCGTGGTGGCCTGGACTGGCGCTGCGCCCGGGGTGGTGTCGACCTGCTCGGTGGGGACCAGGAAGGGTCCGTAGAGGGTCCCGTCCCAGACGGTTTCGACCGGGGTGCCGTCCTGGCGGGCGAGCCACAGGTCACCAGCCGCTGGGGCGAAGGCCACCTCGTCGACGAAGGCCCTGCCCTTCTCGACGAACCTGTCGGCCACGACGGTGGTCACCTCGGGCTGGAACGGCACGACGTGCGTCTCGGCGACGAGACCGAAGTCGTGGGTCGCATCGGCACGCACGTAGACGGCGTTCGGTCCCTGGGCCTCCTTGTCGATGGTCCAGACCCAGGTGTAGTACCCCGAGCCTCTCGCCACGGCCGAAGCAGAGGCGTCCAGGGTCGAGGGGCCGGCGAAGGTGAGCTCGGCGGTCCCGGCGACGGGTGCACCGGCCGGCACGGTGGCGGACTGTGCAGGCGGTGCTGGGTAGGGACCGTAGAGGGTGCCCTGCGCGATCACGGGCACGTGGGTGCCGTTGACCTGGGCCCAGGTGTCCCCGGCTGCTGGGGCGACGGTCACCTGGTCGACCAGGGCGGCGCCCTTGTCGACGAACATCGTGGCGACCTGGGTGCGGATCTCCGGTTGGAAGTCCGCGACGACCTGGAAGGGAGGGCCGGGGACGATCAGCTCTTCCGGGTCGCTGGGGGCGCGAGCACCGTAGGTCAGGGTGTCTTGTACCTCCCCCGTGGCTTTGAATCGGGTGAGGGTTGTGCGCGGTAGCGCTTGGTACGAGTAGTTCCAAGTGACTTCTCCGTTGCCAGTTGCAACCCACTTTAGGGGCATGCGCCCAGATGGGGTCTGACCGTTCCAGACACGCGTTTCGCCGCGGTCGGCGTCGGCGTTTCCGTTGGTGTCGAAGACCGCCGGCCCCGAAAGAGTGACCGTCATCGGGAGCCCGACAAGTGGAGCACCACTGTTGCTCGTAACTGGGCTCGCCCAGATTGTTCCAACCCGAGTACCCGCACCATCCACCCCTCCGGGGGCTGCGGTGTACGGACCGGCCTTGGAAGCAGCCTCGGCGATGTACTGACCAGCGACGTCCTTGACCGACTGAGGCGTGTTGGCGATGATTCGCGCGGTACGGGTCTCGGCAGGAACGCCGTTCGACCCGGTCTCGTGGCGGGTGTGGGTCAGGTAGGCGATGGCGGCTCGGGAGACGTCGGTCCCCACGTGCTCGTAGGCCTGGACGACCCAGGCCAGCTGGGGATCGTCGACGTAGCTGACCGAGACTGCCGGGGCACCCTGCGGGGAGAGGAGCCCGGCACTGATGCACCACGAGAGCCATCCCGCGGCCTCAGCCTCGGCGGTGCCGCCGACAGCACCCAGCCACGTAGTCCCGCGATCCATGACCCCGGTGATGCCCACGCCAGGTCCGATCTCGGCCGGGACGGCCGCCACAGCGGCCGTGACACCCGAGAGGGTCAAGGCCCCGATAGTCGCCGCAGCGACCATCGATAATGCAGTTACCCGCCGTTTTTTGGCAGCACCATGAGACGGTTGACCAAGAGCATTTGCCCTGGTCAGATGCACCTTCCCGCCCATAGGTGCGAGGCGGCGAGGGTGTACATTCAGTCGTGCTTTCACGTGTACTCCTGAGAAAGAACCGATGGAAGCTAGAGAGGTCCCGGGTTGCCCCCCGGGGCCTCTCGCCTGTGTGCGAGTGGTCGTTCCTACTACGTCATGGGGATCCCCCTGTGCGTCGGTGAAGCGTCGCGATCAGCACCAACCTCCGGTCCCCTCCGCACCTGACGTATCACCAGTTCCGCACCACGTACCGGTTTCGGTTTCGGTTTCGTAGGCGCTCTCTGGTGCCGGAGCACTCGGCGCGGGGACCGAGGGTCCCCCACCAGTCGCCGGCGCCTCGGTGCCCCCGCTGATCTTGGGCCGCACCTGCGCCGGGCCGCCTGTATTCGACGACCGTCCGGAGGTATCGGGTCGAGTCGTTGCCTGCTCCTGCGCTCGGCGGGCCTCCTCGGCGGCCTGAGCTGCTTGGGCCGCCTGCTCAGCGGCCACGCGGTCCTGCTCCGCCTGCCACGCGACCTGGGCGTCGACGACGCCTTGTCGCGCGGCGTCGAGAGCATCGGCGTGCAGCGTCAGGTCGGCTGCGGCAGCGGCACGGATCCGCATCTGCTCGACGGCGGAGAGCGTCTCGTCGCCCAGGGCGGGCTCGAGGGCCTCGGCCGAGGCGAGGGCGTCGGAGAGCGTGACGCGGACCGCGTCGTCGAGCACCTGGCCGGCTGTCGCGTCGAGCGTGGCCCGCCCGTCGGCGATCGAGAGCGCGAGCCGCTCGGTCGCCTCGCCCTCGAGACGGGTGGCCTGCTCGAGCTCGAAGGCGTCGACGGCGACGAGCACGAGCCCTGTCGCCGTCTCGACAGCACTGACGTACGTCCTGGCCTGTTCTGCGAGGCCCGTCGCAGCGACGGTTCGCGCCTGCCGGGAACCGCGCGGCAGAGACCACGAGAGCTCGTCGACCCCGGAGGCCACGGCCGCGAGGTCGACACGGACCTGGTCGTCAGCGACCCGTCCATCAGAGCTGGCGAGGACGGTCTCGCTGGTGTCGACAGCTGAGTGGAGCTCGAGGACGACCGTGTGCAGAGCCTCGGTAGCCTCGGCCAGGTCGGACTCGACGCCCGCATCCCACGCCCTGTAGACGAAGATACCGACGAGGACCATCACGACGGCCGCGCTGGCAGCCGCGACGACCACCCGTCGCCGTCGGCGCACGAGGGAAGGTGCACCCTCTGGCACCTGACCGGGCCCGTCCGTCTCGCCAGGCGCCCCGGGCACAGCGGCGTCATCAGGTTCGACGGGCAGGCTGCGTGAGGCAGGAAGGTCGAGAGCGCAGCCCCCGTCGGGCAGGGCGCGCACAGCAGGCAGGGCAGAGCCCTCGGCTCGGTCGGGCAGGGCCAAGCCGCCGGTCTCGTCGGGCAGACGGGGCGCAACAGGCAGGTCCGGCCCCGCAGCCTCGTCGGCCACCGGCGTCACCCCGCTCACGTCTGGCCCCGTGGTGCTGACGGGTGATCGGGGTGTCATGGGTTCTCCTCGGCGGTTGCGCAGTCGACCGTGCTCGCTCGTCCACACCGGGCGAGCGATCAGCAGCAGAGCGCGCAGCGGCGGTCCACGACACAAGAGCACGCGCACTGAGGGCGCTGAGCCGTCAGACCCGTGTGCTCGGACGTGAGACCGCCGCACCACCTCGCAGCCCTGTCGGCCCGTTGTGCGACGAGTGAGCAGATTGACACGGTTGCGGACATCAACCCCAGGCCCAACGTCCCCGGTGTGGACAACCAGCCCGTCCACCCGCCTGGGGACCACCCCCGCGACCGCCACGGCACGGCACGGCACGGCACGGATCACCCACGCAGGTCGGCGAGCCCAGGCCCAACCAGACCCACGGGCCCCGCTCGCCACGACCTCGCAGTTCCCCCTCTCGCTACGACCGCTCGGCTGCAGCACCCTCCCGAACCCCAGACACCCTGGCCGCGCGTACCGACGCGAGCGTCCCGACGAGCGCGACAGCCCCGAACACCCCGAACAGCAGCCGCGCAGACGTCACGAGCGAGTCCCCGCCGAGGGTGACGAGCACACCCGCGAGCGCGGCGCTGAAGGCGCTCGCGATGAGGAGCACGGTGTTGATGCCGGCGGCAGCCTTGGATCCTTCGTCGCTGTCCGTGGTGCTCGCGAAGGCCGCGACGGACAGGTGCGGGAAGGCCAGACCGATGCCGCTCCCGGCGACGAAGAGGACGACGAACCAGCCGGTGACCACGAGACCCGACGGGCCCTCGACCTGGAGCGCTGCGAAGGCGAGCAGCCCCGTCGCGAGGACCGCCGGCCCGGCGACGGTCGCGGCGCGGACGAGCGGCGGACGGGTCGCTCCGGCGCTGACCACCTGGACGACGGACCAGCCGAGAGACAGCGCCGCCCCCAGGAACCCGGCCAGGAACGGGGTCATCGAGCCGGTCTCCTGACCGACGAGCGGGATGAACGCCTCGGTGCCGACACCGAGGGCGAGCACGGCGACGGCGAGGTATACCCAGACCAGCCTGCTTCCGGGGGCGAAGGTCGCGGCCGGCAGGACCGACGTCGAGGAGCGTCTCTCGTGCCTGACGAAGCCCATGACGAGGACCGCGCCGAGCACGAGGGCCGCCACCACGAGCCCACCGACGTCGAAGATCCCCGCGACGCTCACCGAGGCCACGGCGGCACCGAGCAGCACGAGCGACCGTACGGGCAGCGGCTGCCGCTGGGCCGAGCGCTCGAGGCGCGGGATCACGCGGACGACGAGCACCATGTCGAGGGCCGCGACGAGCGCGAGAGCACCGAAGGCCAGGCGCCACGCGTCGAGCTGGGCGAAGAGCCCGCCGACAGCCGGTCCGACGATGTTGCCGACGCCCCACATGGCCGAGACGAGCGCGACCCCCTTGGCCCACAGCCGCTCAGGCAGGGCACGCTGGATGAGCGCGTACCCCAGACCTGCGAGCAGCCCGCCGCCGAGCCCCTGGACCGTGCGGCCGAGGAGCAGCAGGGGCATCGAGGGGGCGAGGGCGCAGACGACCGAGCCGAGCCCGAAGAGGCCGAAGGCCGTGAGGTACGCGGCGACCGAGCCGCGGGTCGCGAGCGTGCGGCTGACGAGCATCGACGTGACGACAGACGCCACCAGGAAAGTCGTCATGGTCCAGGCGTAGAACTGCTCGCCGCCGATGTCGGCGACGATCGTCGGGAGGAGGCTCGTGGTCAGGTACACGGTGCTGGCCTCGAGGAGGACGCCACCGGCGAGGACGAGCGCGACGGGTCCGGACCTGGGGCCGAGGAGCTCGCGCCAGGTCCCGGCAACGAACGGGGCGGGGGGTGTCGTGTTCACGACCGCGACGCTAGGACCTCAACTCCAGTTGAGGTCAAGCGCCCTCCGGAGGGTTCTACGAGGGCCTGTGGCGTCGACCGCCGCAGCACTCACCACGACACCCGCACACACCTCTCGCACCACGCCCCTGACGCCTTTCGTCTCGCCCTACGAGACGTCTGCCTCGGACCGCGACACTCAGTCGCTCTGCAGTCTCCGAGCATGGGAGGGTGTGGGAACAGCGGGAATGCGAAGCCTCGCGCCTGTCAGGGCACCGCTGAGACATCCGAGCACCGGTCCGGCCCACGCCACCGGTGCGCCCGACATCACGAGACGAGGCCCACATGCTGGACAGCCGCGACCGCATCCAGACCACCCACGCCGGCAGCCTGCCGCGCACCCCCGAGCTCATCGCCGCGAACGACGCGCGCCAGCTCGCCGAGGACGGCTTCACCCTCGACCGCACCCCCGAGTTCGACGGCCTGCTCACCTCGGCCGTCGACGACCTCGTCGCCCGCCAGAAGGCTGCCGGCATCACCGTCCCGGGCGACGGCGAGTTCGGCAAGGCCATGACGAGCGCCGTCGACTACGGCGCCTGGTGGTCCTACTCCTTCCAGCGTGTGAGCGGCCTCGAGGTCACCGGGGAAGACATCTTCTCGGCCGAGCCCGTCCGCTCGGGCCCCGGCGACGTCCGACTGACGACCTTCCCGGACCGCCGTGACTGGACGATCTTCCGCGAGGCGTACACCGACCCGACGAGCGGCATCTCGACGGGCAAGGGCGCCACAGCCTTCCCAGCGACGACGGGGAAGCTCGATTACGTGGGCCACGACGCGATCGCCTCCGACATCGCCAACCTCAAGGCCGGCCTCGCGGCGAACGGGCTCACCGAGGGATTCGTCACGAGCCTGTCGCCCGGCAGCGGGTCGCGGATCCCCAACGCGTACTACGCCACGGAGGAAGAGCACATCTGGGCCTGGGCCGACGTCCTGCGCGAGGAGTACAAGGCCATCGTCGACGCCGGGCTGATCCTGCAGATCGACGACCCGTCGATCGCCGAGAACTGGGACCAGATCAACCCCGAGCCGAGCATCGAGGACTACCAGGCCTTCACGCGGATCCGGGTCGAGGCGCTCAACTACGCGCTGCGCGACCTGCCGCAGGAGCAGATCCGCTTCCACCTGTGCTGGGGCAGCTGGCACGGCCCGCACACCACCGACCTCGAGCTGAAGAACATCGTCGACCTCATGCTCGAGATCGACGCCGGCGCGTACTCCTTCGAGGCCGCGAACGCCCGCCACGAGCACGAGTGGAAGGTGTGGCAGGACGTCACGCTGCCCGAGGGCAAGCTCATCCTCCCCGGGATCGTCGGGCACGCGACGAACGTCGTCGAGCACCCCGAGCTCGTCGCCGACCGCATCGAGCGCTTCGCCTCGGTGGTCGGCAAGGAGAACGTCATCGCCTCGACCGACTGCGGGCTCGGCGGGCGCATCCACCCGCAGATCGCCTGGGCCAAGCTCGAGGCGCTCAGCGCCGGCGCAGAGATCGCGACCCAGCGCCTCTGGGGCTGACGAGCCTCCCGAACCCCGGCGAAGGACGCGCCACCCGCAGCGGGGGCGCGTCCTTCGCCGTGCTGGGAGCACGGCCCGCCCGGCTCTGAGGCCGGGCGGGCCCACGAGAGCGTCTCGCTCGAACCCGTCGACCGTCAGTCGGTCGACCCTCCTGCGTCGCTCGCGCCCGAGTACTCCGCGTCGCTGACGTGCTCGAGCCACACGGTCGTCGTCGCCGGGTCGTCGGCGTTCTCGAGGATCGCGACGTGCTCCATGAACGCGTCGGGGGCGGCCGCGTGCCAGTGCTCCTCGCCGGGCGGCGTGTACAGGGTCTGGCCTGGCAGCACCTCGATCACGGTGCCGTCGCGCCCGCCGAACAGCGCACGCCCCTGCGTGACGTGCAGGTACTGTCCGCGGGCGTGAGCGTGCCACGCCGTCCGGGCACCGGGTGCGAAGCGCACCTTCGCGACGACAGCACGCTGCTCGGGGCCGTGCGGGACGGCGATCACATCGAGCCACACGTCTCCGGCGAACTGCTCCGGCGGGTTCTTGGTGGTCGGCGTCTGGGGTTCGATGTTCATCGTGGGGTCCTCTCTCTGCTGGGGTGTCGTGGTGCCGCAGGTCGGGCCTGCGGGCGCGGTCCGCCCGGCGCTGGTGCTCCACCAGGCGGGCTGGGCTGCTCGTCCGAGTCCACACCCGGACCCGGCCGACAACCAGGGCCCTGGCACTACCCCTCTCGCGCCCTGCCGGTCGCGCGACGGCCCCCGTCCCACGCGTAGACGCTCCATCCAGCGGTGCGCCGCACGCCGGACGGGGAGAACTCCCCGGTGCGGGGACGCCGCTGCCGACCTACGCTCGTCGGAGCGCGGTCCGGGGCACGGACGCCACCCGGCGGACTCAGACCGGGCGTGCACCCGTGCCGTGAGAGCGGCTCGGGACCGTGCCCTCCCCAGCCCGTGCACGCGTCACGCGCGGCGAGAGAAGGAGTCACACATGAGCAGCTCGACGGTCCCGGACTGGCCCCTGATCGAGGCCACCACCCGACCCGACGGTTCTGCGGAGGTCGTCATCGCGGGGACCTCCCACCCCATCGACACCACCTCGCTCGAGGACGCACGGGCTGCCATCGTCGCGACGGTCACCGAGACCGCGGTCGAGCTCGGCCGCCCGGTCCGCATGACGGCATCGGGACCCGACGGCCGGTGGCCGCTCGTGGTGCACCCCGACGGGAGCGTGCTGGACGACGACACGGCCTCGAGCCCGCGTGCCCCACGGCGAGCGGCCGCCGTGCCGTCAGCACCCCCGGCTCCGCCCGCGCCCCCTGCTCCTGAGGTCGACGCTGTGCCGCAGCCGACAGCGGGCACCGCGCCCGGTCTGCCGACGGGTCAGCCCGAGCCTGCACAGCCGACGCCCGCTCCTCCGGCACCCGAGCCGGCACCGACCCCCGAGCCCGCGGTCGCCTCCTCGGCGGCACCCGCGCCCTCCCCGTCGGCCGCTCCGCCGGCACCTGCACCGGGCGCACCGAACCCGAGCACGCCGTACCCCAGCGCACCGGAGGCGAGCGCGCCAGACTCGAGCACCTATGGTTCGAACAGCTCTGGCTCGAGCGCCCCGGGCGCACCCTCACCTTCTCCCGCCCCGACGGCCCCCGGCGCCTGGGCGCCCGGCTCCGGGGCTCCCACGTACCCGGGCCAGTCCGCCGCCCCGGTCCTCACCAGCCCGACGGCCCCGCAGCCGCCTGGCCCGCTCCCGCTGAGCAGCACGCTCTCCTCCCTCGCTGCCCCGACCCCGCCGCGCGGGGTCGGCACGCAGCACCAGCCGAGCACCCAGGCAGCACCCGAGACGCGCCGCGAGCGCCGCTCCTTCCTCACCGAGGAGCAGCGTGAGGAGCCCGCGACCCAAGGTGTGCGCGGTCTGCTGACTCGCGCGGGTGTGCGGATGAGCCCGAGCGACGCCGAGCGCGCGGAGCGTGCCGACAGGCTCGCTGTCAGCCAGCACTGGCCTGGTCCGCGGACCATCGCTGTGGTCAACGGCAAGGGTGGGGCGGGCAAGACGCCGACCACGGTGCTGCTCGCCGCGGTCTTCGCGCGCTACGGCGGTGCGGGGGTGCTGACCTGGGACAACAACCAGACCCGCGGCACGCTGGGATGGCGCACCGAGCAGGGTCCGCACGAGGCGACGCTGCTCGACCTCCTCCCCCAGGTCGACCGCCTGCTGAGCACCGGCGCGCAGTCGGCCGACCTCGCGCACTACGTGCACCACCAGACGCGCGACCGTTTCGACGTGCTGCGCTCCAAGCCGATGGCCCTCGCGCAGGACCAGCGGATCGAGCCCGAGGACGTCGACGCGATCCACGCCGTGGCCGCCAAGTACTACAGGCTGATCTTCATCGACTCGGGGAACGACGAGTCCGACCCCATGTGGCGCCGGATGATCCACCACGCCGACCAGATCGTCGTAGCCACGACCACCCGCGACGACCACGCCGAGGCCGGTGCGCTGCTGCTCGAGGGGCTCGCGACGGTCGACGCCAAGGCGGCCGAGCTCGCGCGCAACGCCGTGGTGGTCGTCAGCCAGGCCGACCCCAAGGCCACGACGGCTGACGTGCAGCGTGTGGCGACCGGGTACGGGGACCTGGCGCGCGAGACCGTCACGGTGCCCTTCGACCCGGCGATGGTCGACGGCGTGCTGCGGCACGGGTCGCTGCGTCCTGCGACGCAGCGCGCGTGGCTGGCCGCCGGTGCGGCGGTCGCGCGCGGGCTCTGACGAGCGGGGCGCGGCCGAGCCGGGCCTGGTCGAGCCACGCGCGGCCGAGCCAGACGAGCCTGGCCCGGGTACGACCGGAGCGAGCCTGACCGTGCAGGCCTGGTCGAGCAGGGCCTGAGGGTCAGCCCGGCGCGCCGGCCGTCTCCTCGACGCCCTGCGGCAGGACGCCCGGGATCGCGCCCTGGACCTCGTCGACGATCGCGGACATCGCGCGCTGAGCGGCGGCAGGGTCGCCGAGGGCGACTGCCCGGGCCACGGCCTCGTGCTCAGCGAGGGCTGTCGGGACAGGCGAGGCGGGCATGAGCCCGATGGCCGTGCGCCCCGACAGGACGGCTGCGATCACCTCGGAGAAGGCACCGAAGAGCTCGTTGCCGCTCGAGCGCAGCAGCAGCTCGTGCATGCGGATGTCGAGGGCGAGGAACTCCGCCTCACGTCCCGCACCGGCCTCGCCGAGGAGCCGCATGCGTGCGGCGATGTCGGTGATCTCGCTCCGCACCTCGGCCGAGGCGTGCCGTGCCGCCCCCGCTGCGGCGAGCGGTTCGACGGCGTGCCGCAGCTCGGTGAGGCTGCGCAGCTGTGCGACCCGTCCGGGGCCTGCGAGACGCCAGAGGATGACGCGCGGGTCGAGGACGTTCCAGGCGTCGATCCCGAGCACCACGAGCCCCACGCGACGGCTGGACCTCACCAGCCCCAGGCCCTCGAGCAGCCGCATGACCTCGCGCGCGACGGTCCGGGAGATCCCGAACTCGGCCCCGAGGCCCTGGAGGGTCAGCACGGTCCCGGCGGGGACCTCGCCGCCGGTG
The DNA here is from genome assembly GCF_013415325.1 of Sanguibacter inulinus. Taxonomy (GTDB): domain Bacteria; phylum Actinomycetota; class Actinomycetes; order Actinomycetales; family Cellulomonadaceae; genus Sanguibacter; species Sanguibacter inulinus. The sequence goes on along the minus strand of NZ_JACBYE010000058.1, from coordinate 8,164 downwards.
ATCCGGCGGCCGAGAGTCTCGAGCACAGGGCTGTGGAGGACGTCGGCGGGCACGGCCCAAGACTACGTCCGGGAGACTCCTCCACAGACGAGGGGTTGCAAAGGTGTTATCAATGAGCGATGCTCGGTCGGTGGACATCGACGTCGCCGGCGCGCAGAGCGCAGCCCCAGAGCACAGCACCCCATCCCCCGCCGTCTCGGCCCGCCCCGGCGTCGTCGCCGACGGACCAGCCGCCTCCTCACCCCGCCTGCTCGTGGTCATGGGCGTGGCCGGGTGCGGCAAGACGACCACCGCCGCCCTGCTGGCCGGACGCCTCGGCGCCACCTTCGCTGAGGGAGACGAGTTCCACTCCCCCGCGAACGTGACCAAGATGTCGCTCGGCCACCCGCTGACCGACGACGACCGCTGGCCCTGGCTCCGCGGCATCCGCGACTGGTTGGCCGCCGAGGCACAGGCCGGCCGCAGCGCGGTCGTGCCGTGCAGTTCGCTCAAGCGCAGCTACCGCGACCTCCTCCGCGAGGCGGGGCCCGTCCAGTTCGTGCACCTCACCGGGTCCCGGGAGCTGCTGTCCGAGAGGATCCAGGGCCGGGCAGGGCACTTCATGAAGCCGGAGATGCTCACCTCGCAGCTCAGCACCCTCGAACCCCTCGCCGACGACGAGGCCGGGTTCACGGTCGACATCGCCCCGCGACCGGACGCGATCGTCGACACGATCATCCGGAACCTCGACCTCTGACCCACAGCACCACCGGCCGACGGCACAGCTGCCCCGGTCGTCCCATCCCCCCACGCCACACGTCGACGGAGACACCATGACGCCCGAGGACTGGACACAGACACTCACGGCAGGACCGCTGCTCGGCATCGCCGCAGCATCGATCGCGGTCCTGCTCGTACTCATCATCTGGCTGAAGATGCACGCCTTCGTGGCGCTCGTCCTCGTCAGCCTCATCACCGCCGTCGCGACAGGGATCCCCATCGGGTCCGTCGTGCCGGTCATGACCGGAGGCTTCGGCACCACGCTGGCCAGCGTCGCGCTGCTCGTGGCCCTCGGCGCGATGCTCGGACGACTCGTCGAGACGAGCGGCGGGGCCAAGGTGCTCGCCGACTTTCTCATCGACAAGTTCGGGGAGAAGCGCGCACCCTTCGCGCTCGGGCTCGCCTCGCTGATCTTCGGCTTCCCGATCTTCTTCGACGCGGGCCTCGTGGTCATGCTGCCGATCGTCTTCGCGGTCGCCCGCAGGCTCGGCGGGTCGGTGCTGCTGTACGGGCTCCCCGTCGCCGGTGCGTTCTCGGTCATGCACATCTACGTGCCCCCGCACCCCGGCCCCGTCGCCGCGACCGAGCTGCTCGGCGCGAGCATCGGCACGGTCCTGGCCGTCGGCCTCGTCGTCGCGATCCCGACCTGGTACGTCACCGCGTACCTCTACGGCAAGCTCATGGGCAACCGCATCAACCTGCCCGTCCCGAGCATCCTCGGTGAGGCCGACGAGGGCGCGATCAAGAACCCGCCGTCCTTCGGCACGGTCGTCTCGCTCCTCCTGCTGCCCCTCGTGCTGATCTTCGCCAACACAGGCCTCGACGCCCTGCGCGCCTCGGGCACGGTCGACGGGGACGCCTTCTGGGTCCAGGCGCTCCGCGCCCTCGGCCAGACGCCGATCGCCCTGCTCGTGACCCTCCTCGTCGCCACGTACGTGCTGGGACGCCGCCGCGGTCGCTCAGGCGCAGAGCTCGAGAAGATCGTCGACTCCGCCCTCGGGCCCGTCGCCTCGGTCATCCTCATCACCGGTGCCGGTGGCATGTTCGGCGGGGTGCTCCGCGCCTCCGGCATCGGCGACGCGCTGGCCGACGTCCTCGGCGACCTCGGGGTCCCCGTGATCGTGGCCGGGTTCCTCATCGCCGCGATCCTGCGCGTGGCGCAGGGCTCGGCGACGGTCGCACTCACGACGGCTGCGGGCCTCATCGCCCCGGCCGTCGCCGCCGGCGGCTACAGCTCGATCCAGCTCGCGACCGTGGTGGTCGCCGTCGCCGCTGGGTCTGTCGTGCTGAGCCACGTGAACGACTCGGGCTTCTGGCTCGTCGGGCGGTTCTTCGACATGGACGTCAAGACGACGTTCAAGACCTGGACCGTCATGGAGACTCTCATCGGTCTCATGGGCTTCGCGATCGCGATGGCGATCTTCGCGGTCGTCTGAGTACCGGGTGGGTGCCCTGCGGGGCACCCACCCGTCGCCAGTCCACCTGACCTTCGCACGGCACGCAGGAGGCCGCCGTGCGGTCGAACGTGCAGCAGACCCCTATGACCGCGCGGCCTCGACGACCTTGACGGTGTCGACGAACTGCTCGAAGCGCACGATCAGACCGCCTCGCACCACGAAGTGGTGAGCGACACGGACGGCCAGCGGCCGGCCGGTCCCACGATGGGTCGCGGTGTAGCGAGCCAGCACGACCACGTCATCGCCGTCGACCACGTAGGTGTCGTCGTGGGCGGTCCAGCCGTCCCAGTCACGTCCGAGCACCTCCATGACGTTCGTGGTGACGCCCTCGGGCGTGCGGTAGGTCCCTGCGAGGGGGAAGCCGGCCATCTCCGTCCACTCGACGTCCGGAGCCATCGTCGCCCGGAGCGCGACGAGGTCACCCGCTGCGGAGGCGAGGTATTGACGCCGCACGACGTCGCGGGGCGCGGTCGAGCGGGTCGGGTCGGCACCAGCCGGGCGGTCAGTCGCCTCGTTCAGCCCCATGTCATCTCCCCCTTCGCAACCTTCGGACCCAGCTGAGCAGCGATGAGCATGCCCGCGTCCGGGTAGGCCTCGACGAGCCCAGCCGTCGCGGCGGCGCCGTCGGCCGAGCCTGCGACGATGCGCTCGAAGTCCTGGAGGTACGTGCGCGTGTAGCGCAGCGCGCTCGCGTCGTTCGCCGTCCCTGGGAGCCTGTGCCCGGCGACGACCAGCTCAGGCTCGAGAGCCTCCATCTCGTCCAGCAGGTCGATCCACGCCGCGCGCAGCTCGGGGGTCGCGGTGTCAGCAGTCCAGACGTGCTCCTGCTGGAAGACCAGCACGCCGCCCACGATCGCGCGGTCCCGAGGGCTCCAGAGGTAGTGCCTGTCCTGGAGCAGCTCGTGGCCACCGCGGAGCTCGAGGCGCTCACCGTCGACGGTGATCACGTCATCGTCCAGCGGGGAGATCTCGACGAGGCGCGTCGGGAGATTTGCCCCGAGGGCGGCCCAGGCAGCGAGCTTTCCCTCGTAGGACGCCCCGATGTGCTCGATGACGACAGAGGTCGCGCGCACCTCGACGCCGGGGAAGGCGTCGACGACGACCTCGAGCCCGAAGTAGAAGTCCGGATCGGCGTGGCTGACGAAGACCGTGGTGAGAGTCTTGCCAGAGTCGAGGACCGCGGCGACCAGGCGGTGCCCGTCCGCTCGGGTGAAGCCGGCGTCGACCAGGACGGCCTCGGTCTCGCCCGAGACGAGCACGGCGGACTTGTTCTTCGACCCCGCAGGGAAGTCGAGGTCGAAGACCTCGTAGGTGAGAGACATGGGGTGACCTTTCTCGTGGCGCTCGGCGGTCCCGAGCCTGGCGGCGCGTCGCGCTGCACAGACGGTCCAACAAAGGCTGACCAGTCAGGTATTCCGAGAGTGTCGTGCGTCGCAGGTCACGTCGCCCGGGAGGCAAGGGCCGGAGACCCGAGGGACACCGTCACCTCACGGACCCAGACTCGGCTAGGGCATGGTCGGCAGTGCTGCTGCGGCGCTCTTGCTGAGCGTCTTGATCGCCTCGGCGAAGACTGCAGCCTGATCGGCCGGCAGCACGTCCACGAGATGGCGCTCGATGTTCCGCGCGTGCACGTCGCTCGCCTCGAGAAGCAGCCGCTCACCCTCGGCAGTCAACCCCACGAGCTGCACGCGACGGTCATCCGGCGACACCCTGCGTTCGACGAGACCGCGGGCGACTCCCCGCTGCACCAGACGCGTGGCGCCGCCCGAGGTGAGCACACGCGCCTCGGCGATGTCACGCACCGGGACCCCAGCACCCCCGGCGCGCCCCACCACGAGCAGGAGCTCGAAGAGCGTGTGGTCGAGACCGACACTCTCCTCGAGCGACCGACCGAGGATGTACTCCAGACGGTTGGCCGCCCCGAGCAGGCGCCCGAACACCAAGATCCTGGGGTCGGTCGCCGCCTGGCGCGCCGTCATGAAGCCGCTCGTCTCGTCCACCTCACCAGCCTAGGCGTGCACGCACCGCACGCGCCTGGACAGCCATGACCTCGAGACCCGAGCAGACCTCTGCGGGCGCCCCTCAGTCGTCGTCCCCGACGGCGAGCGCAGCCTGGACGAGGGCGAGGTGGCTCAGGGCCTGCGGCAGGTTGCCGAGGAACTCCCCGGTGCTCTCGTCGATCATCTCGGACCAGATCCCCACGTCGTTGGCCTGCTCGAGCAGCTCGTCCATCCAGACGGCGGCCTCGTCCCGGCGCCCGACGTGGGCGAGGGCGGCGACACCCCAGAAGGCGCAGGCGACGAAGGTCGCCTCTTCCTCGCGCATGCCCGTGTACCTGTAGAGCAGCGGCCCCGCGCCGAGCTCGCGGCGCAGCGCGTCGATGGTCGAGCTCATACGCTCGCCGCGGTCGAAGCCGCTCATGGCGTGCAGCAAGATCGACGCGTCGAGGTCGGTGCTGCCGGGGTACATGACGTACGCACCGAGCTCCTCGGACCAGCACTCGGTCTCGACCCACTCGCGGATGCGCTCGGCCTCGGCCCGCCACCTGTCGGGGACGCCCGGGATCTGCCCGGCCTCGGCGAGGTGCACGGCGCAGGTGAGCGCCTGCCAGCAGCCGAGCTTCGACGTCGTGTAGTGGCGCTCGTCGGTCAGCTCCCACATGCCGGCGTCGAGCCTGTGCCACGCGTCGCAGGCCTCGTCGGCGATCGAGGCGAGCAGCCGGCCGGTCTCGGCGTCGAGCAGGTTGCCCGCGTCGACGTAGCCGCGAACCACCCCGAGCAGGTCGCCGTACACACCGAGCTGGAGCTGCTCGGCGGCGTGGTTGCCGTCGACCACGGGTCCGATCCCCCGCCAGCCGGGGACCTGGGCGAAGGCGTGCTCACCCGGGAGGCTCCCGTCGAGACCGTAGAACACGCGCATGTCGGACTCGCGGAGCGTGGTGAGCGTCCAGCTGATCGCCGCGTGGGTCTCCTCCGTGAGGCCGAAGCCGATGAGGGCGTCGACGGCGTAGGCGGTGTCGCGCAGCCACGAGTAGCGGTAGTCCCAGTTCTTGCCGCCGGCGAGGCTCTCGGGCAGCGACGTGGTCGCCGCCGCGGCGATCGCGCCGGAGGGTGAGTAGATGAGCAGCTTGAGGGCGAGGGCGCTGCGCTGGACGGCCTTGCCCCAGCGTCCGTCGTAGTGGAAGGCCTCGGTCCAGGCGCGCCAGTTGTCGACGGTGCGGTCGACCCCCTCGTCGAGGGCCTCAGGGGTCGGCAGGAGCACGGGCTCGCGGCCCGTGCCCACCAGGCCGACGGTGTGCCGTGACCCTGGCGTGGTGCTGAAGACCCCGGAGATCGACTGGTCGGCCGCGACGCAGGTGGTGTCGCCGAGCAGCCTGACGGCGAGGGTGACGCCGTCGACCCGCAGGACCGGACCGTGCACGGTCTCCTGGACCCACGGCGACGCCGTGGCGAACACCGTGCCAGGGAGGACCTGCCACGCCATCGGTACGGAGCCGGTGAGCCCGTCGACGCGCCGGGCGAGCTCGGTCCACGGCAACCGCCCGGCGACCCCGGTGTTGAGCGAGTCGGTCACGCGGACCGTCCCGGTGGCCGTGGTGAAGGTCGTCTGCAGCACGTTGGTGCCCACGACGTACTGCCGCTGCACCTGGAAGGGCTGGGTCGGGGCGAGCTCGAGACACCCGCCGTCCTGCCCGTCGAGGAGCGAGGCGAAGACGGGCCGCGAGTGCAGGTTCGGCACCGGGAACCAGTCGATGCGGCCGTCGTCCGCGACGAGCGCGACGGTCCGCCCGTCACCGATCGCCGCGTAGGTGCGCAGCGGCGCGTAGCCGTCGGTGCGGGTGGCCGGGGCACGCGGCTCGTCGCGGTCCCGGTGGCCGGAGCCCTCGACGTTGTCGCCGGCGTCGCCGTCGAGGTTGCCTAGAGTGCCCTGCTCGGTCATCGGGCACCTCCGCAGGTTCCGGTGCCTGTCGCGGGCGAGACGTCGTGCAGCATGGGGCTCCGTCCCAGAGTGAGAAAAGAGCCTGCGCGCGTCTGCGCGAGGCTCTCTCTCATCGTCAGGTCGGGGCGGTCGAGCCGCAACCGGCGGGGTGAGGTGCGGGTGCGGGTGCGTGCCGCGCGTCACCGGGGTGGTCGTGACCGGCCTGGTCGTGACCGGTCTGGTCGGCACCGGGCGGACGGTCCGAGGGCCGGGCGTGCGAGGGCAGGGGGTGCGAGGGCGGGGAGTGCGAGACCTCAGGCGAGGACGGAGTCGCCGTCCCGGTCGCGGCCTGCTGCGCCCGTGCGCGCGGGGCGCGCCTCGGGGGCCGCCAGCAGGTGGTGACGACGCGCCCACATCTCGAAGACGAGGGTCATGAGCGGGGGCACGCTCGCCGCGAGCGCGACGAAGGCGACCTTCCACGACCACCGGAGCCTCACGGCGGCGACGAGGGCGACGACCACGTAGAGCACGAACACTCCCCCGTGCAGGCGACCGAACAGCCAGACGCCCTGGTCGGTGGTCTCCGTGACGTACTTGAGGAACATCCCGACGAGCAGGCCGGCCCAGGTGAAGGCCTCGACGAGGGCGACGACGGAGAAGACTCGTCCGACGGTGGACGGGCGGGGGGAAGTCATGGAGGGAGTCCTGTTCGTGGGGGTCGGCGACGACCGGGCGGGCAGGTGCGGGCAGGGGGTGCGTGCGCATCCTACGGGCGAGGGCTGGGAGGTCGTGGGGAGCCGCGACAGGTTGACGCGTGACCTGGCGCGCGGGTGATACTCGGGGCATGGAGATCGAGTACGACGACGACCCTCGCCGTGTGCAGCGCGACGTGGTGCGGCGCTGGCTGTCGACAGAGGCCTACTGGGGCCGGTGGCGCGGCGACGCTGACATCGACGCGTCGCTCGACGGGTCGTGGCGCGTCGTCGGGGCCTACCGCACCGACACGGGTGAGCTGGTCGGCTGCGCACGCGCGGTGTCCGACGGGGTCGGCTTCGCCTACCTCGCCGACGTGTTCGTCGTGGCCGAGGCCCGGGGTCACGGCGTCGGGACGGGACTGGTCCGGACGATGATCGACGAGGGCCCGGGCGCCCTCTTCCGCTGGACCCTGTTCACAGCCGACGCGCACGGGCTCTACGCGAAGCACGGGTTCGGACCGGCTGACGAGACGGCGATGGTGCGCCCGGCGGGCGACCTCGTCGGGCGGTGAGGCGGCTCGTGTCTGCTGCCTGAGCCGCTCGGGTCCCCGGCTGAGCCGTCACGCCCCTCGGGCGTCACACAGGCCGGCGACGCCTCCGGAGCGCGACCGTCACGACCAGCGGCCACAGCGACTGCGCCCCCGCGACGAGGCGTTCGGTCAACCCGGTGAGGGCGCCGTCGTCGGGTGTCACCTGCTGGAGCTCGGCGACGAAGACCCCGACGAGGGCGAGCAGGACGACCGAGACCGGGACGGCGACCTTCGCCGACAGCACGCCCTGCCCCCCACGGCGGGCCGCGAGCGCCGGCCACAGCCCGAGAGCCCCGAAGCCGACGGCCGCCGAGATGCCGTGCAGCTGGGAGTGGGTGTCGGAGGGGAACATCGCGACGGCGAAGGTCGCCAGACCGCCAAGCACGAGGAACACCCGGCCCGCCACCGGGACCTCCCGCAGGCCCGAGGCCGTGACGCAGTGCGCGACGCCGGTCACCGCGAGCCCTGCACCCATGACCCAGGGCGCGACCATGCCTGCTGTCGCGAGGTCGCTGATGGTGTCGCGGACCGGGTCGAAGGACGGCTGGAGCGCCTGCGACAGGGTCCACCCGCCGATCATGGCGACGGGTGCGACGACCGACGAGACGAGGGCCCACCACGGTGGACGGTGGTCGTCAGGGAGCGCGTGACGGACGGAGGACGAGGTCGCGCGAGGGGAGCCGGAGGTCATCGGACCACTATCAGCACCCACGCCCCACCCCGCGACCCCAGGCAGCACCTTCAC
>NZ_JACBYE010000057.1 GCF_013415325.1 Sanguibacter inulinus | reverse complement strand
CGGACCCCCCTGCGCAGCATCGTTCCGCCCACGCGGAGCAAAGGAGCACACGATGACGCACGACAAGCCCACGACCGAGAAGCCCGGACCCGTGACCCGCACGACGGGTGACCTCAAGCGCGCCGCCGTCTCCGGCTGGCTCGGCACAGCCATGGAGTTCATGGACTTCCAGCTGTACTCCCTGGCCGCAGCGATCGTCTTCAACGAGATCTTCTTCCCCGACGTCAGCCCGGCGATCGGCCTCATCGCCGCGATGGGCACCTACGGGGTCGGCTACGTCGCACGCCTCGTCGGCGCCGTGTACTTCGGTCGCATGGGTGACCGCATCGGGCGCAAGCAGGTCCTCTTCATCACCATCGCACTCATGGGTGCGTCGACCACCCTCATCGGCGTCCTGCCCACCTACGCGCAGATCGGCATCGCCGCCCCGGCGCTGCTCGTGGTCCTGCGGCTCGTCCAGGGCTTCGGCGCCGGTGCCGAGATCGCCGGCGCGACGACCATGCTCGCCGAGTACGCCCCCGCCAAGCGCCGCGGTGTCATCGCCTCCCTCGTGAGCCTCGGCACCAACTCCGGGACGCTGGCCGCGACGGGCCTGTGGGCCATCCTCATCGCGGTGCTCTCCGAGGAGCAGCTGCTCTCGTGGGGCTGGCGCCTGCCGTTCCTGCTGAGCTTCTTCCTCATGATCCTCGCGGTCTGGATCCGCCGGAACCTCAAGGAGAGCCCGGTCTTCGAAGACCGCGCCGACCTCGACGAAGACGGTGTCGCCCTCAGCCGCGAGGAGATCGCCGCCCAGGCCGCGACGAGCGAGGAGAAGAGCGTCCTGGACGCGGCGCTCAAGCAGCGCAAGGGCAAGGCCTTCTTCATCGCGCTCGGTCTGCGCTTCGGCCAGGCCGGCAACTCGGGCCTCATCCAGACCTTCCTCGTCGGCTTCCTCGCCACGACCCTGCTGCTCGACCGCAGCATCGCGACCAACGCCCTGCTCATCAGCTCGGCTGTCGGCTTCGCGACGGTCCCCCTCGTCGGGCTCATCAGCGACCGTGTCGGTCGCCGCCCGGTCTACATGGCGCTCACCGTGATCTCGGGCATCCTCGCCTTCCCGCTCATGCACCTCATCGCCCAGGGGCACACGGTCGCGGTGACCATCTCGATGATCCTGCTGCACAACCTCGCGGTCCTCGGTCTGTTCTCCCTCGAGTCCGTGACGATGGCCGAGCTGTTCGGCGCCCGCACCCGGTTCACCCAGCTCGCCCTCGCCAAGGAGATCGGCGGCATCCTCGCGACGGCGATCGGCCCGCTGCTCGCCGCGACGCTCACCGCCGCGACAGGGTCCTGGTGGCCCATCGCCGCGATGCTCGTCGCGTACTCGGGCATCACGCTGATCTCCGCGATCGTCTCCCCCGAGGTCCAGGGCCGCGACCTCGTCCTGCTCGAGGACGCAGCATGAGGGCCGTCGTCGTCCACGGCGCCGGAGACCTGCGCGTCGACGAGGTCGCCGACCCCGTCGCGGGCCCGGGCGAGGTGGTCGTCGCGATGGAGTGGGGCGGCATCTGCGGCTCCGACCTCGCGTACTGGAAGCACGGCAGGTCGGGCACGGCTGAGCTCCGCCACCCGATGGTCCTCGGCCACGAGGTCGCCGGGCGCATCACCGCCCTGGGTCAGGGTGTGCGCGGGCTCGAGACCGGGCAGGCTGTCACCTTCCAGCCCGCCCAGCTGGTCGGCGACGGGATCATGCCCGAGCGCCTCGCCGGACGCACGAACCTCTACCCCCAGGTGCGGTACTTCGGCTCGGCGGCCTTCGACCCGCACACCGACGGCGGCTTCAGCGAGCTCCGCGCCGTCCGGGCGGAGCAGGTCCGACCGCTGCCCGACTCGGTCTCCACCCGCCGTGGTGCTCTCGCCGAGCCGCTCGCCGTCGCGCTGCACGCTGTCGGCCGGGCACCGAGCCTCACCGGTCGGACCGTGCTGGTCAACGGGGCGGGCCCCATCGGGTCCCTCGTCGTGGCCGCCGCGAAGCACGCCGGGGCGGCCCACGTGATCGCCGCCGACCTCGCCCCGGCCTCCCTCGAGGTCGCCCGCGCGATGGGCGCGGACTCGACGGTCGACCTGACGACAGGCACGCTGCCCGAGGACGTCGAGCTCGTCTTCGAGGCCTCCGGTGCACCGGCCGCGATCGGGGCCGTGCTGCGCGCGACCGCGAAGGGCGGGACCGTCGTCCAGGTCGGCAACCTGCCCGGGACCGCCGCCGAGGTCACCCTCGGCGACCTCGTCACCCGCGAGCTCACGTGGATCGGGTCGTACAGGTTCTCCGAAGAGGTCGACGACGCGATCCTCGCGCTCGCCGACGGCCTCGACGTCGACCCGCTGATGACCCACACCTTCGGCATCGAGGACGCGGGCGAGGCGCTGCGGACCGCGGCCGACAGGACGTCCGGGAGCAGCAAGGTCATGCTGCGGCTCGGCGGCGACCAGGGCTGACGCCGCGGGGATCACCTCGGAGGGGCGGGCCCACCCCCACGGCGGCGGGCCCGCCCCTCGGCAGCGCCGAGACCACGTGGCGGAGCACCGCCGGCTCGCCGCGCGTAGGTTGCTCGGTCTGCCTCTCGCCTCGCGGCACTCGTGAGCCTGGAGTATCTTTTACTCCTTTGTGCCCGCGCCATGACTCACCGTCGACGGTGCGGGGACCTCACGACGTGGCCCGCCACCGAGGGCCACGTCACGATCTGCCAGGACGGACCACTCCCCCATGCGTCAGTCACGGAAGCCCCCTGCGTCACCGACGGACCACACCCCGCCCGAGGAGCACCGTCAGGGCCGAGGCCCGACGGGCGGCCCCCTCGACCGCGCCAAGAGCATGACCCGCACCCTGCGCACCAAGACCCGCGACGAGCCCGTGCACCCGGCGCTCATCCCCGGCATCGGTGTCGACAAGACGGGTCGTTCCTTCAGCATCAACCGGACGGTCCTCGCGGTCGCCGGGGCCCTCACGGCGGCGGTGGTCGTCTGGGGCTTCGCGGCCCCGGGGTCGCTCTCCGACACCGGCACCACGGCGCTCGCCTGGGTCATGGCCAACTTCAGCTGGCTGTTCGGCAGCCTCGCGATCGTCGTCGCGATTTTCATGCTCGTCGTGGGCTACGGCCCCACTGCTGGCATCACGCTCGGCGAAGACGACGAGAAGCCCGAGTTCTCGATGATCAGCTGGATCGCGATGCTCTTCTCGGCGGGCATCGGCATCGGGCTGCTGTTCTACGGACCGTACGAGCCGCTCACGTACTTCCTCGAGCCGCCGCACGGCTTCGACGACGCCCCGGGCAGCGCCGACGCCATGCAGACAGCGCTCGCGCAGACCATGCTCCACTGGGGCCCGGTCGCCTGGGCCATGTACGCCCTCGTGGGCGGCGCCATCGCGTACAGCTCGTACAGGCGCGGACGGCCCCCGTTGATCTCCGCGATCTTCGAGCCGGTCTTCGGCCCCGGACGCCGCAACCCCCTCGGCGCGACCATCGACATCTTCGCGATCATCGTGACGCTCTTCGGCACCGCGGTGTCGCTCGGCATCGGAGTCCTGCAGATCAGCCGCGGCTTCCAGGTGGTCTCGGGCGCCGGACCCGTCGGCAACGGGTTCCTCGTGGGGCTCATCGCCGGGCTCACCGCACTCTTCGTCCTTTCCGCGGTCTCCGGGGTCAAGCGCGGCATCCGGGCCCTCTCGAACGTCAACATGGCACTCGCGGGGGCGCTCGCGCTGTTCGTCTTCGTGGTGGGACCGACGGTGTTCTTGCTCAACCTCCTGCCCTCGGCTGGAGTCGCCTTCGTCGACGAGCTCGGCACGATGCTGGCCCGCAACCCCGACCAGGGCGAGGACGCTGCCGCGTTCATGTCGGCGTGGACCACGTACTACTGGGCGTGGTGGGTGTCGTGGACCCCGTTCGTGGGGCTCTTCATCGCCCGGATCTCGCGCGGGCGGACGCTGCGTCAGTTCGTCACCGTCGTCATCATGGTCCCCTCGGCCGTCTGCCTCGTGTGGTTCACGATCGTCGGCGGCACGTCGATGTGGATGGAGTCCCGCGGCGACGGCATCAGCGAGGCGGGCAGCCCCGAGGCCATGCTCTTCGAGGTCCTCGGCAACCTGCCCTTCGGCGGGGTGCTGTCGGTGATCGCGATGGTCTCGATCATCATCTTCTTCGTCACGTCGGCCGACTCTGCGTCGATCGTCATGGCGTCGCTCAGCCAGAACGGGAAGCCGCTGCCGTCCAAGCGCGTGACGATCATGTGGGGCGTGGCTCTCGGGCTCGTGGCCTGCTCGCTGCTGCTCGCCGGCGGCCAGGACGCGCTCTCCGGGCTCCAGGCGATCATGGTGGTCTCGGCGCTGCCCTTCGCGGTCGTGGTCGTCGGGGTCATGGTCGCGTGGGCCAAGGACCTCCGCAACGACCCGTACATGCTCCGCAACCGCTACGCGAAGACCGCGATCGACCAGGGTGTGCGCCGCGCGATCGAGGACCACGGCGACGACTTCGTTTTCGGGTCGGACGTGGTCCCGGCCGAGGAGGGCGCCGGGGCGTGGCTCGACACCGACGACCCCGCGCTCACGGAGTGGTACGTCGAGGCGCAGGACGACTCCGTGACCGAGCCTGCGAAGACCAGTTCCGAGCCCGCGCTCACCGGCGAGACCGCCGCGGTCGAGGCCATCGAGGCCGCACCGGAGCCGGGAGCGATCGAGGCCGGGCCCGCGGGACGTCGAGAGTAGGAAAGCTGTCCACAGGCATCTGAGCGGGAGGCCTTGACGCCCTTGACGGTGGTAGCGTCGCTCATGGACACCTTGACGGCCTTGACAGGAGCAGCGATGGCGACGGAGCAGACCTACCACCAGCAGGTGGTCGACGAGATCAGTGCGCAGCTCGAGGCACGGCTGCGGACCGTCGACGTGTCGACGCTCGGCTCGCCGATCGATCTCGCCCACCAGATGGCGGCGGTGATCCCCCGGAGCAGCGAGCATCCCTGGGCTCGCCAGATCGGGCCGTTCTACGACACGGCTGCCGTCAGGGTGCTCTTCGGTTCCAGCAAGGCTGCAGTCTCGGACCGCGTCAAGCGGGGCACGCTGCTCGGCGCACTCACGGCGGGCGGCCCGATGGTCTACCCCGTCTTCCAGTTCGACGGGCGTGACGTCCACCCGGGCATCAAGGCGACCCTCGCAGAGTTCAAGGGGTCAGGGATCGACGCCTGGTCCATCGCGTCCTGGTTCACAGTTCCCGCAGCGGACCTCGACGGCACGACCCCCGCCGCCTGGGTCCGCGCCGGCCACGACGTCGGGGCTGCACGCGAGCTCGCGCGGGAGACCGTCACGCGGTGGAGCTCTCCGTGACAGGAGTGCCGCGTGCCGCCTCGACCCAGCAGCCGCCCGACCCCGACGTGGACCTGACAGCCTTTCCCGCACGCATGGTCGCGGTCGGCACCCAGTGGCATCGCGAGCACGGCCCTCGTCATCGGGTCGTCCCGGAGCTGGTCGTCATGCGCCCGTACGACACCCCTCGCGCCTGGGCGCACGCCTTCTTCGACTCCGGCTTCCAGGGGATCTGGGGCACCCTGCGGCACTCGAGCGGGACGAGCAGGGGGCTCTCCGTCTTCGGGCCGAGCGGACCCCGCGACTGGCCCGTCGACCCACACCCGACCCGGCTCAGCGATCTCCTGGAGGGCATGGCAGGCATGGCAGTCGTCAGACCTCCGTCGCTCGACGAGATCACCATCGTGCCACCGGCCTGACCCCGGAGGCCCTGGAGGCGACGGAGGCCCCCGAAGGAACTGGAGCGTCGAGGACACGCATCTCGGTCGGGCCCTCCACTCCCGATACCGTGCAGGCATGACTGCTTCGTGTCCGACGATCCTCGCGACGAGTGCCGGGTTCGTCCCGCACCCTCGTCTGCGCTTCACCTTCGGCCCGATGATGGCGCTGGCCGTCGACCTCGCCTCCGAGAGGGGCGTGGTCGACGGCCAGCGCGCGCGCATCTGCGTCGTCGGGACGGCGTCGGGGGACGACGCGCGCTTCCAGCGAGACATGGACGAGGCCGCGCGCGACTCCGGGTACGAGCTGCAGCACCTGTCGCTGTTCTCGCAACCGAACGTCGACGACGTGGAGTCCTACCTCCGGGGCTTCGACGTCGTGTGGGTCAACGGCGGGTCGGTGGTCAACCTGCTGGCCGTGTGGCGGGCGCACGGGCTGCCCGAGATCTTCCGCACGCTCTGGCAGGAAGGGGTTGTGCTGGCCGGGATCTCGGCGGGCTCGCTCTGCTGGTTCCAGGGTGGGACGACAGACTCCTTCGGGCCGGAGCTCGCCCCGGTCACCGACGCGCTCGGGTTCCTCCCCTACGGCAACAGCGTCCACCACGACTCCGAGGACGGACGCCGTCCGCTGATCCACCGGCTCGTCGCCGACGGCACCTTCTCCGAGGCGCACTGCACCGACGACGGTGCGGGCCTCGTCTACCGCGGCACCGAGCTGGCCGAGGCCGTCACGGAGAAGGAGGGGGCATCAGCCTGGCGGGTGCGGCGTGGCGCGGACGGCACGACGGTCGAGGAGCAGGTCCCGACGCAACTGCTCGCCTGAGGGCGGCCGCGCGCCGTCAGCGCCGGTACTCCGGCGTGGGCAGAGGGACACGGTCGGGGTTGCGCAGCACCCAGCGCACGGACTCCTCGGTCAGCACGTCGACAGCGGCCCTGTCGAAGCAGCCTCCACGGAGTCTGCCGAGGGCTCTGTCGACACGTGAGAGCGACGTCTCGTCGAGCGTGGTGCCGCTCCGGACGTGCTCGCCGAAGGCGAGGAGCATGCGGTCGAAGTCCTCGTCCCAGCACCCGGCCCGGGGAGCCCCCTCTCGCGAGGTCAGGCTCCGTCGAGCCTCGGTGACCGTGCCACCGGACCGCTCGCGATCCCCGTGCTGAACACGGAGAGTGCGACCTCGGACCGTCGCAGGCCGAGCCGACGGCGGAGAGCACCGTGGGCGGCGGGTGAGTCGACGACCTCCGAGTGCGGTGCGACGACGAGTCCTTCGACGTGGGCGTGCAGCCAGAGGCGCTGGAGCGCCCGACCGGCCTCGACGGCTGCGTCCTCGGGGATACCGATGCGGCTCTCGACAGGCTGCATCACGGGGGCGCGTCCGGCACCGCTGACGCCAGCGGTGCCGGCACGAGCCCCGGGGTCCGCGACGAGCACGAGATGACGGACCCTGACGTCGGACTGGTCCTCAGGACGTCGTGGCAGCGGGCGGCCGCGGCCGAGCCCTTCGACCGCGCGGCCGACCATCCCAGCCATGGCGACCAGCGGGTCGTGCAGCGCGGGGCGCCGGGTGAAGGGCGCGGCCAGACGCGCGACAGGTGCGGGCAGGGCCAGCATCTGGTCGGTCATGCCGTCGAGCGCGTAGCGGGGGTGGTCTGGGCTCAGGCGCAGCCACCGGACCAGCTCGGCAGCGACGGTAGGTCGCGACGCCGTGTACGCGGTGCCGAGGCGGACGAGCTGTCGCATCGCGGGGTCGTCGACCTCGAGCAGACGCAACCAGGCAGGTAGCCGCGGGGAGTCGCGCCAGACGTCCGGGGCTGGCAGGAGCGTCCCACGGAACACGCGCCGGTCACGGACGTGCGCCGCTGTGAAGCCGTCGGTGGTCGTCAGGCCCGGGGTGACGCCTCCGGCAGAGGCATGGGCATGGACGTCGGCATCGGTGAACGTCAGCCGCAGCACCGGCAGCCCAGGGTCGGCCGGACCCTCGACCGGGAGGTCTTCGAGCAGGCACAGCGCCGGCAGCGGCTCGACCGAGACGACGAGCCCGTCCGCGGCCGCGACGACGGCGAGGCTCTCGACCCAGGCTCCGAGAGACAGCAGCAGGTCCCGGAACGTCGGGTCGCCCGCGGGCAGCGTGCGGCTCGGGACCACCGACACCTCGACGGCTCCGTCGACGACGCGCGGCGCCCACGGCTGCGTGTTGTGCGCGGACGGGGCACGGCCGGCGGCCCGGACGTAGCCTGCGAGCCGGGCGTCCAGGGCGTCGGGGACCGCTCGACCATCCACGGGTTCGTCGGTGCTGCGGCGGTCGGCGTGGGCGCGGTCGGTCATGTGAGTCCTCTGTCCGGTCGGGCGGTCGAGGGGACGACGCCCCGGGTGTAGAAGGTGTACCCGTGCAGCGGTCGTCCGCCCATCCGGGCGAAGGCTCGTGCAGAGCCGGGGTTGTCACGGCCCACGTAGGTGCTGCGCAGCCGCGTGTACCCGCCGGCGGCGAGGTTGGCGTGCAGCTCACGGGTGAGCAGCGACAGCACGCCGTGCCCCTGCCGGGCGGGCTCGGTGCCTTGCACCACGAGCACGGCCTCTTCGCGGTACCGGCCGCGGGTCGCGAGCAGCTGCAGCTGGCGCAGCGGGCCGAGCCTGCCGCCGCGGCGTTGGAGGAACCGCGTGATGTCAGGGATGACGAGCACGAAGCCCACAGCCTCACCCGACCCGGCGTCCCGCGCGAGCAGCAGGAGCCTCTCGTCAAGCAGGAAGGACAGGCCGTCGGTCGCCGCAGCCATCTCCTCGGGGGTGATCTGCGTGTAGTACGGCAGCTGGGCGAAGGACGAGTTGAGGAGGGTGAGCAGCTCGGGCACCAGGTGCCGGACCTTCCGCCGGGTGCCGTGCTCGAGCGTCAGGCCGGCGCGCGACCACTCGTCGGGTGTCGGCCTCCTTGCGGCCGTGCTGCTCTCCCCAGGACCAGCACTCGCTCCGTCGCCGGCGAGCGCGGCACCCGGTGCGGGGATGTCGACCACCCACGTGTCGGACTCCCCCCACCGCTCGAAGCCGAGGGCCTCGTACATGCCCGGGTACCACTGCGGGTTCCACGCGGACTCGACGAAGCCGCGCTCGTCGAAGCCCGAGGTGATGACCCCGCCCGCCTGGTTCGGCAGGAGGGACACCGGACCGAAGAGCTGCTCGGCGCCGGCGGCGCGAGCCCTCTCGTCGAGGGCGGCGACAAGCTCGGCGGCCGCGGCGTCGTCGGCGATCTCGGTCGCCCCGAAGAGCAGCGAGCGCACGCCGAGCCGAACGTCGAGACGGGTGTCGGTGTGCGCGGTCGAGCGTCCGACGACGGTCCCCGACGCATCGCGGACGAGCAGCAGCTCGACCGGGCCGGGGTGCGGGCTCGTCCCGCGCCACCACGACTCGACCGTCGAGGCGAGGAGCGGGACGGCGAGGTCCCGGGGGTGCAGCCGTCCGGGCAGGTCGAGGAACTCCCGCAGCTGGCGCCGGGTCCGGACCGTCTCGACCCTCACGAGGAAGCTCCGCCCGGGTGCTCGTCCGCCGTGCCGTGCGTGTCCGGGGCGCCGCGGTCGTCGACCGGGCGGTGCACGTCCACCCGGTCGCCCCCATCCGTGGCGCCACCGGGCTCAGCGGCGACGTGCAGCCGGATGTACCCGCCCGTCCCGTTGCGGGTACCCCGGGTGATCCACTGCATGAGGCGACGGTGCTCGGGCAGCCGCGCGAAGACCAGCAGGTCGTCGCGCGTCTCGAAGAACGCGAGCGTGCCGAGCGTGAACGGCGCCTCCCAGTACACGGCGTGCCACAGGTACCCGTGCATGCGACGCATCTTCGCGACCATGGGGAACCACTCACGTGAGAGGACCAGCCACGAGCGCAGCCCGCGGTACCGGGTAGCACCGATGAACATCGCGTGCGCGTCGACCGGTGACCCGGGTGCTCGCACAGGCCCCCGAGGCCTGCGACCTGCACGGCCGCCTCGTCGGCTGCTCGCGCCTCGCGCGGTGACGCGAGGGTCGGCGACGAGCGGCGGCTCGACCCCGCGCTCGACCTCGCGGGTGACAGGCGTGAAGCGCTCGACGTGCGCCATCGTCGGCCCCTCCGCGCGCCACACGCCGTTGGAGTACCCGGACTCCTCCGCGACCAGGACACGGGTGCGGACCGTCGCTCCCCGGCCGTCCGCCGCGAGCGCCTCCGCGAGCGCGAGCGCCTGCTCTGCTGTCTCCAGGTAGGCGATGACGCCACGGACCCGCTCGGGTTCGCGCAGCCTGTAGGCGGTCTGCCAGACGGCGCCGTCGACGGTGGCCGAGGTCCGGCGGGCTCGGCGCGCCCAGGAGCGGGCTGCCCGGCGCACGTCGGCGCTAGCGCCGCCGGTGCCGCTGGTGCCGCTGGTGCCGCTGGTGCCGCTGGTGCCGCTGCCACCCGACGCCCTCGCGTCAGGCACGTCAGGCGCGTCAGCAAGCTCGGCCACTTCGGCCACCTCGGCGACGACCATCGCCGCGGCGCGCGCCTGCCGTGGCGCTCGGGAGAAGTCAGTGGTCCGCATCAGCGCTCGCGGGAGTCGTCGACAGCCGCGGCTGGCACCGCACCGGCGGAGCCCGGGCTCCGGTCGGACTCGTCGACGAGGTAGACGTTCTTGATCTTGGTGCTCTCGCCCTCGAAGGGCCCGGTGCCGTGCGCATGGACCTCGATGCGCACGTCGGCGGCGGTCGGGTCTTCCTCGAGGGACTGGGCGATGTCCCGCGACACCGCGGCGAGGTGGGTGAGGACACCGGCAGCCGAGCGCTCGGCCAGCTCGGCGCGTCCGGCGTCGTCGAGGTGGGCGTCGGCGCGGAGCTGGAGGTGGATCACCGGGCGCTGCTCGTGCTCGCCCACGTCGACGAGGGCGAGGCGGAAGGACTCGATGTCCGCGGCGTGCGGGTTGTCGAGGTAGAGGCCGTTCTCGACGTCGAGCGGGTAGATGTTGGCGCCCATGTACGAGATGGTCGAGTCCTTGCGGCCGAAGAGCAGCACGAAGGGCAGCTTCATCCGCTGGGCCGCGAAGACCCGCTCGAAGGCCAGAGCAAGACGTGACCGCTCCCCGCCGGGCTCGCGGAGCACGGCCGCGCGCATCTCGGGGAAGGTGACGATCTTCGCCTCGTCGCCGATGTCGTAGCGGAGCTTGGGGCTCATGATGTCCGAGGAGTTGAGCGTGACGAGCAGCTCGTCGTCGGCGGTGGTCTCGAGGTAGGTCTCGAGGGGGTTGTACTGGAAGATCATCGGCGTGCGGTGCTCGTCCTCGCCGAGGATCTCGGTGCGCAGCCTGTCGTTGGTCAGCAGCGCGCGCCGCAGCCACACCGACAGGTCGCTCTCCCCGGCCATCCCGATCGTCAGGTCGGAGGCACCGTAGCCGGAGTACACGCGCCCGAAGCGCTCTTCGAGGTAGTCGCGCAGCCCTTCGGTGAGCGCCTCGCCGCCGACGAAGCCGTTGAGGTCGTAGCGGTCCCAGTCGAATCCCTCGGCGTCGAGGCGGTCGCGCAGGTGCTTGAGGAACGGCGGGTAGGCGCTCACCAGGTAGGTGTACCGGGGCCCGAAGTGCCGGAGGGTGTCGACGATCTTGTCGATCTCCGGGCCGGTGTTCTTGACCATCGCGATCTTGGACATCGCGATGCCGGTGTTGGTGCCCGTGGCCCAGGCCCCCATCGAGAAGGCGTTGATGGCGAAGAGCCGCTGCGTGCCGAAGAGCTGGGTGATGTAGCCGGCGACGTTCTTGTGCACGGTGTTGAGCTCACGCTTCGACCGCATCCAGTTGTAGGGCGTGCCCGACGAACCGCTCGACTCGTCGACGACGGTCCCGACGGTCTCGATGACACCGTGCCAGCAACGCTGGTCCTCGGGGTAGCGGTCCACGTAGTCGTGCTTGGAGGTCGGGCGGTAGCTCGTGAGGTCCCACCAGCGGAACCTGAACCCGCCCTCCTCGACGTATCGCGTGTACGCGGGGACGTCGAGGTACGCGTGCTGGCAGATCATCCAGGCGTTGAGCCGCGCGAAGCGCTCCATCGCCGGGTGGTAGTTGCGGGCGGTGAACCGCCAGATCGCCGGGTGGATGCGGTAGACCCTGAAGGCTGTCGTCACCGCGGACGTCGCGAGCCGCAGCGCCGCCTGACGCAGGGCGCTCGTCGGCCGGTCGTCCGGGACGGTCGAGCCGGGCGGTACTGCCGGTGCTGTCGGCGCCGGTCGTGACGGCTTGCTCACGGAGACCTCCTGCCGGGCGCCCCACCTGCCGTGGGGAGCGGTGCGCCCAGTCTGCCGCCTCAGGCCTCACCCGCCCATGGGGACATCAGTCCTGCGTGGGCAGGCTGGTGGTGACTCCTCGGCGGACTGAGGCTTCAGGCGTCAGTACTCAGCCAGCGGCGCGACGGCGTGGTGCGCTCGACCTCTCACGGTCCCTGACAGTGCTGAGCTGATAGACGCGTTGCTTGCTGATACCGAGGACGTAGCTCGTGTCGATCACGGTCCACCCCTGCTCGAGGAGCGCGTCGACCGCGGCGCGTCGCCGTGCGGCAGCCTGCACCTGCGCCACTCGCGCCTGCTCCTCGTCCAGGGCGGCCTGCCTCCACTCCGCCAAGACGCTCTCCGGCGTCCGCACCGAGACGTCCACAGAGATCGACTCCGGCGGCACGTCCAGCCACATCGCCGCGACCCCCTGCGCCTCGTGCTCGACCTCCGACAGACTCGTCGCCTGCCCGCCCGTCCCCAGCTCGGGGATCTCGAAGACCCACCAGCGTCCGTCACGGACGACCTCGACGGCGTACGTTGCCTTGTCCATCGACCGACCTCTCTACTGCCACGACTCGGGGAGCGACACGCCTGCGCGCCTCAGCTGCTGCAAGACTCCCGCCGACACTTCCTTGTGCCCAGCAGGGATTACGATCTTCGCCGAGCCGTCAGGAAGCCCCCAGACCTCGTGGCTGCCTTGTCCGTCCCTGAGGAAGACCCACCCCGCGTTCCGCAGGTGCTTCATGACGTCGCGGGTCTTCTGCGGCTTCACGCCACGATTCTAGCCCTGGGTTGAATGGCCAGACAAGAGGGGGTGGACAACCACGGTCGACCACCTGCGGTCAGCTGAAGCCGACCACCCGCTGGGCGACCCTGTACGCCAGGACGGAGACACGACGGCCGGCCGGGCCGGGGAGGTTGGTGAGCTGGCCGATGGCGCTCCAGCGCAGGCGTCGGTAGAGCCAGGGATCCTCGCGGCGGATCTCGCCCCACAGCTGGTCCTTCTCCGCGAGCGAGGCGCGGGTCCCGGACCGGACGAGCAAAATCGACGACACCGCGCAGATGATCCGCACGTAGTGCAGCCTGTAGTCGCGCATCCGCTTGTCCTCGACCTCGGTCGACCGCAGGTGGCGCAGCATCATCCAGTTGACCCGCAGCTGCTGGTCGAGGCGCCGGAGCATCACGGACTCGTGGACCGACTGGTCCTCGCGGCCGATGAAGTACCTGTAGAGGTCGACGTCGAGGTAGTACGCCGACCGCACGCGTGCCAGCGGCACGAAGGCGTAGAGGTTGTCGACGTAGAAGGTGTGCTCGGGGAGCTCGAGGCCGACCTCGCGCAGCAGGCCTGTGCGGTAGATCATCGAGTGCATGAGCAGGTACTGGCGCTTGCGGAACCGCCGCGTCTGCGACCAGGAGAACACCCGGCCGCGCGGCAGGGCGTTGCGGTAGCGGACCGCGACCTTGCGCCGCTTGCCGACCTTCTCGTAGACGAAGTTCGACACCACGAGGTCGACGTCCGACCCTGACGTCGCGAAGCCGCGGAGCGTGTCGAGGACCTGGGCGAGCGCCGCCTCGTCGACCCAGTCGTCGCTGTCGACGACCTTGAGGTACCGACCCCGCGCCCGCGCCAGCCCGGTGTTGATGGCGGAGCCGTGCCCGCCGTTCGGCTTGCTCACGAGCACCACCGCACCGGGGAACCTGTCGACGTAGGTCTGCGCGAGGGCTGCGGTCCCGTCGGTCGAGCCGTCGTCGACGACGATGATCTCCAGCTCAGACCCGGCGCCCACGAGAGTGTCGAGGCACCTGTCCAGGTAGTCCTGCGAGTTGTAGCTCGGGACCACGACCGACAGCAGCGGCTCGGGGACCGGGGCGAGGACCTCGACCCTGGAGCCAGGCGCGACGGACACCCCCGTCCGGGGCCCGGCCGTCGCACCCCGTCGACGGGACACCGGCACGTCGTGCCGGGTGTGGGTGGGGACGTGCGCCTGGGTGCTCATGCCTTCTGCTCGCTCGGCTCAGCGGCGGCCCCGGAGACGGGGTCGCTCTTGAAGATCACCTTGAAGATCGGGAAGAAGACCCAGAAGGAGATCGCGCTGTTGATGATGACGGTGACGAAGTCGGCGAGCGTCTCCCCCGTCCCACCGAGCCCCCAGGTGTCGATGAGCAGGTCGTAGATCGGCGCCTTGTACAGGCCCTGGAGGGCCGCGGCACCGATGGTGATGAGGACGTACGCCACGAGGTACCAGAACGCCGCCCGGCCGATGCTGCTGCTCGACTTGAAGGTGATGCTCCGCTGGGCGAAGAAGTTGATGACCTGCGCCACGAGGATGGTGATCTGGACCGCGAGGAAGTATGCCAGACCGCCCCCGCCGAGCGGCAGGGCGCCCGCGGCGTAGTCGAAGACGTAGTACGCCGAGCCGTCGGTGTTCGACCCGATCTGCCAGTGCTGGAACGCGGTGTCGATGAGGGCGGTGTGGCTGAAGGCCCACTTGACGAGGGGCATGAGCGCGAGCTGGAGGGCGGTGACCCCGTTGCTCAGCGCGAAGAACACGACGAACTGCGCGACGCCCGGTCGG
Source organism: Sanguibacter inulinus (assembly GCF_013415325.1). GTDB lineage: Bacteria > Actinomycetota > Actinomycetes > Actinomycetales > Cellulomonadaceae > Sanguibacter > Sanguibacter inulinus. The sequence goes on along the minus strand of NZ_JACBYE010000057.1, from coordinate 8,996 downwards.
GCTTCGGCAAATCGGCTCCAGGCGGCCTTGAGGCGCGTGACCATGATGTTCGTTCTCTCTTCGGTCGGTGCTCGGGTAGCGGTGGGGGGTGCGCGGTCAGGACGCGTCGCGCAGCGCGCGGGCGGTCCGACGGTTGGCGCGCAGGTTGCGGACGAGGCCGCGCACCGTGGCCGCCCCGCCGGTCAGCAGGTGGCCGTTGACGACGCGGACGATGCCGTCGACCATCTCGGTGCTCACCCAGCCGTTGGTCATCTTCCCGATCGCCCGGAAGGGCATGTTGAGCAGGAAGAGCGTGTTGAGGTCGGGCGTGCCCTTCTTCTCGCTGCGCCGCAGCTGCCAGGTCAGGACCCTGTGGGCGAGGCGCGCGAGCGGGCTGCGCGCGGTCCCCATCCGTCCGAGGGCGTCGTTGGGACCGAGCTCGCCGGTCCAGCGGGCCTGCGGCAGAGGCCTCCCGAGCAGCGCGGCGAACTCGGCGTCGGGCACAGACTGCACCCGGCCCGAGACGTAGCCGGGCAGCGCCGGGTCCGGCTGTCCTGCGGGCTTCGTGCCGCGGACGGTCAGCGGCGCGGAGAGCCTGAGGTCGTCGACGTGCGCGCCGACGAGCACCGTGTACTCGCCCTGCTCGACCTGCCATGCGCCCGACTCGACGTCGTAGTGGCGGAAGGCCTTGGCGTCGAGCGGGATCGTCACGACCACGCTCTCCCCCGCGGCGACCTCGGCACGGGCGAAGGCCTTGAGCTCACGGTCGGGCCTGTGCACCCCTGCGGAGTCCCGCCGGACGTAGACCTGGACGACGTCGGCGCCGTCGCGCTCGCCGGTGTTGCGGACCGTGACCTGCACGCTGTCCTGGGACACCACGAGGTCGCTGTGCTCGAAGCTCGTGTACGAGAGCCCGAAGCCGAAGGGGAAGGCCACGGGGACGTCGGCCGTCGTGTAGTACCTGTAGCCGACGTAGAGGCCCTCGCGGTACTCGGCTGTGCGCTCGGTCCCGGGGAAGGTCAGGGCTGTCGGGGTGTCGGCGAGCGAGAGCGGCACGGTCTCCGCGAGCCGACCCGACGGGTCGACGACCCCGGTGAGGACGTCGAGGAGCGCACCGGCCCCGGCCTGCCCGGCCAGGTACCCGTGGACGAGCGCACGGCACGACCCGGCCCACGGCATCTCGACGACACCTCCGGCGCTCAGCACGACGACCACCTCGGGGTTGGCCTCCGAGACGGCTGCGAGCAGCTGGGTCTGGGCGTCGGGCAGCCGCAGGTGCGTCCTGTCGAGCCCTTCGGACTCGGCGATCTCGTCGAGACCGAGGAAGAGCAGGACGACGTCGGCTCTGCGGGCTGCCGCGACGGCCTCGGCCACGAGGTCGGCGTCGGGCGCGCTGCCCCGCCGGAAGCCCTGCGCGAAGCCCGTCGTCGTCAGGCCGCTGCCGTCGATCGTGTCGAGGATGCTGTCGAGCCGCGTGGGGTTCACCGCCGACGAGCCCGCCCCCTGGTAGCGCGGGGTCTGCGCGAAGTCGCCGATCACGGCGACCCGGGTGCCTGCCGCGAGCGGGAGCCGCGCGTCGTCGTTCTTGAGGAGGACGGCACTGCGGGCTGCGGCCCGACGCGCCAAGGCGTGGTGGGCGTCCTGGTCGACCGGGGCAGCGGTCCCCGGTGTGCGGGACTCGGCCACGAGGGTGCGGAGCTCGGCGACGCGTGCGTCGAGGTCGGCGAGCGGCAGACGGCCGTCCTCGACCGCCGCGACCAGCTGCCGCGCCGAGTCGAGGCCCGCGGCCGGCATCTCGAGGGTGCTGCCTGCGCGCACGCCCTCGACGATGTCGTTCGAGCCGCCCCAGTCGGTCACCACGGCTCCTGTGAAGCCCCACTCGTCGCGCAGGATCGACTGCAGCAGGTGGGGGTTCTCGTTGGCGTAGACGCCGTTGACCAGGTTGTACGCGGACATGATCGCGCGCGGCGCGGACTCCTCGACGACGATCTCGAAGCCTGTGAGGTAGATCTCGCGGAGGGTGCGCTCGTCGACGACGGAGTCGTTGACCATGCGGCGCAGCTCTTGGCTGTTGGCCGCGAAGTGCTTGGGGCAGGCCGCGACACCCTGGGACTGGATGCCACGGACGTAGCCTGCGGCAAGCTTCCCGGAGAGGATCGGGTCCTCGGAGAAGTACTCGAAGCTCCGGCCGCCGAGCGGGCTCCGCTTGATGTTGAGCCCCGGGCCGAGCAGCACGTCGACCTCCTGGTGGGCGGCCTCGGCTCCGAGCGCCCGGCCGATCTCCTCGGCGAGCTCGGGGTCCCAGCTGTTCGCGATCGTCGCGGCCGTCGGGAAGCAGGTGGCCTGCTGCGAGGCGTGCAGACCGAGGTGGTCCGAGGAGCCCAGCTGCTTGCGGACGCCGTGCGGTCCGTCCGCGAGGAACAGCGAGCGGATCCCCGCCCGCGGGACCGCGCGGGTCTCCCACACGTTCTTCCCGCTGAGGAGCGCGGCCTTCTCGAGGACCGTGAGTTCTGCCGTCATGACCTGCTGCTTCCTTCGTGTGTCCTGGTGTGGGCGTCCGGCGGGTGCTGGGCAGGGCGGCCCAGCACCTCGTGAGCCCGGTCTGGGACAGGGCTCCGTCCAGGGGCCCGGTCCGGGTCCGCGTCAGGCAGGCGGTGGAGACCACCTGCCTGACGCGGGGCGACGACTCGTCGTCAGGCGGAGACGTGCTCGTCGTGCGACTCGGTCGCGACCACGGAGCTGTCAGCCCCGCGGTGACGCCGGACCCGGCGCGTCACCATGAAGATGCCGCCGGCCACGAGCAGCCCGAGCAGGATGCTCGCGCCGATCTGGACGTAGACCCAGGTGGGCGGCGTGTAGTCGACGGTCGCGCCGGGGGCGATCCCGTTCATCGCGTTGGAGTTGGTGACCGTGAACAGGATGTTGTGGGTCGCCTCCCGGATGTCGGTCCGGGCCTTGGCGGACTCCGTGTCGGCGAGGGACTTCGACGGCTGGAAGGTCAGCGTGAGGTCCGTGCCGGCACTGATGCTCTGGTTCGGGTTCATGTACGGGTAGAGGTTGAAGTCCGAGATGGCGAAGCCCTCGAAGCCCCACTCCCCGCGCAGCACGTCCGTCATGAGCGCCTCGGAGCCACCGGCCCACACGGCGCCGATCCGGTTGAAGGAGCTCATGATCCCGCCGGCGCCGATGGTCGTCTCGGCGATCGTGCCCTCGTCGTCGGAGATGTAGCGCACCGGCATCGAGGTGTCCTTGACGACCATCTCGAAGGGCTTGAGGTAGACCTCGCGGATCGTCTGCTCGGTCGCCCACGTCGCGATGCCGTTGTTGACGCGGTTGGTCTCCTGCTCGTTGAGCGCGAAGTGCTTGAGCATCGTGTAGACGCCCTTGCTCGCTGCGCCGTTCGACACGGCTGTCGCGAGCGCGCCGGACAGCAGCGGGTCCTCGGAGTAGTACTCGAAGTTGCGTCCGCCGAAGGGCGAGCGGTGCAGGTTGACCGCGGGGGCGTACCAGCCGTTGAGGTCCTTCTGGAGCACCTCGTTGCCGATCATCGTGCCCATCGCGGAGCCGAGCTCGACGTCCCAGGTCTGGGCGATGAGCACCTGCGACGGGTAGGCGACACCGTTGATCGAGGAGTTGATGAAGGAGGACAGCCCGGCGGGGCCGTCGGGCTCGACGGTCGCCGGCTTGGCGATCGAGCCGATCGCGGCCGTCTGGTACGCGCCGTTGAGCAGCATGTCGGTCATGTCGCCTGTCGAGAGCGAGTCGAGGAGCGAGTCCCAGGCGGGGTCGTCCTTCGGCAGACCGCGGAGGTCGACGAGCGCCGTCTCGGTGGCTGCGTCCGTCGTCGGGTCCTCACCGTCGAAGGCAGCAGCCTGTGCCTCGTGGTCCCAGGGCTTGAAGTCCTCGACCGTCGCGTCGCTCGCGACGAAGAGGTCCGGGGTCGGCGCCGTCGGGAAGGTCCCGGCGAAGTCGGCCCGCGACATCGAGAGGACCTTGCCCTCTTCAGGCTCGGTGGTGAACTGCGCCGAGACGTCGTCGAAGCGGTTGGTGACCTCGGAGAGGTCGGTCGACCTGTGGTCCTCGCCGGAGTACACGACGTCGGAGTCGACCGTGTACGTGATCGGCTCGGTCCCGGGCGCCACGGTGTGCGAGTCGGTGCGCAGTGTGAGCGCGTAGTCGCCGGCCTCGAGGACGTAGGCCTGCTCGCCGAGGTGGTCGTAGGAGGCCATGTCCTCGACGGCGATCTCGAGGGTCACGGTCTCGCTCGCGCCGGGCTCGAGGAGCCCGGTCTTGGCGAAGCCGCCGAGCACGACGTCAGACTTCTCGATGCCGCCGGGGGTGTAGGGCGCGGAGTAGTACAGCTCGACGACGTCCTTGCCGGCGACGTCACCGGTGTTGGTGACCTCGACCGTCGCGGAGATCGTCCCGTCCACGGCACCGGCCTCGCTGCCCACCAGCTCCCACGTGAAGTCGGAATAGCTCAGGCCGTAGCCGAAGGGGTAGACGACGGCCTCGTCGTAGTCGAGGAAGCCCTCGGCCGCGGCCGTCTCGTAGTAGCGGTACCCGACGTAGATGCCCTCGGCGTAGTTGACGAAGGGCGCGTCCGGGGTGACGGTCGCGTTGGAGGTGGCGGTCTCGATCGCGGCGACGGGGAAGGACGCCTCGATGTTGTCGTAGACGAACTCGCCGAAGTTCGCGAAGGTCGGGTCGGCCGTGAAGTCGGCGGCCCAGAGGTCGGCCGTGCGGCCCGAGGGGTTCACGTCACCGGTGATGACCCGACCGAGGGCGTTGAAGCCCGTCGCGCCGGGTGAGCCGGCGAGCAGGATCGCGTCGATCTCGGGGTCGTCCTGGAGGGCGCCCATCTCGAGGGTCGTCGAGGCGTTGACCACGACGACCACGGTGTCGAAGCTGTCCTTGGCGAGCTCGACGAGGTCGCGCTCGTCGGCGTTGAGCTCGAGCTGGTGCTCACCGGGCTCGGCGGTCTCGCCCTCGGCGACCATGTCCTGCGTGAGGTCGCCGCCCTCACCGCCGGGTCGGCCGATGAAGATGATCCCCGCGTCAGGGTTCTCCGCGAAGGAGCCCGCCTGCGCCTCGTAGGAGGTCACCGGGAGCTCGCCGACGGTGTACGTCGACGCCTCGGGGTTGTCCATCTCGATGTGCCCGCGAGGGTTCTCCTCGGCGAAGGTGCTGATGACGCCGAAGACCGTGTCGTTGACCGTGAGGCCCGCGTTCTCGAGCCCACCGCGCGCGGTGACGGCAGAGTTCGTGTCGACCGAGCCGGAGCCGGAGCCGCCGAAGACCGGGTCGGCCGCCGCGCGGCCGAGCATCGTGACCTTCGAGGACGCCGCGAGGGGCAGCGCGCCAGCCTCGTTCTTGGCCAGGACGATGCCCGAGGCCGCGATCTCCTCGACGAGGGACTTGGCGGCCTCGTCGACCTCGTCGATCGAGGCGAAGTCTGACGTGTAGTAGTCGGTGTCCCACTCAGCAGACTTCTCGGCGTTCGTGAAGGTGTAGGTCCCAGACCCGAGCTGGGACGCGACCCAGCCGCCGGCGACGTTGAGCCCCACGTTGGCCACCACGGTCACGACGGTCACCGTGGCCAGCACGGGGACCCAGATCCCCAGGTACTTCTTGTTCGACATCGGCGTCTTCGCGCGATCGGCATTCTTCGCCTTGGCGTTCACTGCGTTCTCCCTCGGGTGCGAGCGGTGATCAGGTCAGGGGGTGGGATGCTCGCTGCTCACCGCTGCCTTGCGATCGGGTGGTGCTGCGGTGCGCCGGAGGCCCGGCGTCCCGCGGGGTGCCCGGCCTGAGGACCGGGCGCTGCTGCTACTCGGCAGCAGTGATGGTGCCGTCCTGGTCGATCACCCAGGTCTCGCCGGTCGCGGCGGAGTCGGCGTCGATCGTGTACGCGCCGTCGGTGATCGTCACGGTGCCCTGCACGCGCGAGGCGGCGTCCGAGGGGGTGTACGGCACGACGAGCATGCCGTACTTGACGGTCGGCGCCTTGACGTCGCTCGCCAGCATGATCTGACCCCAGGAGTCGTCCTCGGCGAGCGCGTCGGCGACGGCCGTGCGGGCGGCCTCGAGGTCTTCGGCGACGTCGACGTCCGCTGCTGCGGTGTCCGACCCTCCGTCGGCTGCTGCTGTCGTGGCGCTCGCCGAGGAGTCGCTCGAGCTGCTGTCGTCGCTGCCGCACGCGGCGAGCCCGAAGGTCGCCGTGACGGCGATGGCCAGACCGAGGCTCCTGGTGAGCATCGTGTTCCGCTTCATGTCTTCTCCTGTGAGGTGAGGTGTGGCGGCGGGCCTGCCCCGCTGCCTGTCGTGCGTCCCGGTACCTGCGGGCGCTGGTCGCGCCTGCCGGGCCGGTCCCCGGGTGGCCGGCGGCCTGCGCCGCCGACCACCCGGGCTCGTGCTCTGGTTCAGTCGGCGATCGGGCCCGAGTAGCTCAGACCGAAGCCGAACTCGTAGGCGTTGCCGGCCGAGTCGACGTAGGGCTCGGTGTCTTCGCCGACGTCTTCGAGCTGCGCCTCGACGGCGTCCATCGACGCCGGGAAGCCGATCGGCAGACGGCCCTGGGGCTCGTGCAGACCGAGGGCGACCTCGATGAGCGCCTGGTCGCTGATGCCGAAGCCGACGAGGATCGCGTCGGAGGCGGCCTCGAACTCGGTCGGGACCGTCGGGTTCTTCGCCTTGAGCAGCGTGATCACCGGGATGTCCTTGCCGCTGGCCTCGACCGCAGCCGTCGCCCGCTCGAAGGAGTCGAGGGCGGACTCGTTCGCGATCCGTGACGTCGCGCCGAGGTAGGAGCGGTTCTCCTGCGTGCCGTCCGGGAGGATGTCACCCGAGATCGAGACCTCACGGACGTTCTCGCCGTCCGCCGTGTACGGGCGGTATTGCAGGGACAGCGGGTACCAGGCGCCGGTCTCGGCGTCCTGCCCTGCGCTCGTGAAGTTGCTGCCGTTGTTCGGGCTGGTCATGCCGACCAGGACGAGGTCGACGTCGGTGAGGTCAGGAGCCGTGTAGCTGGTGACCACGCCGTCGGCGTCCTCGACAGCCTCGTCCGTGACGACGGTGCCGAAGTACTGCTCGGCGGTCTCGACGTCCAGACCAGGACCCTCGACGTACTCGCCGGGTCCGAAGGTGCCGTCGAAGCCGGTGTCGTAGGACCGCGGGATATAGACGGTCTTGTCCTTCCACGACTCGACGTCGGAGGCGGCGACGGTCTCGCCGTCGTTCTTGAGCATCACCGTCGAGGCGAGCTGGGCCGCGTAGCCGGCAGCCACCTTGTCCTCGGAGGCGAGGACGGCCTCGGACTCCTCGAGGTCGAGGAAGGCGTTCTCGTAGAGGCCAGGCTGGAACAGCATCGTGAGGATGCGGGTGCCGGACTCGCGGAACCGGGTGTCGGCGTCCACGTCGTTGGTCCCGGCCTCGAAGTCGGCCTGCCACATGTCGTAGGCCTCGAGCACGGGCTCGACGGCGTTGTTGCCGCCGAACATGTCGACGTCGTTCTTGAGGACCGCGTAGTGGCGCTCGGCGACGGTCATGTCGTCGGCTCCCCACGAGGTGCCGATCATCGCGTCAGGGTCGGTGCTGCCGCCGGCCGTGACGGCCCAGTCGGTGACGACCACGCCGTCGAAGCTCTCGCGCAGGAGGCCCGTGCGGACCGAGTCGTAGGCGCTGCCGACGCGCTCGCCGAACAGCGGCTCGCCGTCGCCGTCGAGGGCGATCGAGTAGGCGGTCATGACGGCCGCGGAGTCGACAGCACCGAGGAAGGCCTCGGTGTGCGCGTCGAAGTTGTCGCCCGGGTACACGCCGTACTTGCCGACCGAGGTGTGCGACTCGCGGCCGCCCTCACCGGGGCCGTCGCCGGCCCAGTGCTTGATCATCGCGGCGACAGACTCCGAGCCCCAGCCGTCGGTCTCGGGCGAGCTCTGCAGCCCGTCGACGAGGGCCGCAGCCATCTCGCTCGTGAGCTCGACGTTCTCACCGAAGGTCCCGTCGACCCGGAGCCAGCGCGGCTCGGTCGCGAGGTCGATCTGCGGGCTGAGCGCCGTGGTGATGCCGAGCGCGCGGTACTCCGCGGAGGACATCTGCGCGAAGGCGCTGACCTGCGCGACGTCGAAGGTCGAGGCGAGGCCGAGGTTCGAGGGCCAGCGCGAGATGTCGCCCGAGGCGTTGTAGCTGCCGCCGCTCTCCGCGGTCGAGCGCGGGTCAGAGCTGAAGTTGACCGGGACGTAGGGCTCGTCCTCGGTGATCAGCGACTCGGCGTGCGCCTGGAGCTGGTTGGACCACGTGACGTTGGCCTCGACGTCGTTGGGGCCGGCGTTGAGCACGTTGCGCAGGCGTGACTCTTCCATGTACGTCTTCTGCGCGTCGGTGATGCCGTCGGCGGGCGAGCGCTCGTGGGAGCTGAAGAGCATGAGCCCGGCGATCTGCTCGACCGAGAGCTCCTCGGCGAGCGCGGCGGCGCGGATGCTGTCGTCCTCGCGCCAGTCCTCCCACGTGTCGAGGGTCCCGTTGGCGTTCATGTCCTTGAAGGCGAGGGTCGAGCCGTCGACCTCCTCGGAGAGGATCTCGATCCCGCTGTCTGCGCCGTAGGAGAGGACAGGGCCGTCGCCCGGGTTGGTGACGACGGTGAAGGTGGTCTTCCCGTCGGTGACCTCACGCGTCGTGAAGGTGCCCGTGGCGCCCTCGGTCGTGCCGTCCGCCGGGGTGCTGCCGGAGCACCCGGCGATCGCGAGCATCGCCAGACCGGTGAGCGCCGCTGCCCCCTGGATGCCCTTCGTCGTGCGGTGGCGACGTGGTGCCGTCGTCGTAGTCTTCATCGACCTTCCCTCTCCTTGCGCGTGCCTGACGCACGCGTGTCGTCATCGACTGTCGGGCCCCACCACAGTCGTCGGGTCCCAGCGAGACCACTGAAGCGCACCCCGGGAGCCGCGCCTGGCCGTCCTGCAGAACCTGTCGTTCTGGGTGCACAACCTGTCGCCGGGAGCGGTCCCAGGCGGGGGCAGAGG
>NZ_JACBYE010000056.1 GCF_013415325.1 Sanguibacter inulinus | reverse complement strand
GGGATGGTCAAAGCCAGCGCGGCGGCTGACAGGAGGGGATCCTGGCGGGTCGGGGCTGCTGGGCTACGCGGCGTGCGCGAGCTGCTGGGCTACGCGGCGTGCGCGAGCTGCAGGGCACGCGGGCTGCGGGAGTGCGGGCTGCGGGCTGCGGGGGTGCGGCGCCGGCTCCCGGCGAGCCGCACCCCCGCGCTCCGTCAGTTGCCGCCCTCGGCGAGGGTGACGTCGATCGGCGCGTAGTCGGTGCCGACTACGTCGACGCCCTCCTCGGTCAGCGCGTCGATGGCCTGCTGGACGTACTCGGACGTGTACGCCGACTCCGGTGGAGCCTCGGTGATGATCGTCGAGCCGGTCTCGTTCTCGGTCGACATCGCGAGCTCGACGGTCTTGTCCCACGCTGCGGGGTCGACCAGGCCGATTCCGCCCGTGGTGCTGGGCCAGATGAGCTTGTTGACCTCGTTGGCCATCCACAGCTGGTGGCTCGTCCCGAGGGTCGAGCCGGCGGCTGTGACGATGTCAGCGGCCTCCTGGGGGTTGTCGCGGGCGTAGGCCCATCCCTTGAGGGTCGCGGTGAGGAACTTGACGGTGGTCTCCTCGTAGGCCGGGTCGGACTCGAGGCGCTCGGTGTCGGCCCAGACGGCGTCCTGGAGCATCGCGACGCCCTCGTCGTTCCAGTCGATGACCGAGAAGTCCTCGGGCGTGTACAGCTCGCCGGTGTCCGGGTCCACGGTCTCGAGCAGCTGCGCGTACTCGTTGTAGGTCATGGCCTGCGCGGCGTCGATGTCGCCGTTGAGCAGACCGAGCATGTCGAAGGCCTGGGTGACGAGCGTGAAGTCGGTGACCCCCGCCTCCCCCAGCCCTGCGAAGAGCTCCCACTCGTTGCCGTAGCCCCACGAGCCGACGTTCTTGCCCGCGAGGTCCTCGACCGAGTCGATGCCCGCGTCGGCGAAGGAGACCTGGAGGGTCGCCGAGCGCTCGAAGATCTGCGCGACGTTGGTGATGTTCGCGCCCTGCTCGATCGACCCGAGCACCTTGGGCACCCAGGCGACCGCGTAGTCGACCTCCCCCTGGGCGAGTGCGTCCTGCGGCACGATGTCGCCGCCCGACGGGATGATCTCGACGTCGAGGCCCTGCTCTTCGTAGTAGCCCTGGTCGAGCGCTGCGTAGTAGCCGGAGAACTGGGCCTGGGTGAGCCACTGCAGCTGCAGCTTCACCGGCGTGAGATCTTCTCCGGTGCCGCCGGTGGACGCGTCGGCGTCCTCGTCCGAGCTCGAGCATCCTGTGAGCACGAGCCCTGCGGCGACTGTCGCCGCAGCGGCCGCCCTCCAACGTGTGGTGGTCCTCATGTCTTCTCCCTGTGTCGGTCGGCCTCGGAGGCTGACGCGTGGGTGGACTGGTCCTTCTCGTGCGAGTCGGGCCGGCGGCTCGTCTCGCGACCGCCTGGCAGCCGTTGGCAGGTGGACATCGTGGGGGTAGGTGCTCTTCGCCGACTACGCAGGTCTCCTCCGGGTCGCGAGGTGCTCTGCGATCGCCGTCACCGTGAAGAACACGAGCCCGACGACGATCCCGCCGAGCACGTAGGCCCACGCCCGGGCGTAGTTGGAGCCCGACGCGGCCGTCGTGATGAAGGACCCGATGCCCGAGCGCGGCCCACCGAAGTACTCGGCGACGATCGCGGAGATCACCGCGAGGGACGAGGCGATGCGCAGCCCTGTGAAGACGAAGGGCACGGCGGTCGGGACCGTCACGGTGAGTGCCACCTGCCGGGGTGAGGCGGCGAGCGCCCGCATGAGGTTGCGGTGCACCGGGGTCACCTGCCGCAGACCGCGCAGCGTGTTGACGTAGACGGGCACGAACACCGCGAGACCGGCGACGATCACGCGGGCCTGCTCGGACGCCGCCCCGTACATCGAGTACAGGACCGGGGCGAGGGCCACGACGGGGACCACGGAGAGCGCGGTGACGACGGGCTCGCCGAGCCTGTCGACGATCTTCGCCGAGGACGCGACGACGGCGAGCACGATCCCCAGGACTGCCCCCACGACCAGCCCGACGAGGGCGTTGCGTCCGGTGACCAGAGCGGCTGAGGCGATAGGACCGGCGAGGTCGCGGAGCTCGTCGAGGATGGCTGACGGGCCCGGGAGCACGAAGGCTGGGACGTCTCCCAACGTCACGGCCGCCTGCCATGCGACGAGGATCGCGGCGAGCAGGACCACCGGCGGTGCGACGGCCGCGAGCGCTGAGGCCCCAGAGCGCATGAGGCGGCTGTCTGACCAGGCGACGGATGCCCCGGAGGTCGACGTGTCCGCGGCAGCCCCGGACGACTCGGGGGCTGAGGTGGTCGGGCCACCGACGGGCCGGGTGGTCGTCATCGCTGGTCTACCCCTGCGGGGCGTGCCGTGCGGCTCTCCCCAGGCGCACCGCCAGGACGTCCCGCCGAGGCGAGGTCGCCGTGCAGGGCGGTCCGGACCCTGGCGACGGCGTCGACGAAGGCGTCTGCCGTGCGCAGGTCGTCTCCGACGGCGTCCTCGGCCGCTGTGCTCACGGCTGTCGCTGGGGCGATCCCTGCGCGGTCGAGCCCGACGGGGACGATCTCCCGGATGCGGCCAGGTCGCGGCGACATGACGACCACGGTGTCCGAGAGGAACACGGCCTCGGGGATGGAGTGGGTGACGAACACGACGGCGGCCCGGGTCTCGGCGCAGATCCGCAGCAGCTGGGTCTGCAGGTGCTCGCGGGTCATCTCGTCGAGGGCACCGAAGGGTTCGTCCATGAGCAGCAGGCTCGGTTCCTCCGCGAGGGACCGGGCGATCGCGACGCGCTGCTGCATGCCGCCCGAGAGCTGGTCAGGAAAGCTGTCGGCGAAGTCGGCGAGCCCGACGAGGTCGAGCAGGTGGTCGACCCGCTCTCTCCGGGCTCCTCGGCCGGTCCCGGACAGCGCGAGCGGGAGCTCGACGTTCGCCCGGACGGTCCGCCACGGCAGCAGGCCGGCCTGCTGGAAGGCGATGCCGTACTCCCGGGACAGCCGCGCCTGGCGTGCGGGCCGCCCGAAGACCTCGACCGTGCCCGAGGTCGGCTGGTCGAGGTCGGCGACGAGGCGCAGCAGCGTCGACTTGCCGCAGCCCGAGGGACCGATCAGGGAGACGAACTCTCCAGGTGCGACCGTGAGGCTCACGTCGTCGAGGGCGACGACCTGGCTGGCCCCACGGCCGAAGACGCGCGTGACGGAGTCGACCTGGACGGCCGAGGCCTGGGCACCTTGGGATGCCAGGGGCGCGGGCGTCGTGCTGGCGGATTCAGACGTCGAGAGGGGCGGGGACTGCGGGTCGGGCTGAGACATCAGAGCGCTCCTCGGGTCGGTCGGGCGTGAGCACGAGCAGGGGCTGGGGCTTGGCCAGGGGCGCGGGCGTCGGCGGGGGCAGCTGCAGCGGCAGTGGCGCGGGCAGCGGCAGCGGCAGAGAGACAGTCGGCAGCCGCGCTCATGCGACCACCTCGCCCCGACGGAACCGACCGAGCGACCGGCCGAGCAGCGTCACGAGCCCGGCCGCGACGAGCCCGAGGACCACGGCGCCGAAGATCGGTGCCCAGGGCTTGGCGGGGTCGCTCGACGCGAAGTTCGCGAACTCGAGGATCATCCGGCCGATCCCACCGGGCAGGCCCGTCGCGACCTCGGCCACGACGGTCCCGATGACGGCGTTCGCGGCCGCGAGGCGCAGGGCGGGCAGCAGGTGCGGGACGGCGGCCGGCAGACGGAGCCTGACGAGGGTCGCGAACCACCCGGCCGCGTAGGCGGTCATGAGCTCGACATGGATCGTGTCGGGCGACTGCAGCCCGCGGAGCATCCCGACGGCCACGGGGAAGAAGGCGAGATAGGAGGCGATCACGGCGACGGACATCCACGGTTCCCACGCGAGGCTGCCGATCTCGAGCTTCGCGCCCCACGACCTCACGAGCGGGGCGAGGGCGATGAGCGGGACGGTCTGAGACAGCACGACGAGCGGCAGGACAGCCCGCTCGACGACCCGCAGGCGCTGCATGGCGAGCGCCAGCAGCATCCCGACGGTCACGCCGACCACCCAGCCGACGACGGCGATCCCGAGGCTCAGCGCGCCGGCCTCGAGGACGGCCCGCCACAGGACCGGGGCGTCACGCGCCCCCGACACGGGGTCGAAGAGCCGCGCGACCATCTCCCAGGTGTGCGGCATGGCGAGGTCGGTCGTGCGTGGCAGCAGCCGGGTCTCACCGAGAGACCAGCCGTCGGCCGGCCCGAGTGCCTTGTAGAGCTCCCACACCGAGCCGAGGACGACGACGGCGAAGACCGCGACGACGGGCTTGGAGCCCAGGACACGGGCTGGCAGCGACCCGGAGCGCCCCGTCGTCACCCGCCGCTCGGACGCCGGCAAGATCTCAGGGTCTCCGGTCGGCACTCCGACGGCAGTCTCCGCCGTCAGCCCAGCAGGGCTCGTCATGCCTTGGCCGTCACGTGCTCGGCCATCGCCGGGATCACCCGCTCGCCGTACAGCCGCAGGGTCTCCTCCTTGTTGTCGTGCTGGAGGTACCCGGCGAACTGGTGGACCCCGAGGTCTTGCAGCGCCTGGAGCTTCTCGACGTGCTCCCGCGGGGAGCCGAGCAGGCAGAACCTCTCGACGATCTCGTCGGGCACGAAGCTCGTGTGCGAGTTCCCGACCAGGCCGTGCTCGTTGTAGTCGTAGCCCTGCCGGCCCTCGATGTAGTCGGTGAGCGCCTTGGGGACCGAGGAGTCCGCCCCGTACTTCGAGACGATGTCGGCCACGTGGTTGCCGACCATCCCCCCGAACCAGCGGCACTGCTCGCGCATGTGCGCCCGCTCGGCCGGCGAGTCGCCGTCGCCCACGTACATGGGGGCTGCGACGCAGAACGTGATGGCCTCGGGGTCCCGTCCGGCCTTCTCGGCCGCCTCCTTGACCACCTTGATCATCCAGGCGGCAATGTCCGGGTCGGCGAGCTGGAGGATGAAGCCGTCCCCCACCTCGCCGGTGAGCTTGAGCGCGAGCGGGCCGTAGGCCGCGACCCACATCTCGAGCTCAGAGTCCTTGGACCACGGGAACTGCAGCGTGGACCCGTTGAGCTCGACGCTGCGGCTGTTCGCCAGCTCGCGGATCACGTGGATGGACTCGCGCAGCGCCTTGAGCGTCGACGGGCGTCCGTTGAGCACCCGGACCGCCGAGTCCCCGCGGCCGATGCCGCAGACCGTGCGGTTGCCGAACATGTCGTTGAGCGTCGCGAACAGCGACGCCAGCACGGTCCAGTCGCGCGTCGACGGGTTGGTGACCATCGGGCCGACCTTGATCTTGCGGGTCGCGGCGAGCATCTGCGGGTACACGACGAAGGGCTCCTGCCACAGCAGCGGCGAGTCGAAGGTCCACGCGTAGGAGAACCCGTAGGTCTCGGCCAGGCGCGTCAGCTCGACGACGCGTGACGCCGGCGGGTGGTTCTGGAGGACGACACCGAAGTCCATGAGCGGTGTCCTTTCTGTCAGGGCTGGGGTTGCTGGGGAGGGAGGCTCGGGGACGCACGACCCCTCAGATGAGGTACTGCGACAGCCCCCGCTTGACGTACCGCCCGTGCCCGGGGCGACCGTGGTACTCGCCGTCGGCGACGAGGACCTTCCCGCGGGACAGCACCACGTCCACGTGCCCGTCGACCTCGAAGCCCTCCCACGCGGAGTAGTCGAGGTTCATGTGGTGCGACTCGACCGAGATGCTCGTGTGCCCCGCCGGGTCGTACACGACCACGTCGGCGTCGGCCCCGGGCTGGATGACGCCCTTCGTGCCGTACAGCCCGAACATCCGGGCCGGCGTGGTGCAGCAGATCTCGACCCAGCGCTCGAGCGAGATCTTGCCCGTGACCACGCCCTGGTAGATGAGGTCGAGCCTGTGCTCGACCGAGCCGATCCCGTTCGGGATCTTCGTGAAGTCACCGACACCCATCTCCTTCTGCCCCTTCATGCAGAAGGGACAGTGGTCGGTGCTCACGAGCTGCAGGTCGTTGGTGCGCAGCGAGCGCCACATGTGCTCCTGGTGGCCGTCGGACCGCGAGCGCAACGGCGTCGAGCACACCCACTTGGACCCCTCGAAGCCCGGGGCGCCGAGCTGCTCCTCGAGGGAGAGCCACAGGTACTGCGGGCAGGTCTCGCCGAAGACGTTCTGCCCGGTGTCGCGGGCCTCGGCGATGCGCTGCGCGGCCTGCTTCGCCGAGACGTGCACGACGTAGAGGGGCGCCCCGGTGAGCTCGGCCAGCCGGATCGCGCGGTACGTGGCCTCCTCCTCCGTCTGCCACGGACGGGTCAGCCCGTGGTGGATCGGGTCGGTGTCCCCGCGCTGGAGGGCCTGCTGCTGGAGCAGGTCGATGACCGACCCGTTCTCCGCGTGCATCATCAGCAGCCCGCCGTTGTTCGACACCCGCTGCATGGCCTGGACGATCTGCCCGTCGTCGGAGAGGAACACGCCCTTGTAGGCCATGAAGAGCTTGAAGCTCGACACACCCTCGTCGATGAGCGTGTCCATCGCCGCGAGGGAGACGTCGTCGACCCCGCCGATGATCTGGTGGAAGGCGTAGTCGACCGCGCACCTCCCGGCGGCCTTCTCGTGCCACGCGGCGAACTGCGTGAGCACGTCCTGGCCGGCGTACTGGACCGAGAAGTCGATGATCGTCGTGGTGCCACCCCAGGCGGCGGCCCGGGTCCCCGTCTCGAAGCTGTCCGAGGCGAAGGACCCGCCGAAGGGCATCTCCATGTGCGTGTGGGCGTCGATCCCGCCCGGGATCACGTACTTGCCTGTCGCGTCGATCCTGCGGTCGACCCCGGCGAGGAAGGTCTCGCCGAGGACGGCCGAGCCAGGTTCGAGGACGGCGACGATCGTCTCGTCCTCGACGAGGACGTCGGCCAGCCCCGTCCCTGTCGCGTTGACGACGGTCCCGCCGGTGATGAGCGTGTACATGGGTCTCCTGGGGGGTCGGAGGAGGTCGGAGGAGGTCGGAGTGCTGGGGCTGAGCTGGGCGCAGACACGGGGCCGGGCGCGCGGTCCAGGTCGGACGGAGCCGGGCCGGACGGGACCGGGCGGCGCCACGCCGTAGGCCAGGCCGGGCCGGTCGGGACCGGGCCGCGCCGGGCCTGCCTAGGTCACGGCGCGACGAGCGCTTCGTACGCGTCCGGGCGGCGGTCGCGGAAGAACTGCCAGCGCTCGCGCACCTCACGGACCTTGTCCAGGTCGATGTCGCGGATCAGCAGCTCGGGCTCGGTCGAGGAGCCCATCTCGCCGACCAGGGCGCCGTCGGGTCCGACCACGTAGGAGGAGCCGTAGAAGTTCACGGCCTCGTCCCCGAACTCGTCGTCCTCGAGCCCGACCCGGTTGGTCGCCACGACGAACATCCCGTTGGCGACGGCGGCAGCCGGCTGCTCGATCTCCCACAGACGGTTCGAGATCCCGGGTGCCGTGGCGTTGGGGTTGAACACGATCTCCGCGCCGCCCAGGGCGAGCGCACGCCACCCCTCGGGGAAGTGGCGGTCGTAGCAGATGTTCACGCCGATCGTGCCGACGGCCGTGTCGAACACCGGGTATCCGAGGTTGCCGGGACGGAAGTAGAACTTCTCCCAGAACTTCGGCAGGTGCGGGATGTGGTGCTTGCGGTACTTGCCGAGGTAGCTGCCGTCCGAGTCGATCACCGCAGCCGTGTTGTAGAGGACGCCGGGCTGGTCTTCCTCGTAGACGGGGAGGACGATGACGATGTCGAGCTCTTTGGCGAGAGCCTGGAAGCGCTCGGTGATCGGGCCCGGCACCGACTCCGCGTACTCGTAGTACTTCGTGTCCTGGACGATGCCGAAGTACGGACCGTAGAAGAGCTCCTGATAGCAGATGATCTTCGCGCCCTGGGCCGCCGCGTCACGGGTGAACTGCTCGTGCTTGGCGAGCATGGACTCCTTGTCGCCGGTCCACGTCGCCTGGGTCAGTGCTGTCCTCACGATTGTCACGCGGACACCTCGCCTCTCCTCGTCGCCGCCTCCACCTGGCGGGCTGATGGGTGTGACTCTCGGCCTTGAACATTTCCGCGGCGTGTCCCCACGTAACGTCCCCGAGAACGCTCGTGTCGGTCGTGTTAACTCTCCGGCCAGGCGCTCCGTCCCCGGTCGCGGGCACCACAAGATCAGGGCATGGACCTCGCCGAGCTCGTGACAGACCGCACGCCCGCAGGGATCGCCGCGACCCTCGCGCGGCTCATCAGGTCCGGTGAGATCGCGGCCGACGAGCGCATGCCGACGGTCCGGGACGTCGCCGCCCAGCTCCGGGTGAGCCCGGGGACCGTCTCCGGGGCGTGGCACGCCCTCGCCGAGGCTGGCCTGGTCCGCACGCGCGGGCGCGCCGGCACCTTCGTGCTGAGCCAACGCTCCACGTGGCTGCCGCCGCGGTACAGGGACCTCGCCGCGGGCGACCAGGTCCCGTACCGGATCGACCTGTCGTCGGGCACCCCCGACCCCCAGCTCCTTCCCCCGCTCGGCGTCGCCTTCGCCCGGCTCGCCCGGCGCACGCAGGGGGCGACCACGTCGAGCTATCTCGGGCCCGCGCTCATCGCGCCGCTCGAACGACGCCTGCGGGCCGACTGGCCCTTCGTGCCCGAGGCACTCACGGTCGTCGACGGTGCGATGGACGGGCTCAGCCGGGTGCTCGAGCTCCGCGTGAGTCTCGGGTCGCGCGTCGCGGTCGAGAACCCGTCCTTCCCACCCTTCTACGACCTGCTCGACCACCTCGGTGCGCAGACCCTCGGGGTCGACGTCGACGAGCACGGCATGAGGCCCGACGGTCTCGCGCGGGTCCTCGACGACGGGCCGGGCGTCGTGCTGCTCCAGCCGCGGGCGCACAACCCGACGGGGGCGTCGCTCACCGCTGCGCGGGCCGCCGAGCTCGCCGACGTGCTGCGCCGCCACCCGCGGGGCCGCGACGTGCTGGTGGTCGAGGACGACCACTCCGGGAGCATCTGCCAGGCGCCTGACGTGAGTCTCGGGACGCACCTACCAGGCCAGGTCGTGCACGTGCGGTCCTTCTCGAAGTCCCACGGACCCGACCTGCGCATCGCCGCGATGTCAGCGCCGGCCGACCTCATGCGCGACGTCGTGGCGCGGCGGATGCTCGGCCCCGGGTGGACCAGCCGCATGCTGCAAGAGGTCCTGCTCGAGCTGCTCACGGACTCGACGGTCCGGGAGAGCGTCGCCCAGGCCAGGAACGCCTACGCCCTGCGGCAGCGTGAGGTCTCGCGGGCCGTGCGTGCGACCGGCGCGGAGCTGCGGGCCGGCGACGGGATCAACATGTGGCTGCCGGTCACTGACGAGCGCGCCGCGACAGTGCACCTCGCGGCGCTCGGCATCCGGTGCGCCCCCGGGGCGCCCTTCACCACGAGCGTCACGAGCACCACGAGCACCCCGAAGCCACCCGGCGGTCACCTGCGGATCTCGCTCGGGCAGGTGCGGCACGGGTACGAAGAGGTCGGGACGGCGTTGGGCGTCGCGGCGCAGCAGCGGTGAGCGGTACGGCGGTCAGTCAGGAGCGGTGCAGCAGTCTGAGCGGTGCAGCGGCCGTGAGCAGCGCGCGGCTCACGGGGACAGCGGCGCGAGGTTCACGCACGCGAACATCACGCGACTCAGCACCTGAGCAGCGCGCAGTCCAGTGGGTGAGCAGCGCGCGGTCCAGCACCCGAACAGCGCGCCGCTCATCGCGCTGCTCAGCGCGTGAGCGTCAGCCAGTGCGCGCGACGCTCCGCCTGGACCGTGGGGTCCGCCACGGGCGCGGCCGCGAGCAGCCGCTGCGTGTACGGGTCCTGCGGGGAGCCCAGGACGTCGCGCGTCGGTCCCTGCTCGACGATCCGCCCCTGGTGCATCACCGCGACGCGACCCGTGACCCGCTCGACGACAGCCAGGTTGTGCGAGATGAACAGGCACGAGAAGCCGAGCCTCTGCTGCAGGTCCGCGAACACCTCGAGGATGCGCTGCTGGACCGACACGTCGAGGGCGCTCGTCGGCTCATCCGCGATGAGCACGTCAGGGTCGAGAGCCACAGCCCGCGCGATCGACACGCGCTGACGCTGCCCGCCCGAGAGCTCGTGCGAGAACCTGTCGGCGAGGTCTGGCGAGAGCTGGACGATCTCGAGCAGGTGCGCGACGCGGTCGCGGAGCTCAGACCCGCGCAGCGAGGTGTGCAGACCGAGGGGCTCACCGATCGCCTGCGCGATGGTCCAGCGGGGGTTGAGGGTCGAGGCGGGGTCCTGGAACACCACACCGACGCGCTTGCGCACGGCCAGCTGCTCTTTGCGGGACGCCTCGCGCAGGTCCACGTCGCAGACCCGCACCGAGCCGGAGGTCGCCGGCACCAGACCGGCGAGCACCTGGCCCACGGTCGACTTGCCGGAGCCGGACTCCCCCACCAGGCCGAGCATCTCCCCGCGGTCGATGCGCAGCGTCACACCGTCAGCAGCGTGCACGGGCGCCGAGCGGCGAGCGCCCGGGTAGACGACGTGGAGGTCGCGGAGGTCGACGGGCGGTGCTGCAGGTGCAGGCGACGGAGCCGCAGCGGCCCGCGTGTCGCTGGCGGTCGTGGTGGTGGAGCGACGGACCGGCGTCTCTGGGTCTGCTGCGTCGAGCACCTCCGCCTCGGGCAGCGCGCCGAGCCGAGGCACGGCGTCGAGCAGCTCTCGGGTGTACGCGTCCTGGGGGTCGGAGAACAGCGTCGCCGCCGGTGCCTTCTCGACGACCAGCCCGCGGCGCATCACCACGACGTCGTCGGCGAGGTCCGCGACCACGCCCATGTCGTGGGTGATGAGCAGGATCGCCATGCCGCGCGAGTCCCGCAGGGACCGCAGCAGCTCGAGGATCCCGGCCTGGACCGTGACGTCGAGCGCTGTGGTGGGTTCGTCGGCGATGAGCGCGACGGGGTCGGCGCTCAGTGCCATCGCGATGAGTGCGCGCTGGAGCTGTCCGCCCGAGAGCTGGTGCGGGTACGAGCGGGCGACCCGCTCAGGGTCGGTCAGCCCGACCTCGTGGAGCAGCTGGAGCAGGCGCTCGCGCGCCTGGGCGCGCGAGACCTTGGCGTGGGTGCGGACGGCCTCGATGATCTGCCACCCGATCGTCAGCACGGGGTTCCAGGCGTTCATCGGCTCCTGGGACACGAGCCCGACGACACCGCCCCGGACACCCCGCAGGGTGTCCGAGGATGCGTCGACGAGCTCGACGGGTCCGCCGTGGCGGGCACCGTCGTGCGCGGGCTCGCTACCGAGGTGCTCGGCGTCGAGCCGGATGCTGCCGGCGACAGTCGCCGTCGCCGGCAGCAGCCCGAGCACAGAGAACGCCGTGACGCTCTTGCCCGAGCCGGACTCGCCCACGAGGGCGAGCACCTGCCCGCGCTCGAGCGTCCAGGAGACCCCACCGACGGCGGGAGTGTCCTGGCCTTCGAACCGGACGGTCAGCCCGTCCACGGTGAGGAGGGGCACCGTGCTCTCGGCGTTCTTGGCGTTCTCTGTGGTCGTGGTCACTGGCTCAGCGATGCCTTGAGGTAGTTCGGGTAGGCCGGGAAGGCGGGGATGTAGAAGTTCTGCACGTTGGAGCCGTGCAGGAACGAGTTCCGCGTGTAGATGAGCGGGACGACGGGCGACTGCTCCATGATCGCGCGGTCGGCCTGGGCCCAGAGGGCGCCGGCCTTCTCGACGTCGATCTCGGCGGTCGCCTGGGCGATGAGCTCGTCGACGGCCGGGTCGGAGAACCGCGCCAGGTTGTACCCGCCGTTGCCGATCTGGCTCGAGTCGAACAGCGGCTGGATGTTGCCGTTCGCGCTCGGGAAGTCCGGCTGCCACGAGCTGATCGTCAGGTCGTACTCACCCGTGCCCTGGGTGAGGGTCTGGACCGCGGCGAGCTGCGCCTCAGGCTTGATGGTCACCTGGAAACCAGCACGCTCGAGCCCCTGCTCGACGGCCTGCGCCTGCGAGAGCGACACGGAGTCGTCCTCGGAGAGCAGCACGAGCTCACGGCTGGTCGGGTCCCAGCCAGACTCCGTGAGGAGCTCCTTGGCCTTGTCGACGTCACCGGCCGCGTCGGCCTCGTAGAGGTTGAAGTCTTCACGGCCCTCGATGCCCGGGGTGATGAGCGTCGTGGCCAGAGCCCCGCCGGTCTCTCCGCCGGAGGCGACCTGGAAGGCCTGCTTGTCGACCGCGTACTGGATCGCCTGACGGACCTGGACGTTGTCGAGGCCCTCACGCTCGGTGTTGATCGCGAGGTAGGCGAGCGCCCCGGCGTCGGAGGTCACCAGACGCTCCTTGGCGGAGGGGTTGTTCGCGACCTGCGCAAGCTGGGCTGGCGGGACGAAGCTCGCACCGAAGGCGTTCTTGTCGTCGCCTGCGTCGGCGATGAGGCGCTGCGCGGTGACAGTCGCGTCCTGCCCGAGGGAGAAGACGATCGAGTCGGGTCCGGCGGTGCGGACGTCGTCGCTCTCCTCGGTCCACTTGTCGTTGCGCTCGAGGGTGACCGAGACGCCCTGCTTCGTGTCGACGACCTTGTAGGGGCCCGACGCGACAGGCTGCTGCGTGTAGGTCGCGATGTCGTCCTGCGCCTCGGGGACCGGTGCGAAGGCCGGCTGCGAGACGATCCACGGCCAGTCGCCGTAGGCGGACTTCAGACGGAAGATGATCGTCTTGTCGTCAGGGGTCTCGATCGACGCGAGGTCGCCGCCCGTGTAGGGGCCCGCGTACTCGTCGCCGCCCTCGAGGAGGCTCTTGTGGTAGCTCAGGCCGCCCGAGAGCTCAGGCGCGAAGGACCGCTCGATGCCGTACTTGATGTCGGCCGAGGTGATCGGCGTGCCGTCCTCGAAGAAGATGTCGTCCTTGAGGGTGTAGGTCCAGGTCTTGCCGTCGTCGGAGACGGTGCCCGTGTCGGTCGCGAGGTCGGGGACCACGACGCCGGGCTTGCCGGGCTCGACGCCCCAGGTGGTCAGGCGTCGCTCGACGAGACCGAGGGTCGTGATCGCCAGGTTCTGGCTCTTGGCCGGGTCCCAGTTGATCTCGGTGGCCGACGTGAGGATGGTCATGGTGCCACCCTTCTCCGTCGTCCCCGTCGATCCCTGGGTGCTCGGGGCGGTCGCGTCGTCGTCGCCGCCGTTCGCGTTGCAGGCGGTCAGGGTGAGCGCGAGGACTGCGGTCGCGGCTGCGGCCTTGAGGAGGGTCGGGCGTGCAGCGCGGGTGCTGCGAGGTCGTGATGCGTTCATCGGGGGTCGTGCCTCTCGAGGAGCTGGTGCTTCGGGGTGCGCTCGCGCGGTGTCGCGCGGCGCCAGGTCACGGGGCGCGCTGAGTCAGCGCTGTGTACATCGCTGCATGACCAGCGACCCGAGCACGGCGGGACCAGACGTCCCAGACGTCCCAGTGCGTCGCACGACCACCTGGGCGCGGCTCATGAGCGCGCCCTCGGGTCGAGGACGCCGTAGACGAGGTCGACGACGAAGTTCGCCACGATGATGATCGCGGCCGAGAAGAGCGTGACGCCGACGAGGATCGGGAGGTCGAAGTTGCCGACGGCGTCGAGCAGGAGCGAGCCGAGACCGGGCATCGAGAACACCCGCTCGGTGATGACGGCCCCGCCGAGCAGCGAGCCGAGGTCCAGGCCGAACAGCGTGATGACAGGGATCATCACGTTGCGCAGCGC
The DNA here is from genome assembly GCF_013415325.1 of Sanguibacter inulinus. Classification (GTDB taxonomy): domain Bacteria; phylum Actinomycetota; class Actinomycetes; order Actinomycetales; family Cellulomonadaceae; genus Sanguibacter; species Sanguibacter inulinus. The sequence continues at coordinate 10,038 of NZ_JACBYE010000056.1, read as the reverse complement.
GTGCCGGGTGATGACCCGACCCTCGGTGAGCCCCTTGGCGCGGGCCGTCCGGATGAAGTCCTGTCCCATGACGTCGAGCATCTGGGCGCGGGTGAGCCGGGCGTAGACGGCTGCCGAGAGCAGCGCGAGCACGGTCCAGGGCAGCACGAGGTGCCACGCCCAGTCGAGGGGGCTCTCGGTGAAGGGCACGTAGCCGGACACCGGGACCATGTCGAGGGTGAAGCCGAACAGCAGGATCGCGAGCAGACCCACGAGGTAGCTCGGGGCAGACACACCAGCGATCGCGCCGAGGATGATCAGTCGGTCGACGGCGGTCCCGCGCTTGATCGCCGCGACCACCCCGGACACCACACCGACCAGCAGCCACAGCACGGCGGCGCCCACGGCGATCGAGACCGTGACGGGCAGGCGGCTGATGATGAGGTCGGTCACCGACTCGTTGAGCCTGAAGGAGTACCCGAGGCACGGTGTCGCGCACTCGATGGCTGTCGCGCCGGCCCCGAAGGTCCGCCCCGCGAAGATCCCGCCGAGGAACAGCAGGTACTGCTTCCACGGCGGCTCGTCGAGCCCCATGTACCCGCGGGCTGCCTCGAGGCGCTCCGGCGTGCACGGACGACCGCAGGCGAGCTGGGCCGGGTCTGCCGGGAGCAGGACGAAGACGGCGTAGGTCAGGGCCGAGACGATGAGCAGCACGACGACCATGCCGCTCGCCTTGCCGAGCACGAAGCGTGCCGTGCGCGCCGCGCTCGTGCCGATGCCCGCCGTCCGGGCGGCTGCGGTGCTGCCGGGGCCCTCGACGACAGGTGTGCTGGAGTGCTGGTGGTCGCTCACGAGCGGACCCCCCTCGAGCGCGGGTCGAGGGCGTCGCGGAGGCCGTCGCCGAAGACGTTGAAGGCCAGGGTGATGAAGAACAAGGCCGCTCCGGGGAAGACGAGGTACATCGGCGTGACCGAGAACCAGGTGACGGCGTCACCGATCGACCGGCCCCACGACGGGGTCGGCGGGGCAACACCCACGCCGAGGAAGGACAGCGCCGCCTCGGAGCCGATCGTGGCCGGGATGGTGATCGTCGAGAACACGACGATGGTCGCGCTGAGGTTCGGCAGGATCTGCTTGAACAAGATGTGGCTGTGCCGGGCGCCGAGGGCTGTCGAGGCGCGGACGTAGCCCTGCTTGCGCAGCGAGAGCACCTGACCGCGGACCACCCGGGCGATCGACGCCCACCCGAAGAACCCGATGATGAGCACGAGCAGCAGCACCCTGGGGAAGGACACCGGGACGATCGCGCCGAGGGCGATCATGAAGATGAGGCTCGGGAACCCGAACATCACGTCGATGACGCGGCTCGCGAGGGTGTCGACCCACCCTCCGAAGTACCCCGCGACGAGCCCGACGACAGTCCCGAGGAGCATCGCGACCACCGTCGCACCGAGCCCGACCACGAGCGACGTCCGCGAGCCGTGCACGACGATCGAGAAGAGGTCGCGGCCCGTCAGCGGCTCGACGCCGAACCAGTGCTCTGCGCTGATCCCGCCGCCGAAGCCTGCCGGCGCACCTGACGCGTCGAGCGCGTCGAGGTGGTACGTGTACGGGTCGTTGCCCGACAGCGAGGAGAGCAGCGGCGCGAAGATCGCGACGAGCAGGAAGAAGACGATCGTGACGAGACCGGCGACGGCGAGGCGGTCGCGGCGCAGACGCGCCCACAGCGAGACGCTGCGAGAGGTCTTGGCGGTCGTCACGGGCCCGATGATGTCGCGGTCGATCGACATGGGCGGTGGGTTCCTTACAGGGTCGGCGGAAGAGAGTGGCGGCGGCTGAACCGACAACACATCTCGTTCACGATTGCTTCCCTGGTCTGCGGAGGCCGGTGGTCCGGCGTGCTCTCGACGACCCGTCGAGAGGTGGAGCGTGACTGAGTGCGCTCGGCGCACTCCGTCCCCACACGATACGTCACGGGACCGCCTGTCCTGCCAGACGTGACGCGGTTCTCACCCGGTGAGACGACGGGGCGACCACGGGCGCAGGATCCCCGTTCTCCTCCCTCGGACAGCGCGTCCACCCTGCGGGACGGCCCCGGTCTGGCCGCTGACGAGCCGGACGCCACGGGACGCGGGAGACGTCCTGGCCGTCCACAGGCCGCGCCGGAATCCCAGAACCTCCTGCGCATCTGGAAAGATGGCCCCCATGAGCTCACCCGACGTCTCCGCACCTGTCCCCGAAGCGCCCGACACCCGACCCGTGGTCGCAACGGTCAAGCAGGTACCCGAGAAGGTCAGCCTCGACGGTCTCGAGGGTCGCTGGGACTCCGCCTGGGCCACCGAGGGCACCTACACCTTCGACCGCAGCGCCGAGCGCGCCGACGTCTACTCGATCGACACCCCTCCCCCCACGGTCTCCGGGTCGCTGCACGTCGGGCACGTCTTCAGCTACACCCACACCGACGTCGTCGCCCGCTTCCAGCGGATGCGCGGGAAGTCCGTGTTCTACCCGATGGGCTGGGACGACAACGGCCTGCCGACCGAGCGCCGCGTGCAGAACTACTACGGCGTCCGCTGCGACACCTCGCTCCCCTACGTCGAGGGCTACGAGCCCCCGCTGCAAGGAGCCGAGGGCAAGAGCGTCAAGGCGGCCGACCAGCAGCCGATCAGCCGCAAGAACTTCATCGAGCTGTGCGAGCGCCTCACGGCCGAGGACGAGCAGCAGTTCGAGGCGCTGTGGCGCTACCTCGGCCTGAGCGTCGACTGGGCGCACCACTACCAGACCATCGGGCAGCCGGCCCAGGCCGTCGCGCAGACGGCCTTCTTGCGCAACCTCGCCCGCGGCGAGGCCTACCAGGCCGAGGCCCCAGGCCTGTGGGACGTGACCTTCCAGACCGCCGTCGCCCAGGCCGAGCTCGAGGCACGCGACTACCCCGGGCACTTCCACAAGATCGCCTTCCACGCGGCCGACGGCTCCGAGGTGGTCATCGAGACCACCCGCCCCGAGCTGCTCCCCGCCTGCGTCGCCCTCATCGCGCACCCTGACGACGAGCGCTACCAGCACCTCTTCGGCACCACGGTCACCTCGCCGCTCTTCGGTGTCGAGGTCCCCGTCCTCGCCCACACGCTCGCCGAGCGCGACAAGGGTGCGGGCATCGCCATGTGCTGCACCTTCGGCGACCTCACCGACGTGCAGTGGTGGCGCGAGCTGCAGCTGCCGACCCGGTCGATCCTCGTCCGCGACGGCCGCATCACCCGCGAGCTCCCCGAGTGGATCACGAGCGAGCAGGGCACGGCGCTGTTCTCCGAGATGCTCGGCAAGACGACGTTCTCCGCACGCACCGTGGTCGTCGACGCGCTCCGCGAGTCGGGCGACCTCAAGGGCGAGCCCGTCGCGACACAGCGCAAGGCCAACTTCTTCGAGAAGGGCGACAAGCCCCTCGAGATCGTCACGAGCCGTCAGTGGTACATCCGCAACGGCGGGCGTGAGATGCCCGGCCGCGACCTGCGGGCCGAGCTGCTCGCCCGGGGCGCCGAGCTGAACTTCCACCCGGAGTTCATGCAGGTCCGCTACGAGAACTGGGTCGGTGGCCTCAACGGCGACTGGCTCGTCTCCCGTCAGCGCTTCTTCGGTGTGCCGATCCCCGTCTGGTACCCCGTCGACGAGCACGGCGAGCCGCAGTGGGACTCGCCCATCGTCCCCGACGAGGCGATCCTGCCGATCGACCCGTCCTCCGACGTCCCGGCCGGCTACACGGCCGAGCAGCGCGGCCAGGCCGGCGGCTTCGTCGGTGACCCCGACATCATGGACACCTGGGCCACGTCGTCCCTCACCCCGCAGATCGCCGGTGGCTGGCTGAGCGACCCCGACCTCTTCTCCCGCGTGTTCCCGATGGACCTGCGCCCCCAGGGCCAGGACATCATCCGCACGTGGCTCTTCTCGACTGTCGTCCGCTCGCACCTCGAGCACGGCTCGCTGCCGTGGACCGACGCCGGGATCTCCGGCTGGATCCTCGACCCGGACCGCAAGAAGATGAGCAAGTCCAAGGGCAACGTGGTCACTCCGATGGGCCTGCTCGAAGAGCACGGCTCCGACGCCGTCCGCTACTGGGCCGCCTCGGCACGCCTGGGTACCGACGCCGCCTTCGAGGTCGGGCAGATGAAGATCGGTCGCCGCCTGGCGATCAAGGTCCTCAACGCGAGCAAGTTCGCGCTGTCCTTCGCCGGCGAGGACGACCTCGTGCTCGACCCGGCGCTGGTCACCGAGCCGATCGACCGGGCGATGCTCGCCGGTCTGGCCGACGTCGTCGACCGTGCCACGGCCGCACTCGAGGGCTACGACCACACGAAGGCCCTCGAGGTCTCCGAGACCTTCTTCTGGACCTTCTGCGACGACTACCTCGAGCTCGTCAAGGACCGCGCCTACGGTGCAGGTGCCGAGGCCACCGACGTGACCGCCGAGACGCTGTCCGCCAGGACCGGTCTCGCGATCGCCCTGGACACGCTCCTGCGTCTCTTCGCCCCCGTGCTGCCCTTCGCGACCGAAGAGGTCTGGTCCTGGTGGCGCGAGGGATCGGTCCACCAGGCCGCCTGGCCCACCTCGGACAGCCTGCGCACAGCCGCTGCCGGCACGGACCTCTCGGTCCTGACGGCCTCGGGTCACGCCCTCGCGACGCTGCGCAAGATCAAGTCCGAGGCGAAGGTCTCGATGCGCACGCCGATCCTGCTCGCCGAGCTCGCCGTGCCGCGGGCCTCGCTGCACGCGATCGAGTCGTCGATGGTCGACCTGCGCGGAGCCGGCCGGGTCACCGGCGAGCTCCGCCTGGACATCGCCGCTGACGGCCAGGGCGACCCGGCCGTGCAGGGCGGCATCGTCGTCGTGCGCTCCGAGCTCGGCGAGGCCGAGGCCAAGAAGCCTCGCGGAGCCTGACCTGCTCGACCGTGCGGGGGTCGGCCGCTGTGCCCACCCCCGCACGTCAGCACCACCCGGACGTCAGCACCACCCGCCCTGCCCGATCGCCAGCAAGGATGCCCGCATGATCGAGTTCTCCTCCCCCAGCCTGACCGACGCACCGCACAGCTCGTCGATCAACACCCTGCTCGCCGACCGTGTGCGCAGGGACGGGGGCGGCGTGCTCATCGAGCGCAAGACGCACCTCGGTGACGCCTGGCAGCCCGTGACGGCCCAGCAGTTCGCCGACCAGGTGCTCGCCACGGCCAAGGGGCTGCTCGCGCGCGGCATCGAGGTCGGCGACAGGGTCGCGATCATGTCGCGCACGCGCTACGAGTGGACCCTGCTGGACTTCGCGGTGTGGGCCGTGGGTGCCGTCCCGGTGCCTGTGTACGAGACCAGCTCGGCCGACCAGATCCGCTGGATCTGCGGAGACGCCGGTGTGCGCCTGGCCCTCGTCGAGACCTCGACCCACGCCTCGCTCGTCGAGGAGGCCCGCACGACCCTGCCCGAGCTCACCGACGTCCTGGTCATCGACGACGACGCCGTCGACCAGCTGCGGCTCTCGGGCAGCAGCGTCGACACGGCCGAGGTCACCGCGCGCAGCGAGGCCGTGGTGGGCAGCGACCTCGCGACCATCATCTACACCTCGGGCACGACAGGACGCCCCAAGGGCGCCGAGCTCACCCACCGCAACTTCGTGTTCCTCACCCACAACGGCGTCGAGGGCCTCGGTGACATCTGCGCGGTGCCCGGGGCTCGGTCGTTGCTGTTCATGCCGCTCGCCCACGTCTTCGCCCGCTTCGTCCAGGTCTTGTGCGTGACGTCGGGCGCCGTCATGGGACACACCCCTGACACCCGCAACCTGCTGCCCGACCTCGCGACCTTCCAGCCGACCTTCCTGCTGGCCGTGCCGCGCGTCTTCGAGAAGGTCTACAACTCCTCCGAGCAGAAGGCCGGCAGCGGCGCGAAGCTCCGGCTCTTCCGCTGGGCCGCCAAGGTGTCGATCGCGATGTCCGAGGCCACCTCCGGAGGACCTGGTCCCTCGGCAGCACTCAAGGCGCAGCACGCCCTCGCGAGCGCGCTCGTGTACTCCAAGCTGCGGTCTGCGCTCGGCGGCAAGGCGCAGTACGCGATCTCGGGCGGGGCGCCGCTCGGCGAGCGGCTCGGCCACTTCTACCGTGGGATCGGTCTGACGATCCTCGAGGGCTACGGCCTCACCGAGACCACCGCGCCCACGGCCGTGAACCGCCCCGGGCTCATCAAGATCGGCACGGTCGGCCCGTCTTTCCCCGGCACGAGCACCAAGATCGACGACGACGGCGAGATCCTCATCGGCGGCGAGCACGTGTTCCGCGGGTACCGCAACAACCCCGAGGCCACAGCCGAGGCCCTCGTCGACGGCTGGTTCCGGACCGGCGACCTCGGGTCCCTCGACGACGACGGGTACCTGCGCATCACCGGCCGCAAGAAGGAGATCATCGTGACGGCGGGTGGCAAGAACGTCGCCCCAGCGATGCTCGAAGACCGCTTCCGCGGGCACCCTCTCGTCAGCCAGTGCGTAGTCGTGGGCGACCAGAAGCCGTTCATCGCCGCGCTCGTGACCCTCGACGCCGAGATGCTCCCGGGGTGGCTGCGCAGCAAGGGTCTGCCGTCGATGGACGTCGTGGCTGCCGGCAAGCACCCGGCCGTCCTCGAAGCGCTCCAGCGCGCCGTCGACAGGACCAACGAGGCCGTGTCCCGCGCCGAGTCGATCCGCAAGATCCACGTGCTCAGCACAGACTTCACCGAGGCGAACGGCTACCTCACCCCGTCGCTCAAGGTGAAGCGTGCCAAGGTCCTCGCCGACTTCAGCGACGAGATCGCCGCGATCTACGCAGGGTGAGAGCAGCGTGACTGGACCCTGCACGGCGGGGCCGTGCGCGTCGGGGCCGGTGCGCCGGGCCGTGCGCGTCGGACCGTGCGCGTCGGGGCCGGTGCGACGCGCCCAGCAGCCTGAGACCGGACGATCAGACCTGATGACGAGACCGCGAGCATGACCAGCGACCCGCGGGACCGCTTCGACGTGTCGATCGACAGGGTCGTGGCGGGTCCTGACGACCTCGCGGTCCAGCTGCCTCTGGTCGCGCGCGTGCTGCGGACCGTGCCTGGCCCCGACCGACCGGACTACAGCATCGCGGCGCTGCGGCGACCGCTCCGGCTGCGCAGCACCGTCGACCTGCTCACGGCTGCGGGGGTCGACCTCTCCGGAGCCGACCCTCGTACGACGAGCGTCCTCGACGACGGCTCGGTCGTCGGGCAGGTCTACGGCCTGGTCTTCGCCCCGCGCACAGCGGGTGTCGTGCTCGCCGAGGTCGCGCGGTGGGGAGGCAGCGTCGAGGTCGCCACGGCGCTCGTGCTGGACCCGAGCCAGATGTCCGACAGGTCGCTGAGGCTCGAGAAGATCTTCTACGCGGCTGTCACGTCGGTCACTGTGGGCTCTGCGGCCTGAGTCCTCGCACAGGAGCCCGAGTGAATATGTATCATGGGACATGAATACTCAACCACTCGGCCTCTGAGGTGTCCCATGAACACAGCACGTAGCGCAGCAGCCCTCGTCGCCCTCGGCGGCCTCCTCCTCGCAGGATGCTCGTCCTCCGACGACGCCAGCTCCGACGGCACCGCCGCAGACGGGTCGATCGCGACCATCGCGTCGGGCAAGCTCACGGTCTGCACCAACCCGCCCTTCGAGCCCTTCGAGCTCGAGAAGGACGGCGAGATCGTCGGCTTCGACATGTCTCTCATGAGCGAGGTGGCCGCCGACCTCGACCTCGAGCTCGCCCCTCTCGCGACGGGCTTCGACGGCATCGAGTCGGGCGCAGCGCTCAACGCGAACCAGTGCGACGTCGTCGCCTCCGGCATCACCATCACCGACGAGCGCGCGGCCAACATGGACTTCTCGGAGCCGTACTTCGACGCCGACCAGGGCCTCCTCGTCGCCGAGGGTTCGGACCTCTCGACGGTCGAGTCGCTCGCCGGTATGAAGGTCGCCGTCCAGGTCTCCTCGACCGGGGCCTCGTGGGCCGAGGAGAACGGCCTCGAAGGAGTGGTCTTCGACGACCTCGGCGCCCAGGTCCAGGCCCTGCAGACCGGGCAGGTCGACGCCGTCGTCAACGACATCGCGAGCCTCTCCCCCTTCATCTCCGACGGCTTCGAGGTCGCGGCAAACTTCTCGACCGGTGAGCAGTACGGCTTCGGCGTGAAGAAGGGCAACACCGCCCTGGTCAACGCCATCAACACGACGCTCGTCCGCCTCGAGACCGCCGGCACCTACGACGAGCTGTACACCGAGTGGATCGGGACCGCGCCCGCCGAGGGCTGAGACTCATGACGACACCCGAAGCAGCGCCCTCCGCCGTCGCGCCCCGCGCGACGGTGGAGGCTCGTACCCGGATGAGCCCGCGCAAGCGTGCGCGCATCTCCCGCGGGATCCAGTACGGCCTCCTCGTGGTCGCCGTCGTCGTCCTCGCGGTCTCGATCGACTGGGGCCGCGTCGGCGACCAGATCTTCAACGTCGAGGCCGCCCAAGACCTCTTCCCGAAGATCCCCCGGGCCTTCCTCAACACCCTGATGTACACGGCCGCGGCCTTCGCCGTCGGGCTGAGCCTGGGGACTGTGCTCGCCCTGATGAAGCTCTCGTCGGTCGGCGTCTACCGCTGGCTCGCGACGATCTACATCGAGTTCTTCCGCGGCATCCCCGCGCTGCTCGTCGTGATCGCCTTCGCCTATGCCGTGCCGATCGCGCTCGGGGTGTCGATCTCCTCGCTCACCCTCAAGGCTGCGCTCGCCCTCGGCATGGTGTCCGCCGCGTACATCGCCGAGACCCTGCGCGCCGGGATCGAGGCTGTCCCCCGCGGTCAGATCGAGGCGGCCCGGTCTCTGGGCATGTCCCACGGCCGCACGCTGCTGACCGTCGTGATCCCGCAGGCCTTCAGGATCGTCCTGCCCCCCATGACCAACGAGATCATCCTGCTCACCAAGGACACCTCGCTGATCTACCTCATGGGTCTGCTCCCGACCCAGTTCGACCTCACCAAGATCGGCCGCGACGCGCTCTCGAGCGGCTCGGGCGGTGGGCTGACCGGTCTGTTCGTCGCCGGCATCGGCTACCTCTGCATCACGATCCCGCTCGGCCTGCTGGCCCGCTGGCTCGAGAAGCGCACCGGGAAGGGATCGCGCTCATGACCCTCACACCTCCAGCGACGACCGAGGGCACCGCGGCTGACGCGGCGCCCGTGGTCCAGGTCCGCGACCTCCACAAGAGCTTCGGCGACAACCTGGTGCTCCGTGGCATCGAGCTCGACGTCACCCCCGGAGAGGTCGTCTGCGTGATCGGCCCCTCGGGCTCGGGCAAGTCGACGCTGCTGCGCTGCGTCAACCAGCTCGAGAGCGCGACGTCGGGGACCATCACCGTCCTGGGCACCGAGATCACCGACCCGGACATCAACATCGACGCCGTGCGCCAGCACGTCGGCATGGTGTTCCAGCAGTTCAACCTGTTCACGCACCAGACCGTTCTCGAGAACTGCACTGTTGCGCAGCGCAAGGTCCTCAAGCGCTCGAAGGCCGAGGCGACGAAGGTCGCGCTCCACAACCTCAAGCGGGTCGGTCTGGCCGACCGCGGCAGCGCGCACCCGACGCAGCTCTCGGGCGGTCAGCAGCAGCGCGTCGCGATCGCCCGGGCGCTGAGCATGGACCCGTCGATCATGCTCTTCGACGAGCCCACCTCGGCGCTCGACCCCGAGCTCGTCGGCGACGTGCTCTCGGTCATGCGCGACCTCGCGCAGCAGGGCATGACCATGATCGTGGTGACGCACGAGATGGCCTTCGCCCGGGAGGTCGCCGACCGCGTCGTGTTCATGGACGGCGGCGTGGTCGTCGAGTCCGGGCCGCCCGCACAGGTGATCGGCGACCCGCAGGAGCCGCGCACCCGCGCCTTCCTCGACAGGGTGCTCAACCCGACGCACACGGACGAGGGGCCGTCTGCGGCGTAGAAGACCTAGCCAGCGCAGGCGCAACTGCTGCCTGACGGACGCCAGCACGAGAGAGAGCGGCGGTGACCACCAAGGT
>NZ_JACBYE010000055.1 GCF_013415325.1 Sanguibacter inulinus | reverse complement strand
CCCAGGTCGAGCCCACCCACCCGGTCGTAGAGCCCGCTCGCCGCCGTGAGCATGAGGATCTTGACCGTCGCGCGCCGAGCCACCAACGCCCGGCAGACGGCGTCGCCGTGGATCCCCGGGAGGTCTCGGTCCAGGATGACGACGTCGTAGGGCCCGTCGAGGGCAGCAGGCAGCGCGAGGGCGCCGTCATGGACGGCGTCGACACGGAACCCGTCCACGCGCAACGCGTCTGTGAGCGTGTCCGCCAGGTCACGGTCGTCTTCGACGAGCAGCAGCCGCGTCATGAACCACACCCTTCCGGCGCAGCACGTCCGCACCGTCTCAGAGGGCCGTCACGCCCCTGCCCGGGACGGCCCGCACCTGCACCTGCACCTGCACGATCGTCGCGCCCCACCCGTGAGGCACACGTGAGGAACTATCTCATACCGGGCTAACGCGGCGTTGGGTAGACCTGCCTGTGGCGTCGACCGTGCCGGGACCTCTGGCAGGCGGTGACCAGGGGAAGGACGACGACATGAGGACCACGACAGCCCGGAGACTCAGCGTGATGCTGGCCTCCCTCACCCTGACCGTCTCGGTCCTGGCTGGGTGCGGCGATGACCCGACGGGCGGGGGCACAGGCACGACGGACGAGCAGCCCAGGTCGACCGGCGACGAGGTGCTCGCAGGGAGCATGACCGAGCTGTTCGCCCAGTACCTGGACAGCGACACCGTCTCGGAGTTCGAGCGTGACGTCCTCGAGCGGGCCGCCGAGACCGGGACGATCCCCCAGGCCGACTACGACGAGGCCTTCACCAGGTACCAGCAGTGCGTCTCCGACCTCGGGTACACGGAGACTTGGACGAAGCTGCCCAGCGGCGTCAACCAGGTCACGCCACCTCTGCTCGACTCGCAGGAGGCGGCCGACAGGTACGCCGAGCAGGCGACCGGGTGCGCCACAGGCACCATCATGCTCATCGAGGCCTTGTTCAACCAGCAGCAGGTCAACCCCGACCTGCTCTCAGACTCTCGCGCGGTCGCCGTGAGCTGCCTCCTCGAGGGTGGGATCGTCGACGCGTCGTACACGGTCGAAGACCTCGACCGCGACCTCGAGATCCCGCCGGAGGCCAGCTTCGACGTCTCAGACCCCGCCGCCAACGCCTGCCTGTCCTCTGCTGGCTACTCGATCGCCGTGCAGTAGCCAGGGGGCGTGATGATCAAGGGAATCAGCGTGCCGACCGGTCGCGCCTACCTCGGGGCCTGCAGACGAGGGCGGACGACCTCGTGACACGAGACCGTCCCCGTCGTTCCGGGACCTTCTTCACCTTCGCTCTCGTGACGGCCGTCGCTGGCGGCGCTCTCGCGGCGACCCTGCTCGTCACAGACGAGCCGCCCGAGGCTCTCCGCGCAGCCTCGACACCCACCGAGGCCGCCACACAGCTCGTAGAGTTCGACGACCGCCGCAGCGTCGAGGTGTCGCTCGCGGTGTCGGACGAGACACCGTTGACCGTCAGTGCCTCCGGCGTGGTCACGGCGCTGAGCACGAGCGCGGGTGGGACGATCACCTCCGGCTCCTCACCGCTCGAGGTCGCCGGTCTGCCCCTGCTGGCACTGCACACGGGTATCCCGCTGCACCGCGATCTCTCCCAGGGGATGCGCGGCAGCGACGTCCGGTCCCTCCAGGAAGAGCTCGCGAGACTGGGATATGCCGTCACCCCGGACGGCAGCTACGGTCCGGGGACCTCACGCGCGGTCCGGCAGCTGAAAGAGTCGGTCGGCCTGAGCAGACCGGACAGCACGCTCGCACTCACCGGGGTCGTCTGGCTCCCGGCCGAGTCGGTCACCACGACCGGGTGGGATGCCACCCTGGGCTCGACCCTCGCCGCAGGAGACCCCTGCGGGACCGTCCCCGGGCAGCTCACCGCCGTCACACTGGCCAGCGCGCCGGTCTCGCTGACGCCGGGCGAGCGCACGCTGACGCTCTGGGGGCACAGCACGAGGCTTGCCGATCCTGTCCGGGCGACGGCACCGGAGTTCATCGCGGCGATAGCCTCCACGAGCGACTACGCAGGCCTCCAGGGCGAAGAGGAACCCCAGCACCCGGTCGCGACGCTCTCGTTGACCGAGCCGTTCTCCGCACTCAAGGTCCCCCCGACAGCGCTGTTCGCGATCGACGGGGACGACGCATGCATCCAGTCTGGTGACACGCCGATCCGGGTCACGGTCCTGGGGGCTGCGCTCGGGTCGACCCTGGTCGGGCTCGTCGGGGACACCGCGCCACCACCGACGGTGCGCGTCGGCCCGGGGATCACCGCCGCGGGATGTCGGTGATGGCAGGCTCTCGACAGTCGTCCTCCGTCCCGGCGGACCTGCCGGACGCCACGACAGCCCGCCTGAGCGCCGAGTCCCTGGGGCACAGGTTCGCGGGGACGTCCATGCTCTTCACCGACGTGTCGTTCGACCTGCGCCCCGGGGAGGTCCTCGGGGTCTGCGGCCCCTCCGGCTGCGGGAAGTCGACGCTCTTGTCGATCCTGGCGGGCTGGGAGTCCCCCGTCGTCGGCACCCTCATCCGCACGGGGATCACCCGGACGGGGTGGGTCTTCCAGAACCCCTACGGGGTGGCGCGTCGGAGCGCGCTCGACCACGTCACCTTCCCTCTGCTGGCTCGGGGCTACGCCCGACGAGAAGCAGAGTCTGCCGCGGGTGCGACGCTCAGGCTCTTCGGCCTCGACGACGTCGTCGACAGACCGTTCAGAGCGCTCTCGGGAGGGGAGGCACAACGACTCATGCTGGCTCGGGCCGTCACCGTGGCCCCCGACCTGCTGCTCGTCGACGAGCCGACAGCTCAGCTGGACACCCGCACGGCCCACACCGTCAACGCTGCACTCTCCAACATCGCAGCGAGCGGGTCCATCGTCGTGATCGCCACGCACGACCCGGACACCCGTGCCGCGTGCACCCGGGTGATCGACATGCCGACGTACGCAGACGCTGCGTCATGAGAGCCTCTGCCGTCCTCAGCGAGGCGTGGCGCAACCTCCGCTCTGGGACGTCACGAGCCCTCCTCCTGTCCACGCTCCTGGTCGCTGTGACGGTCCTGCTCGGGGTCGCAGACATCGTGACGGTCCGTTCCCTCCAGGAGAAGGCCGGGCAGTACCTGGGCAGCGGCGCAGCCATCCGCACCGTCAGCATCGAGGCGCTCGTCGATCCGCTGAGCTGCGGGGCGCTGGGCGACGTGAGCACCGTGCGCGCCACCGGCGCCCTTGCCGGCGCGACGCCGATCACCACCACTGCACTCCCTCGAGCACCCCTGCCAGCGTTCAGCGTCACGCCGTCGTTCGCGGCGGTCCTCGGTCTCGACCCCGCGCAGGCCTCGGGCGTGTGGATCTCCGAGACTCTGGCCCAGACCCTGCATGCAGACCTTGGGACGAACCTGGACACCGCACGAGGTCCGCTGACGATCAGCGGGATCTTCGCCTGGCCCGACGACGGGCGCGACAGCCGCCTCGCCTCTGCGGTCCTCGTCCCCGACGTCACCCAGGAGAGGTTCGACGAGTGCTGGGCGGCGGTCTGGCCGACCTCGGAGGAGACCGACGACCTCCTCCGGTTCGCAGCGGCCCCAGGGGCGCCGGCCGACAGCGCCGTGACGGTGGGGCAGGTCAACCGGAACTTCGGGACGAGCTTCGAAGGACACACCGAGTACCTCGACCGCTCCACGCGGCACATCCTCCCGGTCGGTACCGTCGCAGGGTTCTTCATCGCCGTGACCAGCGTGCGTCTGCGCCGCCTCGAGCACGCCGGGGCACTGCACGCCGGGCAGTCGAGAGCCGCGTCTGCCGCCGTCTGCTTTCTCGAGACTCTCGTGTGGAGCGGAGTCGGCGCTCTGGTCGCAGCGGTCACGCTGCTGCTCACCGCACGCAGCATGTCTGTGGACGGCGGGCTCGTGCCCGCAACGACCGGGCTCCGAGCGGTCTGCGCCGCCGCGGCGAGCGCACTCCTGGGGTCGGCGGCCTCGATCGCCCTCGTCAGGGAGAGCCACCTCTTCAGGTACTTCAAGGACCGGTGACCCGACCTCCCGCGCGAGGACGGCGGGGCTGCCGCGTCTGCGACAGCCCCGCCGTGGTCGAGCACCTGTCCGGAGAGATCTGGCCTGCCTCTCGCGCAGTCGTGGTCATCCAGCGAGAGCCACCCTCACCCCAGCGTCGACGGCAGCTCCCGCTGCTCGCCCAGCACCTTCTCGGCGAGGAAGGCCAGCACGACCTCGTACCAGACGATGGCGTTCTGGGGCGTGAGCACCCAGTGGTTCTCGTCGGGGAAGTACAGGAACCTGTGCTCGGACTCGCCGTTCTCGTCGGCGGGCAGCCCCGACTTCGCGAGGAGCTCGTACCAGAGGCGCAGACCCTCGCCGATGGGCACGCGGTAGTCCTTGTCGCCGTGGACGACGAGCATGGGCGTGACGATCTTGTCGACCGAGAGGTGCGGGGAGTTCTCGCGCGCCATCTCTTCGGTCATCTCCCGCTCCCAGTAGAAGGAGTGGTCTGTCGTCGGGCCGAACTGGTCGAGGGCCCACAGGCTCGCGTGCGTGACGATCGCCTTGAACCTGTCGGTGTGCCCGGCGACCCAGTTGGCCATGTACCCGCCGAAGGACCCGCCCATCGCGGCCGTGCGGGTCTCGTCGATGTCGTCGCGGGCCTCGGCGACATCGGTGATCGCCATGAGGTCCGTGTACGGCGCGGCGCCCCAAGCACCCCACCCGCGCTGGATGAAGTCCTGCCCATAACCCGTCGACAGCGCGGGGTCGGGCAGCAGGACCGCGTAGCCCTGGGCCACGAGGATCCACGGGTTCCAGCGCCAGCTCCACGCGTTCCACGAGTTGAGCGGGCCGCCGTGGATCCACAGGACGAGAGGTGCGGGGCTGTCGGGCCCGGCGCCCTCGGGCAGCGCGAGGAAGGCCCGGACGCGCGAGCCGTCGTCGACGGTCGTCTCGACCTCGGTGAGCGTCCCGGGGAGCGCCGGGGCCGTCGTCGGGCCCTGGAGCGTCACGGAGGTGACGGGTGCACCGCTCGAGCGGGCCGCAGCGAGGTCGATCGACACGGGGGTCGACGGCTCGAGGTAGCTGACGCGCAGCGCGTAGACGGTCTGGCCGTCCGGGGACACCTGGACGTCGGTGAAGGTCGCGTCGTCGGCGGTGACCTGGGTGACGGTCCCGTCGAGGGTCACGTGGAACACCGGGCCGCGGCCGTCGGAGTCGGCTGTGACGAGCAGCCCGCTGCCGTCGGGCAGCCAGGTGACCGACCCCGGCCAGCGGTCCCACCCCGTCGCGAGCGGGCGGACGTCGCCCCCGGCGAGGTCGACGAGGGCGAGCGTGATTCGCGGCGCCTCGTGCCCGGAGCTGCGGCTCTGCTGGACGAAGGCCACCGTGCGGTTGTCGGGCGAGACCTTCGGCCCGTGCGCCTCGGAGGCTCCGTCGTCGACGAGGATGCGGCGGCTGCCCGTGGCGACGTCGACGGCGGCGAGGACAGTCCGCTCGGCGCCGCGCGGCTCGGGGACGTTGATGGTGGTGACGACAGTCGTGCCGTCGGGCGAGAGCACCGCGGAGGTCTCGCGCAGCGCGGTCTTGACGTCGTGGGTGAGGTCGCGGAGCGAGAGCCGCGGGTCCCCGGGAGCGGCAGCGCCGTCGAGCTCGGCGAGGTCTGCGGCGAAGAGGTGCGGGTCGGAGGGACCGAGGTCGTGGTCCCAGTGCCGGACCGGGTACCCGGTGTGCAGGATCGCCGACACCTTCTTCTTCGAGCGGGCGGCGCGCAGCTCGGCGTCGTGCTCTTCGTCGCGGGCCGACGGCAGGACACCTCCGGTGAGCACGACGGTCGACGCGTCGCGCGCGGTCAGCGGGCTGCCCACACCGCCGGCGCGGGAGGCGACGACCCGAGCCTCACCGCCCGTGGCGGGCAGCAGCCAGAGGGCTGTCGTCGCGTCGTCGTCGGACTGCGGGTCGGGCCGTCCGGAGGTGAAGAGCAGGTCGCCCGAGGGGGTGAAGATCGCACCGCCCTCGCCCTTCGCGGAACGGGTCAGGCGACGGGCGGGCTGCTGCCCGCTGGGGTCGACCTCCCAGAGCGCTGTCGCGTACGCGGTGCTGTCGGTCGAGAGCGTCGACACCGAGGTGACGAGGCGCGTGCCGTCGTGGGAGAGCACGAGACCGCCGACGCGCGGCAGGGCGACGTACTGGTCGAGGTCCGTGAACGGGGCGGGCTGGTCCGGTGCGTGGTGAGCGTCGTGTGTGGTCACCCGTCGTTCCTATCACGGAGGCCGCCCGAGAGGGGCTGTGAAGTGTCGCCCGCGTCACACCTGGCTGGGATGCCTGTCACGTCCTACACTCCGAGGACAGAACCTCACCAGGGGCTCGCCAAGCGCTCACCAGGGGGCAGCGTGACGGTTGGCAGCACGCACGACGACGCGCAGACAGCGTCTGCGCCGCGCCTCTCGGTGCTCGCGGCGCGTCTCGACACCGCAGTCGGCGTCGACCGCCGCCGGACGACGGCTGCGTACCAGTCGGGGTTCGCCGTAGCAGTCGTGGTGGTCGCCGCGCTGGTCTTCGCCTTCGACCGCGACCTCTTCGTCAGCGGCACCTTCGTCGCCGGGCTGGTCCTCGCGGCAGTCGCGAGCGCCACTGCCTTCTCGCCGTGGCTGCCTGACACGACCCTCGGGCTGGCGCTGGTCGCGGGGGCGGACTTCGTGGTCGTCGCGCTGCTGTCCTTCGCCCCGGGCCTGCAGTACTCCGTCCTCGAGGTGCTCGTCCTGTTCCCCTCGCTCTGGCTGGCCTTCGAACGCCTGTGGCCCGGGGTCGCCGCCGCGGTGCTCGCGACCCTCGCCGTGGTGGTCGTGCCGGACGTGGTCGACGGGGCGGCGCTCGACCTGAGCTTCTGGTTGCACACCTTCGTGCTGCCCTTCATCGTCGGGGCGGTCGCGGGGGTCGCGGCCCTGCTCACCGAGTACCGCTACAGGCAGGAAGAGCTGCTCGAGCAGGAGCGCGCCCGGCTGACCCAGACGCTCCGTTCGAGCCAGACGACCTCGCTGCTGCTCGAGACCGTCCTCAACACCATCGACACAGGCGTGCTGGTCGTCGACGCCGAGGGTGGTGTGCTCATCACGAACCGCAGGCAGCAAGAGCTCATGGAGCTCGCCCGCCCCCAGACGCCGGACGGCACCTGGGCCGTCTACGACTCGGACCGCACCACCCTGGTCCCGCCCGAGCGGATGCCCTCAGCCCTGGCGCGCGAGGGCGAGATGGTCACCGCGGCCTTCTTGTGGTTCGGTCACGAGAGGTCGACGCAGCGGGCGCTGCTCGCCACCTCGCAGGCGATCTTCGACGGGGCCGGAGAGGTCTGGGGTGCCGTGGTCGCCAACACCGACATCACCGACCTGGTGTCGGCCATGCAGGTCAAGGACGACTTCGTCTCGACCGTCTCCCACGAGCTCCGCACGCCGCTGACCTCGATCATCGGGTACCTGGAGCTCATCGAGGAGGGGCACGAAGACGGGGAGTACGACCTGCCCGACGAGGTCCACGGGCAGATCGAGGTGGTGGCTCGCAACGCCTCGCGGCTGCTCGCCCTCGTCTCCGACCTGCTCACCACGGCCCAGCACGCCTCGGGCACCCTCGCGCTGCGCATGACGGCCGGCCGGCTCGACGAGATCACCCAGCAGTCGGTCGACGGTGTGGCCGACAGGGCGCGGGCCCGCGGGGTCGCGCTGCGCGTCGACGTCCGACCCACGCCCGAGCAGCTGCTCGACAGGGCACGGATCACCCAGGTCCTGGACAACCTGTTCTCGAACGCCCTGAAGTACACCCCGCGTGGTGGGACCGTCGAGATCGACGTGACCGCCCACAGCGACCACACGTCGCTGCGGGTCCGGGACACCGGGATCGGCATGAGCGAGAGCGACGTGAGGTCGCTCTTCGCGAAGTTCTTCCGTGCGGAGTCGGCGCGCAGGGCTGCGATCCCGGGTGTCGGGCTCGGGCTGGTGATCTGCAAGGCGATCGTGGAGGGGCACGGCGGGACGATCGTCGTCGACTCCTCGCTCGGACAAGGCAGCACCTTCGAGGTGCGGCTCCCGCTCACAGCTCCCCCGCAGGCCGGTCCTTCGCAGGCAGGATGACGGCCACGTATCTCGACCTGTGGGGTCTGGTCCAGGACGGGCGGCCCGTCGACACCCCGTCGAGCGTGCTCATGCCTGTCCGCCGCGGCGACGAGCGCGCGATGCTCAAGGTCGCCCACGTCGACGAGGAGCGTCGGGGCGGCGGGGTCATGGCCTGGTGGGCGGGCCGGGGCGCTGTGCGCGTCCTCGAGCACGACGACACCGCCGTGCTGCTCGAGCGCGCCGTCGGCCCGAGGTCGCTCGCGATCCCCGTGGCGACAGGTCTCGGGACCGCCGGGTGGGAGCACGAAGACCAGCACGCGACCGAGGTGCTGTGCGAGCTGGCCCGAACCCTGCACGCCGTCGACGCGGCCGAGCCGGACCGCCCACCGGGTGTCGTCCCGCTCGACCGATGGTTCCGCGACCTGCTGGCGGTCGAGGGCACCCTCCGGGGCTTCCTCCACCGCAGCGCGGTGACCGCCCGGGAGCTGCTTGCCGACCCGTGGGACGAGACCGTCCTGCACGGCGACCTGCACCACGGCAACGTCCTGGACACCGGCACCGTGCAGTCCGCACAGTGGCGCGTGATCGACCCCAAGGGACTCGTCGGCGAGCGCGGCTTCGACTACGCCAACATCGTCTGCAACCCCACGCCCGAGGTCGCGGTGAGCCCCGGGCGGCTCGAGCGTCAGGTCGAGGTGATCTCCGCTGCGGCCGACCTGGACCGCGACCGTCTGCTGCGCTGGGTGGTCGCGTGGACGGGGCTGTCGTACGTCTGGCACACGAGCGAGGGGACCGGGCCTGACGGGCCGAGCCCGAGCGCCACGGCGGTCCTCACGGTCGGTCGCACCGCCGAGCAGCTGCTCCGAGACGGTCAGCGCCCGGCGCGGTGAGCCACCATCCCCGTCAGCGCCCGTCGCGGTCCGCGAGCTTGGCAAGCATCTGGTTGTACTCGTCCATCTCGACGTCGCCGTCGCGGTCGACCTTGCGGTCGCGGCGCTTGGCGACACGGTCGTCGTCACGCGACCACGACAGCGCGACGAAGACCGCGAGCAGGACCGTCGGGATCTCGCCGACACCCCAGGCGATGCCACCGCCCGTCTGCTGGTCGGCGATCGCGCTCTCGCCCCACGGGCGCCCCATGAGGCCGAACCACTCGGGCACCATGAGGATCTCGCCGCTCATGAGCGTCACGCCGAAGAAGGCGTGGAAGGCCATGGTCGCCAGCAGCAGCAGGAGCCGCTGCGCGTGCGGCGGGCGCGAGGGCCCAGGGTCGATGCCGATGAGTGCGTTGGCGAAGAAGTACCCGGCCATCGTGAAGTGCACGGTCATGAGGATGTGCCCGATGTGCGTCGAGAGCGCGTACTCGAAGGCCGGGGTGTAGTAGAAGATCACCATCGACCCTGCGAAGTTCAGCGCGGCGACGATCGGGTGCGCGAAGAACCGTCCGTAGTGCGAGTGGATGATGATCAGCAGCCACTCGCGGGGTCCCCGGGTGCCGTCCTTGCGGGCCGGCAGCGCGCGCAGCGCGAGCGTCATGGGCGCGGCGCTGACCAAGAAGATCGGCACGACCATCGCCAGGACCATGTGCTGGAGCATGTGGGCGCTGAACAGGACCGCGCCGTAGACGACGGGCCCGCCGTTGGTCACCCAGAACATGACGAGCATGCCGACCACCCACGACAGGGTGCGCCAGACCGACCACGCGTCGCCGCGCTTGCGCAGCCGCAGGACCCAGCGCAGGTAGACGACCAGCCCGGCGACGCACGCGAAACCGAGCAGCACGTCCCAGCGCCACTCGGTGAACCAGCGCGCGACCGTGGGCTCGGGCGGGAGCTCGTGCCCGGTGATGAGGTAGGCGGGGCTGGGGTCGGTCGGCGGGGCGTTGTCGTCGGGCGGGTTCGTGCCACCGAGAGCCACGGCGACACCGCTCACGGCGCCCATGACGAGCAGCTCGGCGCAGGCCAGGCGCCAGAAGAGACCGGTGGTCTTCGGCGAGGCGGGGGTGGTGTCGGCCGCACGGGCGGCCGTCGTCGCCGTCGCGCCGACGGCCGTGACGGCACCGAGGCGCCCGACGACCCACTGCCTGTGCGCCCACCCGAGACCGCCGAGCACCAGGAACAGGGCGGTCTTGGTCAGGACCAGCACCCCGTAGTCGGTGCTCAGCCCGGAGACACCGCCGAGCCGCACCGCGGCGTTGACGAGGCCGGAGAGGGCGACGAGCACGAAGCACCAGGACGCGACCGGCGAGAACCTCGAGACGGTGACCGCGAGCGCCTCGCCGTCGAGGGCCCGGCGCACCCGCAGCAGCGCGATCGAGGCGAGCATGCCGATCCACAGACCGGCCCCGACGAGGTGCATGAACATCGAGGACACGGCCAGCTCGTGGCTGGTCGAGCCTGAGGCGTGCCCCATGAGCGACTGGATGACGAGCGGCACGAGGGCGAGCACGAGCGTCCAGGCAGCGCCTGTCGGTGTGGTGACGAGCAGCGCGAGGACGGCGACGACCGCCACGATGAGCGCGATCGCGAGCAGCGCCCGCCCCGAGGGGATCTGCGTGAGGTACACGCCGAGCTGTTCGCCGAAGCCCTCGGCGGAGAGGGTCAGGCCCACGGTGTTGGCACCTGTGAGCACCACGCGGGCGAGGGCGCAGACCGCCCACACGCCTGCTGCGGCTCCGGCCGTGCTCAGTGCGGTGTCGAGCGGGCGGCCGGGTCGCACGACGAAGACCGCGAGCATCAGGGACCCGAGGGTCACGGCGAGCGACAGCTCGGTGAGGACCGTGGTGAGCGGCAGGCCCCACCGGACGACGGGCCCGGGGTCCTGCAGGAGCTGTGAGGCGAAGGCTGCGGAGAACACCCCGCCGAGGGCGAGGGCGACGATCGCGACCAGCACGGCGAGGGGAAGGGTCCAGGTCAGCGACCTGGGGGCTGCGGGAACCACCGGGGCAGGCGTCTGCGCACCGCGCGAGGAGGTCGGGCGGTGGGTGGAGGGGCGCTGCGCCCGGGTGCGGTCCTGCTGTCCTGCGGTCACGTCTCCAGGGTAGTTCGGGCGGCTGAGAGCGGCGGACCGGCGGGAGCCGGTGCTGTGGACGAGGACGCTCCTGCACAGGGTTCGCGCGGCTCCTATGGGTACCTGAGCATGGGGAGCGCGGTCCATCGCGCGGACCCGCCCAGAGCACCTCCCGCTGGCATACTGAAGGCCGCTCCCGACGAAAGGCGTCACCCCATGAGTGCAGGTGAAGGCGGCATCACCCCCGCTGACCTCGACAAGGCCTCGACCCTGCTGCACAGGGTCGCGACGGTCTTCGACCAGAAGGTCGTCGGGCAGGAGTCGCTGCGCACGGCGCTCGTCAGCACGCTCATCACGGGCGGGCACATCTTGCTCGAGTCTGTGCCGGGCCTGGCGAAGACGACGGCGGCCGAGACCCTCGCGGCGTCGGTCGGCGGCAGCTTCCACCGCATCCAGTGCACGCCGGACCTCATGCCGAACGACATCGTCGGCACGCAGATCTACAACTACGGCGAGGGCTCCTTCACCACCCAGCTCGGGCCCGTCCACGCGAACCTCGTGCTGCTCGACGAGATCAACCGGTCGAGCGCGAAGACCCAGTCCGCGATGCTCGAGGCGATGCAGGAGCGCCAGACCTCGATCGGCGGCGTCGAGTACAAGCTGCCCGACCCCTTCATGGTGCTCGCGACGCAGAACCCGATCGAGGAGGAGGGCACCTACATCCTCCCCGAGGCGCAGATGGACAGGTTCCTCGTCAAGGAGGTCCTCACCTACCCGGCGGCCTCGCACGAGGTCGAGATCCTCGAGCGGGTCGCGTCGGGCCGTCAGAGCGCGCCGATCACCGCCGAGCCCGTCTCCCTCGACGACGTGAGGTTCTTGCAGGGCCTCGTCGACGACGTGTACGTCGACACCTCGATCAAGCGCTACATCGTCGACGTGATCAACACGAGCCGCTGCGGCGGGCCGCGCCCGGTCCCCGGGCTCGCGGCCCACGTGCGGGTCGGTGCGAGCCCCCGCGGCAGCATCGCGCTCATGCGTGTCGCGCAGGCGCTCGCCATCCAGTCGGGCCGCAGCTTTGTCATCCCGGACGACGTCAAGGCGACCCGGCACGCTGTCCTGCGCCACCGTCTGGTCCGCACCTTCGACGCCCTCGCGAACAACGTGCAGCCGGAGCAGCTCATCGACGCGATCTTCGACGCAGTCCCGACCCCGTAGGCCCTCTCATGGACTCCACCTCACGGCTCGCGCAGGTCAGGGCGAGGCTCGACCTCCCGCTCGCACGCCGTGCGTCGGGGCTGCTCGAGGGACGCCACCGCTCGATCCTCAAGGGGCACGGGCAGGACTTCGACGACCTCTCGCTCTACACACCGGGCGACGACGTCGGCGACATCGACTGGAAGTCGAGCGCCCGCGCGGGCATCCCGGTGATCCGGCGCTTCGCGCGGCAGTCCAACCTCAACCTGGTGATCGTCGCGGACACCGGCCGCAACATGGCGGCCCTCGCTGCCGGCGGCGAGGAGAAGTCCGAGGTCGCCGTGTTCATGGCGTCTCTCGTGGCGTACCTGGCGCGCGACCGCGGGGACAGGGTCGCGCTCGTCGCGGGCGACGCGGAGCGGCTGGTCCAGCGGCCGCCGCGCTCGAGCACCCAAGAGCTCGAGCTCATGCTGCACGTCCTCGCGGGTGCCTACGACGTGGACGCCCCGGCGAGCGACCTCAACAGGCCGCTCGAACGGGCGATGAACGCCTTCCAGCGTCGGTCGCTCATGCTCGTCATCACCGACGAGGCGCGGCCCGAGCCTGGCCACGAGCAGCTGCTCCGCCAGCTGCGGGTGCGCCACGAGGTGATGGTGCTCGCGGTGGCCGACGCCTCGGCCCTCACCCTCACCGGAGGCGCGACGAGCAAGCCTGTCCGCGACGTCGACGCCGACCTCCAGCTGCCCCCTTTCCTGCAGCGCCGTCGCGCGCTCCAGGCCTCGGGCGAGCAGGTGGTGCGGGCGCGGCGCGACATGGTCGCCGAGCTGCTGCGCCGCCAGCAGATCCACGGGATGACCGCTACGGGCTCCGACCATGCGGTCGTCCAGCTCATCGACCTGCTGGGGAGGCAGAAGCGTGCCGATCGATGACCTCGTCGGGCCCCAGGCCTTCAGCCCGTGGTGGGCGATCACCGGTGTGCTCGTCATCGCCCTCCTCGCAGCCTGGGTGATCGTGGTGCTCGTGCTCACCCGGCACCGCCCGCCGGCCCCGCAGCCGCAGGACCCGAGCACGGTCCTGTCCCCCGGCGCCGACCCCTTCCGCGACCTGCGGACCACGTACCTCTCGCAGGTGGACGAGGCGAGCCGCGCCTTCCACGCCGGGGAGATCGACGTCCGTGAGCTGCACCTGCGCCTGAGCACGATCGTGCGCGGCTTCGCCGGGAAGCGGCGGGGTGTCGACACGACGGTCATGACCCTGACGGACATCGAGCGGCTCACGGGTGCTGGGAGCCTGGCGACCCTCATCGCGTACTACTACCAGCCCGCGTTCTCCGAGGCCACGACGGCCACGGGCGTGGAGAGCATCGACGGAGCGAGGACGGTGATCACGACGTGGTGAGTGCAGAGGGCATGCTCGCAGACGGGCTGGTCGCCGCGGCGCAGGCGGCCGCAGGGCTGGTCGCCGCGCCCCAGGACCTCGCCGCAGAGTCGGTCACCTCGTCGATCGTGTGGCCCTGGGTGGTCCCGGTCGTGGTCGCCGTCGTCGTGGTGGTCGGCGTGGTCGCGTGGTACCTCACGCACCGTCCCCACCCGGTCAAGGACGAAGAGGCCGTCTGGGTCGCGAACTCCGGCTACGTGGAGCACATCCCGCAGATGACCTCGTGGGTGCGCCGCTACAGGGCGCTCCAGTGGGCCGGCGTGGGCGCGGTCCTCGTCGCGGCGGTCGCCGCAGGGTTCCTCGCGGCGCGGCCCGTCGACATCACGACGAGCCAGGGCAAGCTCGCCACCCGCGACATCGTGCTGTGCCTCGACGTGTCCGGCTCGATGATCGAGTACGACCAGCAGGTGGTCGACGTGTTCTCCGAGCTGGTCGACAGCTTCGAGGGTGAGCGGATCGCCCTGTCGATCTTCAACTCGACGTCGCGGACCGTCTTCCCGCTGACCGACGACTACACGCTCGTCCGGGAGCAGCTCGAAGAGGCCAAGGCAGCCCTCGACCCGCGGCTGCTCGAGTCCGACGACATGGAGCTCGTCGACAGGTACCTGCGGCTGACCGCGGGGACCCTGGGCAGCATGGAGGGCTCCTCGCTCATCGGCGACGGCCTCGCGAACTGCTCGCTGCAGTTCGACCAGGAGGACTCCGAGCGGTCCAGGTCGATCATCCTGGCCACGGACAACGACCTGCTCGGCACCCCGATCTACACCCTCCAGCAGGCCGTGGACCTCGCAAACTCGCGTGACGTGACGGTCAACGGCCTGTACGGGGCGGCCGAGGGCGAGTCCGCGGACAGCCCTCGTGCCAAGGAGTACGGAGAGGCCCTCGAGGGCGCCGGCGGGATGTACTTCTTCAGCGACGACCCGCGCGCCGTCGAGGCGATGGTCGCCGACGTCCAGTCCCAGCAGGCCGTCGACCTCGACGCCGCCCCCGAGATCTCGCAGGCGGACAAGGCCGGGCCGTGGCTCTGGGTCGCGCTCGTCGGTGTGACCCTGCTCGTCCTCGTCCAGTGGAGGTTGCGCGAATGAGCCTGCACCCGCTCCTGCCCGTCGCCGTCCTCCTCGTCGTGGTCCTGCCGCTGCTCGTGGTCACGGCTGTCCTCGCCGTGCGCGGTCTGCGTGCCGGGTCGTCGACGGGCCGCGCCCAGGCCGCCTCGTGGACCGTGAGGTTCTTCCTCGTGCTCGTGGTCGGCGTCATGGGCCTCGGCCCGAGCGTCCCGCGCACCTCGACAGACTCCGCGGCCGCGGCCGTCGACGTGTTCTTCGTCGTGGACCGCACAGGGTCGATGGCCGCCGAGGACTACGACGGCCAGGCCAAGCGCCTCGACGGCGCGAAGGCCGACATCCTCAGCGTCGTCGACGAGATCCCCGGCGCCCGCTACTCGATCATCTCCTTCGACTCCCAGGCGACCCGTCAGCTGCCGCTCACGACCGACACCCGGGCGGTGAGGTCCTGGACCGAGACGACCGACCGGGAGCTCACGTACAGGTCGCGCGGGTCCCTCGTGGACCGCCCGCTCGACGAGCTCGGCCGCGCACTCCAGGGCTCGGTCGAGCAGCGGCCTGCGAACGTGCGGCTGGTGTTCTTCCTCAGCGACGGCGAGAACACCGCCAAAGGTCAGCGCGCCTCGTACGCCGACCTCGCCCCGCTCGTCGACGGCGGCGCCGTCTTCGGCTACGGCACCGAGGAGGGCGGCCAGATGCGCTCCCTCGACTTCTCGGGGGACGGCGACATCGAAGAGGGCGACTACATCGTCGACTACGCGACAGGCTCCCCGGGCGTCTCGAGGCTCGACCCGGCCGAGCTCCAGGCTGTCGCCGACGAGCTGGGCGTCCCGTACCTGCACCGCACGGCTCCAGGCCCCACGACCGAGGTGACCGCCGGGATCGACCCCGACGTCATCGCGACCGACGGGCGCCGGGCCGTGACGTCCTACCAGCCCCTGCTGTGGCCCTTCGCGGTCGTGCTCACCCTGCTGCTCGGCCTCGAGGTGTGGGGGTCTGGACGGCGTATCGGACGAAAGGTGGGGCTGACGCATGGCTGAGAGCACAGGACCCGAGCAGGCACCCCAGCACCCCGACTGGCCTGCCACAGGC
Source organism: Sanguibacter inulinus (assembly GCF_013415325.1). GTDB lineage: Bacteria > Actinomycetota > Actinomycetes > Actinomycetales > Cellulomonadaceae > Sanguibacter > Sanguibacter inulinus. The sequence continues at coordinate 7,958 of NZ_JACBYE010000055.1, read as the reverse complement.
ATCAAGCGCACGAAGACGGAGCCCGACCTCCCCACGCACGCCTCCAGGCGGTCTGCGCGCGGGGGTGCCGCCAAGGCCCAGGGAACCGGTGGCGCCGCGACGTCTGCGGCCGAGGCCGCGACGGCCCGCGACCACCTCGCGCACCAGGCCGCCGAGCGTGCCGCCCGCGAGGCTGCCGACGCGAGCCTGCAGGCACGCCGTGCCAGGCTGCGCCGACGCCGGAACCTGCTGCTGTGGTCGTCGCCGCTGATGGTCGTGGCGCTCGTGGTCGTCGGCAAGGCGCTGTCCGTCCCGGTCATCGCCAACGGCGCGAAGGACAGCTTCGACGAGCAGGGCTACGTGGAGGCTGCCGCGGACTACCACCGCCTGCAGACGTGGGACGTGGCCGAGCAGTGGAAGGTGTCCTTCAACGAGGGCACCTCGCTGCTGGCCGCCGGAGACCTCGACCCTGCCGAGACCCTCCTCGACCAGGCGCTGTCCGAGGTCCCTGCGATGCCCGAGGACCTCACCCCGTACTCGGACGCCGAGCTGCGCGAGCTGCCGGCCTGCCTGGTGCGGACCAACCTCGCCGTCCTGCACGAGACGCGCGCCGAGGGCAAGCACACCGATGCCGACGCGCTCGTGGAGGAGATGAAGGAAGAGCAGGAGGCGCTCGACGCCCTCGGTCCTGACGGTCCGACCGACGGGTCGGCCGCCCCCGACCCCGAGCCCTTCCGTCTCGACGCGATCGCCACGTACCTCGAGGCCGAGGAGCTGTACAGGACGGCCAACGCCGTGCGGATCGAGGGCGGGTGCCCCGACGTCGACGAGTCGCGCGAGCGTGCGACGGGCCGGGAGACCGAGGCTCGCGAGAAGCGCGAGGCCCTCGAGAACCCGCCGCCCCCGGAGGGTGGTGGCGGTGAGGACGACCAGAGCGACCCGCCCCCGGAGGGCGAGGAGGGCGAGCCGCCCCCGCCGGACCCCGCCGAGCAGGAGCGCCAGGAAGAGCTCCAGGAGCGCGCGAAGGACGCCGAGCTCGACAAGCAGCAGCAGGAGGGATACACGGACGACGGCGAGCCCTTCGACGGAGGTACGCCACAATGGTGAGCGTGACCGATGACGTGAGCACACCGACGACCATCCGCTCCAACTGGGCGGGGAACCTCGAGTACAGGGCAGCCCGGCTGCTCCGGCCGACGACCCTCGAGGAGGTGCGCGAGGCCGTCACAGCCGGCGGCCCCGTGCGGGCCGTCGGGTCGAGGCACTGCTTCAACGACATCGCGGACACGACGGGGACGCACCTGAGCCTCGAGAGCTTCGAGCCCGTCGACGCGAGCACGCTGACCGTCGACACAGACGCCCACGGGGCGACCACGGTGACGGTCTCGGGCGGTGCCCGCTACGGCGACCTCGCGACGGCGCTCTACGCGCACGGCTACGCGGTACCCAACCTCGCGTCCCTGCCGCACATCAGCGTCGCCGGGGCGATCGCGACCGCGACCCACGGCTCGGGCGTGACCAACCAGGGCCTCGGCGGGGCCGTCGTGGCCCTCGAGATCGTCACCGCGACGGGCGAGGTCCTGACGGTCCGGCGAGGCGACGGCGCTGCGGAGACCTCCGGGGACGCAGGATCGGCCGCAGCCGCAGCCGCAGGCTCGGCCGGAGCCGCTGAGCTCGATGCCGACACCGACAGCGCCCCCCTGCCCTTCGACGCAGCCGTGGTGCACCTCGGTGCGCTCGGCGTCGTCACCCGCGTGACCCTCGCGGTCGAGCCGACCTTCGACGTCCGCCAGGACGTGTTCGTCGACCTCCCGTGGGAGGCCTTCGAGCGTGACGCGGGCGCTGTGCTCGGCGCCGCGTACTCGGTGAGCGTCTTCACCACGTGGCGCGACGACGCGATGGACCAGGTGTGGCTCAAGAGCCGCGTCGACGAGATCGAGACCCGTCCCGGGGGCGCACTGGCCCTCGGCGAAGACTTCCACGGAGCCCGCCGCTCCCCCGTCCCGCTCCACCCGCTGCCGGGGATCTCGGCCGAGAGCTGCACCGAGCAGCTCGGTGTGGCCGGTCCCGCGCACGAGCGTCTGGCCCACTTCAAGATGGACTTCACGCCGAGCAACGGTGACGAGCTCCAGAGCGAGTACATCGTCCCGCGCGAGCACGCCGTGGCAGCCGTCGCGGCGGTGCGTGCCCTGCGCGAGCAGATCGTGCCGCTGCTCCAGGTGACCGAGATCCGCACGATGGCGGCCGACGGCTTCTGGCTCAGCCCGAGCGGCGCGCAGGACTCCGTCGGCATCCACTTCACGTGGCTCCAGAGGCAGCCCGAGGTCGAGGCGCTGCTCCCGGTGATCGAGGCCGCGCTCGCGCCCTTCGACGCCCGCCCGCACTGGGGCAAGCTCTTCACGACAGACGCGGCGCGCCTGGCCGAGCTGTACCCGCGGCTGCCCGAGCTCCGTGCCCTCGCGGCCCGTCTCGACCCCGAGGGTGTGCTGCGCAACGACTACCTGGACCGGGTGCTCGGCTAGACGGCTACGGGTTCTCGGCACGTACCCGGGCGCCGGGGCATCCGGACCCGGCAGCCAGCCGCACCTGGCACAGCGTGCCGAGCCCCAGCCCGCGACGTAGCGTGGCTGGCATGGATCTGACGAAGTACGGCCACGCCTGCGTGGTGCTCAGCAAGGACGGGCGCAGGCTCGTCATCGACCCAGGGGCCTTCACCGAGGACGGCGTGATCGGCGACGCGGAGGCCGTGCTCGTGACGCACGAGCACCCCGACCACCTGAGCGTCGAGGCTCTCGACGCCGCGTGGGCTCAGAACCCCGGGCTGCGGGTGTGGACGACGGCTGCAGTCGCAGAAGTCCTCGGCGACCGGGACGGTCGGGTCACAGCCGTCGCCGACGGGGACACGTTCACCGCGGCCGGCTTCGACGTCACCGCTGTCGGCGAGTGGCACGCGGTGATCCACCCCGACGTCCCGCGCATGCAGAACGTCGGCTTCGTGGTCGACAGCACGGTCTTCCACCCGGGCGACGCCTTCACCATGCCCGGACGCCCGGTCGAGACGCTGCTGACCCCGGCCCACGCGCCGTGGTCCAAGCTGCAGGAGATCATCGACTGGGTGCGGGCGGTGAGCCCCGTCCGGACCGTCTCGGTCCACGACGGTGCGCTCAACGACCGCGGTCTCGGCCTGGTCAACCGGATGCTCGGCGCCGGTGGCCCTGGTACCGGGGCGCAGCACCTGGTGCTCGCCTCGGGCGAGACGGTCAGGCTGCCGTAGCAGCAGTCGACCCGCGCGGGGAGCACCCGCGCGGGTCGTCTGTGGTCGAGCACCTCGACCGAAGAGCTCTTGCTCAGAACACAGGCTTCCCACCGGTCACGCCGATGACCGTGCCGGACACGTAGCTCGCGTCGGGCGAGGCGAGGAACACGTACGCCCCGGCGAGCTCGCCCGGCTGGCCCATGCGGCCGAGCGGGGTGTCCTGGCCGAAGCTCTTGACCTTCTCCTCGGGCATGGTCGAGGGGATCAGCGGCGTCCAGATCGGTCCTGGTGCCACGGCGTTGACGCGGATGCCCTCAGGCCCGAGGTCGCCCGCGAGGTTGACCACAAGGTTGTTGAGCGCGGCCTTGGTCGAGGCGTAGTCGAGGAGCGCCTCCGAGGGCTGGTACGCCTGGATGGAGGTGGTGACGATGATCGACGCACCGCTCTCCAGGTGCGGCCTGGCCGCCTGGATCAGCCACAGCGTCCCGAAGACGTTCGTCTCGTAGACGCGGCGGACCTGCTCGGGCGAGTAGTCCTCGAGCCCGCCGGGCTGGGCCATCTGGTACGCGGCGTTGGCCACGAGCAGGTCGATCCCGCCGAGCTCGCGGACGACCTGCTGCACGAGTGCGTCGTTGGCGGCGGGGGTGCGGACGTCGACCTCGACGGCCAGGCCGCGGACACCTTCGGCCTCGACCAGCGCGATGGTCTGTGCGGCGTCGTCACGCTCTTCGGGCAAGTGGCCGATCGCCACGTCCGCGCCCTCGCGGGCGTAGGCGATGGCGACGGCGCGGCCGATGCCGGAGTCACCGCCGGTGATGAGGGCTCGCTTGCCCTTCAGCCGGCCGTGACCGACGTAGGACGTCTCGCCGTGGTCGGGGGTGGGGTCGAGGGCCGAGGTGGCCCCGGGCCACCGGAGGTCTGTGGTCGTGGGTGTGGTCTCGTCGCTCATGCTTCAACGCTAGGCGCAGGCCCGGAGCCTCGCACGGCGGCCTGTGTGGACGCGGGCGTGGGTGGTCACCGTCGTCTGCGCGCGCACCGCCGCAGCTCAGCCCTCGCCGCCGAGCGTCCCCGTGAGCCGCGCGTGCCGGGCTGCCGAGACGTCGTCGAGCCCGCGGATCGTCACGGTCGTGCCGCGGCGGGCGTAGCGGGTGGTGATCGCGTCAAGGGTCGCGACCGTCGACGCGTCCCACACCTGCGCGCCGGAGAGGTCGACGACCACCTCCGACGGGTCGCGGGCGTAGTCGAACCTGGACACGAGGTCGTTGGACGACGCGAAGAACAGCGCCCCGGTGACCGTGTACACGCGGGCACCCGACGGGTCGTCCGAGACGACGACGTCGGTCAGGTGCGCGACCCGGCGGGCGAAGAGCAGCGTCGCGACGAGGACCCCGGTGACCACCCCGATGGCGAGGTTGTGCGTGGCCACGACCACCGCGACGGTGACGACCATGACGGCGGTCTCGCTCTTGGGCATGCGCCGCAGCGTCGAGGGCCGTACGGAGTGCCAGTCGAAGGTGCCGACAGAGACCATCACCATGACGGCGACGAGGGCGGCCATCGGGATCACGGCGACCACGTCGCCGAGGCCGACCACGAGCGCGAGCAGGAACACCCCGGCGAGGAAGGTCGAGATGCGGGTGCGTGCCCCGGAGGCCTTCACGTTGATCATGGTCTGGCCGATCATCGCGCAGCCGCCGATGCCGCCGAAGAACCCGGTGATGACGTTCGCGGCGCCCTGGCCCCATGCCTCGCGAGTCTTGTCCGAGTGGGTGTCGGTGACCTCGTCGACAAGCTTGGCGGTCATGAGGGACTCGAGGAGCCCGACGACGGCCATCCCGAGCGCGTAGGGCGCGATGATCCGCAGGGTCTCGAGTGTCAGCGGGACGTCGGGCAGGAAGAGGGTCGGCAGCGAGTCGGGCAGCGCGCCCTCGTCGCCGACTGTCGGGACGTGGACGGCGAAGACGACCGTCGCGGCGGTCAGCAGCACGATGGTGACGAGCGGCGCGGGGACGGCCGTCGTCAGCCTGGGCAGCAGCACCAGGATCGCGATCGCGGCGAGCACGAGCGGGTAGACGAGCAGCGGGACGTCCACGAGGTGCGGCACCTGCGCGATGACGATGAGGATCGCGAGCGCGTTGACAAAGCCGACCATGACCGAGCGTGGGATGAAGCGCATGAGCCGGGCGACGCCGAGGACCGCGAAGAGCACCTGGACGACCCCGGCGAGGATGACCGTCGCGACGAGGTAGTCGACCCCGTGCTCCCGGGCCACGGGGGCGATGACGAGGGCCACGGCGCCCGTCGCCGCGGAGATCATCGCGGGGCGCCCGCCGAGGAAGGCGATCGAGACGGCCATGGTGAAGGAGGCGAAGAGCCCGAGCCGCGGGTCCACGCCCGCGATGATCGAGAAGGAGATGGCCTCGGGGATGAGCGCGAGCGCGACGACGAGCCCGCCGAGGACCTCGGTGCGCAGGCGGCGCGGCGAGCGCAGCGCGGCACGGACGGAGTGCGCGGCGTCGGCCTCGGGCGGCGCGGCAGGCCGGGGCGCGGTGGGGTGCTGAGGAAGATCTGGCACTGAGGTCCTCACGGGGTGCTGGGCGCGCGGGCACGAAGCGGGCGGCGAGCGAGGGAAGATGGGTGGTCGGCAGACGACCGACCGACGAGACTCTACCCTAACGTCAGGGTAGAGTCGTCAGGCGCCCGGCGAGGGCGACGGCAAGGAGACGACGACTGATGACCGCCCCCGAGGCACACGACGCGGCGCACGAGCAGGGCTCGGCGAGGACGGCGACGCCGACGCCGACGCCGACGATGCACATCGGCGCCCTCGCAGAGCGCACCGGCATGTCGCTGCGCACCCTGCGGCACTACGACGAGACCGGTCTGCTCAAGCCGTCGGGTCGTTCGGAGGGCGGCTTCCGCCTCTACACCGACGACGACCTTGCACGCCTCCTCGTCATCCGCCGCATGAAGCCTCTCGGCTTCAGCCTCGACGAGATGGCTGACCTGCTGGAGGTCGTCGACCAGCTCCGCGCCAGCGCAGGAAGCACAGGCAGTGCCGACGGTGCCGACAGCGCCAGCAGTGGCTACAACGCCGCAGACACCCACGGCTCGCTGCGCGCGCGGCTCGACGCCTACGTCGAGTCAGCCCAGGAACGCCGCGCAGAGCTCGCCCGCAAGCTCGACATGGCCGACGAGTTCATCGCGCTGCTGCGCAGCACGTAGGCGGACCGCAGCCCAGCACGTAGGCGGACCGCTGCGCAGCAGGTAGGCGGGCGGCAGCGCAGCACGCAGCCGTCCTCAGCGAGGGGCGCACGCTGTCCGCAGACGACCGAGCTGTCCGACTGTCACGACCTCAGCCACTCCTACGACCGCACGCTCAGAGAGAGAACAGCATGCAGCGCAGACCCCAGAAGGACCCTCTGGGCCCGGGTCGACCTCGAGGGGCCTACCCGATTGCGAGCGCGGCCCGGCGGTTGCCGCTCGACGCGTGGCTCGCCGTCCCTCCAGGACCCACCAGTCCCGGTGCGTCCGACACCGTCCTGCGATCCATGGCGTCGAGCTACGGGATGATGCGCGGTCTCGCCGCCGTCTGCCTGGGGACGTCCGGCGTCCTGGTCGCCGGGTCGATCCTGGCAGTCCTGACAGAGACCCGTGGTCCGGCACCGTGGCTGCTGCTCGCCGCTGCAGTCCTCGGGATCTGCGGCATCGCGACGCTCCGCGGTCGCACGGTGCGCGGTGTGCCGTCCGACTCGCCGGCCGCCTACCGCGGGGCGGGGACGGTCTCGTCGGGTGTCGGCGCCGGCCTGATGATGGGCGCGGTACTCTCCGCGATCGCGCTGCCTCTGACCTCGTCGTCGTTCCAGGAGGGCGCCGCTGACGTGGCAGCAGCGCTCGCCCTCCACGCACTGATCATCGCCCAGGCCTTGTGCGTCTTCGCCGTCCCGGCCTGGTTCGTCCAGCACGCCGTCCGTGACTTCCGGGCCGCGGTCCTGCGCGACCCTGATCTGTACGCCAGCCTCGACCAGCTGTCCCGGACGTGGGACGCACCGTACGAGACCCGCGAGTTCGGCCCGCTGTAGCCTCCACGACCACCCGGCCAGCGGGTGAAAATCTGGCCAGAGACCCTTACCGCGGTCGCACCACGTACCGGCGCGCCACCCGGTCGGCGGCCACCCGCCCCCGGTCGCTGACCTGCCCCATCGCGCCGCGCCAGGCGCCCGAGCCGTCCGCCTCGTCCCTCTCACCACCCTCGCGCGTGGCTTGCCCTCCGAGCACCTGCACCCTTGTGACGTGGCACACATCCCAGACCCGTCGTAGCGTGGGCTGATCACTCCGGGGGGAGAGTCGTCCCTCCGGACCCATCGCTGGAGACGACCATGGCTGCCACGGAACCCCGGGGCGCCACGCACGCACCGGGTGCTGGCGCCAGACGCTGGCTCGGTCGCGGTCTCACGAGCCTCGGGGCCCTGACCGTCGCCGGTGGTCTTGCCGTCGCCCTCTCCACCTCAGCCCAGGCCGACGAGACGACGCCCTCGGCGGGCCCCGCCCAGGGCCTCCTCGTGCAGGGAGTCGTAGACCTCGGGGCCGGGGTCGGCGATCTCGGAGACGCGCTCGCCGGAGCCGTCGGAGGTATCACCGCACCGGTGACCGACGTGGTGACGGGAGTCGTGCAGGGTGTCGTCGCCCCTGCCGCACCGGCCCCAGCGCCGCAGACCCCACC